>NZ_PIBN01000001.1:0-859990 GCF_002806655.1 Klebsiella sp. K-Nf6 | reverse complement strand
GAGCACGACCTTGCCAAGGTCGGGGTCGCGAGTTCGAGTCTCGTTTCCCGCTCCAGATTATCAGCATCGGCAGTTGCGGGTGCTTCAGTATTAAAGGCGCGTTAGCAAAGCGGTTATGTAGCGGATTGCAAATCCGTCTAGTCCGGTTCGACTCCGGAACGCGCCTCCACTTTATATCCCGAGCCCGGATGGTGGAATCGGTAGACACAAGGGATTTAAAATCCCTCGGCGTTCGCGCTGTGTGGGTTCAAGTCCCACTCCGGGTACCATTGGGATAAAAGCAGAATAATCAAAGCAATAAGCAGTGTCGTGAAACCACCTACGGGTGGTTTTTTTGTTTCTATCCCTCCCTTTTCCTGACATCCTCGTAAGATAACCTTCTTCTACCCTTCAGATTAGGCCGTTCAGTCAACCTTTCATTTGTCCCAGGACAAAACGATCTCTCCTTGCTACTATCAACCGGATTCGTATCCCAGCCTGCCGGAGGCATCATGTTCACAGGGCTTTGCGCATTTCCGCTGACGCCGCTGCATCAGCAGCATATTGATGAAAAGGCGTTTATCCGTATTCTCTCTCGTCTTACCGATACCGGCGTCGACTCGCTGGGCATCCTGGGCTCGACCGGCAGCTACGCTTATCTGAGTCGTGAGCAGCGCAAGCGGGTGGTGCAGGTGGCGAAAGCGCATGTTGGGTCGATCCCGATGATGGTCGGTGTCGGCGCCATCGCCACCAGCGAAGTGCTGCGCCTGGTGGAGGATGCCCAGCAGGCCGGGGCGGATGCGTTATTACTGCCGATGATGTCCTATCAGCCGCTTTCTGCGGAGGAGATCTTTGCCTTTTACGAAGAGGTCTGTCGGCACGTCTCGGTTCCGGTTTGCCTGTATGACAATCCCCGCACTACTCACGTCACGCTGGCGGATGAGCTGCAGGGGCGCATCGCCGCCTTGCCGGCCATCGCCTCGATTAAAATTCCCGGTTTGCCTGAGCCACAGGCGCGTGAACGAGTGGCAACGCTGCGCCGTCATCTTCCTGCCCGCGTTACGCTTGGCGCCAGTGGCGACGCCCTGGCGACGGCGGGATTGCAGGCCGGTTGCGAAGTCTGGTACTCGGTTTGCGGCGGGCTCTTTCCCCAACTTTCGGGGGCGCTGGTAAGGGCGATTCGTACTGGCGACGCGGCGCAGGTTGCGGCGCTGAATGCGCAGCTGACCCCGCTCTGGCGATGCTTTGACCGCTATGGCGGCAGCCTGCGGGTGATAGCCAGTGCGGCGGCCATTCTCGGGCTGTGCGATCCTGACTGTCTTCCCCGGCCCTTGCTGCCGTTAGGGGAGGAGGCCATTCGCGACGTGGCGGCGGCGCTGCAGGGCCTGGCCTGATGCGCATGGGCAGGCGGATTGCCGCGCCGGGTGGCTTTCTGTCGGCAATTCGGCTACTGTAGGCCCGATTTTTACCATGCGAGCCTGTGAATGAATACCGGACCTTTAAACGAAAACGAACTGGAATGGCTGGACGAAACGCTGGCGAAATACGCCACCGAAGGCGCTATTCTGGATGTGTCTGAACTGGATGGCCTGCTGACGGCTATTCTCTCAGCACCGACTGATATCGAACCAGCCCAGTGGCTGGTGGCCATCTGGGGCGGGGTGGACAATGTGCCGCGCTGGGCCAATGACCGCGAGCGCGATCGCTTTGTCGATCTGACGCTGCAGCATATGAGCGACATCGCCGAACGGCTGGAGTCCTATCCCGAACAGTTCGAACCGCTGTTTGGCACCCGCGAAGCGGAAGGTCAGGAACTGACGATCGTCGAAGAGTGGTGCTTTGGCTACCTGCGCGGCGTAGCGCTGAGCGACTGGTCGACGCTGCCCGCTGAGCTTCAGCCGGCACTGGACGCGATTGCACTCCACGGCAGCGAGGCGCAGTTTACCGCGCTGGATAATCTGACGGCGGATGAGTTTATCGACAGCATCGAGCGTATCACGCCGGCAGCGCTGGCGCTTTACCAGTACTGGATGGCGAATCCGCAGCCGGTGGTGGTTCAGCAACCGGTCAGAAATGAGGCGAAGGTCGGACGCAACGATCCCTGCCCGTGCGGGAGCGGAAAAAAGTATAAGCAGTGCTGCTTAGCAAAATAAAACCAGGGGCCAGCCGGCCCCTTTTTTTATCCCACCGCAGGCAGCAGTCCGGCGACGATACTGAACTGAATCGCCACGATACCGATCCCGCACAGCAGAACCAGCCACAGCGCCGGCGCGCCGCCGACCACCCGCCAGGCAGCCTGCGGATGTTGTCGGCGGCTCTTCATTGCCAGCAGAGCAGGCAACATCAGGGCCAGCACGGCGAGCGCCACCCCGGCGTAGCCCAGGGCCATAACAAAACCGCGTGGATAGAACAGGGCGAACGCCACCGGCGGCAGGAAGGTGATTGCTCCACTCTGCAGACGCCCACTCACGCTGTTTTTGCGTTGAAACACATCGGCCAGATAATCAAACAAGCCGAGCGAGACGCCGAGGAATGAGGTCGCCAGCGCGAGGTCGGCAAACAGGTGTACGGCCAGCTCCACGTGTGGAGACGCCACCACTTCGCGGATCGCCTCCAGCAGTCCGTTCAGACCGGCGTTTTTGGCCAGCAGGGCGGTGAACGCGGGAGGGTTGATACTCCCCAGCGTCGCCAGCTGCCAGAAAATATAAGCCACCAGCGGAATAAAGCTGCCGATAATAAATACCCGGCGCAGTTTGCGGATATTGCCGCCAAGATAGCTGACTATGCTCGGCACGCTGCCGTGAAAGCCAAAGGAGGTAAAGATCACCGGAATGGCCGACAGCGCCAGGCCTTGCTCAACCGGCAGCGTCAACAAATTGACTTGATGAATATGCGGCATCAGTAGCGCCAGCATAATCACCAGAAAGATAATTTTGGCGCTAAACAGGAAGCGATTGAATAAGTCGACCAGCGAGGTACCGATGCACACCACCGCCCCGCCCAGCGCCGTAAATAACAGTACGCCGGCCGCCGGCGGCAGCTGCCAGTCCAGCCACTGGTTGAGGCTGGAAGCGAGCAATTCACCGGCGCCACTGATATAGGCCGCCGTGAGGGCATACAGCAGAAACAGCATGCAGAACCCGGTAATCCACTGCCCGTAGCGGCCCAGATAGCGTGCGGCCAGGGAACCGAGCCCCATGTCGGCAGGCACGTGCTGGTAGACTTCCAGCAACAACAGGGCGGTATAGCACATCAGTGCCCACAAGGTGAAAAGTAAACCCAGCGTGACGGTAAACCCGACGCCGGCGGCAGCCAATGGCATCGCCAACATTCCTGCACCGATAGTGGTGCCAGCTACGATTAAAATACTGCCCAGAGTGCGGTTTTTCACGCTTTTCGCTATCCCTACAGCAAATAACAATAAATTATGCCGCGCAGAGTAGGGGATATTACGGCATTCGTCAAATGAGGGTTACAAGGGGTGTAATGTAAACTTTACGAAGTTAAAGGGGGGAAAGCCTGCGCTGGCGCAAGGCGCCGATGGCATGGCTGGCCTAAGCTGGTGGTTTTCAGGAGGGGTTATGTCTTCTATTCATGGTCATGAAGTACTGCAGATGATGCTCGCCTCGGGTGAGTCCTGGACGGTCGCCTCGCTGGAGGCCGCCATTCGCCATCGCTTTGGCGAAGAGGCGCGGTTTCACACCTGTTCAGCAGCGAATCTAAGCGCCGCAGAGCTGGTGGCGTTTTTAGAGAAAAAAGGCAAATTTATTGCCAGAGAGGAAGGCTTTACTACCGCAGAAAATAAGATTTGCCGGCATTAAAAGGGCCGCGACATGGGGATGTCGCGGCACGGAAGATTAATTCTGTGTGTCGAGGGTCGCCAGTTCTTTATCGATAAAGTACAGACCTTCGCCACTTTTTCCAACGAGGGTCAGTTTATCAATCACCGATTTAAATAATTTCTCTTCTTCGTGCTGTTCAGCAACATACCACTGCAGGAAATTAAAGGTCGGGTAATCCTGACTGGTCATGGCGGCGTGCGCCAGTTCATTAATTTTTTGCGTGATCAACTGCTCGTGCTCATAGGTCTGGCGGAACAGCTCGTCCAGTGAGGCATATTCGGCAAACGGGGAGGCGATAGCGTTGATGCGCGGCAGGCTACCGGTGTCGGTCAGGTAGTCGAACAGGCGCTGCATATGGGTCATCTCTTCCTGGGCATGGCGACGCAGGAAGGCCGCAGCCCCTTCAAAACTGTGGTAACTGCACCAGGCGCTCATCTGCTGATAAAGAAGAGAAGAATAAAGTTCAAGATTCATCTGTTCATTCAGTTTGTCGATCATTTCCGTTTTCAGCATTGTCGCGCTCCTGGAATTAAAAATAGATGTTATAGGATGCCACTATAATTTGTTATTTAATTATTTGCAAAAAGTAAATTTAAAAATGTTTTATTTAAAATGCTAATGGGAATAACACGCATTGGCAGTTTAATAATAAATGAGAATGGTTTTAATTTATTATTAATCGTATTGGAAAATCAAATGACCTTCCAACTGGCTGACGAAGTTCAAACCGCGAGGTGGGGTTGCTTGCCTGGGGGCGTGGACCTGGCGACTGGACCGGCGGAGAGGGCGAAAGTGTGAAGCGCTGCGTAATTTTTAAAACAACTTTTCATAAAATTTGAAAGTTTGTTTTTCAGGTAGTAGAGTGCAGTCAACGCCAATGACATTCTGCGGGCAGGCCCGCACAGCATTCAGGAGAGTAAACCATGAAGATTGCACTGATGATGGAGAACAGCCAGGCGAACAAAAACGCCATCATCCTTAAGGAGCTTAACGCCGTTGCCGATGAAAAAGGATTCCCGGTGTACAACGTCGGTATGAGCGATGAGCACGATCATCATCTGACCTACATTCACCTCGGGATCATGGCCAGCATCCTGCTGAATTCGAAAGCGGTCGACTTCGTGGTCACCGGCTGCGGTACCGGTCAGGGAGCGCTGATGTCGCTGAATATTCACCCGGGCGTGGTCTGCGGCTACTGTATCGATCCGGCGGACGCGTTCCTGTTTGCTCAGATCAACAATGGTAATGCGCTGTCGCTGCCGTTTGCCAAAGGTTTCGGCTGGGGCGCGGAGCTGAATGTACGCTTTATCTTTGAAAAAGCGTTTACCGGCCGCAACGGCGAAGGCTATCCGCCGGAGCGCAAAGAGCCGCAGGTGCGAAATGCCGGGATCCTCAACCAGGTTAAAGCGGCAGTGGTAAAAGAAAACTATCTCGACACCCTGCGCGCCATCGATCCGGAGCTGGTGAAAACCGCGGTATCCGGCCCACGCTTCCAGCAGTGCTTCTTCGAAAACTGTCAGGATAAAGCCATCGAAGCCTTCGTTCGCCAGATCGTCGGTTAACCGTCATCAGGGCCAGCGCCGCTGGCCCTTCCATCATTTATGTCTTCTTCTCCGACACGCTGCTGCCGGCCGTTTTGGCCAGATGCAGGCTGTCGATCATCCCCACCAGACAGATCAACGCGATAAAGACAAACGACAGGCGAAAGCTGATCCCCGGCAGCGTGGAAAGGTGCAGCCAGTCGCCGACCTGCTCACCCAGGCGAATACCAATTGCCCCGAGCGTGATCCCCAGTCCTACCGCCAGCTGCGACGCGGTACTGAACAGCGTATTGGCATCACTCATCTGCGCGGCGGGGACATCGGCAAAAGCCAGCGTGCTTACGCCCGTAAACTGGATAGAGCGAAATACCCCGCCGAGATAAAGGATCAGCATGATGGCCCAGACCGGCGTCTGTGGCGTGAGCAGCGCGCAGGCCAGCAGTGAACAGACGTTCAGCGCACCGTTGATCAACAGCAGCCGGCGAAAGCCCAGCCAGCGGATCAGCGGCGTGGTGGCGGGTTTGATGGTCAAATTGCCGACAAACACCGCCAGCACCAGCAGGCCGGAGTGGAAGGGATCCATGCCGAACCCTACCTGAAACAGCAGTGGCAGCAGAAAGGGGACCGCGCTGATGGAGGAGCGGAACAGCGAGCCGCCGTACATCGTCACCCGGAACGTAGGTACCTGTAGCGCGTCGAGACGAACCATCGGCGCCGTCGCCCGGCGGAAGTGGCGTATAGCATATGCCAGACAGCCGAAGCCAAGCGCGGCGAGGGCCAGCGTCGGCCAGATCTGCGGCTGGCGATCGCCGAGCCGTTCCATCGCGGTGACCAGACTGACCATCGCGACTGCGGTGGTGATAAAGCCGGTGAGATCGAAGGAGCGCCGTTCCGTTTCGCGAATATCAGGGATAATGCGCAGCGCAAGGATGATGGCTGCAAGGCCCAGCGGGACATTGATAAAGAAGATCCAGTGCCAGCTGGCGTACCGGGTGATAAAGCCGCCTAAAGGCGGGCCGATAATGGGGGCCACCAGCGCCGGCCAGGTGAGGGTAGCGATGGCTTTGATCAGCAGGTGTTTCGGCGTGGTTCGCAGTACCGCCAGGCGACCGACGGGGACCATCAACGCGCCACCGATCCCTTGCAGGATACGCATGGCGACAAAGGTATGCACCTCGGTGGAGAGGCCGCAGAAGACCGAGGCAAGGGTAAAGATCGCCAGGGCGAGGGTAAAAATAGCGCGAGCGCCGAAGCGATCGGCGATCCAACCGCTGGCTGGGATCAGTACCGCGAGGGTGATCAGATAGGCGCTGATGCCGATATTCAGTTCGACCGCGGTGACGCCAAAATCTTTCGCCATATCGGGCAGCGCGGTGGCGATCACCGTCCCGTCGAGAAACTCCATAAAAAAAGCACCGGCCACCAGCAGCGCAGGCGCTGAAAAAGCACGTTCGTCTCTGGAAGAGATCGTGGTAGTCATGTTGTTAATGCCATCAAGAGTGTGAACCTGGGCAAAGCGGCAGGAGAAGTTCCGCCAGCCAGTAGGGCAGATAAAAAAACCTGCGACGGCAGGTTTTTTTATCTGTGACGATTTAGGGTACTATTACGCTCCTGAAAAAAGGAGTAATTAATGTCTCAACATCTTACCGAACACGATGAGCTGGTTTCCGATGTGGTTGCCTGCCAGCTGGTTATCAAACAGATCCTCGACGTCATTGACGTCATTGCGCCCGTGGAAGTGCGTGAAAAAATGACCACTCAGCTGAAAGCTATCGACTTCGCCAGCCATCCGGCCTCTGCCGATCCGGTGACCCTTCGCGCGGTGCAAAAAGCGATCGCGTTGATTGAGCTGAAGTTTACCCCGCAGGAAGAAACGCATTAATAACAGGCCTCGCCGGTCACCGGCGGGGCCTTCTTCTTTAATGGGAAATCACGGTCTGCGCAGGCGCAGGGGCCGTATCTTTGAACAATTTGCTGTTGCCCCAACACTCTTCGTAGCGGTGGCCGACCAGATCTTCCACGATAACTCGTACATCCGGCGCGATATCGCTGATTTTTCCGCCCGCTTTGATCCGCGCGACTTCCTGCAACACCACCAGATGGGCTTTACGATCCAGCTTCATCTGCTTGCTGAAGACGATGGCGGCCAACGCTAACGCGATCACCCCGACGCAGAATACCACTGCGATAGCGGTCACCGCGCTTTCCGGTTGGCTGTGCGCTTTTGACTGGAAACCGTAGAAGCTCAGGATCGCCCCCATCGAGAACACCACAATCGAGCGCAGAATTTTCCCTGAGAAGGTCATGGCGCCGGCATAGATCCCTTCCCGACGGCGTCCGGTGTAGATCTCATCGACATCGGCCAGGAAGGTGTAAACGGTCCAGGGAATGTAGTAAACCCCGCCGGTACCCAGGCCGAACAGCACGGTAATGCCGAACATCAGCACCGTCGCCAGGCCTGACGGCAGATGGAAGAACCACAGCGAGGTATACAGCAGGACCGCGAAAATCACGATCCCCAGCGCCAGGATATAGGGTTTGCTGAAGCCCTTTTTCACGCACAGGCCGATAAACAGCGCCGTAGAGATCAGCTGCAGAATCGAGTTCAGGCTATTCAGTCCGGCGACCATCGCCGGGTCATGCTGCAGAACGAATATCACGAAATAGGTGAAGATGGAGGCAAACAGCCATTCAGCGCCAAACCCGCACAGGTACATACCGAGATGTTTGCGGAATACGCGCAGGTAAAAGGTGGAACGCATATCTTTTGCCAGCGACAGCAGGGTGCTCAGTAGTCCTTTTTTCGCGCTGGTTTCCACTTCTTCCTCGCGTTCGCGCTCCCAGCTGCACAGCCACAGGCAGGAAATCGCGACGATCAGGATAGCGCCGTAGGTCAGACCGGTGAGGAAGAAAGGGGTGGCAGAATCTTTGCCATACAGCAGAATGAACTGTCCGGGAATAAACGCCGCAAGGAAGTTGGCTAGCTTGCCGAAAATGGCTTTATAGCCGGTCAGTTTTGAGCGCAGCGAGAAATCATCGGTCATCTCTGTCGCCAGCGTTTCATAAGGCACCATGATAGAGGTGTAGATGATCTCAAACACCACATAGGTGCAGAGGTAGTACCAGAAACTCAGGCCTTCCACCCACAGCAGCGGGTAGAACATCATCAGCGGAATACCGATTAGCAGAAAGAAACGTCGGCGGCCGAAGCGCTTGCCTAAGCGCGTTTTGCCAAAGTTATCGGTGAGATAACCCATCAGCGGGTTGCTGATAGCATCAATGATGCTGGCGACGGAGAAGATAAATGAGGCCTCGATCAGCGTCAGGCCGCAAAAGGTCGTATAAAAATAGAGCAGCCAGGCGCCGCTTATCGCCAGTGCGCCACTCCCCAACAGATTACCACCGCCGTAAGCTAACTGATGGCGTAACAAGATCGGTCTTCCCTGCAGCCCTTCAGGGGCTGAAGCCGTATATCTAGCCATAAAAAAATAAACCTCGTGTTTTATATTTTTGAAACACTGTTTTTATATTTCTTTGTGGCTTGATAAAAAGTGACCGCGCTCACTAATCCCTGAGAAGGGATAGCGGTGACGTGGGAATGCGATCGCGCTAAAACTTTTTTATTCTATTGGGGAATAAATGAGGTGGGAAAATTGACATAACTGATTTAAAGCGAGAGACGGGGCAGCGCGGTCGCGCTCCCCCGGCAGAGCGAAGTGTCCGACTAATGTGGCTTCCGCGATTCCCCGACCAATGCCATCAGACGCCGATCGGTCTGCTCCATCCCGAGACCGGCTTTATCGGCGTTGCGGATTTCCTCAAGCACGCTTTGCAACAGCAGACCATCCTGTTGCTGCTCCTCCGCCAGCAGCGTCAGAAATCGCCAGGTGTTATCGTCGCTGTGCGCTCTGGCTTCTTCGGCAAGACCGCTCAGCATCCTGCTACGCTGTTGGTAATCGCTCAGGGTTTGGGTAAACAGATCTTCCAGCGAGGTACACTCGGGATTACAGGCGTGGTCGGGATTCACTATCGGCCAGCTGCCGGCTTTTTTCAGATAATCAAACACGCGCATGGTGAGGGTGATGCTGCTTTGCGCGCGGGTGCGCAAAAATGTTGCGGCGCCGTCGAACCGATGCCGGGCGCACCACTCGCTTAAATTCAGGTAAACGTTAGAGGCGTGAAACTCAAGGTTCATTTGGGTGTTTAGCTTTTGTGCCATTCCTGGAACTGCCATAAAAATATCCTTATTAACCTGGAAGGGGTTACTGATGCGTGTCAACGGATCCTGCGGATAACCGCAAGATAAAATAGTGACACGCTGCACTGTTGCAGAATAATAAAACTCTACACATTCCATATGGTCGGGTAATTTTTCCCGTTTGCCGACGATTTAAGAATACTCGCTGAATGGAATTAAGAAAACTCTCAAGTGCGGTAATTTACGTTTTGTTACACCATTATTTGTGAGTAGCGTCAGGATTGAGATTATGCGCCGTTGGCGGGGCTTGCTGGCATCGGGCTAGTGATAAGTTATAGATATTTGACTACGAAATTTTTCTTAGAACAGAGCGAAATAACTTATTTCAACAGTAATGTTTCAGGCTAATGAAAATTATTTTTATTTTTTGTTGCAGGCTTTTTTTGAAGAGGAATATATTTTTTTCAATTCGGAATAAATTACGCAAAAGATCCGTTTTTTCGCGATATTAAGTGGGCCACGTAGCCCAGCCGTGTGAGGCTGCTTGTCACAGGAAAAAGTGAAAACGCGATCGGCCTTCACGACGCCGTCAACCTCCGGTGATAACAGCGTTGTAACCCTCCGTTAAACACCCTCTGACATCACAAGGATAAGTCTGCTGGTGGTATAGATGATCCTGCTATATGTCGCTAAAATTGTATGACAATTATGTCTTTTTTTATGTCATTTTTTGCTAAATGTATGTACGCAATTACTGTAATTCCGCGATGTGATAATGCTCTCGTATGGAGAAATAATTTCCGGGTATTACTACTCTAACAACGGCAGTGGGGAATGCGATTTTTCTAATGCCTTGTTTTGATGCCGATAAAATTGTTAATTCCGATTTTTCCCTACATGAAAGCGAATTAAAGCTGGAGTTTACCATGCACAAATTTACTAAAGCGCTGGCGGCCATTGGTCTCGCTGCGGTTATGTCACAATCAGCTATGGCGGAAAATTTAAAACTGGGTTTTCTGGTGAAACAACCGGAAGAGCCATGGTTCCAGACTGAGTGGAAATTTGCTGATAAAGCAGGAAAAGATTTAGGGTTTGACGTCATTAAGATTGCGGTTCCGGATGGTGAGAAAACCCTCAACGCGATCGATAGCCTGGCGGCCAGCGGCGCGAAAGGTTTTGTCATCTGTACCCCCGATCCCAAGCTCGGGTCGGCGATTGTCGCCAAAGCGCGCGGCTATGACATGAAGGTCATTACCGTCGATGACCAGTTCGTCAACGCCAAAGGTAAACCGATGGAGAGCGTGCCGCTGGTGATGATGGCGGCCAGCGAAATCGGCGCCCGCCAGGGGCAGGAGCTGTATAAAGAGATGCAGAAACGCGGCTGGGATGTCAAAGACACTGCGGTAATGGCTATCACCGCCGATGAGCTGGACACCGCCCGTCGTCGCACCACCGGCTCCATTGATGCCCTGAAGGCAGCCGGCTTCCCGGACGCGCAAATCTACCGCGTGCCGACAAAATCTAACGATATCCCGGGGGCGTTTGACGCCGGTAACTCAATGCTGGTCCAGCACCCGCAGGTGAAACACTGGCTGATCGTTGGGATGAACGATAACACCGTGCTCGGCGGCGTGCGTGCCACTGAAGGCCAGGGCTTTAAAGCACCGGATGTGATTGGCATCGGCATCAACGGTGTGGATGCGGTCAACGAACTGTCGAAGGCGCAACCGACCGGCTTCTATGGTTCCCTGCTGCCAAGCCCGGATATTCATGGCTATAAAACCAGCGAAATGCTCTACAACTGGGTCACCAAAGGCGTTGAACCGCCGAAGTTTACGGCGGTGACCGATGTGGTGCTGATTACCCGCGATAACTTCAAAGAAGAGCTGGCGAAAAAAGGGCTGTAACAGCCCGGTTGAACTGGCCCCCGCCGCGGCGGGGGCTGAGTGCTGAAGAGCGGAGTCGTTATGCAACAGTCTACCCCTTATCTCTCATTTCGCGGCATCACCATGACGTTCCCTGGCGTAAAGGCCTTGTCCGATATCAGTTTTGACTGCTACCCAGGACAGATCCACGCGCTGATGGGCGAAAATGGCGCAGGCAAATCGACGCTGCTGAAAATTCTCAGCGGTAACTACATCCCGACCGCCGGTCACCTGCAGATCGGCGGCCAGCAGATGGCGTTCAGCAATACCATGGCGGCGCTGAACGCTGGCGTGGCGATTATCTACCAGGAGCTGCATCTGATCCCGGAGATGACCGTCGCCGAAAATATCTATCTTGGCCAGCTGCCGCACAGAGGCGGTATCGTCAACCGATCGTTGCTCAATTATGAGGCCCGCCTGCAGCTGGAGCATCTGGGGCTGGATATCGACCCGGAGACGCCGCTGAAATATCTCTCCATTGGCCAGTGGCAGATGGTGGAGATTGCCAAAGCGCTGGCGCGCAACGCCAAGATCATCGCGTTCGATGAACCGACCAGTTCGCTCTCCGCCCGCGAGATAGACAACCTGTTTCGCGTTATCCGCGAACTGCGGGAGGAGGGGCGGGTCATCATCTATGTTTCGCACCGGATGGAAGAAATTTTCGCCCTCAGCGATGCCATCACCGTCTTTAAGGATGGCCGCTATGTTTGCACCTTTGACGATATGCCGAGCGTCAGTCATGACGCGCTGGTCCAGGCAATGGTGGGACGCAATCTGGGGGATATTTACGGCTGGAAGCCTCGCCCCTATGGCGAAGAGCGGCTGCGCCTGGAGGAGGTCAAAGCGCCGGGCGTGCGTACGCCGGTCAGCCTCTCGGTACGCAGTGGTGAAATTGTCGGCCTGTTCGGGCTGGTGGGCGCCGGTCGCAGCGAACTGATGAAAGGCTTATTTGGCGGGACGCGGATCACCGGCGGTCAGGTGTATATCGATGGCCAGCCCGTCGACATTCGTAAACCGGCCCAGGCCATTCGGGCCGGCATGATGCTGTGCCCGGAAGATCGCAAGGCGGAGGGGATTATTCCGGTTCACTCCGTGCGCGACAACATCAATATCAGCGCCCGGCGCAAGCATATTCACGCTGGCTGCCTGATCAACAACGCCTGGGAGGCGGACAACGCCGATCAGCATATCCAGTCGCTGAACATTAAAACGCCGGGCCCGGAACAGCTGATCATGAACCTGTCTGGCGGTAACCAGCAGAAAGCGATCCTTGGCCGCTGGCTGTCGGAAGAGATGAAGGTGATCCTGCTCGATGAGCCCACCCGCGGCATCGACGTCGGCGCCAAACATGAAATTTACAACGTGATATATGGCCTCGCCGCCTCAGGTGTTGCCGTGGTGTTTGCCTCCAGCGACCTGCCGGAAGTGCTGGGCGTCGCTGACCGCATCGTGGTGATGCGCGAAGGACAAATCGCCGGCGAACTGCTGCATGAAGAAGCCAATGAACAGCAGGCGTTAAGCCTTGCGATGCCAAAAGTGAGTCAGGCTGTCGCCTGAGTAAGGAGTAAATGATGTCATCAGTGACTACGTCCGGCGCTACCCGCTCTGCCTTTAGCTTTGCCCGCATTTGGGATCAGTTTGGCATGCTGGTGGTGTTTGCTGTGCTGTTTATCGGCTGCGTTATTTTTGTGCCCAACTTTGCCTCATTCGTCAATATGAAGGGGCTGGGGCTGGCGATCTCGATGTCCGGGATGGTGGCTTGCGGCATGCTCTTCTGCCTGGCCTCCGGCGATTTTGACCTGTCGGTGGCGTCGGTTATCGCCTGCGCCGGGGTGACCACCGCGGTGGTGATTAATCTCAGCGAAAGCCTGTGGCTGGGGATTGCCGCCGGCCTGCTGCTGGGCGCGGTCAGTGGCCTGGTCAACGGCTTTGTCATTGCGCGCCTGAAGATTAACGCCCTGATCACCACCCTCGCGACGATGCAAATCGTCCGGGGCCTGGCCTACATTATCTCCGACGGTAAAGCGGTGGGGATCGAAGATGAGCGTTTCTTCACCCTCGGCTATGCCAACTGGTTTGGTCTGCCGGCGCCAATCTGGCTGACGGTCGCCTGCCTGGTGGTTTTCGGATTATTACTAAACAAAACCACCTTTGGTCGTAATACGCTGGCTATTGGCGGCAATGAAGAGGCGGCGCGCCTGGCCGGGGTCCCGGTGGTGCGCACCAAGATTATTATCTTTGTTCTCTCCGGTCTGGTATCGGCCGCCGCGGGGATCATTCTGGCGTCGCGGATGACCAGCGGCCAGCCGATGACCTCGATTGGCTATGAGCTGATTGTTATTTCAGCCTGCGTGCTGGGCGGGGTATCGCTGAAGGGCGGGATCGGCAAGATCTCCTACGTGGTCGCCGGGATCCTGATCCTCGGGACCGTGGAGAACGCGATGAACCTGCTGAACATCTCGCCATTCTCACAATACGTCGTGCGCGGTGTGATCCTGCTGGCGGCGGTGATCTTTGACCGCTACAAACAAAAAGCCAAACGTGCGGCCTGATTTTAGGCCGAACTTTTAAGTCTACAGAGTAATTACCGCCAGCGCCCGTTTCGCTGGCGGTAATTATCAAAAATGGCGAGGTTGGTCACACTGTCTATACTTACATGGCTAACATATAATTAACAACCAGCTTCGGCTGGCCATGATAAGGAGGAAACAGGGTGGATAACCAGATATCTGTACCGCCTGCGCTAACCGGAAACTACGCTTTTTTCTTTGACCTCGACGGTACTCTTGCCGATATCCAACCGCACCCCGATCAGGTGGTGATACCCGACAACACGCTGCAGGCGCTCAACGCGCTGGCCCAGCAGCAGGGTGGGGCGGTGGCATTGATTTCAGGGCGCTCAATGGCTGAACTTGACGCGCTAACCCATCCCTGGCGGCTACCGCTGGCCGGTGTTCACGGGGCAGAACGCCGTGATATCAATGGTAAAACCTATATCGTATCTCTGCCGTCGGCGCTGCGCGATGAAATCGCGGCTGAACTGACCTCGGCGCTGCAGGCGCTTCCCGGCTGCGAGCTGGAGAGTAAAGAGATGGCCTTCGCGCTGCACTACCGTCAGGCTCCGCAGCAGCAGAGCGCGGTGCTGGAGCTGGCTCAGCGCATCGTTCAGCGCTACCCGCTGCTGGCACTGCAGCTGGGCAAGTGCGTGGTGGAGATTAAACCCCGCGGAGTGAACAAAGGGGAGGCGATCAGCGCCTTCATGCAGGAGGCGCCGTTTGCCGGTCGCGAACCGGTTTTTGTCGGCGATGATTTGACCGACGAGGCGGGATTCAGCGTGGTTAATCAACTGCAGGGGATGTCGGTAAAAGTCGGCGCAGGGGAAACTCAGGCGCACTGGCGGTTGGCGGATGCCGCCGCTGTAAGGACGTGGGTGCAACATCTGGCGTATGACGCGCAAATCGAAAGGAGGGATGACCATGAGTCGTTTAGTCGTAGTCTCTAACCGTATCGCCTTACCGGACGATAAAAAATCGAGTGCTGGCGGTCTGGCCGTCGGCATCCTGGGGGCACTGAAAGCGGCGGGGGGTCTGTGGTTTGGCTGGAGCGGCGAAATTGGCGATGACCAGCAGCCGCTGAAGCAGGTCTCCCGCGGAAATATCTCCTGGGCGTCGTTCAACCTGAATGAACGGGACCATGATGAATATTACAACCAGTTTTCCAACGCCGTGCTGTGGCCGGCCTTCCACTATCGTCTTGACCTGGTCAGCTTCCAGCGCGAAGCCTGGGAGGGGTATCTGCGGGTTAACGCGATGTTGGCGGACAAGCTTCTGCCGCTGATCGAGCCAGACGATACGCTGTGGATCCATGATTACCATCTGCTGCCTTTCGCCAGTGAACTGCGTAAGCGCGGAGTGAACAACCGGATCGGCTTCTTTTTGCATATTCCATTCCCGACGCCGGAGATTTTTAACGCGCTACCGCCACATGCCGAGCTGCTGGAGCAACTGTGCGATTACGATCTGCTGGGCTTCCAGACCGAAAGCGACAGAACCGCCTTTCTTGACAGCATTGCCATGCAGACCCGACTCTCCGATCTCGGGGACAAACGCTATCAGGCATGGGGTAAGGCGTTCAGTACCGAGGTTTATCCGATTGGGATCGATCCGGACGAAATTACGCGCAACGCCAAAGGCCCGCTGCCGCCGAAGCTGGCCCAGCTGAAGAATGAGCTGAAAAATGTGAAGAATATTTTCTCCGTGGAGCGCCTTGACTACTCGAAAGGATTGCCGGAGCGATTCCTTGCCTATGAGACGCTGCTTGAGAAGTACCCTCAGCATCATGGCAAGATCCGTTATACCCAGATTGCGCCCACTTCCCGTGGCGATGTGCAGGCCTATCAGGATATCCGTCACCAGCTGGAAACGGCATCCGGACGCATCAATGGCCAGTTTGGCCAGCTTGGCTGGACCCCGCTCTACTACCTGAACCAGCATTTTGACCGTAAGCTGCTGATGAAGGTCTTCCGCTACTCTGACGTCGGGCTGGTGACGCCGCTGCGTGATGGCATGAACCTGGTGGCGAAAGAGTATGTCGCGGCGCAGGATCCGGATAACCCCGGGGTGCTGGTCCTGTCGCAGTTTGCCGGGGCGGCGCAGGAGCTGACCAGCGCGCTGATCGTCAACCCTTACGATCGCGATGAGGTGGCCACCGCGCTGGATCGTGCTCTCAGCATGCCGCTGGCGGAACGTATCGCCCGTCATTCGGCGATGCTGGAGGTGATCAGAGAGAATGATATTCATAACTGGCAGGCGCGCTTTGTCGACGATCTGCAGCATATTTCGCCGCGCAGCGAGGAGAGCCGCCTGCGGGGGAAGATAGCCACCTTCCCTAAACTGGCCTAGTTCAGGAAAAGGGCTAACCGGCGTTAGCCCTTTTCAAGGGAAACCAGCAGGACATCGACGCCGCTACTGCCGACGATATTTTTCGCCGAGCAGGTGGCGCGCGAGAAAAGCGAGTGGTTGTGATTGCCGCAGATCACCAGATCGACCTTGTGCGACTGGCAAAAGTCTTTGACATGGTGACCCAGTTCGCCGCAGGCGATGGTCATTTTTTCTATCGGGTAGTCCGCCTGACGTGCCAGCTCATTGAGAAACTCCCGCGTTTCTTCCTGCATCAGCTCACGCAGATTTTCCATCATCGGTGCGGCGAACTGGTTATACATCTCCGGGTCCGTGGCGAAGGTGATAAAGCTCACTTTCGCGTTAACGGGGCGGGCAATCGACACCGCTTTTTTAATTAATATCTGACTCTCCGGCGTTGGCGCGACGGCAACCAGCAGATGTGTATAAGGCATCAGGCCTCCTTGAGATACGCGGAATAACCCTTTCTTCCATTCTTTACTCCTGTTTCCCCAGCGGCGCAAGGGCTGCTCCCGTGATTTGCGACGCTCTTCGCCAGTCCGTGTTTTCTCCACAAGATCACATAAATGAACCCATCTTTTTATTTAAAAGAAATGCTGTTTTATAAATGAGTGAAGTGGAGGCATCGTCTCTTTGTCCTTTTGCCACCGGCGGTTGTTCCGTGGCAAAAACACAAAGGTAACGTCGTTTCACTGCTTTTAGTGTAGCCAGGTACCCACTCCCTTCCGGTGGCAAATCCGGAACGATTGTCGGCGTTCTTTTAATAAAAGACACAGGATCACGGCGATGAAAACACGAAAAATTGGACTGGCTAACTACCTGGCCTACGGCGCGGGCGATTTCCTCGGCGCCGGCACGACGGCGCTAACCGCCGCATGGCTGCTCTACTTTTACACCACCTTCTGCGGACTCTCCCCAATAGAGGCCACGCTTATATTTGCTTCTGCCCGCGTGCTGGATGCGGTGGTGAGCCCGCTGATGGGCTTTCTCACCGATAACTTCGGCACCACCTGGCTCGGCAAGCGCTTCGGCCGCAGAAAATTCTTTATTCTGCTCGGTATCCCGTGCGTATTCAGCTATTCAGCGATGTGGGTCGGCGAGATGGGCTTCTGGTACTACCTCGTCACCTATCTGCTGTTTGATATGGTTTACACCATGATTCTGGTGCCCTACGAAACGCTGGTGCCGGAGATGACCGATGATTTTAAACAGAAAACCAAATTTTCCGGCGCACGCATCTCGATGGCGCAAATGTCGGCGATTTTAGCCTCCTTTCTGCCGGGGATCCTCCTCACCTGGCTCGGTAAAGACAATGCCAGTTCATTCTTTTATGCCAGTCTGGTGTTCTCGATCCTGTGCGCGGTGATGCTGACCTTCGTCTGGTGCTTCACGTGGGAACGGCCGCGTGAGGCGTGGTCAGAGGCGGCGCTGCGGGCGGAAGCGGAAAAACAAAACTTAACCCTCGCCCAGAGCCTCAATCGCCTGGTGATTGAGCTAAGCTCCACGCTGCGGATAAAAATTTTCCGCCAGCACCTCGGCATGTATCTGGGGGGCTATATCGCCCAGGACGTCTTCAATGCCGTGTTTACCTATTACGTGGTCTTTGTCCTGATGCAGGAAGCCTCTGTCGCCTCGAATCTGCTGGGGACGATGGCCATCTTCCAGTTTATCGCGGTGATCGCCATGATCCCGCTGTGCATTCGCTTTGGCCCCGCGCCGTCCTACCGCATGGTGGTGGTCCTGTTTGGCCTGAGCTCGCTCTCGTATGCGCTGCTCTATTACGCCGGACTGAGCGACGTCTATTCCTTATTGCTGCTCATCTCTGCTGTCGCCGGACTGGGACGCGGCGGGATTAATTACGTGCCGTGGAATACCTATACCTATATTGCCGACGTCGACGAGGCGATCACCGGCCAGCGCCGCGAAGGGATTTTTGCCGGCATCATGACGCTGACTCGCAAAGCCTCGCAGGCGGGGGCGGTCATGCTGGTGGGCATCATCATGCAACTGTCGGGGTTTGTTTCCGGGCAAAAAATACAACCGCCAGGCGTGAGCCATACCATTTTACTGATCCTCAGCGTCGGCACCCTGGTGGTGTTAGCCTGCGGCTTCCTCGTCTCGCTACGCTTCAAGCTCAACCTGCACACCCATAGCATCCTGCGCAGTGAAACCCTCAGAATGCGCGATCTCGGCTGTGCCCAGCCGGAACAGACCCGTGCGGAACACCGCGCGGTGGTCGAGATGCTGGCGGGGATGCCTTACGACTGCCTGTGGGGCAATAACAATATTGGCTATCTGAATCGTCATAAACCTGCTGCCCCGGGGCTCACCCAGGGCGGCGCTTTGAATTCGACATACACCCGAGGTTAACAACATGAAAGTTTGGCCGGTCAAACATAGCCCATTACTGTGTCAGCCTGAGCGTTTTATCGCCCGCAGCGAACTGCAGGCACTGATCCGCAACGTGACGCAAAACCTGGTGAATATTAAGGATGAGAGCGGGCAATTTTTACTGCGCCTGGATGACGGGCGCGTGATCGATACCAAAGGCTGGGCCGGCTGGGAGTGGACCCACGGCGTTGGGCTGTACGGCATCTATCAGTATTACCAGCAAACCGGCGATATCGAGATGTGCGATATCATCGATCGCTGGTTTGCCGACCGCTTCGCCGAGGGGGCAACGACCAAAAACGTCAATACGATGGCCCCGTTTCTGACCCTGGCTTACCGCTTTGAAGAGACCGGCCGTATGGCATATCTGCCGTGGCTCGAGAGCTGGGCGGAGTGGGCGATGCATGAGATGCCGCGAACGGAGCAGGGCGGCATGCAGCACATGACCCTGGCGGAGGAGAACCATCAGCAAATGTGGGATGACACGCTGATGATGACCGTGTTGCCGTTAGCCAAAATTGGCAAGCTGCTTAATCGCCCGCAGTATGTGGAGGAGGCGACCTATCAGTTCCTGCTCCATGTGCAGAACCTGATGGACCGGGAGACCGGGCTGTGGTTTCACGGCTGGAGCTATGAGGGGCGGCACAACTTTGCCCGAGCGCGCTGGGCGCGGGGCAACAGCTGGCTCACCATGGTGATCCCGGATTTTCTGGAGCTGGTGGATCTCCCCGAGGGGAACGCGGTACGGCGTTATCTGATGACGGTACTCGACGCACAGATTGCCGCCTTAGCAAAATGCCAGGACGACAGCGGCCTGTGGCATACCCTGCTGGACGATCCGCACTCTTATCTTGAGGCCTCCGCGACCGCCGGCTTTGCCTACGGCATTCTCAAAGCGGTGCGCAAGCGTTACGTCGGGCAGCACTATGCCGGGGTGGCTGAAAAAGCGATTCGCGGGATTGTGCAGAATATTTCGCCGCAGGGGGAGTTGCTGCAGACCTCGTTTGGCACCGGAATGGGGTCAGACCTTGATTTTTATCGCCAGATCCCGCTTACCTCGATGCCCTATGGCCAGGCGATGGCGATCCTTTGTCTGACCGAGTATCTGCGTAAATATTTCTGAGCAGAGCGCCCCGCTGGCGGGGCGCCGAATAAAACTAACCCGGCTTTCGCCGGGTTACTGGTTACATACGCTCTACGGTTTCGATACCCAGAGTATCGAGACCCAGCTTGAGGGTTTTCGCTGTCAGCAGCGCCAGCTTCAGGCGGCTGTTGCGGATCTCCTCGCTTTCCGCGCTGAGGATCGGGCAGTGCTCGTAGAAGCCGGAGAACAGCCCCGCCAGATCGTACAGGTAGGCGCACATCACGTGCGGCGTCCCTTCGCGAGCGACCACGGAGAGGGTCTCTTCAAACTGCAGCAGGCGCGCGGCCAACTGGGCTTCGCGATCTTCGGCGATGACCACCGGCGCATCGTTCATCGCGTTTTCGTCGATGCCGGCTTTACGGAAGACGGAGAGCACGCGGGTATAGGCATACTGCATATACGGCGCGGTGTTGCCTTCGAACGCCAGCATATTATCCCAGTCAAAAACGTAATCGGTGGTGCGGTTTTTCGACAGATCGGCATATTTCACCGCGCCGATACCGACCACTTTCGCCAGATTTTCCAGCTCGTCAGCCGACATGTCCGGGTTCTTCTCCGCGACCAGGCGACGGGCGCGCTCCAGCGCTTCGTCCAGCAGATCGGCCAGCTTCACGGTACCGCCGGCGCGGGTTTTAAACGGCTTGCCGTCTTTCCCCAGCATCATACCGAACATATGGTGCTCCAGCGGCACAGAGTCCGGCACGTAGCCTGCTTTACGCACGATGGTCCACGCCTGCATCAGGTGCTGGTGCTGACGGGAGTCGATGTAATAGAGCACGCGGTCGGCGTGCAGCGTTTCATAGCGATACTTCGCGCAGGCGATATCGGTGGTGGTATAGAGGTAGCCGCCATCCTTTTTCTGGATGATGACGCCCATCGGTTCGCCTTCCTTGTTTTTGTACTCATCAAGGAACACCACGGTGGCGCCTTCGCTCTCGACGGCCAGCCCTTTGGCTTTCAGATCGGCGACGATCCCCGGCAGCATCGGGTTATACAGGCTTTCACCCATCACGTCATCGCGGGTCAGCGTCACATTCAGGCGATCGTAGGTGATTTGGTTTTGCGACATGGTGATGTCGACCAGCTTACGCCACATCTGCAGGAAGTACTGATCGCCGCCCTGCAGTTTAACCACGTAGCTACGTGCGCGCTCGGCAAAGGCTTCGTCTTCATCGTAGTGCTTTTTCGCTTCGCGATAGAAACCTTCGAGGTCGGCCAGGGCCATTTCACCGGCGTTTTCCTGCTGCTGTTTTTCCAGATACGCGATCAGCATGCCAAACTGGGTGCCCCAGTCGCCGACGTGGTTGGCGCGGATCACCTTATGACCCAGGAACTCCAGGGTACGGACTGAAGCATCACCAATGATGGTCGAACGCAGATGGCCGACGTGCATCTCTTTCGCCACGTTGGGGGCCGAGTAGTCGACGACGATAGTCTGCGCCTGCGGTTTCGTGACGCCCAGGCGCTCAGACTGCAGCGCGCGGTTGACGTTGTCCGCCAGAAACGCGGGATCGAGGAAAATATTGATAAAGCCCGGCCCGGCGATTTCAACCTTATTGGCAATGCCGTTGAGGTCAAGATGAGACAGTACCTGCTCTGCAAGTTGTCGCGGCGCCATGCCCAGTTTTTTGGCGACAGCCATCACGCCGTTGGCCTGATAGTCACCGAACTGAACTTTTGCTGACTGGCGGACCTGAGGTTCGCAATCGGCAGGCGCGCCTGCCGCGATCAGGGCCTGGCTGACTTTTTCTGAGAGAAGAGCCTGAATATTCACCGGAATACCTTACGTGTAATGCGCCTGCCCCCGAGGGAGGCGGCGCCATAATGTGGACAAATTAGGGCGGGAGTATACTGCATTTGTCCCCGTCCGTCAGCATTGCGCGCGGCGCGGCGGCGTGCGCAATCCATCGCCGTTCGGTTGCCCGTCAGCAGGGCGGCGGTTGGTCCGCAGGCCGAAACACGGTAAATTACCTTTTCATTACTGACGAGCATCATTGACGAGTAAACCCATGGCAAACTGGCAGCAAATTGAACAACTGGCCGATATTACGGCTGATCTCCCGCGATTTTCCGATGCGCTTCAGCGCTTCACTGCGCGACTGGGGCTGGAGATAGCCGGACTTGATGCCGACCATATCTCCCTGCGCTGTCATCAGAATACCACGGCGGAACGCTGGCGCCGCGGTCTGGAACAGTGCGGAACCCTGCTGTCGGAGAATATGATCAACGGCCGGCCCATTTGCCTGTTCAAACTGGCGGAGCCGGTCTGCGTGGCGCACTGGCGCTTCCATATCATTGAGCTGCCGTGGCCGGGTGAAAAGCGTTATCCCCATGAAGGCTGGGAGCATATTGAAATTGTCCTGCCTGGCGATCCGGCAACCTTAAATGCCCGTGCTCTGGCGCTGCTGGCCGATGACGGACTCAGCCAGCCGGGGATCGTCGTCAAAACCAGTTCGCCGAAAGGGCAGCATGAGCGTCTGCCGAACCCCACTCTGGCGGTGACCGACGGTAGCGTGACGGTGAAATTTCATCCGTGGTCTATTGAACAAATCGTCGCCAGCGAGCAAGCTGATACATAACAGTGTGAAGCGGCGCGGCGTCTGTGGCGCGAAATCGTGACATGCTTGAAGGATGGTCTGGATCAGGGAGAGGGAAATGGCGGTACTGGAAGTCTGTTGCTATAGCGCGGCGTGCGCCCGGGAGGCTGAGCGCTGCGGTGCCGATCGCATCGAGCTCTGCGCCGCGCCGCAGGAAGGGGGATTAACGCCCTCTTATGGGGTGCTGGTCTCGGTCCACGAGGCGATGACCATTCCGGTGCATCCGATTATTCGCCCCCGCGGTGGCGATTTCTGCTACACCGAGGCGGAGTTCGCCTCGATGCTTGCCGATGTTCAGATGGTACGTGAGCTGGGGTTCCCTGGTCTGGTGACCGGTGTGCTGGATGCTGATGGCCATGTGGATATTCCGCGGATGAAAAAAATAATGGCCGCGGCCGGGCCGCTGGCGGTGACCTTTCATCGCGCGTTCGATCTGTGTGCCGACCCGCGTCAGGCCTGGAATACACTGGGTGAGCTGGGGATTAAACGTATCCTGACTTCCGGTCAGCAACCCTCAGCGGAGAAAGGTATTTCATTAATTACGGAACTTATTGCCGCAGGGGATACTCCAATCATTATGGCCGGTGCGGGAGTCCGCGCCGCGAACCTGCCGCTGTTTCTGCAGGCGGGGGTGAAAGAGGTTCATAGCTCTGCAGGCCAGTGGTTGCCATCGGAAATGCGCTTTCGTCATCCAGGCGTTTCGATGTCAGCCGATCCTGATGCGGACGAATACAGGCGCTACGCCGTTAATGGCGAAGCGGTGGCGGAGATGAAAAGGATTATCTCCGCCTGGAGAAGTTAAACGGTTTTTTGCTGCACATCATGTCGCCCAATATGATGATTGCCCGTACCAGGCCCCTGCCCATTAAACAGGGGCCTTTTTTTATCTCGCTTTTTTCGCCAGCGACTGCTGCGTTTCCGGTTTGGTGGCGATAATCACCGCGCGCAGCGGAGCCGGATAGCCTTCCACGGTTTTGCGCTGATCCTGCGGGTCGAGGAAATCGGCCAGTGATTCACTGGTCATCCATTCGGTGCGCCGCTGCTCCTCAGTCGAGGTGACGCAGGCATCGACGATGCGCACATCGATAAACCCGCACTTCTCCAGCCACATTTTCAGGGCCGCCGCCGAGGGGATAAAATAGACGTTGCGCATCTGCGCATAGCGTTCGCCCGGAACCAGCACCGTATTTTCATCCCCTTCGACCACCAGCGTCTCCAGCACCAGCTCGCCTCCCGGCGCTAGCTGATCTTTCAACTGCCACAGGTGGTCCAGCGGCGAGCGGCGATGGTAAAGCACGCCCATCGAGAACACGGTGTCAAAAGCTTCCAGCGCCGGCAGCTGTTCGATACCCAGCGGCAGCAGATGCGCCCGCTGATCGTTACCGAGCAGCTTACGGACCGCTTCAAACTGGCACAGGAACAGCTGGGTGGGATCGATGCCGACCGCCAGATGTGCGCCGGCGCCGATCATTCGCCACATGTGATAGCCGCTGCCGCAGCCCACATCGAGGATAGTCCGCCCGGTGAGATCGGACAGGTGCGGCAGGACACGCTCCCACTTCCAGTCAGAGCGCCATTCGGTATCAATGTTAATGCCGTACAGCGAATAAGGCCCTTTGCGCCATGGCATCAGGTTTTTTAGCAGATTTTCTACCCGCAGCTGATGGCCTTCGCTAAGCGGCGTTTCGCTCTCGGCGGTGACGCTGTGCAGGAGGTCCAGACGCCAGGGCGTTAATTCAGGGAGAAACTCAACGGCACGCTCCCATTCGCGAAACTTGCCGTGCAGGGCTTCGCGCTGCCAGGCGGCTACCTGAGCTGGCAAGGTTTCCAGCCAGTGAGACAGCGGGCTTTTGGCGATCAGCTGATAGAAATTACTGAAGTCGATCATGCCTGCTCCCCGGATTTTACTGCCACCAGCGAGCCAAAGTTAAAGCACTGGAACCATAGTTCGGCATGTTCAAACCCAGCCTGACGCAGGCGGGCTTTATGGGTTTCCACGGAGTCCGTCAGCATCACGTTTTCCAGCATGCTGCGTTTCTGGCTGATCTCCAGCTCGCTGTAGCCGTTCGCGCGTTTAAAATCATGATGCATATTGAACAGCAGCTCGCCGACGTGGGCGTCTTCGAAGCTGAATTTCTCCGAGAGCACCAGCGCGCCGCCGGGGTTGAGCCCCTGATAGACTTTATTCAGGATCGCCTGGCGATCGCCTGGCTCGAGGAACTGAATGGTAAAGTTCAGGATAACCAGCGAGGCGTTTTCAATGGCCACCGCACGGATATCCCCTTCAATCACCTCGACCGGCGTCGGGGCTTTATAGGCGTCAATATGACGGCGGCAGCGTTCCACCATCGCCGGGGAGTTATCGATGGCGATAATGCGACATCCTGGATGGCTAATACTGCGGCGCACGGAAAGGGTGGCGGCGCCCAGCGAACAGCCAAGATCGTAAACCTGGGTGTTGGGCTGAACGAAGCGCTCGGCCAGCATGCCGATCATCGAGATGATATTGGAATAGCCGGGCACAGAACGCTGGATCATATCGGGGAAGACTTCAGCAACCCGTTCATCAAAGGTCCAGTCGCCGAGGCTGGCAATCGGCGCGGAAAAAAGCGTATCGCGGTGAGACATAACGTTAAACCCGAAAAAACGAAAACGGCGTATTGTGCGCTAACGGAGGGAGAAAACCAACTCCCAGGGCATATACCAGAGATTGGCCAGCACCATCAGCAACAACGCGCACCAGGTCGCGCTCATGCCGGAGCGGCGCCAGTGGTAGACGCGGTGATGAAAACCCCAGGAGTGCATCAGTCGCCCGACAATCAATAAAATGCCGCAAACGTGCACCATCCAGGTCTGGGCGCCATTCATCTCCATAAATAGCAGCAAAATGAGGCCAATCGGCACATATTCGACGGCATTACCGTGAACGCGGATGGCAACCTGCAGCTCGCTAAAGCCGCCGTCACCGTAGCCCACATGGTACTGGGTGCGTAAACGCACCACGTCGAAAGAAAACTTCACTAACAATAACGCACCTAAAACGGCATACAGCGCGCTGACCATACGAAAACTCCCTTTAACTCTGGCAGATGGCTCCGATTATGATAGCAGGATATCAGAAAAGGGAGGATTGCTGCGGAATCGACGGCGCATTTCCTGCCGCCGGCAGGGCGGTGTGCAGATCGCTCCACAGCGTATCCACCAGTGTTGGCGCGTAAGCAATGTCAGGGGTATGCAGGAACAGCCACGGGGTGCCAGACTGATGCCACTTCGGCAGGGTCTGCAGCCAGACGCGAAACAGTTCCCGGTTGTGGGCCATGTCGTCACCGCCGATAAAGCGCACCATCGGCTGCCGGGCGGTCATCACCGCATGTACCGGCACTTTGGGTTTCTTTTTCTGCGCGTCGATCATTGCCGGGCTGGTGGCCGCGGCGCTGTGGACCGGGCGGCTGTCGAGGATCACGCGGTTAACGTTGCGCTCGTGCAGCCCTCGATTGAGCTGCTGTTCCGCTTCGCCTTTGGCGAAGAATTCGGGGTGACGAACCTCGACGCCGTAGGTGAAATCCGTCGGCAGCCCGTCGAGAAATTGCCATAACGCGGGGAGATCGCGAGGACCGAAGGTCGCCGGCAGCTGCAGCCAGTACTGGCCGATGCGCGAGGCCAGCGGCGCCAGGCGGGCAAAAAATTCACTGCTTAACTCGTCGCAATGACGCAGGGCGGCCTGGTGCGAGATGGTGGCCGGGAATTTGAAGCAGAAGCGGAAGTCATCGTGGGTCTGTTCATACCAGCGGGTGACTATCTCCGGCTTCGGCAGCGCATACAGGGTAGTGTTGCCCTCCACGCAGTTAAAGTGGCGGGCGTACTCTTCAAGGCTGGTGATGCCAAGGCGCACCCATTTCGGGTGCGACCACTGGGGAAGCCCAATATAAATCATAGCGCGGCGAGGATCTCCTCGGTGCTGCGCACCCGACCGATGCGCGGGAAAATATGCGTCATGCTGCCCTGATGCTGCTCGGCGGAGGCGGCGCTGCAGGCATCTTCAGCGATGACCAGGTTAAAACCCAGCTCCCAGGCGTTGCGGGCGGTGGATTCGACGCCGATATTGGTGGAGATGCCGCAGAGAATAATGGTGTCGATACCGCGGCGGCGCAGCTGAAGCTCAAGGTCGGTGCCATAGAACGCGCCCCACTGGCGTTTGGTCACTTCGATATCGCTCTCCTGCTTACCGAGCGTGGCCGGGTAGGTCCACCAGTTTTCAGGCAGCGTATGCGCCCCGGCCTGAGCGTCGACAGGCTGTTTCAGCGCTTCAGCGAAATCGGCCGACCAGCCGACGCGGACCATGATGACCGGTGAACCCTGTTGTCGACACTGGTCTGCCAGGCGAGCGGCACGCGCCACCACCTCGTCAGCCCGATGTGGTCCGCCGGCGAAAGGCAGAATGCCTTCCTGCAGATCGATCACCACCAGCGCCGTTTTTTTTGCATTGAGTTCTAACATGGTATCCCCGTATCTTGTTCTGTTGTCAGGCGGCTACAATACCTGCGCGGCTTCTGCAAAAGGGTAACAAATATTGTTAATTTATGTGAGTGTAGACGTTAAGCGCGCAGCAAAGCAGCGTACATCGTGCGTCGGACTTATCGAACGACAGAATTTCCAGTATAATAGCCGCCTTTTTTCATTCAGTTGTGACATCAGCTAAAGCTGCGACCTCGTCGCCTGCAGGGCAGACGACAATCCGCCGACGGCTAAGTTAAGGGATATCTCATGCGTACAGAATATTGCGGACAGCTTCGACAGTCCCACGTTGGGCAGCAGGTGACTCTGTGTGGTTGGGTCAACCGCCGTCGCGATCTCGGTAGCCTCATTTTTATCGACATGCGCGACCGCGAAGGCATCGTTCAGGTGTTTTTCGACCCGGATCGTGCGGATGCGTTGAAATTAGCCTCTGAACTGCGTAATGAGTTCTGCATTCAGGTCACTGGCACCGTCCGCGCGCGTGAAGAGAAAAACATCAACGCGGACATGGCCACCGGCGCCATCGAAGTGCTGGCCTCCGATCTGACGATCATTAACCGCTCAGAATCGCTGCCGCTGGACTCCAATCACGTCAACACCGAAGAAGCGCGTCTGAAATACCGCTACCTCGACCTGCGTCGTCCGGAAATGGCGCAGCGTCTGAAAACCCGCGCGAAAATCACCAGCTTTGTGCGTCGCTTTATGGATGACCATGGCTTCCTCGACATCGAAACCCCGATGTTGACTAAAGCCACCCCGGAAGGCGCTCGCGATTACCTCGTGCCTTCCCGCGTGCATAAAGGCAAATTCTACGCGCTGCCGCAGTCCCCGCAGCTGTTCAAACAGCTGCTGATGATGTCCGGGTTCGATCGCTATTATCAGATCGTTAAATGCTTCCGCGATGAAGACCTGCGTGCCGACCGTCAGCCTGAATTTACCCAGATCGACGTGGAAACCTCCTTTATGACCGCGCCGCAGGTGCGTGAGATCATGGAAGCGATGGTGCGTCAGCTGTGGCTGGAAATTAAAGGCGTCGACCTGGGCGATTTCCCGATCATGACCTTCGCCGAAGCCGAACGTCGTTACGGCTCCGATAAACCAGATCTGCGTAACCCGATGGAGCTGGTGGACGTCGCCGACCTGCTGAAGTCCGTGGAGTTCGCGGTCTTTGCCGGCCCGGCCAACGATCCGAAAGGACGTGTGGCGGCGCTGCGCGTCCCGGGCGGTGCCTCTCTGACCCGCAAGCTGATTGACGAATACGGCAACTTTGTGAAGATCTACGGCGCGAAGGGGCTGGCCTATATTAAAGTGACCGAGCGTGCGAAAGGCATGGACGGGATCAACAGCCCGGTGGCGAAGTTCCTGACCGCTGAGATCGTGGAAGCCATCCTCGAGCGCACCGGCGCGCAGGACGGCGATATGATCTTCTTCGGCGCCGACAACAAGAAAGTGGTGGCTGACGCGCTGGGCGCGCTGCGTCTGAAGCTCGGTAAAGACCTGAGCCTGACTGACGAAAGCAAATGGGCGCCGCTGTGGGTGATCGACTTCCCGATGTTCGAAGACGACGGCGAAGGCGGCCTGACGGCGATGCACCATCCGTTCACCTCGCCAAAAGATATGACGGCGGACGAGCTGAAAGCCGCGCCGGAAGAGGCTGTAGCCAACGCCTACGATATGGTCATTAATGGGTATGAAGTCGGCGGCGGTTCTGTGCGTATCCACCGCGGCGACATGCAGCAAACTGTATTTGGCATCCTGGGCATTAACGAGCAAGAGCAGCGTGAAAAATTCGGCTTCCTTCTGGATGCGCTGAAATACGGTACGCCGCCGCATGCGGGCCTGGCGTTCGGTCTTGACCGCCTGACTATGCTGCTGACCGGTACCGATAACATCCGCGACGTTATCGCCTTCCCGAAAACCACCGCGGCGGCCTGTCTGATGACCGAAGCGCCAAGCTTCGCGAATCCTGCCTCACTTGGTGAACTGGGTATTCAGGTTGTGGAGAAAGAGACAAAAGCGTCTCTGGAGAACAAGTAATATGTCATTTAAGCTGCCCGTTTCGGTGCTGGTGGTGATTTACGCCAAAGATACGAAACGGGTGCTGATGTTACAGCGGCGCGACGATCCCGCGTTCTGGCAGTCGGTGACCGGCAGCCTAGAAGCAGGAGAGACCGCGCTGCAGGCCGCCGCGCGTGAAGTAAAGGAAGAGGTCGCCATTGATGTTGCCTGCGAGCAACTGACCTTAATTGACTGTCAGCGCACGGTGGAGTTCGAGATATTTTCTCATTTGCGTCATCGCTATGCGCCGGGTGTAGAGCGCAATACAGAATTCTGGTTCTGTCTTGCGCTGCCTCATGAGCGGGAGATTACCTTCACCGAACATCTGGCCTACCGCTGGGTCAGCGCGACGGAAGCCGCTGCGCTGACCAAGTCGTGGAGCAACCGGCAGGCGATTGAAGAATTTGTAATTAACGCCGCCTGAAAGGGCGCGCTTTTTGGAGAGTTTTTTATGGCAGGTCATAGTAAATGGGCCAACACCAAACACCGCAAAGCGGCACAGGATGCTAAACGCGGTAAAATCTTTACGAAAATCATTCGCGAGCTGGTGACTGCGGCGCGTCTGGGCGGCGGCGACGCGGCTTCCAACCCGCGTCTGCGTGCAGCCGTTGATAAAGCGTTGTCTAACAACATGACGCGCGACACCCTGAACCGCGCCATCGCGCGCGGCGTCGGCGGTGATGAAGACGCGAACATGGAAACCATCATTTACGAAGGCTATGGCCCTGGCGGTACCGCGGTAATGGTGGAATGTCTGTCCGACAACCGTAACCGTACCGTTGCGGAAGTGCGTCACGCCTTCACCAAAACCGGTGGTAACCTCGGTACCGACGGCTCCGTGTCCTATCTGTTCAGTAAGAAAGGCGTCATCTCCTTCGAGAAAGGCGATGAAGACACCATCATGGAAGCGGCGCTGGAAGCCGGCGCAGAAGACGTGGTGACCTATGACGACGGCGCCATCGACGTCTACACCGCGTGGGAAGAGATGGGCGCCGTGCGCGACGCGCTGGAAGCCGCTGGCCTGAAAGCCGACGCTGCCGAAGTCTCGATGATCCCGTCCACCAAAGCGGATATGGATGCCGAGACGGCGCCGAAGCTGCTGCGTCTGATCGATATGCTCGAAGACTGCGACGACGTGCAGGAAGTGTACCATAACGGCGAGATCTCCGACGAGGTCGCAGCCACCCTGTGATGCAGTCGCATCCACGGTTAACTGGAGGCGCGTGATGGCTATTATTCTCGGCATTGACCCGGGGTCGCGCGTCACCGGTTATGGCGTGATCCGTCAGGTCGGACGGCAGTTGAGCTACCTTGGCAGCGGATGCATCCGCACCAAAGTGGACGATCTGCCGTCGCGGCTGAAGCTGATTTACGCTGGGGTGACGGAGATCATCACCCAGTTCCAGCCCGACTATTTCGCCATTGAGCAGGTCTTTATGGCGAAGAACGCCGATTCGGCGTTAAAGCTCGGCCAGGCGCGGGGAGTGGCGATTGTTGCAGCGACCAATCAGTCGCTGCCGGTGTTTGAATACGCCGCCCGCCAGGTCAAGCAGACCGTTGTCGGGATCGGCAGTGCCGAAAAGAGCCAGGTCCAGCACATGGTGCGTACCTTGCTCAAGCTGCCTGCCAATCCGCAGGCGGATGCGGCGGATGCGCTGGCGATTGCCATCACCCACTGCCATGTTAGCCAGAATGCCGCTCAGATTAGTGAGACCCGGCTCAATCTGGCGCGAGGGCGCTTACGATAATCGCAAATCAGGCTGGATATCTATCCAGCCTTTTTTTATGATACCGCCAGATACTTAGACCATAACGCAGGAGCCCCATGTGATAGGCAGACTCAGAGGCATCATTCTCGAAAAACAACCCCCGCTGGTGTTGCTGGAAACAGCGGGCGTCGGCTATGAAGTGCATATGCCAATGACCTGCTTCTATGAGCTGCCGGAGGCCGGTCAGGAGGCGATAGTCTTTACCCACTTTGTGGTGCGTGAAGATGCCCAGCTGCTGTATGGTTTTAACAACAAACAGGAACGTACGCTGTTTAAAGAGCTGATTAAAACCAACGGCGTGGGGCCAAAGCTGGCGCTGGCGATCCTCTCCGGCATGTCGGCGCAGCAGTTCGTCAACGCCGTTGAGAGGGAAGAAGTCGCCTCGCTGGTGAAGCTGCCGGGGATTGGCAAAAAAACCGCTGAACGCCTGATCGTCGAGATGAAAGACCGCTTCAAAGGGCTGCACGGCGACCTGTTCACTCCGGCGGCCGATCTGGTGCTGACTTCACCGGCAGGCCCGACGGCAGATGATGCCGAACAGGAAGCGGTTGCCGCGCTGGTCGCGCTGGGCTATAAACCGCAGGAGGCCAGCCGGATGGTAAGCAAGATCGCGCGTCCGGACGCCAATAGTGAAACGCTAATCCGCGAAGCGCTGCGCGCCGCGTTGTGAGGTAAGGGATGATTGAAGCAGACCGGCTGATCTCGGCAGACAGCAGCGGCGCAGAAGAGGCCGTTGACCGCGCCATCCGCCCAAAATTGCTGGCAGAGTATGTCGGCCAGCCGCAGGTGCGCTCGCAGATGGAGATCTTTATCCAGGCGGCGAAACTGCGCGGCGACGCCCTCGATCACCTGCTGATTTTTGGCCCGCCTGGGTTGGGGAAAACCACCCTGGCGAACATTGTCGCCAATGAGATGGGGGTGAATCTGCGCACCACCTCCGGCCCGGTGCTGGAGAAAGCAGGCGATCTCGCCGCGATGCTCACCAACCTCGAACCGCACGACGTGCTGTTTATCGATGAGATCCATCGCCTCTCGCCGGTGGTGGAAGAGGTGCTCTACCCGGCGATGGAAGACTATCAGCTGGATATTATGATTGGCGAAGGTCCGGCGGCGCGCTCCATCAAAATCGATCTGCCGCCGTTTACCCTGATCGGCGCCACCACCCGGGCCGGTTCATTGACCTCGCCGCTGCGCGACCGCTTTGGCATCGTGCAGCGTCTGGAGTTCTATCAGATACCCGATCTACAGCATATTGTCAGCCGCAGCGCCCGCCATATGGGGCTGGAGATGAGCGACGAAGGCGCGCTGGAAGTGGCCCGTCGTTCACGCGGCACGCCGCGTATCGCCAACCGTCTGCTACGTCGGGTGCGCGACTTCGCGGAAGTGCGCCATGACGGCACCATCTCTGCCGACATTGCCGCCCAGGCGCTGGATATGCTGAATGTCGATGCGGAAGGGTTCGACTATATGGACCGCAAACTGCTGCTGGCGGTGATAGATAAATTCTTTGGTGGGCCGGTGGGGCTGGATAACCTTGCCGCCGCGATCGGCGAAGAGCGGGAAACCATTGAAGATGTGCTGGAGCCTTATTTAATTCAGCAGGGTTTTCTGCAGCGTACGCCGCGGGGAAGAATGGCGACGGTGCGCGCCTGGAATCATTTCGGCATTACGCCGCCGGAAATGCCATAGTGCGTTGCGGCAGAGCAGTGCGTGTGGAGGCCCGGTCAACAGCATGACCGGGCTTTTTCATTTTCAGCTGGCGGCTTTTTTCGTCATGCTGAGGATAAACAGCGCGGCGGCGCACAGCACCACCGATGGCCCTGCGGGGGTATCGTAGAAGGCCGATAGGGTTAGCCCCCCGGTGACCGCCAACATGCCCACGCCAACTGCCACGGCGGCCATCTGCTCCGGCGTGCGGGCAAAACGGCGGGCGGTGGCTGCCGGGATAATCAGCAGGGAAGTGATGATCAGCGCGCCGACGAACTTCATCGCCACGCCGATAGTCAGGGCGGTGACCAGCATCAACAGCAACTTCACGCGCTGCAGCTTCACGCCATCGACAAACGCCAGATCCGGACTGATGGTCATCGCCAGCAGAGGTCGCCACTGCCAGAGCAGGATACCAATCACAATCACTACGCCAATGGCGATGGCAATCAAATCCTGCGGCGTCACTGCCAGCAGATCGCCGAACAGGTATGCCATCAGATCTACGCGGACGTTAGACATCAGACTGACCACCACCAGCCCCAGCGACAGTGCGCTGTGCGCCATGATGCCCAGCAGGGTATCGATCGCCAGATGGGGGCGTTTCTCCAGCCACACCAGCCCGCCGGCCAGCAGCAGGGTCACGGCGATCACCGCATAAAACGGATTGATGTTAAGCAGTAAGCCGAAAGCGACGCCGAGCAGCGACGCATGCGCCAGCGTATCGCCAAAATAGGACATGCGGCGCCAAACCACAAAGGAGCCCAGCGGACCGGCGGCGCAGGCCAGCATCATCCCGGCAAGCCAGCCAGGTAACAGAAGTTCAATCATTAGCGGCTGTTTCCCCGACGCAGTACAATTCGCCCCTGAAGGTCGTGGCGGTGATTATGGTGGTGGCGGTAAATCCCCAGCTGTTCCGCGCCGCGCGGGCCGAACATGGAGATAAACTCCGGATGCATGGAGACCACCTCCGGCGCGCCGGAGCAGCAGATATGCTGGTTCAGGCACAGGACTTCGTCGGTTTTGGCCATCACCAGATGCAGGTCGTGCGATACCATCAGCACTGCGCAGTCCAGTTCATGGCGCAACTGGTCGATAAGATCGTAAAGCGCCACCTGGCCATTGACGTCAACCCCCTGGGTCGGTTCATCCAGCACCAGCAGCTGTGGGCGGTTGAGCAGGGCGCGGGCCAGCAGTACGCGCTGGGTTTCGCCGCCGGAGAGTTTTTGCATCGGCGCGTCGATCAGATGCCCGGCCTGCACACGTTTCAGTGCCGGCAGGATGTCGTCTTTGCGGGTACCCGGGCGTAAACGCAGGAAGCGGCTGACGGTCAGCGGCAGTGTGGCGTCAAGATGCAGCTTCTGCGGCACATAGCCGATCCGCAGGCGTTCTTCCCGCTTGATGACACCTTCTGTCGGTGCTACCAGCCCCAGAACCACCCGCACAAGGGTCGATTTACCGGCGCCGTTCGGGCCCAGTAGCGTTAATATTTTGCCTGGCGTGAGTACCAGCGAGATGTCAGACAGCACGCGGCGTTGGCCAAAGGCCACCGACACATTTTCCAGCGTAACAAGGTTTGTCATAGTAATTTAGGGTTGCACAAGCTAGTGAATGTTATAATATCACATCACATTCACTCGTTTCGATGACTAGACGCATTATGTTACATAAAAATACGCTTCTTTGCGCTGGACTTAGCGCTGTTTTTTTGTTCGCGCAGGTTCCGCTGGCCAGCGCCGCCGTAGTGACTTCCATGAAACCGCTGGGCTTTATTGCAGCCGCTATCGCCGATGGGGTGACAGATACTCAGGTGCTATTGCCCGACGGCGCCTCAGAGCATGACTATTCACTGCGGCCTTCTGATGTAAAACGCTTACAGAACGCAGACTTAGTGGTATGGATTGGTCCGGAAATGGAAGCCTTTATGGATAAGTCGACGCAAAGCATTGCGGCGAATAAAAAGGTGACCATCGCGGAGCTGGATGGGGTGAAGCCGCTGCTGATGACCGGCGCTGACGACGATGACGATCATCATGGTCATGACCACGGCGCAGCAGAAAAAAGTGACGGCGATCACCATCACGGTATTTACAATATGCATCTGTGGTTATCCCCAGAGATAGCGCGGCTTTCGGCGGTTGCAATCCACGATAAATTATTGGAACTTATGCCGCAGAGTCGAGCCAAACTCGACAGCAACCTGCAGCAGTTCGAGGCCGCGCTGGCGGCAACTGACAAGCAGGTTAGCAATGAGCTGGCACCGCTGAAAGGGAAGGGCTATTTCGTTTTTCATGACGCCTACGGTTACTTTGAAAAACACTACGGTTTGACCTCACTGGGGCACTTTACCGTCAACCCTGAAATACAGCCTGGTGCGCAGCGTTTACACGAAATCAGAACACAACTGGTTGAGCAGAAGGCCACGTGCGTTTTTGCTGAGCCACAGTTCAGGCCAGCGGTTATCGAAGCTGTTGCCCGGGGCACTTCTGTGCGCATGGGAACCCTGGATCCGCTGGGTACTGGAATTACGTTGGGTAAAGCGAGTTACCCACAATTCCTGACCCAGCTGGCGAATCAGTATTCGAGCTGCCTGAAAGGAGATTAACGAGGAAGTGAATACGTGCAACAGATAGCCCGCGCTGTCACTCAGGCATTCAACAATCTGCCACGACCTCATCGCGTCATGTTGGGGTCGCTTAGCGTTCTTACCTTAGCGGTCGCCGTCTGGCGACCCTACATTTACCACCCGGAATCCGCCCCCATCGTCAGAACCATTGAACTGGAAAAAAGCGAGATCCGTTCCCTGCTGCCGGAAGCCTCCGAGCCGATCGACCAGGCCCCGCAGGAAGAAGAAGCCATTCCTCAGGATGAGCTCGACGAGAAGGCCGATACCGATGCCGGCGGTCACGAATATGTGGTGTCGACCGGCGATACGCTCAGCAGCATCCTGAACCAGTACGGTATCGATATGGGTGATATCGCCCAGCTTTCCTCCGCCGATAAAGAGCTGCGTAATCTGAAGATTGGCCAGCAGCTCTCCTGGACTCTGACCGCGGACGGCGATCTGCAGAGTCTGACCTGGGAGATGTCCCGCCGCGAAACCCGCACTTATACCCGTGTGGACAACGGTTTTAAAATGAGCAGCGAGCTGCAGAAAGGCGACTGGGTCAACAATGTACTGAAGGGCACCGTCGGCGCCAGCTTTGTCTCCAGCGCACGCGACGCCGGGCTGACCAGTACCGAAATCAGCGCGGTGATCAAGGCCATGCAGTGGCAGATGGATTTCCGTAAGCTGAAAAAAGGCGACGAGTTCTCGGTATTGATGTCGCGTGAAATGCTCGACGGTAAGCGCGAGCAAAGTCAGCTGCTGGGCGTGCGTTTGCGCTCCGATGGTAAAGACTACTTTGCTATCCGTGCCGAAGACGGCAAATTCTACGATCGTAACGGGACGGGGCTGGCGAAAGGCTTTATGCGCTTCCCAACGGCGCGTCAGTTCCGCGTCTCCTCTAACTTTAACCCGCGTCGTCTGAACCCGGTCACCGGGCGCGTCGCGCCGCACCGTGGCGTCGATTTCGCGATGCCGCAGGGGACGCCGGTGCTGGCAGTCGGCGATGGCGAAGTGGTGGTGGCCAAGCGCAGCGGCGCTGCCGGGTATTATGTTGCTATCCGCCATGGTCGCACCTATACCACCCGCTATATGCACTTGCGTAAGCTGCTGGTGAAACCGGGGCAGAAAGTGAAGCGCGGCGATCGTATCGCGCTGTCGGGGAATACCGGCCGCTCTACCGGACCGCATCTGCACTACGAAGTGTGGATCAACCAGCAGGCGGTCAACCCGCTGACGGCTAAGCTGCCGCGTACCGAAGGGCTGAGCGGTTCCGACCGTACCGATTACCTGGCGCAGGTCAAAGAGGTCGTCCCGCAGCTGCGGTTTGACTAACTACCGGTCAGTGGAAAGCCGGTGCCCCAGGGCGCCGGCTTTTTCTTTTGTAGGTTACCCAACGTCTCGCTACACTATCCCATTATCTTGATTAAGCAGTCGACCTGCGGATTGGGCATGGAAACGAAAAAAAATAATATTGAGTTTATCCCTAAGTTTGAGAAATCCTTTTTACTGCCGCGCTACTGGGGCGCGTGGCTGGGCGTCTTTGCCTTCGCTGGCATCGCGCTGACGCCGCCTTCCTTTCGCGATCCGATCCTCGGCAAACTCGGCCGCTTCGTAGGGCGTTTGGCGAAAAGCTCGCGGCGCCGGGCGCAGATTAATTTGCTGTACTGTTTTCCGGAAAAAAGCGAGCACGAACGGGAAGCGATCATCGACGCCATGTATGCCTCGGCGCCGCAGGCGATGGTGATGATGGCCGAGCTGGGCCTGCGCGATCCGCAGAAAATCCTTGCCCGCGTCGACTGGCAGGGGAAAGAGATCATCGACGAGATGCAGCGTAATAACGAGAAAGTGATTTTCCTCGTTCCGCATGCCTGGGGCGTGGATATCCCGGCGATGCTGATGGCCTCCGGTGGGCAGAAGATGGCGGCGATGTTCCACAACCAGGGTAACCCGGTCTTTGATTACGTGTGGAATACCGTGCGCCGTCGTTTTGGCGGGCGTATGCACGCGCGCAACGATGGGATCAAACCGTTTATTCAGTCGGTGCGCCAGGGCTACTGGGGCTACTATCTGCCCGACCAGGATCACGGCGCTGAGCACAGTGAATTTGTGGATTTCTTTGCCACCTACAAGGCGACGCTGCCCGCGATTGGCCGTTTAATGAAGGTATGCCGCGCCCGCGTCGTACCGCTGTTCCCGGTCTATGATGGCCAAACGCATCGCCTGACGGTGCTGGTCCGCCCGCCGATGGACGATCTGCTGGACGCTGACGATACGACGATCGCCCGGCGGATGAACGAAGAAGTGGAAGTGTTTGTTAAGCCGCACACCGAGCAGTACACCTGGATCCTGAAGCTGCTGAAAACGCGCAAACCGGGTGAAATCGAGCCTTATAAACGCAAAGAGCTGTTCCCAAAGAAGTAGTCTAAAAGAGAGCCAGTGGGCGTTCCCGGCTCACTGGCTATATTGCGTCAGTAACATCACGTTCTCGACGACAAGCCGGTAGCGATACTCCGGGCGGCCAGTGATACCGTAGTGATTGGTCGTGAAGAGCACGTTTATCTGCTCCAGCCAAATCAGGTATTTGCGGCATGACACCCTGGATATCTGCAGCGCCGCCGCCAGCTCGTTGGTCGAAAAATCGCGCGCCTGATGGGCGTCAATCCACTGGCACACGAGGCGAAGGGTTTGTGGAGTCAGCCCTTTCGGCAAGCGGCGGGCGCTTTCCTGTTGCGGGATCCCGCGACGCAGCAGGGTGTCGATATCCGCCTGGGCGTAACAGGATTTCGCCTGCTTCACCTCACGCTTGTTGCGCCATGTCTGCAGGGCTTCCTCAAAGCGCGGAAACTGAAACGGTTTAATCAGGTAATCCACCACCCCATAGTGCAGCGCCGTTTGTAGCGTGAGCGCATCGGCGGCAGATGTCATCATGATGACGTCAATATTCCGCGCATCTGCGCGAAGCGAGGGCAGCAGGTCAAGGCCATTCTCCTGTTGCATATAGACATCCAGTAGCAGCAGATCGACCTGCGCCAGATGGCTCAGCATCGCTTTGGCGCCGCCGATCGTCGCCGCCACCCCGCAGCAGTGAAAATCAGCCACCCGGCTGATAAACAGCCGGTTCAGTTCGGCTACCATGGGATCATCATCGACGATCAGCACATTGAACATGCGTGGTTCCCCGGTGTGGCGGGAAGCCAGCCGGCTTCCCGCAAGATGAGTTGAGGAATGGCGATCAGAATGACGATCGTTTATAGGCGGTGTAGCGCGCTCGCCAGAAGGTTTTATCGATATTCGCCGCCAGCTGTGCCTCGTCAATCTGCGGCGCGACGCCGTCCCGCTGCGCGGCGCGAGCAACCTCTGCGGCAATAGCCCGGGAAATCATTTCAATCTCTTCAACCGGCGGCAGTAAAGCACCGGTTTCACGGGTCGCCAAAGGCGAGTGGGCTGCGAGGGTTTTACTGCAGGTGATCAGCATCGCTTCGGTGACGCGCTGCGCTTTACTGGCGAGGATCCCCAGCCCCAGACCGGGGAAAATATAGGCGTTGTTGCACTGAGCGATATCGTAGGTTTTGCCGTCGTAGAAGACGAGTTCGAACGGGCTACCGGTGGCGATCAGCGCGCTTCCCCGGGTCCACTCCAGCAAATCCTTCGGCTGGGCCTCGGCCCGGGAGGTGGGGTTAGACAGCGGCATAATAATCGGACGCGGGCAGTGCCGATGCATCTCTTTCACAATCTCCTCGCTAAACAACCCCGGCTGGCCTGACACGCCAATCAGTACGGTAGGGTGGACGTTGCGTACGACATCCATCAGCGACAGCTGGGCGGACTCGGTATCCCAGTGGGCAATACTGGCTCGCGGCGTGACGAGGTTGCGTTGAAAATCGAGCAGATTGGGCATCTCATCCGTCAGCAGGCCAAAGCGGTCAACCATAAAGATGCGGCGGCGCGCTTCCTCCTCCGAGAGACCATCATCCACCATCAGCGCAATGATTTTTTCCGCAATGCCGCATCCGGCCGAACCGCCACCGAGGAAAACTACCCGCTGGTCGCGGATCGGCGTCCCGGCCGCGGCCGCGGCGGCGATCAGCGTCCCTGAGGTCACGGCGGCGGTACCCTGGATATCATCGTTAAAACAGCACAGCTGGTGACGATAGCGGTTGAGCAGTCGCGTGGCATTCTTTTGGGCAAAATCTTCAAACTGAAGTAATACATTCGGCCAACGTTGCTGAATGGCATGGACAAACATGTCCATAAACTCAAGGTACTGCTCGTCGCTGATGCGCGGATGGCGCCAGCCCATATACAGTGGATCCTCCAGATGCTGCGGGTTATTGGTACCCACATCTAACATAATGGGCAGCGTGGATGCCGGGTGAATACCCCCGCAGGCGGTATATAACGAGAGTTTACCAATGGGGATCCCCATGCCACCAATCCCCTGGTCGCCCAGCCCCAGAATGCGCTCGCCATCGGTCACGACAATGACTTTGATATCATTGCGGGAAAACCCCTGCAGCATTTCGTCAATCTGGTGACGGTTAGGCCAGGAAATAAATAAACCGCGTCCCCGGCGATATATTTCTGAAAAATGTTCGCACGCTTCTCCCACCGTCGGGGTATAGATCACCGGCAACGTTTCTTTCATATGGCTGCGCAGCAGGTTATAGAATAATGTCTCGTTAGTATCCTGAATATTCCTGAGATAGATATGGCGTGAAATACTCTTTTTGAACTGGCAAAACTGGCCCCATGCGCGCTCGGTTTGTTCTTCAATGGTTTCAACATTATGGGGTAACAGTCCCTGAAGATTAAATGCTGTGCGTTCACTTTCGGTAAATGCAAGGCCTTTATTTAATAACGGATTTTCCAGCAGGACGGCACCGTTATAGGGAGTGTATAAGGTTTCTGTGGCTAACATTGGATGACTCCTGAATATCATAGTAAATAATGACCGGGATGCTTAAGGGTTTTCGTTCCGTGTTCACGAAATTAAATAAATCATAATGCCTTCGGTGACGACGCCGATGGCGGTACCCAGCAAAATAGAGGATGAGGCCGGCTCAATATAGGTATCGCTGCGCAGAGCAAACATCCCTGCGGCGATGGCGGAAGGCGTCGCGCCGATGATAATAACCTGTTGCATTAAGGTATGACTGAGCCCGAAGGCCAGTCCGGCCAGCGCCATCATTGCCGGTTGGATCAGATTTTTGATACTGATATTGGTACAGGTTTGAATATTGACCGTCGGGCGTTCGCCGTAAAACAGCAGCCCCAGGGCGAACAGTGACAGACCGCCGGCGATTTTACCCACCATTTCAATAGGCATACTGAGCATATGCGGCAACTGGACCCCTGCCAGGCTGAGCAACACGCCGGAAATCGGGATCCAGACGATGGGGTTTCTCACGGCTTTCAGCAGGTTTTGCAGGATCAGCTGTCCGGCATGAAGCTGGGGTTCATCCGCGCTTCCGTGCTTGTCTCCCATGCGAATCAGGATGATAGTCAGAGGGATCATCAATACGCTGGTCACCAGGTTTCCGATAAGCACGCCGAGAAAACCCTCCGGGCCTATTAGCACTGCCAGAACGGGCGCACCAAAGTAGGCCATATCGGGGAAGGCGCAAACCAGCGACTGAATCGCGCTGGTTTTAATATCATGACGGAAAACATAGCGTGAGATCAGCAGCGTGAGAAAATAGGATCCCATCAGGCCAATGACTAACACCGCCATAAAGGTGAAGTTTTTAATTTTATCGGGATTGGTATTTAACGCGCCGATAAAAAGATGGAACGGAAGCGCAAAGCGGATCACCACCGTGGCAAGAACGGAGGCATCCTCGCGCCGGGTATAGCCTAGTTTACCGCTAAGCCATCCCAGCAGCATGATAAATACCAATGGGAAAAGGGATTGTAAGAGTAGTGAAGGCATAAGATGTCCTGACATATTTTATTGGGTTGTTGTGTCGCCAATCTAGCGATCCCGTAATATTTAAAAGGTGATAGTCATCACAGTCGCCTGCCTTTAAATAATTTCGCCTCGGATACTTTACTTACAAATGGGTAAATCAGGGTTAAATCAGGGAGTTGCTTGAATGAGATGCAAATATTATCGATGATGCTAACTTTAGCTTTATGACGATAAATTAAATTACTTAAAATAAACTTTATGGTTTAGTCACAAAGCCGACAGCGGAAAACCGTTTGTCATTTTTTGTTTTAAACGCCTGTGCTACCGTTTTGAGTGTATTTTGTTGAGCCGGTGTTTAGTGCTATTTCGTTTATGTTGCTACGCAAATTTTAATATTGCGTTACTACCCTACGCTACCTCCTTATCATTCAGGTAAAAATATGGAAAATAATTCACTCAACCACCCGATAGATAAAACCCAACCGAACGGGCAATCGACACGACTTTTATCCAATATCGACGTTGGTGCCGTACCGTTAACGCTCTTTATTGGTATCGCTGCGATCGTCGCGCTCTCAGCGAGTGCGGGTCTGCTACCGAAAAATATGATTGGCGGACTGGCGGTCATTATGACCCTGGGATTCGCGCTGGCTAAGATTGGCCGCATGGTGCCAGTATTAAAAGACATTGGCGGGCCGGCTATCTTGTGCCTGATGATGCCCTCAGTGTTGGTCTACTTTGGCGTGTTTGAAGCTCATACGCTCGATACTGTGCACTTGCTGATGAAAGAGGCCAATCTCCTCTATTTCGTCATCGCCTGTCTGGTCGTCGGGAGTATTCTGGGAATGAATCGCACTATTCTGATCCAGGGGATGGTGCGTATGTTTGTCCCGTTGGTGGTGGGGACCGGGGCGGCAATATTAACCGGCCTGCTGGTGGGCAGCTTATTTGGCTACAGTATTTACCACACCTTCTTTTTTATTATCGTGCCAATTATCGGCGGCGGCATCGGCGAAGGGATCCTGCCTTTGTCGCTGGCTTATTCGGCCATTCTCGGGCAAACGCCTGATGTCTATGTTGCCCAGCTGGCGCCGGCCGCGGTGGTTGGGAATATTTTCGCCATTATCTGCGCTGGTTTTCTGGCGCGCATGGGCGCACGTCGTCCGGCGCTATCCGGCAATGGGATGCTGATCCGTAGCCATGACGATAATAGCGTCTTTGCGCAACATCAGAGTACCCAACCCACCGATTTTCAGCTCATGGGTGCCGGGTTGCTGATGATTTGCGCGTTTTTCATCGTCGGTGGTCTGCTGGAGAAGGTGGTGCATATTCCGGGGCCGGTGCTGATGATTCTGGCGGCCGTCTTCTGCAAATATACCAAAGTTATCCCGGCGGCGATGGAGCTGGGGGCGCATAGCTGCTACAAGTTTGTCTCCGCCGCGCTGGTGTGGCCGCTGATGATCGGCCTGGGCATGCTGTATGTGCCGCTGGAGAGCGTGGTCTCGGTGTTCTCCGTTGGCTACGTCGTGGTTTGCGGCTCCATCGTTATTGCCATGGCGCTGAGCGGTTTCTTTATCGCTGCTCGCCTGAATATGTATCCGGTGGAAGCCGCCATTGTGACCAGCTGCCATAGCGGCCTTGGAGGAACCGGAGATGTGGCCATCCTCTCGGCGTCAAACAGAATGGGGTTGATGCCGTTTGCCCAGATTGCGACGCGGATCGGCGGGGCGTCAACGGTGATCGCCGCGACGCTGTTGTTGAGCTGGATGGTGTAGTCTGCCAGATATTGAGCAAAAAAAACCTGCCAGCCGCATCGCTGGCAGGTCGACACCGAGGCTTACTCGACGGTGAGGATACGGGTGGTGTTGGTGCTGCCGATGGTGCTCATCACATCACCCTGGGTCACGACCACGAGGTCACCGGAGACGAGATAGCCTTTATCCCGCAGCAGATTGACGGCATCGTGCGCAGCGGCTACCCCGTCATTCTGGCTGTCGAAGAACACCGGGGTCACCCCGCGGTAGAGGGCGGTCAGGTTCAGGGTGCGCTCGTGGCGGGAAAGGGCGAAAATCGGCAGACCGGAACTGATGCGCGAGGTCATCAGCGCGGTGCGGCCCGATTCAGTCATGGTGATGATGGCCGTGATGCCTTTCAGGTGGTTGGCGGCATACATCGCCGACATGGCAATCGCTTCTTCCACGTTGTCGAACTGGACGTCCAGACGGTGTTTGGAGACGTTGAGGCTCGGGATTTTTTCGGCGCCCAGACACACGCGCGCCATTGCGGCCACGGTTTCTGACGGGTACTGACCGGCAGCGGTTTCCGCGGAGAGCATCACCGCATCGGTACCATCCAGCACGGCGTTGGCCACGTCCATCACTTCCGCGCGAGTCGGCATCGGGTTGGTGATCATCGACTCCATCATCTGGGTGGCGGTAATGACGGAACGGTTCAGCTGACGGGCACGACGAATCAGCGCTTTCTGGATACCCACCAGCTCTGGATCGCCGATTTCGACGCCGAGGTCGCCGCGCGCAACCATGACCACATCGGAGGCGAGGATCACGTCGTCCATCGCATCCTGATCGCAGACTGCTTCCGCACGCTCAACTTTGGCGACGATTTTTGCATCGCAGCCGGCATCGCGCGCCAGGCGACGGGCGTAGTTCAGGTCTTCGCCGCAGCGCGGGAAAGAGACCGCCAGGTAGTCGACGCCGATTTTGGCGGCGGTGACGATATCAGCTTTGTCTTTGTCGGTCAGCGCTTCGGCAGACAGGCCGCCGCCCAGCTTGTTGATCCCTTTGTTGTTAGATAACGGACCGCCGACGGTCACTTCAGTAAACACTTTCATCCCCTGAACTTCGAGGACTTTCAGCTGTACGCGACCATCGTCGAGCAGCAGGATATCGCCCGGCACGACGTCCGCCGGCAGGCCTTTGTAATCGATCCCGACTTTCTCTTTGTCGCCTTCACCTTTGCCGAGGTTAGCGTCGAGCAGGAATTTGTCGCCGATATTGAGGAAAATTTTGCCTTCTTTGAAGGTCGATACGCGAATTTTTGGTCCCTGGAGGTCGCCGAGGATAGCAACGTGACGGCCCAGTTTCGCCGCAATCTCACGCACTTTGTCGGCACGGAGCTGATGATCTTCCGGGGTGCCGTGAGAGAAGTTCATACGCACTACGTTTGCGCCCGCGGCGATAACTTTTTCCAGGTTGTTATCACGGTCAGTTGCTGGGCCTAAGGTAGTAACGATTTTGGTTCTGCGAAGCCTTCTGGACATGTAATACTCCGTTGACTGATACAACTTTGGTGTTGCGTGAACATGGATTCGGTAGCGCCAGCCTGCAACGTCGCACAGCCGGATCGTTATCGAAGGTGTAATGGGTTACTGCTTGTTATCAACTTTTATTGATTATCACTGGGTACGAACTGTTCTTTATCAAAACGCGATTCCTTCAGCGCTTCCTTGACCCTCTTCAAGTTATCTCTGAATTTTGCCCCCCGACGCAGCGTAAAACCCGTCGCCAGCACGTCGATGACGGTCAACTGGGCCAGACGGGAGACCATCGGCATATAGATGTCGGTATCTTCCGGCACATCGAGGGTGATGGCGAGCGTGGCTTCCCGGGCCAGGGGGGTGCCGGCGGAGGTGAGGGCGATCACCATGGCATCGTTTTCACGGGCCAGCTGCGCTAGCTCCACCAGGCTCTTGGTTCTTCCGGTATGTGAGATAATCACCACCACATCATCGTCATCGCAATTCATACAGCTCATGCGTTGCAGGACAATGTCGTCGGAATAGATGACCGGCACGTTAAAGCGGAAAAATTTGTTCATCGCATCATGGGCGACCGCCGCCGAGGAACCGAGGCCGAAAAAGGCGATTTTTTTGGCCTGAGTCAGCAGATCCACCGCGCGATTCACCGCCGACATGTCGAGAGAATGGTGGACCTGATCTAAACTCGCCATGGCCGATTCGAATATTTTTCCCGTGTATGACTCAACGCTGTCGTCTTCATCAACATTCCGGTTAACATAGAGCGTACCGTGCGCGAGGCTCTGGGCAAGGTGCAGTTTAAAATCAGGAAACCCGCGGGTTTCGAGGCTGCGGCAGAAGCGATTGACGGTCGGTTCGCTCACCCCGGCCTCAAGGGCGAGGGCGGCGATGCTCGAATGAATGGCCTGCGCGGGGGTGGCGAGGATCACTTCCGCCACTTTGCGTTCAGATTTGCTAAGGTGTTCCAGTCGGGACTGGATTTTTTCCAGCATGTTCATTAGTAACAGGGCGCTCATCAATGGAAACGATTTCATTAATGGGTGAAATCATCGGGCGTTTTAGCAAGAATATACCCCTCCGCAAGCGCAAGCGGTGAGGAATGACGTGAAATAATGTTGTTTTTTTTCATTACATGATCAGAGTCGTATTTTACTGACCTGAAACAGGTACAAACAACGAACAATATCAGCCAGATGCCCAAATCATCGCCGAATGTTTTCACCCTGTGCGGTTTTACCGCCGCAAACGAAGGGGAAGGCTTTCGGGAAATACGTAAACACAGTACAGTGCAGTGTAAGAAAATTACAAATATAGCCTGGCAGAAGCACCAGACTATCAACTGAGGAGAATGACATGGCGGTAACGCAAACGGCCCAGGCATGCGACCTGGTCATTTTCGGCGCGAAGGGCGACCTGGCGCGACGTAAATTGTTGCCTTCCCTGTATCAGCTTGAAAAAGCGGGCCAGATCCACGCCGACACCCGCATCATTGGCGTCGGCCGTGCCGATTGGGATAAAGCGGCTTACACCAAAGTCGTGCGCGAAGCGCTGGAAACCTTCATGAAGGAAAAAATTGATGAAGGTTTGTGGGATTCCCTGAGCGGACGCCTGGAGTTCTGTAATCTTGACGTTAATGACACCAGCGGCTTCACGCGTCTGGGTGAGATGCTGGATCAACAGAACCGTGTCACCATCAACTATTTCGCCATGCCGCCGAGCACCTTTGGCGCGATCTGCAAAGGTCTGGGCGAAGCGAAGCTCAATGCCAAGCCTGCGCGCGTGGTGATGGAAAAACCGCTGGGTACCTCGCTGGAAACCTCGCGTGAAATCAACGACCAGGTCGGCGAGTTTTTTGAAGAGTGCCAGGTCTACCGTATCGACCACTACCTCGGTAAAGAGACGGTCCTCAACCTGCTGGCGCTGCGCTTTGCCAACTCCCTGTTCGTCAATAACTGGGACTGCCGCACTATCGATCATGTCGAAATCACCGTCGCGGAAGAGGTGGGTATTGAAGGGCGCTGGGGTTACTTCGACCAGGCCGGGCAGATGCGCGACATGATCCAGAACCACCTGCTGCAGATCCTGTGCATGATTGCCATGTCGCCGCCGTCCGATCTCAGCGCCGACAGCATCCGTGATGAAAAGGTCAAGGTCCTGAAATCCCTGCGTCGCATTGATCGCTCCAACGTGCGTGAGAAAACCGTTCGCGGCCAGTACACCGCCGGCTTTGCCCAGGGCAAAAAAGTGCCGGGCTACCTGGAAGAAGAGGGCGCCAACAAAACCAGTAACACCGAAACCTTCGTGGCGATCCGCGTCGATATCGATAACTGGCGCTGGGCCGGCGTACCGTTCTATCTGCGCACCGGCAAACGTCTGCCGACCAAATGCTCTGAGGTAGTGGTTTACTTCAAAACCCCGGAGCTGAACTTGTTTAAAGAGACCTGGCAGGAGCTGCCGCAGAACAAGCTGACTATTCGTCTGCAGCCGGACGAAGGGGTGGATATCCAGGTGCTGAACAAAGTGCCGGGCCTCGACCATAAGCATAATCTGCAGATCACCAAGCTGGATCTGAGCTACTCCGAGACCTTTAATCAGACGCACCTGGCCGATGCTTATGAGCGTCTGTTGCTGGAGACCATGCGCGGTATCCAGGCGCTGTTTGTGCGCCGTGATGAAGTCGAAGAGGCGTGGAAATGGGTGGATTCCATCACCGAAGCCTGGGCTGCCGACCGCGATGCGCCGAAACCGTATCAGGCAGGGACCTGGGGACCGGTTGCGTCGGTGGCGATGATCACCCGTGACGGCCGTTCGTGGAACGAGTTCGAGTAAGCTCGCCGCCTAATCCGTCAGGGTTATTTTACCGGTAACATGATCTGACGCAGAAAGTCGCACGCTTTTTAATCTTTTAAGCCCCGTGAGGATTCACCCACGGGGCTTTTTTTATTACACTGCTTTCAGACATTTTGCCCCTGAGCGCTGGTGTTGGTGGCCTTTAGCACAAAAATACGTCATCACGCAGCGGCCGGACAGATACAAATTTGAGGAGCCTTTATGAATTCGACAATGTTACGGGTAACAAATCGCATTATCGAACGGTCGCGTGACACCCGCGCGGCTTACCTCGCAAGGATTAACCAGGCCAAAACCGACACCGTGCATCGTGCGCAACTGGCCTGCGGCAATCTGGCTCACGGTTTCGCGGCCTGTCAGGCTGACGACAAAGCCTCTCTGAAAAGCATGTTGCGCAACAACATCGCCATCATCACCTCCTACAACGATATGTTGTCCGCTCACCAGCCCTATGAACACTATCCGGACATCATCCGTAAAGCGCTGCATAGCGCCAATGCGGTCGGCCAGGTGGCCGGCGGCGTGCCGGCAATGTGCGACGGCGTAACCCAGGGGCAGGACGGTATGGAGCTCTCATTGCTGAGCCGCGAAGTGATCGCCATGTCCGCCGCTATCGGCCTGTCGCATAACATGTTCGATGGCGCGCTATACCTCGGCGTGTGCGATAAAATTGTCCCCGGCCTGACCATGGCAGCGCTCTCTTTCGGCCATCTGCCGTCGGTCTTTATTCCGTCCGGTCCAATGGCCAGCGGCCTGGCTAATAAAGAGAAGGTCCGCATTCGCCAGCTGTACGCGGAAGGTAAAGTGGATCGTATGGCGCTGCTGGAGTCCGAAGCCGCCTCTTATCACGCGCCGGGAACCTGTACTTTCTACGGCACGGCGAACACCAACCAGATGGTGGTCGAGTTTATGGGCATGCAACTGCCGGGATCGTCCTTCGTTCATCCGGATGCCCCGCTGCGGGACGCGCTGACCGCCGCTGCCGCACGCCAGGTCACCCGCATGACCGGCAATGGCAACGAGTGGATGCCGCTGGGGAAAATGTTCGACGAAAAAGTGGTAGTCAACGGCATCGTGGCGCTGCTGGCGACCGGTGGCTCCACCAACCATACCATGCACCTGGTGGCGATGGCCCGCGCGGCGGGGATCATCATTAACTGGGACGATTTCTCCGACCTGTCAGACGTGGTGCCGCTGCTGGCGCGCCTCTATCCCAACGGCCCGGCGGATATCAACCACTTCCAGGCGGCGGGCGGCGTTCCGGTACTGGTGCGCGAGCTGCTGAAAGGCGGCCTGCTGCATGAGGATGTTCACACCGTCGCCGGCTTTGGTCTGTCGCGTTACACCCTGGAGCCGTGGCTCAACAACGGCGAGCTGGACTGGCGTGAAGGGGCGACAGCGCCGCTTGACGATCAGGTCATCGCGACCTTCGAGAAACCGTTCTCCCGCCACGGCGGCACGAAAGTGCTGAGCGGCAACCTGGGACGCGCAGTGATGAAAACGTCGGCGGTCCCGGTAGAGAACCAGGTGATTGAAGCGCCGGCGGTGGTGTTCGAGAGCCAACACGACGTATTGCCGGCCTTTGAAGCGGGCCTGCTGGATAAAGATTGTGTGGTGGTGGTCCGTCATCAGGGGCCAAAAGCGAACGGGATGCCAGAATTACATAAACTTATGCCGCCACTTGGTGTATTATTGGACCGCCGTTTCAAAATAGCGCTGGTGACCGATGGCCGACTCTCTGGCGCCTCCGGTAAAGTCCCGTCAGCTATCCATGTCACGCCTGAAGCGTATGACGGTGGTTTGCTGGCCAAAGTGCGCGATGGCGATGTGATTCGCGTGAACGGACAGACGGGAGAACTGACGCTGCTGGTGGACGATGCCGAACTGGCGGCGCGTCAGCCGCATATCCCTGACCTCAGCGCGTCGCGCGTGGGAACCGGTCGGGAGATGTTTGGGGCGCTGCGTGAGAAGCTCTCTGGCGCGGAGCAGGGCGCAACCTGCATCACTTTTTAAGACGATTTTATTTCTAGATCTGGCGAGAGAAAATCCTGATGAAAAACTGGAAAACAACAGCAGAAGCAATCCTCACCTCCGGTCCGGTTGTCCCGGTTATCGTAGTGAAAAAGCTGGAGCATGCGGTACCGATGGCGAAAGCGCTGGTCGCAGGCGGCGTGCGCGTGCTGGAAGTCACCCTGCGCACCGAGTGCGCCCTGGAAGCGATCCGCGCGATTGCTAAAGAAGTGCCGGACGCGATTGTCGGCGCGGGCACGGTCACCAACGTCGAGCAGCTGAAAGCGGTAACGGAAGCTGGCGCGCAGTTCGCTATCAGCCCGGGGCTGACTGAATCCCTGCTGAAAGCAGCGACCGAAGACGGCACCATTCCGCTGATCCCGGGGATCAGCACGGTGTCTGAGCTGATGCTGGGTATGCAGTATGGTCTGAAAGAGTTTAAATTCTTCCCGGCGGAAGCCAACGGCGGCGTGAAAGCCCTGCAGGCGATTGCGGGTCCGTTCGGCCACATTCGTTTCTGCCCGACCGGCGGTATCTCTCCGGCCAACTACCGTGACTACCTGGCGCTGAACAGCGTGCTGTGCATCGGCGGTTCCTGGCTGGTGCCAGCCGACGCGCTGGAGGCCGGCGACTACGATCGCATTACCACCCTGGCGCGTGAAGCGGTGGAAGGCGCGAAGTAAACCGCGCCTTAAGGTCGACAACCCGGTCAGCGGCAACGCGACCGGGTTTTTTTGTCTCTATCCTTCGACGATGACCGCCGCGGCGGCAGTTTTAGCCCGTGCCACGGCCTCTTCGACTGAATCGGCAACGGCGAGGGTTACCCCCAGGCGGCGGGTACCGTCAATCTCGGGCTTGCCGAACAAACGTAGCTGCAGGCCAGCCCCGACGGCCGATTGCAACTGGCCAAAGCTGACGTTCTGGCTGGTCAGCTGCGGAAGGATCACCGCGGAAGCGGCCGGACCATACTGGCGGATAGCGCCGACGGGCAGTCCAAGGAAGGCGCGAACGTGCAGGGCGAATTCCGAGAGATCCTGCGAGATCAGCGTCACCATGCCGGTGTCATGTGGGCGCGGGGAGACTTCGCTAAAGATCACCTCGTCGCCGCAAACGAACAGTTCCACGCCAAACAGGCCATGACCGCCCAGCGCCAGCACCACCTTGCGGGCGATGGCCTGGGCACGTTCGAGGGCCAGGTCGCTCATCTGCTGCGGTTGCCAGGACTCACGGTAATCGCCGTCTTCCTGGCGATGGCCAACCGGGGCGCAGAAATGCACGCCATCGACGGCGCTGACGGTGAGCAGGGTGATTTCAAAGTCGAAATTCACCACCCCCTCGACGATCACCCGCCCGGCGCCGGCGCGGCCGCCCTGCTGCGCATAGCGCCAGGCTTCGCTGAGCTGGTCAGCCGAGCGGATAAAACTCTGGCCTTTGCCGGAGGAGCTCATCACCGGTTTGACGATGCATGGCAAACCGATCTCGGCAACGGCCGCACGGAAGCCTTCTTCGCTGTCGGCGAAGCGATAGCTGGAGGTGGGGAGCTGCAGCTCTTCTGCCGCCAGGCGGCGAATGCCTTCGCGGTTCATGGTGAGCTTTGCCGCCCGCGCCGTGGGGACCACTTTCTGCCCGGCCTGTTCCAGTTCAACCAGGGTATCGGTAGCAATAGCTTCGATCTCCGGCACGATGTAATCGGGTTTTTCCTGTTCAATCAGGGCGCGCAGGCTCTCGCCGTGCAGCATATTGATGACGTGGGCGCGGTGGGCGACCTGCATCGCCGGGGCATCGGGGTAGCGGTCGACGGCGATAGTTTCAATGCCCAGACGCTGACATTCAATGGCGACTTCTTTGCCCAGCTCGCCGGAACCTAACAGCATTACTTTGGTGGCTGCCGGGCGCAGCGCGGTGCCTAATACAGTCATAACTCTCTTCCGCAGTAAAAAAAGATGCCGCCGATTATAAACGAAAACGTTTGCGTCTGTCTTTACGCGCGTGAGTTGAGTCCGGAGAGGAAATTTGATATACTGTATAAAAATACAGTATTGAGAGGCTGCAGCATGGCGGTTGAAATTAAATATGTTGTGATCCGCGAAGGTGAGGAAAAAATGTCTTTTGCCAGCAAAAAAGAGGCCGACGCTTACGACAAAATGCTCGATCTGGCAGAGGTGCTGAATGACTGGCTGGTAGCATCGCCGCTGGAGATGGATGACGCCCAGCGTGACACCATGGCGATGTGGCTGGCAGAGCGAAAAGAGGCGCTGCAGCATATCCTGCGCGTCGGCCGACTGCCGGAGCAGGATGCGTCCGCGCACGACTCACCCGCGCCGTCGGCGGCAGAAGAGGCTTCTCCGGCGGATGACGACGTTGCACCGGCTGCCAAAGCGCGTAAGGCGAAAGTGGCCTGACTTGCGGCAGCCAGCTATGGCCTGGCTGGCTAGCTGGGTAGAGATTTGTCTGCCGCGCCGACCTTTGCGCATCTTTAGCCAGGTCTAACATTTCCTGACATCGCGTCGTTTAGGCTGATAGCAGTGTTTTATCACCTGAGAGGAAAACCATGGCTAACTGGCTTAATCAACTGCAGTCGCTGCTCGGGCAGCAGGGCGCGTCACCGACAGGCGAGTCGTCAAAAGGGAGCGCACTGCTGCCTGGTGCGATTGGCGGGCTGGCCGGGTTGCTGGTGGCCAGTAAATCCTCACGCAAACTGCTGGCGAAATACGGCACCAGCGCGCTGCTGGCAGGCGGTGGGGCGGTGGCGGGTACGGTGTTATGGAACAAGTATCAGCAGAAGATGCGCGCTCAAAATGCGCCTGCGTCCGAGGCGAGCACGCCGGCTGTCGTGCCGGCGGACGTTGATCCGCGCAGCGTGCGGCTGATTACCGCGCTGGTTTTTGCCGCCAAGAGCGATGGTCATATTGATGACCACGAGCGGGCCAATATTGAAGCCCAGCTGCGGGCGGCCAATATTGACGTTCAGGCACGGGTGCTGATCGACCAGGCGCTGGCCCATCCGCTGGATCCTCAGCGTCTGGCGGAGGGCATCGTTGATCCGCAGGAGGCACTGGAGATCTACTACGTCAGCTGCGCGGTCATTGATATCGACCACTTTATGGAACGCAGTTATCTGAACGCGCTGGGAGACGCGCTGTCACTGCCAAAGGATGTCCGGGCCGATATAGAACAGGATATCCAGTCACAAAAACAAGCGCTAAGCGTCTAAATTATCACGTTTCGCTTGCATCGCCCGCGTCTTTTGCCACCCTTATAGACACGTCATCATTCAGGCGCCGCCGTGTGGCCTGAATGCTCTTGTGTCACGATAAAGCAGCAGAAGACCAACATGCCACCAAAAGCCAAACGGATCCCTCACGCCATGACCTTGCATGGCGATACACGCATTGATAACTATTACTGGCTGCGCGACGATGAGCGCGCGCAACCTGACGTGCTGGACTATCTGCACGCGGAGAACGCCTACGGCAAGCGGGTGATGGATTCGCAGCTCAGCCTGCAGGAACGTCTGCTGAAAGAAATTATCGACCGCATTCCGCAACGGGAAGTCTCCGCCCCTTACAGTAAAAACGGTTTTCGCTACCGCCAGGTTTACGAGCCGGGCTGTGAATACGCCATCTATCAGCGCCAGTCGGTGCTCAAAGAGGAGTGGGATGAGTGGGAGATCCTGCTTGACGGCAACCAGCGGGCGGCGAAGAGTGAGTTCTACACCCTTGGCGGACTGGGCGTCGCGCCGAATAACCAATTGATGGCGGTGGCGGAGGATTATCTTTCCCGCCGCCAGTATGGCCTGCGCTTCTGCAACCTTAGCAGCGGTGAGTGGTACCCGGAGATCCTGGAAAATGTCACCTCCGGCTTTGCCTGGAGTAATGATTCCCGCTTTGTGTGGTACGTGCGTAAACATCCCACCACGCTGCTGCCTTATCAGGTCTGGCGCCACACGGTGGGTACTGCGGCGCAGAGTGATGTGCTGGTGTATGAAGAAAAAGATGAGACCTTCTACGTCAGCGTACATAAGACCACTTCCCAGCAGTTCGTGGTGATTTATCTCTCCAGCGCCACCACCAGTGAAGCATTACTGCTCAACGCCGAACTCCCTGACGCTGAGCCGGTCTGCTTCCTGCCGCGGCGGAAAGATCACGAATACAGCCTCGATCACTATCAGCACGCGTTCTATCTGCGATCCAACCGGGAGGGGAAGAATTTTGGCCTCTACCGTACCGTGCTGCGCGATGAAGATCAGTGGACCACGCTGATCCCGCCGCGTCACGACGTGATGCTCGAAGGATTTACGCTGTTTACCGACTGGCTGGTCGTCGAGGAGCGCCAGCGCGGCCTGACCAGCCTGCGGCAAATTAACCGCAAGACCCGGGAAGTGGTAGGGATCGCCTTTGACGATCCGGCCTATGTCACCTGGCTTGCCTATAATCCGGAACCCGAAACGTCGCGCCTGCGTTACGGGTATTCCTCCATGACCACGCCGGACACCCTGTTTGAACTGGATATGGATACCGGCGAACGGCGGGTTATCAAGCAGCAGGAAGTGAAGGGGCTGGACACGAGCTGCTACCAGAGCGAACACCTGTGGGTGACCGCCCGCGATGGCGTCGAGGTTCCGGTATCGCTGGTCTACCATCGCGACCATTTCCGCAAAGGGAGCAATCCGCTGCTGGTCTATGGCTATGGCTCATATGGCGAGAGTATCGATGCCGATTTCAGCGCCAGCCGGCTGAGTATGCTCAACCGGGGCTTTGTCTACGCCATTGCCCACGTCCGCGGCGGGGGCGAGCTGGGGCAGCAGTGGTATGAGGACGGCAAATTTCTGAGTAAGAAAAATACCTTCAATGACTATCTGGACGTCTGCGACGCGCTACTGGCCCAGGGGTACGGCGATCCGCAGCTCTGCTATGGCATGGGGGGCAGCGCCGGCGGGATGCTGATGGGCGTGGCCGTTAACGAACGTCCTGAGCTGTTTCATGGCGTGATAGCCCAGGTGCCGTTCGTCGACGTGGTGACCACCATGCTGGATGAATCTATTCCATTGACTACCGGGGAGTTTGAAGAGTGGGGAAACCCACAGGATGAAACCTATTACCACTACATGAAAAGCTACAGCCCCTACGACGGCGTCCGGGCGCAGGCTTATCCGCATATGCTGGTGACCACCGGGCTGCACGATTCTCAGGTGCAATACTGGGAGCCGGCAAAATGGGTGGCCAAACTGCGGGAACTGAAAACCGACGATAACCTGCTGCTGCTCTGCACCGATATGGATTCCGGCCATGGCGGCAAATCCGGGCGCTTTAAAAGCTATGAGGGAGTGGCGCTGGAGTATGCCTTTTTCATTGCCCTGGCGCAGGGGACACTGCCGGGGAAAGCGGCAGTGTGATGACTATTCCCCGAGGTAATGTTTGAGGGTCAGGCGCAGTTCGGGGCTCATGCGGTCGAGATTGTTGAATAACCAGCGCAGGTAGCCGGGGTCGTTTTCAGCAATTTCGGCCACCGCTTTACCCCGGTATTTGCCGAAGGTAAAGGTGGTGAGCAGCGACGGGCGGCCGGTGATATCGGCCATTTCGTCAGGCGTCCAGCCGGAAACGTTGATGATATCCAGCAGCAGCGCGGCGGTGATATAGCAGTCATACAGCGCGCGGTGGTGATGCAGCCCCGGCGGGGTCGCCACATTCAGCTTACGTGATTTATATAACCCCATATTGCTGTATTTGATCCCCGGCCACAGGCGGCGGGCCAGCTTCATGGTACAAATCCACTCGCCGCTCATCTCCGGTAACACCCGGCGGTCAAAGCTGGCGTTGTGCGCGACATACCAGGGACTGCCCAGATAGTGCGGAATAATCTCCTCAATCCACGGCTTATCAGCGACCATCTCTTCCGTTATACGGTGGATAGCCATCGCCTGCGGCGTGATGGGACGGTCAGGACGCACCAGATGGCTCATCGGGTTAGTGATTTGCCCATCGACAATGTCGACCGAGGCGATTTCGACGATGCCCCCCTGCAGGCCGCAGGTTTCGGTATCAATGACGCGCAACATGGCTCGCTCCAGAGCAAAACAACAAGCGTAAAGGAATTGGGTGGCCTTGCCAACCGACGGGGAGCAGGCGGGCGCGCATTATTTCTGCTTCGGCTCCCAGGGCAGTCGGGAAAGCGAAACAGACGCCAGCCGGTGGGCGATCAGTCGTTCGCGGAACCAGTCGCGCAGATGGGCGGGCTGCTCACGCTCGACCAAATCAGCGACCACCGGCATGTTGTATCGCTCCTTAAAGGCGACGCCGGCGGCGGCGAGATCGACGTTGACCTTATCCATCTCAGCTTGCGAAATTTTGGCCAGATTTCTTTCCATTATTAACTCCAGTGTGCTGGTAAACCCGGTCGAGGCGCTGACGCTTAGCTCGACTCTGCCATTATACAGGGTTATTCTCTGTCCTACAGACATAACAAAAGGGAATGACGAATATGCGACTCCTCGCTGGACGCGCGTTGCGCCTCTCGGTTGCGTTTGCCGGTATGTTAACCGCGGCAGGCGCCTTCGCCCACGCTCACCTGCAACAGCAGATCCCCGCCGCGGGTGCACAGCTGATCGCGCCCCCTCAGACGCTGACGCTCAGTTTCTCCGAAGGGATCGAACCGGCCTTCAGCGGCGTGGTCGTCACCGGTCCGCAGCAGCACGCGGTAGCCACCGGAAAACTGACCCGCAGCGCTGACAACCCCTCTCAGGTCACCTTACCCCTGGCGGAAACGTTGCCTCCGGGGGAGTACACCGTAGCATGGCATGTGGTCTCGGTTGACGGCCATAAAACCAAAGGGCAATACACTTTTAGCGTGAAGTGATCGATGTTGACCGGGCTCTATATCACGCTGCGTTTTGGGCACTTTATCACCCTGATGTTGGCTTTTGGCTGCGTGCTGTATGGCGCCTGGTGGGCGCCAGTACCGCTGAGGCGCGTGCTGATGCACCGCTTTTATCCGCTGTTGCGCCCCCTGATGTTGATCGGCGCGCTCTCAACCGTGGCGCTGTATCTGGTGCAGGGGGGGATGATGGGCGATGGCTGGGCGGATGTCTGGCAGCCCGCCGTCTGGCAGGCGGTAGCGGGTACCCGCTTCGGTGGGGTGTGGATCTGGCAGATCCTGCTGGCGTTGTCCGCCCTCACCGTGGTGTGGATCCGTCCTCATCACGGCGCCAGGCAACTGATGGCCCTGCTGGCAGCCCAGCTGTTGCTTTCCGCCGGGGTAGGACATGCCGCCATGCACGATGGCTTACTCGGCGCCCTGCAGCGGACTAATCATGCCGTCCACCTCTTCTGCGTCGCCAGCTGGTTCGGCGGCCTGTTGCCCTTCATCTACTGCCTGCGTCTGGCGCAGGGGCGCTGGCGTCAGGCTGCAATCTATACCATGGCGCGCTTTTCGCGTTACGGACATCTGGCAGTGGCCGGCACCCTTGCCAGCGGCATAGTCAATGCGCTGTTGATCCAGGGGGCGGTGATCGGAACCTCGCCCTGGGGGCGCATGCTGTTGATCAAATGTGCGCTGGTCGCCGGGATGGTGGTAATTGCCTTAGTGAACAGGTATGTTCTGGTACCGCGCATGTCGGCAAGCGGTTCGCGGGCGGAAAGCCTGATCCTGCGGACCACGCAGGCTGAGATAGGGCTGGGCGCGCTGGCGCTGCTGGCCGTCAGTCTGTTTGCCACCTGGGAACCTTATTGAATTAACTGGCAAAATCATGAAAAAAATTGTTCTGACCATGTTGTTACTGGCAAGCTCCGGGGCTGCTCTGGCGGCGCCGCAAATTATCACCGTGAGCCGCTTTGAAGTGGGGAAGGAGAGTTGGGCGTTCAACCGTGAAGAGGTGATGTTGACCTGCCGTCCGGGTAACGCGCTTTACGCCATCAACCCAAGTACGCTGGTCCAGTATCCGCTCAATGACGTCGCGGAACAGCAGGTTAAAGCCGGCAAGACGACCGCGCAGCCGATCTCCGTGATCCAGATCGACGATCCGCAGCATCCGGGACAAAAAATGAGCCTCGCGCCATTTATCGAGCGAGCGCAGAAGCTCTGCTAGCGTTCCGCGTTATCTTACTGTAATAGCATAAAAAAAACCGCCCTTGCCGGATAACGGCAGTGGCGGTTTTTTACTGGCTGACAGCCGTTTACCAGGAATTACACGACCACATTGGCCGCGGACTGGAAAAGCTGACGCGTTAAACTATTCTTATAGTGCAAGGCGACTTAGCCTGCATTAATGCCAACTTTTAGCGCACGGCTCTCTCCCAAGAGCCATTTCCCTGGACCGAATACAGGAATCGTATTCGGTCTCTTTTTATCTGTCACTTTCTGCTTTCGCAATAGCCAGCGACATCATGTCAGTCAAACCCCAGGCTGGCCTCTGGATGTCCCGTTATAGCACACCGTTTTTAGCATACACAATCCATTTACACACAAATCGCATCCTGAGGAAGGGTTGCGTCGGGAAGGAGAGATCTGAAACTGGGGTGGAAAGAGAAAAGAAAAAACCTGCACCTAACCAGGCCCGGCGTGCAGGTTAACAGGCGGGCCAACATCGGAAGTCTGCTAGTATACATATTTGTATGATAAATAAAATGAGCAAAGTCTAATAGATTTGGCAATTCATGCGATTAGCGATCGTCGAACGACCGTATCGCTAAAAATAATAAGCGAATGCGCCGCTATGTACAGCGGCTGAAATTATTCAGGAACGCTAAAGGTGGGGTATATCTTACTTTCGAGATAGCAGAGCAAAAGCCAAATTTCATCGCTAAAAATAAACCATACGCAGCCCAGCAGAATGACCGCAAGAATAATTAGCAGGAAAATTTCGGTTTTACTCATCATGCCAACCACTATCCAATGGCGCCTGGGGCCATGATAGTAGCGAAATAAGTACCGAATAAGCAAACGCCGCGTGTCAGCGCGGCGTTACCGGCAGCGAAATTTACGTGCCATGGCGCGGTTGCGTCAGGATGTCCACCTGCTCAGCCAGCTGATCCAGCAGCTGGAACCGACGCCGGTATTCGGCCCGTTTTTTGCTGGCGATACTCTCCAGTGATTTTCGTTCCAGACGCTGCGGCAGCCGCCAGCGCCACGCGCTTTCCGGCTTACCATCGATGGACTGCCAGAACTCGTCGTAGCTGGCGTGGAAATGGCGGCCCTTGCTCAGGCGATAGCGCAGGGCACGGAACACATGGCCATTATCGCTGACGCCATAAATCGACTCGATAGCGCTGCGAGCAGCCAGCAGCCAGATGAACTCCAGCAGCAGGCGCTTCGGGAACAGGCCGAAGCAGGCGCGAGTGGCCTGCTTAATCACCTCATGGGAAACGTGGCGCCGTGGCCCCTGCAGGCCGCCGATGACCAGTTGCCAGGCTTCACCGTCCCAGGTCACGCTAAAGGTTGCGCTGGCCAACAGGGTGTGATCGCCGTCGCGTAGCCATAATGTGGTTTCGCCCTCGCGCTCAGCCTTCCCGGCTGAGGAGGCGGAGAGAGTGAACGGGCTGTCGTCTTTTCCGTTCAGCGTCAGCAGCGGGACCTCGCTCACCGCGGTCATGGCATGCGCCAGCAGCGACCCCTGCAGGGTATCGATGTAGCGATAATGACTTATTACCGCCATCGCCCGCTGCCAGGCGTTAAGATCGCGCGTCAGGTACTGACGGTGCACTTTCCCCGGCAAGGTCGCCTGTGCGGCCAGAAGCTGGTTAAAATCATCGCGGGCGCTAAGCGCCTCAAGCATCGCTTTGGTGGGGCTATAAAATAACGCCGTACGCAGCAGAAATTTAAGGCGAAAATTTTTCTGCCGCCAGATAGGTGCAGGTATTAGTCTGCCCATCACCAGATCGGCAATAAGATGCGAGCGCGGCGCAAGTACGCTGGTTGAATGCAGGCTATTGTCTGTCACGATAAACACCTCGTTGTTATTTCCTCCTATTTTAAAGCGAGCCTCTGATAAGCTTAATCCTCTGGCCGACTATATTTCCCGTTTGTTTAAAATCGATTGAGGTGTAAATAAAAATCACCGGGGATCCGGCGCAATTACCTATAATTACAGCAGAGAGGTAATTATATGTATCAACGTATTAATGGTAGCGACTGGCGTAATATCTGGCTGATGGGCGATCTGCATGGTTGCTTTGCGCTACTGATGGGCCGACTGCGCCAGTTGCGCTTTGATCCCTGGGCCGATCTGCTGATCTCCGTTGGCGATCTGATCGATCGCGGTCCGCAGAGCGCTGACTGCCTCGGCCTGCTGCGCTGCCGCTGGTTCAGGGCGGTGCGTGGGAATCATGAACAGATGGCGCTGGAGGCGCTGGAGAGCGGGGATATGGCACTCTGGCAGATGAACGGCGGCGACTGGTATGTCCGGGGCACCGCGCAGCAGCGGGCCGAAGCCGACCGGTTGTTAGCGCGTTGCCAGCGGCTACCGTTGATTATTGAAGTTGCGTGTGCAGATGCCCGGCATGTTATCGCCCATGCCGATTATCCGGCGTCAGTCTATCGCTGGCAGCAGCCGGTGGATCCCCAGCGGGTATTATGGAGCCGCCATCGCCTGAGCGAACATCTGGCGGGACGTCATGGCGCCATCGCCGGAGCAGACCATTTTTGGTTTGGTCATACGCCGCTTCGCGCGCCTTACGAACGCGATAATCAACACTATATTGATACGGGCGCTGTGTTTGGCGGGGCGCTGACGCTGGTGGCGCTGCAGTCGGCAGGTTAAAAGTCGCTGTATTCGCTGGCGGGTTGCCAGAAGCCGTCAATAAAATCTTCTATCGGATAGCAGCCGCCGTGGCGGATCCGCTGATCCTCCATCGCCACTAAGCACTGCGTTTCCTGGCGGTAGACGTCAACCACAATGTCCTCACAGCCGCCATCCAGATAGCAAATAAACAACACCAAGGCAAACATCCTGGCCTCATGTTCGGGTTCACATACTATTTAGTGTAGGGGATGACAGCGGGACGGGGAAATAAATAACCCGTCTCTGGCGACGGGTTCATTTGAGTCAGGCAAGGCGCATGACCCAGGCATCAGACTGGCGGTCGTAATGTTTACGGTAGAGAACGGAATGTTCGCCATTGAGAATGGCGGGCACGCTGGTATCGGCATCCCAGGCGTCAAGCTGCATACATAAATCTGGATCGGATTTGCAGGGAATACTTAACGTTCGCTCTCCCTGATGTTCACCGTGCAGTTCGGCATCGTCTATCTCAAACGCGCCGATGCGGACATTGGTTTTACTCATCGCTTCACCCCATTTTTCAGCTGAGTTGTGGTACGACCAGTTGAGGTCGTCATTTTTCAGCGTAGTCAATGGGGTGAAAATCGCCAGTCAAAAAATGCGTATTATTTGCACGACGTCACACCTTGCCGGCAAAAAGTTTCCCATCGCGCACCAGTTCACGCGGGTAGCTGTTCTTCAGGCGGGAGCCGACGCGCTTGGCCAGGCCCAGCGGGACACCCTGGAAGGTCACGATGGCTTCATCCTGCTGCGGCGCGGTCTGCGGATAGACGTCGCGTCCGCGATACCACTCCTCCGCTTCCTCCTGCGTCAGCTCGAAGGCGCGCTGCGGCGCGGCAAAGGCGATAACCGCCTCATGCTGCCAGCGGTAACCCTTGTTGTGCACCTCCGCCAGGCGTACGCCGATGCGTGAAAAACGCACCTGGCCAAACAGGGGCTCCATAGCCTGCGGGAACAGCCATAGCTCTTTATCCCGCTGCCACAGCGTATGGCCCGCGTCCCACTCGAGGCCAACAGCGTTGGCGGCGGCGGTTACCGCGGCGGCTTCCCGGCCCTTCAGCGGAACAAACGGGAATTTGCCGACCTTATAGCCTGGCGCCGGGAGCGGCTCGATCGCCGCAGTCTTGCGCAGACGAGCAACGAAGAAGCCTTCGCAATCGTAGATCTGCGGGAACACGTGCAGAAACCCTTCAGCGGTTAAGGCATCGGCCGCGCCGGAAAACAGATCTCCCAGCGGCAGGATCTCCACCGCCTGCGGATAACGGGACAGCAGCCACTGAACGACCGCCTGATTTTCCTCGCGATTCAGGGTGCAGGTCGAATACACCAGCGTCCCGCCAGGACGCAGGGCATGGAAGGCGCTGTCGATAAGTTCGCGCTGGGTGGTGGCAATGTCGAGGTTGCTCTCCGGCGACCAGTTTTTCAGCGCGTCAGCATCTTTACGCACCACGCCTTCGCCCGAACAGGGAGCATCAAGCAGGATGGCGTCGAAAGCTTCAGGTAGCGCCGCGCCGAAAACCCGGCCGTCGAAGTGGGTCAGGGCGACGTTACTGATGCCGCAGCGGCTGATGTTGGCATGCAGCACCTTCACCCGGCTGGCGGAGAACTCATTGGCCAGGATACCGCCCGCGTTACCCATTCGGGCGGCGATCTGGGTGGTCTTTGACCCCGGCGCGGCCGCAACGTCCATCACTCGTTCAGGCTGCGGGTTATCCGCGAACAGGGCGGCGACCGGTAGCATGGAGCTTGCTTCCTGAATATAGAACAGCCCGCTGAGATGTTCGGCGGTACTGCCCAGCGGCAGCGCATCGTCGTTGTCCCGCTCGATCCAGAATCCCTCTTCGCACCAGGGGACCGGCGTCAGCTGCCAGCCATAGGGGGCGACCAGAGAGAGGAAATCATCAACGCTAATCTTCAGCGTGTTGACGCGAATACTGCGGCGTAGCGGGCGCTGGCAGGCGGCGATAAAGTCGTCGAAGGAGAGGTGCGCGGGCATTGCCGCACGCATTTGAGCGAGAAACGCTTCAGGGAAATAGACAGTATTTTCAGCCACAGGCAGCGCACCACAGAAAAAAAGGGTGCGCAGTTTAGCACAAACGCCCCGGTGCAGGACACCGGGGCGTGCGGTTGGTTATCTTCCCGCCCTCGGCGTTGGCCGGGGCGGGAGAAGGGGTCGTGAGGGTTACTGCGGCAGGGCGGTGCCCCATTCCCGCCACTCTTTCGGCTCGCTCTCCTGCAGCAGGAAGTGCTTGCCATCCTGAGCCTTTGGCGCCAGCGGCGTACCCGGCGGCGTGGCAAACGCGATCCCGCCGCGGATAAACTGATTGAAGGTTCCGGTTTTCACCACGCCGCCAATCAGGCCGAAGTCGAGGCTGTAACCTGAGGCCAGCCAGAACACCGAGTTATTGCGTACCAGATACTGGTAGCGCTTACTGATACGCAGTTTCACCATCACCCGATCGGACATCGACCCCAGCGACAGGCCGGTGACTGTCCCCACTTCAAGGCCGCGGAACAGGACCGGCGTACCGATGCCAAGCGACCCCGCCTCCGGCGCTTCCACCACAATGTTCAGGCCGTCGATATAGCGTGAGTCGCTGATCGTCGTATCCTGGATCTCAAAGTCGCGGCGCGCCGGGCCGCGTCCGGGCTCAACGTTGATATACGACTGGAACAGGGTGTCCAGATGCTCGACGCCCGCGGCGGAGATTTGCGGGGTGATCACCGAGAAGCGGGTCCCGGCCCGGGCGAAGGTGCCGACGTATTCCGGGTAGAGCACCGCTTTCGCCTGCACTTCGTTTTTGGCGGTGATCAGCTCCAGGGACTGGATCTGACCGATATCGATGCCGAGATAACGAATCGGCATCCCGGCCGCCATCTTCCCGGCGTCAAACGCGTGTAGGGTGATCTGGCCGCCCACGGCGCGTGCCGCCGTTTCAGAAGCATAAAGGATACGTTTGTTATTCAGCCGCGCGTTGGCGCTACTGCCGTTGAGGTTATCGAAACTGATCGCGCCTTTAATGGCGCGCGCCAGCGGCGAGGCCTGGACGGTGAGCCCGTTGCCGTCAAGTTTGACCTTCGCACCCCCTTCGGCCCAGAAGACGCTGTTGTTGGTCAGCAGGTAGCGGTACTCCGGCTTGATATGCAGATCGATATCGAACGCGTCGCTGCGCGGTTTGACGGAGATAATTTCGCCGACGGCGAATTTACGATACAGCACGACCGAGCCGGCCTGAACGTCAGGCAGGGTCTCCGCTGAGAGGCTTAAGGTGGTGGTCGGCACTTCACTCAGGCTGTTTTCCTGGGCCTTTTCGAGGTTGGCGTACAGCGGGTAGCTGCTCTGCATTTCGCCTTTTTCTCCCGGAATGACCCGGATCCCGCCATTGACCCACTCGCTGGCGCTGGCCCCCAGCACCTGCACGCCATCGAGTCCGACTTTGACATCCAGACGGCTGTTAACCACAAACTTGCTGTCGCCGCGAATGAGATCGCGGTATTCCGGGGCAATGGCGACCTGGAAGGTGACACCTTTAGCCGTCAGTTTGCGCTCCAGCACCTGGCCGACTTTTACCCCGTGCAGCACCAGCGGCTGGCCGCCGTCAATCCCGTAACTTTCCGGCGCGGAGAGCGTGACGGTGGCGACGTTGGGTTCCTCCAGCAATGCTTTATCTGCTGGCATGACGGAGAAGTGATTGCGCGGCTCGCCTTCCCCGGGTACCAGTTCAAAGGTATTGCCGGTGAGCAGGGCGCTGACGCTGGGGTTGTCGAGGGAGATCTTCGGCTTCTTCATCTGAATCAGCGTTTTCTCACGCAGCAGCGTCACCACGCTCGGGTCGACGGTCATCTCGCCGGTCACCTTGCCGCCGGGGTTAAGATTCAGCTTACTTAACTGGCCCACTTCCAGCCCCTGATACATCAGCGGCGTCGAGCCTGCTTTCAGCCCATCGCCGTCGGGCAGGTCGAGGGTGACCAGCACACCACGCTGGCTATGCGCCAGATCTTCGTACAGATGATAGTCATCGTTTTGCGCCGCAACCTGCGAATCGGCGGGGGAGTCAAAGGCGATAGCGCCGTTCACCAGTGCAGAAAGGTTCTCCAGCTGCACTTTTGCCCCACTCAGGCCGACGTCGGCTTTGATCCCGGAGACGTTCCAGAAGCGGCTGCCTTTTTTCACCAGGTTGGTAAACCGGCGTTCGATCAGGACATCGATGGTGACTCCCTGATTATTGGCATTCAGGGTGAAGTCATACACGCGACCGACCGGGATCTTGCGGAAATAGACCAGCGAGCCGCTGCTCAGGGAGCCAAGGTCAGGGGCCTGCAGGTGGATCATCAGCTCGCCGTTGTTGATGCGGTATTTCGGCTGAGTGTCGAGGGCCACGAAGTGATCTTCGGGATCGCCTTTGCCTGGCATCATGCCGATGTAGTTCCCGCCCACCAGCGCATCCAGCCCGGAGACCCCGGCCAGAGAGGCTTTCGGCGTGACCAGCCAGAACTGGGTCTCTTTACGCAGTGCATCTTTCATATCGCGTTTGATGCTGGCGGAAACCTCAATTTTACTCAGGTCTTTACTGAGGCTAATATCCTGGACGGTACCGACTTCCACCCCCTGATAGCGGATAGGCGTCCGCCCCGGGACGATGCCGTTAGCGGACTGGAAATCGATGGTAATCGTCGATCCGCGGTCGTCAAAGCTGGTCCAGATGAGCCAGGCGGCAATCAGCAGCGCGATGACCGGCAACAGCCAGAATGGCGAGATACGGCGTTTAGTTTTTATTCTGGCTTCAGTCTGCGAAGCGGGCGATTCCTGACTCATGTGCGTCCCAAAGTAAGCGGCTGTCCAGCCATTCAACTGCAAGAATAGTTAAAATTACTGCACCGCCGAAGTAAACCGCCGCCGGCCCCATGGTGAAGGCGAGGAGCTGATCGCGATTTATTAGCGACATGGTGAGTGAGATAACAAACAGATCCAACATCGACCAGCGGCCAATCCAGGTTATCAGCCGCAGCAGCAGGATGCGGGTGCGCAACCCCTGCTCACACTTGAATTGTATGCTGACCAGGAGGGTAAATAACACTATAACTTTGGTGAATGGCACCAAAATACTGGCGATAAACACCACCCCTGCGATGGCGATATTGCTGTTGGCAAGGGAGATTATCCCGGAGAGGATCGTATCGTCCTGGCGCGCACCATTGACATAGATGATCGAGATCGGCAGCAGGTTGGCCGGTAAGAGGAAAATCATCGAAGCGACCAGCGCCGCCCAGCTGCGCTGCAGGCTCTGGGGCCGGCGATGATGCAGCGGGGTGTGGCAGCGTCGGCAGCGGCCACGCGCGTCGCGGTAGCCGGTGTAGTGGCAACTGGTGCACACCTGCAGATTATTATCGGCGCGGGTCGCCGGCCGTTCAGGATAGAAACGCTCCCACAGCTCTTCGACGTTCATGTGAATAAGCGTCAGGATGCTCAGCAGCGTTAGCGAGATAAACGCCACCAGGCCGATGCCGGGCTGCAGGAAGGCGTAATCCTGCACCTTGATGGAGGCGACGCCAATACCCACCAGATAGATATCCAGCATCACCCACTCTTTGAGCTTGCCGAGCATCAGCAGCACCGGGCGCAGGTTCATCCCCAGCACGTTGCCCAGCCAAAGATAGCTAATCGAGACCACCAGCAGCACCGGGGCGACCACCGCGCAAAACAGCACCATGGCGGCGGTAAGCGGGTCACCCTGTGCGGTCATCTGCCAGATCCCCTGCAGGACGTTGGCGTCGATGCGTACGCCCAGCAGATGCAGGCGCAGCAGAGGTTCAGACCAGGCAAAAGGCATGAGCAGCAGCATCGCAACGGCCATGCTGCCCAGACGCGTCAGCGACCAGTCGCGCCCATCACGCACCTTCGCGTTACAGCGTGGACACCAGGCGCTTTGGTAGCGTTTAAGCACCGGTAAGCGAAAGAGCATGTCACACTGCGTACAGCGCTGATAATGCGCATAGGGAAGCGGCGTGCTGACGGCATGCACGACCATCTTCTTCGCAGGTTTGATCGTTGGTGTTTTTATCGGCATTTATTACGTACAGGAATGAATGTATCCCACTATCTTAACCTATGAATGAATTCATCTTGAGCCTAAGCGCATTTAATGCTTATTTTAGTAGGCTGTACGTATCAGGCAGTAAGACAACCAAGTGAAGATATAATGAGCAAAACAGAATTTTACGCGGATCTAAACCGCGATTTCCAGGCATTAATGGCAGGTGAAACCAGTTTTCTGGCGATGATCGCCAATACCAGCGCGCTGCTGTTCGAGCGGCTGAGCGAAGTCAACTGGGCCGGTTTCTATCTTCTGGAAGGCGATACCCTGGTATTGGGGCCGTTCCAGGGCAAACTGGCCTGTGTGCGCATTCCGGTCGGTCGCGGCGTGTGCGGCGCCGCGGTGGCGCAAGCCCAGGTCCAGCGCGTTGAGGACGTGCATGCGTTTGATGGTCATATTGCCTGCGATGCGGCCAGTAATTCGGAAATCGTCTTTCCCCTGCGCGTGAACGACCAGATTATCGGCGTACTGGATATCGACAGCCCGGCGTACGGCCGCTTCACCGCTGAAGATGAGCAGGGGTTGCGCACGCTGGTCGAGCAACTGGAAAAACGGATCGCGGCCACTGATTATCAAAAAATCTTTACCCGTGTCGTGGGATAATCAACGGATAACGTAGCATTTAGCGAGGACGTCATTATAATGTCGCCTGTTCATGCCTGCGGCTTGTTGGCTACGTCCGTTGTAATCAGGAAATTTCATGGAAAATCAACCTAAGTTGAATAGCAGTAAAGAAGTTATCGCCTTTCTGGCCGAACGTTTCCCTCAGTGCTTTAGCGCTGAAGGCGAAGCGCGCCCCCTGAAAATTGGTATTTTTCAGGATCTCGTTGAGCGAGTGGGTGGTGAGATGAATCTCAGCAAAACCCAGCTTCGCGCTGCATTACGTCTCTACACGTCTAGCTGGCGTTATCTGTACGGCGTGAAAGCCGGCGCTATCCGCGTTGACCTGGACGGCAACCCGTGTGGCGAACTGGAAGAACAGCACATCGCCCATGCGCGTCAGCAGCTGGAAGAAGCAAAAGCTCGCGTTCAGACGCAGCGCGCTGCCCAGCAGGCGAAAAAACGCGAAGCCGCCGCCGCAGGCCAGCAGGATGAAGGGGTTCGCCGCGAGCGTAAACCGCGTCCTCAGCAGCCGCGTCGTAAAGAAGGCGCTGAACAGCGTAAACCACGTCCTGTTGCGGCCAAAGCCCCGCGTGAAGAGCGTCATACTCCGGTATCGGATGTTTCCGTTCTGACCGTCGGCCAGGCGCTGAAGGTAAAAGCAGGCAATAACGCAATGGACGCCACCGTTCTGGAAATCACCAAAGATGGCGTTCGTGTACAGCTGACTTCTGGTATGTCAATGATTGTACGCGCAGAACACCTGGTGTTCTGAAACGGAGGCCGGGCCAGGCATGAACACATTTTTTAAAATCACCGCGCTTGCGGGCCTGCTGGCAATAGCAGGCCATGCTTTCGCTGTTGATGAAATAACCCGTGCAGATCAAATTCCCGTGCTAAAAGAAGAGCCGCAGCACGCGACGGTGAGCGAGCGCGTGACGTCGCGCTTTACCCGCTCTCACTACCGTCAGTTTGATCTCGACAACGCCTTCTCGGCAAAGATTTTTGACCGTTATCTGAACCTGCTGGACTACAGCCATAATGTGCTGCTGGCCAGCGATGTGGCGAAGTTTGCGGCCAAAAAAGACCAAATCGGCGACGAACTGCGCACCGGGAAACTGGACGTCTTCTACGACCTCTACAACCTGGCGCAGCAGCGTCGCTTTGAGCGCTATCAGTATGCGCTGAAGGTGCTGGAACGTCCGATGGACTTTACCGGCAACGATAATTTCAACCTCGATCGCTCCAAAGCACCGTGGCCAAAAGATGAGGCCGAGCTGAACACGCTGTGGGACGCCAAGGTTAAGTTTGACCAGTTAAGCCTGAAGCTGGCGGGTAAAGACGATAAAGAGATCCGCGATACTTTAACCCGTCGCTATAAGTTCGCGATCCGTCGTCTGGCGCAAACCAACAGCGAAGATGTTTTCTCGCTCGCGATGACTGCCTTCGCTCGCGAAATCGACCCGCACACCAACTATCTGTCTCCACGTAATACCGAGCAGTTCAACACTGAGATGAGCCTCTCTCTCGAGGGGATCGGCGCTGTCCTGCAGATGGATGATGACTACACCGTCATCAATTCGCTGGTGGCGGGCGGTCCGGCCGCGAAGAGCAAAGCGATCAGTGTCGGCGACCGCATCGTTGGCGTTGGCCAGACCGGGAAGCCGATGGTTGATGTCATCGGCTGGCGTCTGGATGATGTTGTCGCGCTGATTAAAGGGCCGAAGGGCAGCAAAGTGCGCCTTGAGATCCTGCCGGCTGGCAAAGGAGCCAAGACGCGTATCGTGACTCTGACCCGCGAGCGGATCCGTCTGGAAGACCGCGCGGTGAAGATGTCGGTGAAAACCGTCGGTAAAGAAAAAGTCGGTGTGCTGGATATTCCGGGCTTTTACGTTGGCCTGACCGATGACGTGAAAGTGCAGTTGCAGAAGCTGGAAAAACAGAACGTCAGCAGTATCGTCATTGATCTGCGCAGCAATGGCGGCGGGGCGCTGACCGAGGCGGTATCGCTCTCGGGTCTGTTTATTCCGTCCGGCCCGGTGGTGCAGGTGCGGGATAACAATGGCAAGGTCCGCGAAGACAGCGACAACGATGGCGTGGTCTATTACAAAGGGCCGCTGGTGGTGCTGGTTGACCGCTTTAGCGCCTCGGCGTCTGAGATCTTTGCCGCAGCGATGCAGGATTATGGCCGCGCGCTGATCGTTGGCGAGCCGACCTTCGGTAAAGGGACGGTACAGCAGTATCGCTCGTTGAATCGTATCTACGATCAGATGCTGCGTCCGGACTGGCCAGCCTTAGGTTCCGTCCAGTACACCATCCAGAAGTTCTACCGCATTAACGGCGGCAGTACGCAGCGTAAAGGCGTGACGCCGGATATCATGATGCCAACCGGTAATGAAGATCGTGAGACCGGTGAGCAGTATGAAGACAACGCCCTGCCGTGGGACAGCATCAATGCGGCCACCTATGTGAAGTCCGGGGACCTGACCCCGTTTGGACCGGAACTGCTCAAGCGCCATGATGAGCGTATCGCGCAGGATCCCGAGTTCCAGTACATCATGAAGGATATTGCCCGTTATAACGCGATGAAGGACAAGCGTAACATCGTCTCTCTGAACTACGCCCAGCGTGAGAAAGAGAACGAAGAGGATGATGCGATTCGTCTGGCGCGGATTAACGATCGCCTGAAACGCGAAGGCAAGCCGCCGCTGAAAAAACTGGATGACCTGGCGAAGGATTACCAGGAGCCGGATCCGTATCTTGATGAAACGGTCCATATTGCGGTAGACCTGGCGCATCTTGAGAAAGCGCGCCCGGCGGTGGAACCGCCAGCCAGTAAATAAATAGCAAACGGGCACCTCTGAAGGTGCCCGTTTTTTTTGTGCTTTTGTCATTACCGTTCAGCTCAACTAACAAAATGTCAACCTGCCCGGTCGCTGTCAGCAAGATGCTACAAAATGTAAAGTTGTGTTTTTATCGTGACTTAGCGGGGGCTGATGGTTGAAAATTGCAGTCTGACCCATACGATGTGGGTAATCGCATAGTGCGTTTTGTTAAATTGAGGTAAAAAGAAAATTATGATGCGAATCGCGCTTTTCCTGCTGACGAACCTGGCAGTGATGGTCGTGTTCGGGCTGGTGTTAAGCCTCACGGGGATCCAATCCAGCAGCATGACCGGTCTGTTGATTATGGCCCTGCTGTTCGGCTTCGGTGGTTCTATCGTTTCACTGATGATGTCGAAATGGATGGCGCTGAAGTCTGTGGGTGGGGAAGTGATCGAGCAGCCGCGCAACGAAACGGAACGTTGGCTGATGCACACCGTCGCCCAGCAGGCGCAGCAGGCGGGCATTGCCATGCCGCAGGTGGCTATTTACCACGCGCCTGATATCAACGCCTTTGCCACCGGCGCGCGTCGCGACGCCTCGCTGGTCGCCGTCAGTACCGGGCTGTTACAAAACATGAGTCGTGATGAAGCGGAAGCAGTCATTGCCCATGAAATCAGCCACATCGCTAATGGCGACATGGTCACCATGACGCTGATCCAGGGGGTAGTGAACACCTTCGTTATCTTTATCTCCCGCGTGATTGCCCAGATTGCGGCCGGTTTCCTCGGCGGCAACCGGGAAGATGAAGGGGAGAGCAGCAATGGCAACCCGTTAATTTATTTTGCCGTTGCCACGGTGCTGGAGCTGGTGTTCGGTATTCTGGCCAGCATTATCACCATGTGGTTCTCTCGTCATCGCGAGTTCCACGCTGACGCCGGCTCGGCGCGACTGGTGGGCCGCGAGAAGATGATTGCAGCCCTGCAGCGACTGAAAACCAGCTATGAGCCGCAGGAAGCCAGCAGCATGATGGCGTTCTGCATCAATGGTAAAGCGAAATCCATGAGCGAGCTGTTTATGACTCACCCGCCGCTGGATAAGCGTATTGAAGCCCTGCGTAGCGGTGAGTATCTGAAGTAATTCGTCGGTCCGACGCTAAAAATAAAAATCCGCAGCCCGAAAGCTGCGGATTTTTTTTGCCGCCGTTTATCAGGCCGCGCGCGGCTGGGTGACGCGCAGACCGCTAATCAATGCGGCAACGGTGGCCAGAATACCAGCCAGCAGCAGGGCAGTATGGGTGCCGCTGTTGCCGAGCAGGTTGAACAACAGGGCGACCAGCGCCGCGCCAGTGCTCTGACCGAGCAGGCGGGCGGTGCCCAGCATCCCGCTGGCGCCACCGCTGCGATGACTCGGGGCCGAGGCGACAATCGTATGGTTATTCGGTGACTGGAACAGCCCGAAACCGGCGCCACACAGCGCCATGCGCCAGATGATATCCAGATCGGACGGCGACTCGGGCAGTAGCGCCAGGCCGAACAGGCCGCAGGCCATAATAAGCAGACCGATGGCCCCCAGCAGCCCCGCATGGCATTTCTCAATCAAATAGCCCGCCAGCGGCGCCATCACCATGGTCGCCAGCGGCCACGGTGTCAGCAGCAGGCCGGTCTCCACTTCGCTGCGTCCCATCATTGACTGCAGAAAGAAGGGCAGGGAAACCATCGCCAGCATCTGCGCACAGAAGGAACAGATGGAGGTGCAAATAGAAAGCGAGAAGAGTGGGATGCGCAACAGGTCGACCGGCAGCAGTGGGACGGGCATGCTGAGCTGGCGGCGAACAAAGAAGAAGCCCACCACCAGCATGGCGGCCACTTCCGACAGCACCAGTTGAACAGACTGTCCCTGGGCGAACCCGCTGAGCGCAGTGATCAGCAATCCGAAGGTGAGGGCGTTCATGATGGCGCTTGGCAGATCGAAGCGGATGATTTTGCTGCGTGCGCTGTTGGGCGGCAGAAAGCGCATGGCCAGAACAAAAGCGACGATCCCCAGAGGCACGTTAATTAAAAACAGCCATTGCCATGAGGCGAGGGAAAGGATCGCCGCGGCGATAGTCGGGCCTGCCGCCGATGAGACCGCGACGACAAAGGAGTTAATGCCCATGCCGCGTCCGAGAAAGCGCTGCGGATAAATCAGGCGGATTAGCGCGGTGTTCACGCTCATCAGCGCGGCGCCGCCCAGCCCCTGAGCGACGCGGGCGAAGGTCAGCATTTCGAGGCTACGCGACAGCGCGCAGGCCAGCGAGGTAAAGATAAACACCACCAGGCCTATCTTATAGATGCGGCGATAGCCGACCATATCACCGAGGAAGGAGAGCGGCAGCAGGGCGATAACAATGGCGATTTGGTAGGCGTTGACGATCCAGATTGACGACGCCGGCGAGGCGTTAAGATCGCTAGCGATGGTCGGGAGCGCGACGTTGGCGATAGCCCCGTCGAGCACGGCCATGGTCAGCCCAAGCACGATGGTCAGAATGGCACCATAGCGTTGCGGCAGCGGCACGCCATCGGAAGAATTTTTATCCATGGTGAATATAAGTCTTAAATGAAACGGTTTTTTGAATGATGAGTTTAGCATTGATTAATCCGCAGTATGTCGCAGATTTGTAACGAAGTGGCAGAAGAATGATTGCGGCGCAGAGGCGGCGAATTTATAATAAAAACCGGTTCTAAATTTTATAAAACAGTTACGACGAGGTGATAAATGGCAGGTGCAGATTTGGATAAACAGCCAGATTCTGTCTCTTCGGTATTGAAGGTTTTTGGCATCTTACAGGCGCTGGGTGAAGAGCGTGAAATTGGCATTACCGAACTGTCCCAGCGCGTCATGATGTCGAAAAGCACCGTTTATCGCTTTTTACAGACCATGAAATCACTGGGCTATGTGGCACAGGAAGGGGAGTCAGAGAAATACTCCCTCACGCTCAAGCTGTTCGAGCTGGGCGCACGCGCGCTGCAGAACGTCGACCTGGTGCGCAGCGCGGATATTCAGATGCGCGAACTCTCGCGACTGACGAAAGAGACTATTCACCTCGGCGCGCTGGATGAAGACAGCATTGTCTACATCCACAAGATTGACTCAATGTACAACCTGCGGATGTACTCGCGCATTGGCCGCCGCAACCCGCTGTACAGTACCGCGATCGGTAAGGTGCTGTTGGCCTGGCGCGATCGCAGTGAAGTTGAGCAGATCCTCGAGGGCGTGGAGTATAAGCGCAGCACCGAGCGGACGATCACCAGCACGGAGGAGCTGCTTAAGGTACTGGATGGCGTACGCGAGCAGGGATATGGCGAAGATAACGAAGAGCAGGAAGAGGGGCTGCGCTGCATCGGAGTCCCGGTGTTCGACCGTTTCGGCGTGGTTATCGCCGGACTGAGCATCTCTTTCCCGACGCTACGTTTCTCAGAAGAACGTTTGCATGAATACGTGGCGATGCTGCACCAGGCAGCGCGTAAGATTTCTGAGCAAATGGGATACAATGACTACCCGTTCTGACGCGGTAGCTGAAACATCCGGCGAGCGCGGTGCTATTGTCGCGCTCGCCGGACCAATTTTAGCCGTTATCAACCACGGTTGCGCTTTTGCGCAGAATGGGACAGTTACTGACGCCGATCACACCGCTGTTGGAATGCACATAAAGTGCGGTACTGACCCCGCGGGCGGTGAGATACTGACACTTAAGACCCAGACCACCGACGTTTTCTTCACTGTGGAATAATACGCCATAGCCGCTTAATAATACGCCAATCCATAAGATAGCCACGACGACAATAGTACGAATGATTAATCGCATTGATGCCTCATTATTTGTATGATCCTTGCCGTGATTTTGACACGAACACGTTTTGAAACAAGTCGATGATTCCTAAACTTGCCTTTCGTATTACAGTTAGCCGCGGTTTAAGAAGGCCGTGTTATCCTGGCGACATAAAGTACTAAAGCGGAGAGTGGAGTGAAAAAATTACGGTGGGTTTTACTGATAGTCATCATAGCAGGCTGCCTGTTGCTGTGGACTCAGATGCTTAACGTAATGTGCGACCAGGATGTTCAGTTTTTCAGCGGCATTTGCACTATCAATAAATTCATCCCGTGGTAAGACATTTTTCTGACGACTGATTTCCTTCTGCGGTGTGGGTGGTAGAATGAACGCCTTCTCTTTGAGGTGGTGAAATGAGTGAGTTACTAAATCCTGGGTTCTTAAATCTGGCATCGCTGGCCGTGTCCGTCGCGTTGCTGCTTGTCGGTCTGTTGTTATGGTTCTTCGTCAACCGCGCCAGTTCGCGGGCGAACGAGCAGATAGAACTGCTGCAAGCGCTGCTGGATCAGCAAAAGCGGCAGAATGCGCTGTTACGTCGCCTCTGTGAAGCCAATGTGCCGGAAAAAGAGGACGTGGCTGAACCAACCGTCGCGGGTAAGGCGAAAGGGGAGGATGAGTTTATCCGCCTGGTGGCAGAGCGCTAAGTACCTCGACAGGTGTGCATCATAAGGTGCGCACCTGCATGATAGCTGGCAGTAATATCTTATTCTTATTCCATTATTCCTTTCTCAGCGCAATATTCTCTTTATTACACGCTGTAAATAAAGTCATCCCCGCCACGTTTATTGCTATGGAATGTGACACTGTCATCATTTTTTCATTATTAAGGTGCAGAATTAGCACTATTTTTAGCGTGGCGACTAACAGGTTTTATTATCACTACACTGGCGTGGCTTTAGCGATTTTTCGTCTGCTGTTATGACTAAATATGCGCATCAATATTCATCGACTTCAGCGTACCGCCGTCAGTATGGCGGTTCGTATACGTACATACCTGGACGAAGCGAAGTTGTTGAGCTATGGTAAAAAAGTTGCAGTAATGAGGCAGCAACCGGGTGATATTAGCGAACGCTATAGTGCCTTGCCAGGGGCGGCAAAGACGCATAAATGTGCAGGCGATCAAATGATTACCTTATAATTTGTGCGAACGATCGTGACACGTTTAAAAATGGCTTGCCATTATTTACGTAGTATGTGATAACACGTTTCGGGTTAAACGAGGTACAGTTCTGTTTATGTGTGGCATTTTCAGTAAAGAAGTCCTGAGTAAACACGTTGTCGTTGAATACCGCTTCTCTGCCGAACCTTAAATTAGTGCCTCATGCAGTTATGTGTCAGTTTTATCTATGTAAACGCCAGCAGGCGAAGAAAACAGTCTAAGGAATTTTGCAAATGGCAAAGATTAAAGGTCAAGTTAAGTGGTTCAACGAGTCTAAAGGTTTTGGTTTCATTACTCCGGCTGATGGCAGCAAAGACGTGTTCGTACACTTCTCCGCTATCCAGGGTAACGGCTTCAAAACTCTGGCTGAAGGCCAGAACGTTGAGTTCGAAATTCAGGACGGCCAGAAAGGTCCGGCTGCAGTTAACGTAACTGCTATCTGATACAAGACCACTCTTCTTGTATAAAAGCCTCGCCTGCGCGGGGCTTTTGCGTTTTTATTGCAAAGCATGTCATTTTACCCCCTCCCGTCGCGTCTTGTTGCAAATACTCAACTTTATTAGCATTGTGTAGCAGTCTGTTTTGCTAATTTTCTGTTAAATCAGATGGTTGCAAAATAATGCCGGAGCTATGGTGCTAAAGAAAAAAATGAAGTCCTCCGCCAGCTTTACCCCGATTCGCTTCGGGTTACTGTGTGTGGCCATTCTTGGTTGTCTGGGACTGCTGCTGGCCCGTGTGGGCTGGCTGCAAATTATCTCTCCCGATAATCTGGTAAAACAAGAAGATATGCGTTCTCTGCGCGAAGAGCCCGTGGCGGTAGAGCGCGGCATGATTAGCGACCGTGAAGGCCGACCGCTGGCGGTGAGCGTACCGGTCAGCGCTATCTGGATCGACCCGCAAACTACCATGGAGAAGGGTGGGGTTGGCTATGGTCCTCGCTGGCAGGCAATGGCCGAAGCACTACATCTCAACCTCGGGGAGCTGGCCCAGCGGGTACAGAGCCATCCGCACGCCCGTTTTCTCTATCTGGCGCGTCAGATCAATCCGGAGCAGGCGGAGTGGATTGATAAACTGCATCTCCCGGGCGTCTATCTGCGCGATGAATCGCGACGTTTCTATCCGGCAGGACATGTGGCTGCCAATCTGCTGGGCTTTACCAACGTCGATAATCAGGGCATCGAAGGGGTGGAGAAAAGCTTTAATGCCCAGCTGACCGGCAAACCTGGCCGACGTCTGGTGCGCAAAGATAAACATGGCAATGTTATTGAAAATATTACCGAAGTGCCGCCAGTTCCGGCGCACAATCTGCAACTGAGTATTGATGAACGCCTGCAGACAGTGACCGAAGATGCCCTCGACAATGCTGTTCGCTGGAATAAGGCGGAATCCGGGGCGGCGGTGTTGATCAAAATTGATACCGGCGAGATTCTGGCGATGGCCAGCTACCCGGACTTCAATCCGAACAATCGCGATACCGCGACGCTGGATGATTTCCGCAACCGCGCCATCAGTGACACCTTCGAACCCGGGTCGACCGTTAAACCGCTGGTGATCATGACCGCGCTCCAGCAGGGGATTGTCCAGCCGGACAGCGTGGTGGACACCCATCCGTTTGTCCTCGACGGCCACCGTATCCGTGATGTTGGCTATTATCCGGAGCTGAGTCTGACCGGGATCCTGCAAAAATCCAGTGATACCGGCGTGTCGCATCTCTCGCTCGCTATGCCGGTGCAGCATCTGCTTGATACCTATCAGGCATTCGGTTTCGGCGAGCCGACCGGATTGGGGTTGACCGGCGAAAGCGCCGGGCTGATGCCGCATCGTCGCTACTGGGGGCAACTGGATCGTGCCACCTTCGCGTTCGGCTATGGATTAATGGTGACGCCGCTCCAGCTGGCGCACGTCTACGCGACTATCGGCGGTTTCGGTATTGAACGACCGTTGTCGATCACCCGCATCGATCCGCCGGTGATAGGCACACGGGTGATGCCGGAGAACATTGTTCACAGCGTGGAGCATATGATGGAGAGCGTGGCGCTCCCGGGCGGGGGCGGGACCAAAGCGGCGGTGCGCGACTATCGGGTGGCGGTAAAAACCGGGACCGCGAAGAAAATCGGCCCGGACGGAAAATATATCGACAAGTATGTGGCCTATACCGCCGGTGTGGCGCCCGCCAGTCGCCCGCAGTTTGCCCTGGTGGTGGTGATGAACGATCCGAGCAATGGTTCCTATTACGGCGGGGCGGTGTCCGCGCCGGTCTTCAGCCAGATCATGGGAGATGTCCTGCGGCTGGAAAATGTGATGCCGGACGGTATGCCGCAAGGGGCGGAGAATCTGATCGTGATGCACGACAGCCATCCGCTGGCGCCGGCGCTGTAACAGTGGTCTGCGGGGGAGAATAGCGCTACACTTTCGCCCTTTCAGCGACACCGGAGCCGTCATGTCATACAGTTGCCCCCTTTGCCACGCGCCGCTAAGCCGCAGCGACAACCACTATTCCTGCCCGCAGCGGCATCAGTTCGATCTGGCGAAAGAGGGGTATGTCAATCTGCTACCGGTGCAGTTCAAACGGTCACGCGATCCTGGCGATAGCGCAGAGATGATGCAGGCCCGGCGGGCGTTTCTGGATGCGGGTCATTATCAGCCGCTACGGGAGGCGATCGCCGAGCGGCTGCAGCACTACGCCCCAGCGGACTTACTGGATATCGGCTGTGGCGAAGGGTATTACACCCACGCGTTTGCCGCCATCGCCAGCCGCAGCTGGGGGCTGGACGTGTCGAAGCCGGCGATTCGCGCGGCGGCAAAACGCTATCCAGAGGTCAGTTTCTGCGTGGCCTCCAGCCAGCGCCTGCCGTTCTCCGACGCCAGTTTCGATGCGGTGGTGCGTATTTACGCGCCCTGCAATGCCGAAGAGCTGGCGCGGGTGGTGCGTCCTGGCGGATGGGTAATCACCGCCACGCCGGGTCCACGCCATTTGCTGGAGCTGAAAGGGCTGATTTACGATGAAGTTCGTCTTCATGAGCTGAAGACGGAAGCGATGCCGGGGTTCCGCCTGGATGCTCAGCAGCAGCTGGCCTATCCGATGACGCTGACCGGTGATGAAGCGCAGGCGCTGCTGCAGATGACGCCGTTCGCGTGGCGGGCTAAGCCTGAGGTGCACGCCGCGCTGCGTCAGCAGGCGACATTTGGCTGTCAGACCGATTTCATGATCCATTGCTGGCAGCGAGAGGCATAAGGCTTAGCCGGCGAAATGGCTCCAGAGGATTTCGCTGCCGATACCAATCAGCACAATACCGCCGAGGATTTCGGCCCGTTTGCCTAACAGCGGGCCGATAAAGCGACCGACCATGATCCCCAGCGTCGACATAAGAAACGTCGCGCAACCGATCGCCAGCGCGGTGGTCACAATGCTGACCTGCAGGAAGGCCAGACCCACACCAACGGCCATCGCGTCAAGGCTGGTGGCGAAGGCGGTGGTGACCAGCAGCCAGAAACCATGACGGCGAGGCGCTTCACACACCTCGTCGCTGTCGCCGCGAAAACCTTCCACGACCATTCGCCCGCCGAGAAACACCAGCAGAATAAAGGCAATCCAGTGGTTCCACTCGAGGACAAACTGGCTGGCCAGCATGCCGAGTCCCCAGCCGACCAGCGGGGTCAGGGTTTCGATGGCGCCAAAAATCAGCCCGGTACGGATGGCTTCTGAGAATTTAGGTTTGTGCAGGGTGGCACCCTTGCCGATAGAGGCCGCGAAGGCGTCCATAGACATGCCGAAGGCGAGAAGAATGGTAGCGGATAAATTCATGTGCGTGTCCTGACCGGGGATAATCCATATGACACATCGCTGCCCCCAGTAAATATACGCGGAGCCGCTCAATGGCTGAGCAATACGTACAGCAGTGATGTATCTATGGTCTCGCCTGATTGAATCACTTCAACCCGTACGTGCCACGTTTTGCAACGAGTATGTTGACACGTACATTTCCTGGCAAACAGGAAATCGGCTACTCCCCAACGACGGGCGCAACCTTAACATATTTTTAGAATATAAAACAATAACAGAAGACGGCTATTTTAATAAACAAATGATAACGATTTTCATTTGAATTTCTAAGTAAATAAATAGTTAATAAAAAAGGCAAGAGAAGGCGAGGAAATATAGCCATGGCTATATGTTTTTCCAGACGAACGCTGGAAAGATATAGCGCTGGCTATATTCTTAACTCATTGAGTTGAAAGGAGGAGTTTGGATATCTTCTCCAGGTCGTCGATATTTCGTACGCGAATCAGCAGCCGCCGTTGCTCTAATTGCATCACCAGCACGCCGTCTTCGGATAAATTCATCTCTTTAATTCGCGGATATTCTATCCACGCGTTGGCGAAGAAAAAACCACGCGGTTTAAAAATGATTTTCGGTGTGCGCATCCAGAATAAATAGAGACCCATCAGCGCCAGGGCAGATAATAACCAGGTGGTGATCGCGGTGCCGTGCTGAGTAATGTTGTTATAGATCAGAATGGCAGTGAGGCCGACAAAGATCAGGCCGTCAACACGGCTGCGGCGAAGCAGGGGGATGGCCAGCAGCACCGGGCCGTTCCGCCTCGGCATAATGAACTGGTCGTACACCGCGTAGGCCAGTAGCGCAAGGATAAACAGAAAGATCACCAGGTCAGTGAATGTCATTGCTTTGCGTTCCTCCTGATAAAAAAAAGCCGGGGGCAAGCCCCCGGCGTACAGCTTGAAAATTACAGACCCAGCAGGCCGACCGCGTAGCCCGCGATACCGATGACGAAGAAGCCAACGATGATCCACAGCGGGTTAACTTTCTTGCGCAGCAGCCACATACACGCGAAGGTCAACAGCAGCGGCACCAGGCCCGGCATCAGCTGGTCGAGGATGGTTTGCACCGTGGTGACGTGAACCTGTCCGTCAGAACCGGTGATTTTTGACACCACCAACGGAATGTTCACGTGCGTCCACTTGTTAACCAGTGCCCCCATCACAAACAGGCCGAGGATTGACGCCCCCTCAGTCAGTTTCTGCAGGAAACCGCCGCCCATGTCCTTCACGATGTCCACGCCTTTACGATAACCGTAGGCAACGCCGTAGTAACGGGTCAGCAGACGCACCGCGTTGAACAGGATAAAGAACAGCAGAGGACCGAGCAGGCTACCGCTCATCGCGATCCCAGCGCCTAAGGCCGCGAACACGGGACGCACAGTACCCCAGAAGATCGGGTCGCCGACGCCGGCCAGTGGCCCCATCAGACCGACTTTGATGCCGTTGATGGCGCCATCGTCAATCTCTGCGCCATTGGCGCGCTGCTCTTCCATTGCCAGCGTTACGCCCAGTACCGGAGCGGCAACGTAAGGATGGGTGTTGAAGAACTCAAGGTGACGTTTAATCGCCTGCTTACGCGCATCGTTGTTCTCCGGGTACAGGCGACGGATCGCTGGAACCATAGAGAAGCAGAAGCCCAGCGCCTGCATACGTTCGAAGTTCCATGAACCCTGGAACAGGTTAGAACGAATGAACACGCCACGAATATCACTCTGAGTGAGTTTTTTCTCGGTGGTATTTTTAGTCATATCAACCATTTCGCTCACCTGTTAGTCCAGTTCGTTATCGAGATCGTTGTTACCAGCCGCCTGAGCCGGCGCACCGGCGACGCGGTTATATTTCGGGCTCAGCTGGATGTAGAGGATAGCCATGACCGCACCAATCACACCCAGAGCCACCAGGTTGAAGTTGGTGAAGGCGGCGGTGACGAAGCCGAGGTAGAAGAACGGCATCAGGTAGCCTGCGCGCATCATGTTGATGACCATCGCATAACCGACAACCACGATCATACCGCCGGCGATGTTCAGACCGCTGGTGACCACTTCAGGGATCGCGTTCAGCAGGCCCTGGACTTCGCTGGTACCGACGGAAATCGCCACGATAACGGCCGGGATAGCGATACGCATCGCCTGCAGGAACAGGGACGAGACGTGCAACCACGACAGGGCGGTCAGGTTGCCATTCTCCGCCGCTTTATCCGCCGCGTGCTGGAAGGCTACGGTGATGGTACGAACGATAATGGTCAGCACCTGGCCTGCCGCCGCCAGCGGGATAGCCAGCGCGATACCGGCACCGATGCTCTGATGGCCGGCAATAACCAGAACGGTGGAAATAATGGACGCCAGTGCGGCATCAGGGGCAACCGCCGCACCGATGTTCATCCAACCCAGGGCGATCATTTCCAGCGTACCGCCGATGATAATACCGGTTTTCATATCGCCGAGAACGGCACCGATCAGCGTACAGGCGACCAGAGGACGGTGGAACTGAAATTCATCTAGTACCGACTCCATACCCGCAATACACGCGACGATGAACACCAGCACAATCTGAAGAAGGGTAATCTCCATTGTACTTCTCCTGTTGATTAAGTCTTAAAGTGAAAACTGGGGCGCGATCGGCAAGGTTATTTATCAGCCTTAGCGATCAGATCCATCATTTTCAGTTTCGGGTCGGTGGACACTTTACGTGCCTCCAGCTCGATACCGCGTGCGTTCAGTTTTTTAAACGCCTCAATATCTTTAGCATCGACAGAAATCGCGTTGTTAACCTGGGTCTTGCCCTGGCGGAACGCCATACCACCGATGTTGACGCTGGTGATTTTCACGCCGCCCTCGACGATACGCTCAACGTCAGTCGGGTTAGTAAACAGCAGCATAACGCGCTGTCCGGCATACTTCGGGTTGTTGTAGACGCGGATCATTTTGGCCACATCCACGACGTGGGCGGTGACGCCTGGCGGCGCAACCTGAGTCAGCAGGGTTTTGCGTACGGTATCCGCGGCGACTTCGTCGCTGACGACGATGATGCGGGTGACGTTGGTCTCTTTGGTCCAGCGGGTGGCGACCTGACCATGGATCAGACGGTCGTCAATGCGCGCGAGGCCAATCACCATATAGTCGTTCGGGCCCATCGGTTTGGCCGGCGCGGCGGCTTTTGGCGCCGCGGCAGGGGCTGGCGCGGGAGCCGCTTTTTCTACCGGTTTGGCCTTCAGCGCTTTCACGCCTTCGCTACCGGTCTCTACCGCTAAGGCGACCAGTTCATCAAACGAAGGGTCGTCATCGCGGGCCATGAAGGTTTCCACCAGCATCGGGATGTTGACGCCAGCGATAACTTCGTAATGCTCTTTATCGACGACAATGCGGCTCGCAGCGTTGAACGGGCTGCCTCCCCATGTATCGACGAGAAATAGCACGCCTTTACTGGTATCCAGTTTTGCCAACTGGGCATTGTATTTCTCGATCAGCGTTTCGGCGTTTTCACCCGGAACGAAATCGATCCAGCCAACGTTTTCCTGCTCGCCCAACAGCATCTCTGCTGTTTTCAGCAGCTGTTCTGCAGCCCAACCATGTGTGCCTATTACAATAGCAATCGTCACTTGCTACCTCCTTTATTATCGTGAATGCATCATCTGCTTTGATACATCCTGAATCACTCTTGAGGACAAAATCGATTCAGTTAGGGTGTAAGATAGAAAATAGTTACTACCGCGAATTATTTTAGACAGTGAAAAAATAATTAATGTGATGAAGATCCGTTAATCAGGCATCGCCTGGTAATAATTTTGCAGCGCAAAAAATAGCCTTAGTTATTGCAAATTCAGGTAAATTTTTTCCAATTTCGATCTATATTTTGCTATGTTTAACTTCCGTTTAATTACTCAGGAGTATAGGGCATAGCCCGCAGTATGGACCGTCATCGACGTCTTTTCACTTTCTGGCACCTGGTTGCCACCTCCACGCATCACGCTTTTCTCTCAGCACCTATTGTCGCGCCCATGCATGACATGGCGATGACTCAGCTTGCCGCTAACCGGAGTCGTACATGGAATTGTTAATGGATCCCTCAATCTGGGCCGGCCTGTTGACGCTTATCGTTCTGGAGATTGTGCTCGGTATCGACAACCTGGTGTTCATTGCCATCCTGGCGGATAAACTGCCGCCGAAGCAGCGCGATAAAGCCCGACTGATCGGCCTGTCGCTGGCGCTGGTGATGCGCCTGGGGCTGCTGTCGGTGATCTCCTGGATGGTGACCCTGACGAAGCCGCTGATTACCATCGCCGATTTCTCCTTTTCCGGGCGCGACCTCATCATGCTGCTCGGCGGGATCTTCTTGCTGTTTAAGGCGACGACCGAACTGCATGAGCGGCTGGAAAACCGCCAGCACGATGCCGGTCACGGTAAAGGGTATGCCAGTTTCTGGGTGGTGGTACTGCAGATCGTGGTGTTGGACGCCGTCTTCTCTCTGGATGCGGTGATCACGGCGGTCGGGATGGTTAACCATCTGCCGGTGATGATGGCGGCGGTGGTGATCGCCATGATCATGATGCTGCTGGCGTCGAAGCCGTTGACGCGCTTTGTCAACCAGCACCCGACGGTGGTGGTGCTCTGTCTGAGCTTCCTGTTGATGATCGGCCTGAGCCTGGTGGCGGAAGGGTTTGGCTTCCATATTCCGAAAGGGTATCTGTACGCTGCGATCGGTTTCTCGATCATCATCGAGTTCTTTAACCAGGTGGCGCGGCGCAACTTTGTCCGACATCAGTCGACGCTGCCGCTGCGTGCCCGTACCGCGGATGCGATCCTGCGTCTGATGGGGGGCCGGAAACAAGCCTCTGCTAGCCATGACGCAGACAGCCCGGCAGCCATACCGGTCCCGGAAGGGGCGTTTGCCGAAGAAGAGCGTTACATGATTAACGGCGTGCTGACGCTGGCCCAGCGCTCTCTGCGCGGTATTATGACCCCGCGCGGGGAAATCAGCTGGGTTGACGCCGAACAGAGTGACGATGAAATTCGTCGTCAGCTGCTCTCGTCGCCGCACAGTCTGTTTCCGGTCTGCCGCGGAGAACTGGATGAAATCATCGGTATCGTGCGGGCGAAAGAGTTGCTGGTGGCCCTGGAGGCAGGTGAGAACATTGCGGCGTTGGCCTCTGCCTCTCCGGCAATTGTCGTCCCGGAAACGCTGGACCCGATCAATCTGCTTGGGGTTCTGCGCCGTGCGCGCGGCAGCTTTGTCATCGTGACCAACGAGTTTGGCATGGTACAGGGACTGGTGACGCCGCTGGACGTCCTTGAAGCCATCGCCGGTGAATTCCCGGATGCCGATGAGACGCCGGAGATCGTCATTGACGGCGATGGCTGGTTGATCAAAGGGTCGACCGACCTGCATGCGCTGCAGCAGGCGCTTGGACTGGATGCGCTGGTCAATGAAGATGAGGATATTGCCACGGTGGCCGGGTTGGTGATCGCCGTCAATGGCCATATCCCGCGTATTGGCGACACCGTGTCGCTACCGCCGCTGCAGTTTACCGTGGTGGAAGCGAATGATTACCGGGTCGACCTGGTCCGCGCGGTGGTCACCCGTCCACTGAGCGACGAAGAAGAGTAATTGCCCTGCTCGCCGGCCCCTGGGGCCGGCGAGCTATTCTGCCCACTCGGTTTTCTGTCCCTCTCTGTCTGCCAGCCACGCCGGAAACGCCTCAACCGGCATCGGCCGGGCGTAATAAAATCCCTGCAGTACATCGACGCCGTGGCCTCTGAGGTAGCTTTCCTGCTCCAGCGTCTCCACCCCTTCGGCAACGGTAACGATATTCAGACGATCGGCGAGGGCAATAATAATATCCGTCACCGTGGCATTGACGCTGTCTATCCCGACGGAACTGGTAAACGAGCGGTCAATCTTCAGCACGTCCGGACGCAGTTTTTCCAGCCACGAGAGTGAGCTGTTACCGGTGCCAAAATCATCTATCGCCAGCTGGACCCCTTTGAAGTGCAGATGTTCAGCCATGTGCTGGTCGCCATCCTGCAGGACATCGCGCTCGGTGAGCTCGACCACCAGCTGCTGTACCGGGTTGACGCTAAACCAGTAATTGTGCAGGTCGCGGAGCAGTAAACCATTGGCAAAGTGACGGGCGGCGACATTAATCGCAATATGAAAATGGCGGTCGCTGGGGAAAGCGTCCAGGCGGCGGGCGGTTTCGGCAATCACGTAGCGGGTGAGGGGAATAATCAGATTGTCCCCTTCGGCGATGGGAATAAACACTTCTGGCGAAATCGCCCCGCGGCGGGGGTTGTTCCAGCGCAGCAGGATCTCCACCCCGCAGCAGCGTCCGCTGCGCGCATCCTGCAGCGGCTGGCACCAGAGCGTAAACTCCCGGGCAGAGATGCCGAGACTTATCTCTCGCGAGAAACTCATTCTGCCGGCGGTGGCCAGCCAGGTGATGCCGGTCATCAACAGGCTGAAGATAAGGGCCAGCGGCAGCTCACCAGGCAGCTCCTCCAGCGCGATAGTCGAGGCGCCCGGACCGTTAATGTTGATGGTAAAGGGAAATTCTGTGGAGCGCTGGCGATAAATCACCGACGCCTGCGGGGCGTGCGCTTTGTCAATCAGGCCGAGTCCGCTGATAAAATAATGGTCGCCAACCTGCAGGCTGACGTCGCTGATCAGGGGCGATTTTTCCTTGAGAATTAAGGTTCCCAGCAGCTCGATATTGACAATTAACATCACGCCGTCGAGGCCGCTTTCCGAGGCTGGATACCACTGGATCAGCACCGGCGTGCCTTTGAGCAGTGAGTTGTCGGTAGAAAAGAGCAGTAAGGGGTGGTGAGCCGGAAGAGCGGGCTGCAGCTGGTGCAGATCCGCCTGCCGTTGCCCAAAGATACTGGAACAGTAGATCATCCCTGACGCCACCAGCGCGACGGAGCGGACCGTCTGCAGCGAGGCCGCCATTTTGCGCAGCGTGAGATGAATATCCATGCAGGGTTTGTCGACCAGGGAGAGTAGCGTCGCCCGCTCTGCACTCAGCGGACGCAGGATATTATTCAGCGCCGTGACCCGCTGGCTGGCGGCAGTACGAATATACTCTTCATTTACGCTACGCTGTGAAATAAATCGGATAGCTAAGGTGGTACCCAGGGTTAGCAAGGCTACCAGCAGGCAGACAATAATGCGTTTGCGACGATAGGCCGTAATGACTTTTTGTGCAGTCTGCATGTGCGACACCCTGTCGACAGGACGAGTGGTTAAGCGTGGCTTATTTAATAGAGCAATTGTAGTGGCAGAATATCGCCAGGTATAGAAAAAAGAAAATGCGCCGGTGAAGGCGCATCAGGGAGCTGTCAGTAACCCATGTTATCCCCCTGCGCGCTTTGCGGGCGCAGGGGAAGGCGAACAGTTTAGTCACACTGAACTTTAATCGCCAGGCCGCCACGTGAGGTTTCGCGATACTTGGCGTTCATGTCTTTGCCGGTTTCGTACATGGTCTCGATCACTTTGTCGAGCGAGACGCGCGGTTCGCTGGTACGGCGCATCGCCATTCGCGCGGCATTGATCGCCTTGACAGAGGCAATGGCGTTACGTTCAATGCATGGCACTTGCACCTGGCCGGCGACCGGGTCGCAGGTCAGGCCGAGGTTGTGTTCCATGCCGATCTCCGCCGCCACGCAAACCTGTTCCGGGCTGGCGCCCAGCAGTTCAGCCAGACCTGCCGCCGCCATCGAGCAGGCAACGCCCACTTCACCCTGACAGCCGACTTCCGCGCCGGAAATGGACGCATTCATCTTGTACAGCGCGCCGATCGCTCCGCAGGCCATAAAGTAGCGAATATAGATCTCCGGGCTGACGGACTCGATAAAGTGATCGTAATAGGCGAGTACGGCTGGAACGATGCCGCAGGCGCCGTTGGTCGGCGCGGTCACTACGCGGCCACCGGCGGCATTTTCTTCATTGACCGCCAGCGCGAACATATTGACCCAGTCAACGACGTTCATTGGATCGCTGGAGAGCTTATCGCTGGCCACCAGCAGACGACGCAGCGCCGAGGCGCGACGCGGCACGCGAAGCGGACCCGGCAGCACGCCCTCGGTGTTCATCCCGCGGTCGATACAGGCGCGCATGGTCTGCCAGACGTTGGCGAAATAGTCCTCGATCTCTTTTTTGCTGTGCAGCGCCAGTTCGTTCTGCATCACCATGCCGGAGAGCGACAGGCCGGTCTCTTTACAGTATGCCAGCATTTCCTGTGCCGATTTAAACGGGTAGGGAACCTGCAATTCGTTGGCGTCTTCTTTGCCGAAGTGCTCTTCGTCGACGATAAAGCCGCCGCCAATCGAGTAATACGTTTTGCTGTAGATCTCTTTCTCGCCGGCCCAGGCATGAATGGTCATGCCGTTTTCGTGCAGCGGCAGATTGTCACTGCGAAAACGCATGCCGTCATCGGCCGGGAAGTCGACTTCTTGCTGCCCGTTGGCCAGCAGCAGTCGGCCGCGCGCCTCGACGTCACGGATAAATGCCGGGATCGCGTCAATATCGACCGTATCGGGCTGATTGCCCGCCAGTCCCATGATAATAGCGATGTCCGTATGGTGGCCTTTGCCGGTTAATGACAGTGAACCGTAGACGTCAACCGCCACACGGGTCACCGCATTAAGCAATCCTTTTTCGACCAGGTCATCGACGAACTGTTTACCGGCCTTCATCGGGCCAACAGTGTGGGAAGATGAGGGACCAATCCCCACCTTGAACATGTCGAATAGACTAATCACGATAATACTCCTGACAGGGTTACCGCGGGTGCGGTAACGATGTAATAACTGCGCATAGTGTAAGAGGGAAGCGCGCTGCCAGTTGAACTATTCACATGAATTAAACTAATGGATAACCGCGATTTTACTAATAGTGAGAGCGCTCTCTCATAATCAGTATAGCTAAGGTCGAGCGCCAATTTGCAGCGCCAGTTCGCGAATGATCCCGGCGGTCATTCCCCAGACAAAATAATGCTGGTACCAGGAGAGCCAGACGCGGTGGTCGTTACCCCGACGGTGGATGTCGAGCGGATGGTAGCGCCCCAGACGCAGGGCTTCGGCGAGCGGCATTTCAAATACCGCGGAGACTTCGTCCTGGCTGGCATGATAGTGCAGATTGGGGGGAATAATGCCCACCACCGGCGTCACCTGAAAACCGGTGACGCTGTCCACCGGCGGCAGAACGCCGATCACCTCGACGGCTTCCGGCGGGATCGCGACCTCTTCCTGGGCTTCGCGCAGAGCAGCAGCGATAAGCGTCGCATCGGTATTATCTACCGCGCCGCCGGGAAAGGCGACCTGACCGGCGTGCTTGCGCAGCAGCGGCGAACGCTGGGTCAGCAGCAGGCCGGGCTGCGGGCGGCGCACGATCGGCACCAGCACCGCCGCCTGCCGCTGATTGAGCGCGTGGCGCGAAGGCTGGGGGCGCAGCAGCTGGAAGCGGGACAGAAAATCATCCAGATTGAGGGCGTGGTCCGCCATGGTCTAGTTCTCCAGTTGGTGCAGGATACGATTAACTTTATCAAAAGTTTCCTGATATTCCGCATCTTCCTCGCTGTCCGCGACGATACCGCCCCCGGCGGAGCAATACAGCTGCCCCTGCCAGGCCGTCAGGGTGCGAATGGTGATGCTGGTATCCATATTGCCGCAATAGCTCAGGTAGCCGATGCTCCCGCACCAGGCGTTACGTCGCTGAGGTTCCAGTTCATCAATAATCTCCATCGCCCGGACCTTCGGGGCGCCAGTGATAGACCCCCCGGGGAAGGCGGCGCGCAGCAGATCGCTCGCATGCAGCGTCGCCGGTAAGCGGGCGGTGATGGTGCTGACCAGATGATGGACCGCCGGGAACGGCTCCACCACGAACAGCTCGGGTACCCGCACGCTGCCCGGCACGGCGACGCGGCCGATGTCGTTGCGCATCAGGTCGACAATCATTAAATTCTCGGCGCGGTCTTTCGGCGAATTCGCCAGCTTCTCAGCCTGCCGCGCATCTTCCTGCGGCGAATCGAGCCGCGGCAGGGTACCTTTTATCGGGCGCGTCTGGATCGCCCCCTGGCGCAGCTGAATAAAACGCTCCGGCGACAGGCTTAAAATCGCCCCTTCCTCAAGGCGAATAAAGGCGCTAAAGGGCGCGCGGTTGGCAACGTTCAGCTGGCGGAAAGCCTGCCATTCATCACCGACATAGTTGGCCTGAAAACGCTGGGCGAGGTTGACCTGATAGCAGTCGCCGCTGTGCAGATACGCCTGCACCTGGCGAAATTTCTCGCCGTACTGCTGGCGGCTCATATTTGACTGCCAGGCAGAGGTCAGGGTGAAGGGTTCCCTCGCCGGACGTGATTGCGCCAGCAGCCACTGCAGGCGCTGCTGCGGATCGTCATAGCTGAGCAGCGAAATTTGCTGGCGCTGATGGTCGACAATCAGCGCCCAGTCATAAATCCCCACCGCCATATCCGGCAGCGCGATATCGGCCTGCGCATAGTCCGGAAGTCGCTCAAAGCGACGGCCCAGATCGTATCCGAATAGCCCCAGTGCGCCGCCAAGAAACGGCAGATCGTCATCGGGCTGTGGCGTGAAAGGCTGACGATCCAGCTGCTGTTGAAGCAGTTGCAGCGGATCTTCCGCGGAGACCAAAACGGTTTCGCCGTCATCGACCCACGTCTGTTCACCGCGCGTCAACAGCGTGGCGCGCGGGGCAGCCACCAGGATATCAAAGCGGTTATGGGGATGGTCGGCAAAGCCGGAATGCAGCAGCATCGCCCAGGGCAGGGCGCTTAACGGCGCAAAATAGTGTTCGGCCGCATCCGGGCGCCAGGGCAGGGTAATAATCGCGGGGGACAACATCTTTCTCGATCCTGAACGTTGCCATCCCTCTGGCGTAGGCGGGGACGGCGTGAAATAATTACGCCCCACAATGTAGCAGGAGTAAAAGATGTTTGCAGGTTTACCTTCGCTGAGCCACGAGCAACAGCAAAAAGCGGTCGAACGTATCCATGAGCTAATGTCCCAGGGGATGAGCAGCGGCCAGGCGATTGCCCTGGTGGCGGAAGAGCTGCGCGCTAATCATACCGGCGAGCGGATCGTAGCGCGCTTTGAAGATGAAGATCAAGACGAAGATGAGGACGATTAATTACACCGCGGCGATAATTTTGATCTCAACTTTATACTGCGGGTTCATTAGCGTCGCTTCCACTGTGCAGCGCACCGGGGCATGACCAGCCACCACCCATGCGTCCCAGGCTTTGTTCATTGCCGCAAAGTCGCTTTTATCGGCGAGGAAGAGGGTGGCGTCAAGAATACGCGACTTGTCGCTGCCCTGTTTTTCCAGCACCGCGTCAATCTGCGCCAGGGTGTTGGCGGTCTGCTCGAAGGCGTCGGCATCGAGATTTGTCGGCACGCCGGTGTAGTACAGGGTCTGGTTGTGGATCACCACGTCTGACCAACGGGCTTCGGCATCAATACGCGTAATTGTCATGTCTTTTTCCTCTGTGAGCATTCCATTCGGCTGCGGCAAGACTGCCATAATGTTCCGCTCGCGTCACTACCCGGACTGGCGAAACGCCGTCCTCCCTGACATAATCACTGTCCAAATAACCAGGGGGCAATGTGATCGACGATTTTGCAGCAGACGGCCAGCTAGCCAAAGCCATACCGGGATTTAAGCCGCGCGAGCCGCAGCGCCAGATGGCGATAGCCGTTAGCGAAGCGATTGAGGCCTCCCGACCGCTGGTGGTGGAAGCGGGGACCGGAACCGGTAAAACCTACGCTTACCTGGCGCCTGCGCTGCGGGCGAAAAAAAAGGTGATTATCTCCACCGGCTCGAAAGCGCTGCAGGATCAGCTCTACAGCCGCGATCTGCCCACCGTCGCCAAAGCGCTCAAATTCACCGGTAAACTGGCGCTGCTCAAAGGGCGCTCCAACTACCTGTGCCTCGAACGTCTTGAGCAGCAGGCGCTGGCGGGCGGCGATCTGCCGGTACAAACCCTCAGCGATGTAATCCTCCTGCGCTCCTGGTCGAACCAAACCCAGGATGGCGATATCAGCACCTGCGCCAGCGTGGCGGAAGACTCCCAGGCCTGGCCGCTGGTCACCAGCACCAACGATAACTGTCTCGGGAGCGACTGCCCACTGTATAAAGATTGCTTCGTGGTGAAGGCGCGTAAAAAAGCGATGGACGCCGACGTGGTGGTGGTCAACCATCATCTGTTTCTTGCCGATATGGTGGTCAAAGAGAGCGGCTTTGCCGAGCTGATCCCCGAGGCGGAAGTGATGATCTTCGATGAAGCCCATCAGCTGCCGGATATTGCCAGTCAGTACTTTGGTCAGTCGCTCTCCAGCCGCCAGCTGCTGGATCTGGCGAAAGACATCACCATTGCCTACCGCACCGAACTGAAAGACACCCAGCAGTTGCAAAAATGCGCCGACCGCCTGGCGCAAAGCGCGCAGGATTTTCGCCTGCAACTGGGGGATCCCGGCTATCGCGGCAACCTGCGCGAACTGCTGGCGGATAGCCACATTCAGCGCGCGCTGCTGCTGCTCGATGACGCCCTTGAACTGTGTTACGACGTCGCCAAACTTTCGCTGGGCCGCTCGGCGCTGCTCGATGCCGCCTTTGAGCGCGCCACCCTCTATCGCGGGCGCTTAAAGCGGCTGAAAGAGATTAACCAGCCGGGCTACAGCTACTGGTATGAGTGCACCTCGCGCCACTTTACTCTCGCCTTGACGCCGTTGACCGTGGCCGAGAAGTTTAAAGAGGTGATGGCGCAGAAGTCGGGAAGCTGGATCTTTACCTCAGCGACGCTGTCAGTGAACGACGATCTGCACCACTTCACCGCCCGGCTGGGGATCGACGAGGCGCAGTCCCTGCTGCTGCCGAGCCCCTTTGATTATCAACATCAGGCGCTGCTCTGCGTGCCGCGCAATCTGCCGCTGCCGAACCAGCCTGGCGCGGCGCGCCACCTGGCGGCGATGCTCAAGCCGCTGATCGAGGCCAACGACGGCCGCTGCTTTATGCTGTGTACCTCGCACGCCATGATGCGCGATCTGGCGGAGCAGTTCCGCGCCACCATGACGCTACCGGTGCTGCTGCAGGGGGAAACCAGCAAAGGCCAGCTGCTGCAGCAGTTTGTCAGCGCCGGCAACGCCCTGCTGGTGGCCACCAGTAGCTTCTGGGAAGGGGTCGACGTGCGCGGTGATGCGCTGTCGCTGGTGATCATCGATAAGCTGCCGTTTACTTCGCCGGACGACCCGCTGTTAAAAGCGCGCATGGAGGATTGCCGGCTGCGCGGCGGCGATCCGTTCGATGAAGTACAGCTCCCGGAAGCCGTCATCACCCTCAAACAGGGGGTGGGGCGTCTGATCCGCGATATCGACGATCGCGGGGTGCTGGTGATCTGCGACAACCGGCTGGTGATGCGCCCCTACGGCGCGGTGTTCCTGGCCAGCTTACCTCCTGCGCCGCGGACCCGCGATATCCGCCGGGCGGTGCGCTTCCTCGCCGTGCCGCCGGCAAGGTAATCCGCACTAAAATGTGTTAAGCTGCGCGCCATTTTGTTAATTAGCGGTTCCCAATAGACTTCGGGCGGCATGGCGGCGGGTTGGCCGTTTGCCGGAAAACTGGCTGCCTGAAGGCCTGAACTATGTAACGAGAGCGTGACCACCCATGCGAATTTTGGCTATCGATACCGCCACAGAGGCCTGCTCCGCGGCGCTGTGGAATGATGGCACCCTTAGTGCTCATTTCGAAATTTGTCCCCGCGAACATACCCAACGTATCCTGCCGCTGGTGCAGGAGGTCCTCACCGAGAGCGGCGCCACGCTGACCGAGCTGGACGCGCTGGCCTTTGGCCGCGGTCCGGGTAGCTTTACCGGCGTGCGCATCGGGATCGGTATCGCTCAGGGGCTGGCACTGGGCGCTGAGCTGCCAATGATCGGCGTTTCCACGCTGGCCACCATGGCGCAGGGCGCCTGGCGCAAAACCGGCGCCACCCGCGTGCTGGCGGCCATTGACGCGCGAATGGGCGAAGTCTACTGGGCCGAGTACCAGCGCGACGAGCAGGGCGTCTGGCATGGCGAAGAGACGGAAGCGGTGCTCAAACCGGAAGCGGTAGCCGAACGGCTGGCACAGCTTTCCGGCGAATGGGCCACCGTCGGCACCGGCTGGCAGGCGTGGCCGGATCTGGCGAAAGCGAGCGGACTGACCTTAAGCAGCGGCGAAATTGAACTGCCGGCGGCGGAGGATATGCTGCCGTTAGCCTGTTACCTGCTGGCGGCGGGGAAAACCGTGGCCGTGGAGAAAGCGGAGCCGGTTTATTTGCGAAACGAGGTGGCGTGGAAGAAACTTCCAGGCCGCGAGTGAATCTCAGTAACAAGAAGACTGAGAAAAGGAGTCGCATCATGGCGGGTCAAAAACAGGGCGTTCGCTGGCTGTTAGCCGCGGCGGTTGCCGTTGCGCTAAGCGGCTGCGTGTCAGTGCCGGATGCCATCAAAGGCACCAGCCCTACGCCGCAGCAGGATTTAGTGCGGGTGATGAACGCGCCGCAGCTGTACGTTGGCCAGGAAGCACGCTTTGGCGGCAAAGTGGTCAATGTGCAGAACCAGCAGGGTAAAACCCGCTTAGAAATCGCCACCGTACCGCTGGACAGCGGCGCACGGCCTGTGCTGGGCGAACCGTCTCGTGGGCGGATCTATGCCGACGTTAACGGCTTCCTCGATCCGGTCGACTACCGCGGCCAGCTGGTGACCGTGGTCGGGCCGATTGCCGGCGTGGTCGACGGCAAAGTGGGCAGCACGCCGTACAAATTTATGCTGATGAACGCCATCGGCTACAAACGCTGGAACGTGGTGCAGCAGGTGGTGATGCCGCCGCAGCCCATCGAGCCGTGGATGCTGGGTCCACGCCCCTGGGGTTACGGCTATGGCGGCTGGGGCTGGTACAACCCCGGCCCTGCTGAGGTGAGAAACGTCGTAACTGAATGATTTTGTTGTTTATGTTAGTTCAAAGAAACAGCGGCCGGTCCGCTGTTTCTTTGTTTTCAGTCGAATAAGAAAAAAAATAGTGACGCGCTTCGCAACCTGCTCATTGCCTAATTAATAAACTGGTACGCTGAGTTAATATAATGTTAACAAAATGTATTTACCAGGGGCTGTGATGACGACGAATAACTATTTCAGAGGTGATGCAGTGAAAAAGGTTTGGCTAAACCGTTATCCCGCAGATGTTCCTGCGGAGATAAACCCTGACCGCTATCAATCCCTGGTTGAATTGTTTGAACATGGCACCACCCGCTACGCCGACCAACCGGCGTTTATCAATATGGGTGAAGTGATGACCTACCGTAAGCTGGAAGAGCGTAGTCGCGCCTTCGCCGCTTACCTTCAGGAGGGGTTAGGATTACAGAAGGGCGATCGCGTGGCCCTGATGATGCCTAACCTGCTGCAGTATCCGGTGGCCCTGTTTGGCATCCTGCGCGCCGGGATGATCGTGGTCAACGTCAACCCCTTGTATACCCCGCGTGAACTGGAGCATCAGCTCAACGACAGCGGCGCGGCGGCGATCGTCATCGTCTCCAACTTTGCCCATACCCTGGAAAAAGTGGTGGCGAAAACTCAGGTTAAGCACGTGATCCTGACGCGAATGGGCGACCAGCTCTCCACCGCCAAAGGCACGCTGGTGAACTTTGTGGTCAAGTACATCAAGCGCCTGGTGCCGAAGTACCACCTGCCGGATGCCATCTCGTTTCGCAGCGCGCTGCAGCATGGCTACCGCATGCAGTACGTGAAGCCGGAGATCGTTCCAGAAGATCTGGCGTTTCTGCAGTACACCGGGGGCACCACCGGCGTGGCCAAAGGGGCGATGCTGACCCACCGCAACATGCTGGCTAACCTCGAGCAGGTCAATGCCACCTACGGCCCGCTGCTGCATCGCGGCAAAGAGTTCGTGGTGACCGCGCTGCCGCTGTATCACATTTTCGCCCTGACCATGAACTGCCTGCTGTTTATCGAACTGGGCGGGCAAAATTTGCTGATCACCAACCCACGCGACATTCCCGGGCTGGTGAAAGAGCTGGCGAAATACCCCTTTACCGCCATGACCGGGGTCAATACCCTGTTCAACGCCTTGCTGAACAACAAAGAGTTTCAGCAGCTTGATTTCTCCTCGCTGCACCTGTCCGCCGGCGGTGGGATGCCGGTGCAGCAGGCGGTGGCCGAGCGCTGGGTAAAACTGACCGGACAATATCTGCTGGAGGGCTACGGCCTGACCGAGTGTTCGCCGCTGGTCAGCGTCAACCCGCACGACATCGACTACCACAGCGGCAGCATTGGCCTGCCGGTGCCTTCCACTGAAGCCAAACTGGTGGACGACGACGATAACGAAGTGGCGCCGGGTCAGCCGGGCGAGCTCTGTATCAAGGGGCCGCAGGTGATGCTGGGCTACTGGCAGCGTCCTGACGCGACGGATGAGATTATCAAAGACGGCTGGTTGCACACCGGGGATATCGCGGTGATGGATGACGAGGGATTCCTGCGTATCGTTGACCGGAAAAAAGATATGATCCTGGTGTCGGGATTTAACGTCTATCCGAATGAAATCGAAGATGTGGTCATGCAGCACAGCGGCGTCCTCGAAGTGGCGGCCATCGGCGTGCCGTCCGGCAGCAGCGGTGAAGCGGTGAAGATTTTCGTGGTCAAGAAAGATGCCGCGTTAACCGAAGAAGCGCTGATTACGTTCTGCCGCCGCCATCTCACCGGCTACAAAGTGCCGAAGCTGGTGGAATTCCGTGACGAACTGCCGAAATCCAACGTCGGGAAAATTTTGCGGCGAGAACTGCGTGACGAAGCGCGCGCTAAAGTGGACAATAAAGGCTAAGTAACGAATGAGTCGCCTGACGCCGGCTACGCCGGCGTTTTTTATGGGCGCAAGTTAAGAGAGTATGCTTTGAACTATCAGATGATCACCACCGACGATGGCCTGCGCGCTGTCTGCGAAGCGGCAAGCGCGGCCTCCACCGTTGCTCTGGATACGGAATTTGTCCGCACTCGCACCTACTATCCGCAGCTGGGCCTGCTGCAGCTGTTCGACGGCACTCAGGTCTCTCTGATCGATCCCTTGACGATTAGCGACTGGGCGCCGATGCGTGAGCTGCTGCTTAACCAGGATGTGACTAAATACCTGCATGCCGGTAGCGAGGATTTAGAAGTCTTCCTCAATGCGTTCAACCTGATGCCGCAGCCGCTGATCGACACCCAGATCCTGGCGGCGTTCTGCGGCCGCCCGATGTCCTGGGGCTTTGCCTCCATGGTGGAAGAGTATTCCGGAGTGGCGCTGGATAAAAGTGAATCCCGCACCGACTGGCTGGCGCGCCCGCTGACCGAGCGTCAGTGTGAATACGCCGCAGCTGACGTCTGGTACCTGTTGCCGATCGCCAGCCAATTAATGGCGGAGACCGACCGCGCAGGCTGGCTATCGGCGGCGCTGGACGAATGTCGTCTGATGCAGCAGCGCCGTCAGGAGGTGGTCGACCCGGCCGAGGCCTGGCGCGACATCGGCAACGCCTGGCAGCTGCGTACCCGCCAGCTGGGCTGCCTGCAGCTGCTGGCAGAGTGGCGTCTGCGCAAAGCGCGTGAGCGCGACCTGGCGGTGAACTTTGTGGTGCGGGAAGAGCATCTGTGGAGCGTGGCGCGCTATATGCCCACCAGCCTCGGCGAGCTCGACAGCCTCGGGTTGTCCGGCAGTGAAATTCGCTTCCACGGCAAAACGTTGATTAGCCTGGTCGAGAAAGCCCAGGCGCTGCCGGAATCGGCCCTGCCGGCGCCGCTGCAGAACCTCATTGACATGCCGGGTTACCGCAAAGCCTTTAAAGATATTAAAGCGCTGGTGCAGGAAGTGAGTGCCGATAAGGGCGTGAGCGCGGAACTGCTGGCCTCGCGTCGGCAGATCAACCAGCTGCTGAACTGGCACTGGCAGTTGAAAACGCAAGCCGGTGAGCCTGAGCTGATTTCCGGCTGGCGCGGCGAACTGATGGCCGAGCGGCTGAAGTCGCTGTTAAACGACTATCCGCGTTAACGAACGGCCAGTTCCAGGCAATAAAAAACCGGCGGCGCAGGGCGTTGCCGGTTTTTTTTCGGGGCGGAACAACAGGGTCAGGGTTTCGACTCTTCCGTTTCGGGTAGGGTCACGTTCAGCTCAAGAATCGAAATATCACCATCCCGCTGCTCCAGCTGCACGCTGACCATCTCCGGGTCGATCTGCACGTATTTACAGATCACTTCCAGAATATCTTTGCGCAACTGCGGCAGGTAGTGCGGCTCCGCGTCGCCGCGGCGACGCTCGGCGACGATGATTTGCAGGCGTTCTTTCGCAATATTAGCCGTGTTCTTTTTTCGCGAGAGAAAAAAGTCGAGTAAAGCCATAATTTATCCTCCGAACAGGCGTTTGAGGAATCCTTTCTTCTCTTCTTCAATGAAGCGGAAAGGGCGTTCTTCTCCGAGCAGACGTTCAACGGTATCGGCATAGGCTTTGCCTGCGTCCGACGCGGCATCCAGAATCACGGGCTCACCCTGGTTGGATGCGCGCAGAACTGACTGGTCTTCCGGGATCACGCCCACCAGATTAATGCGCAGAATTTCCAGCACGTCTTCCATGCTCAGCATATCGCCTTTATTGACGCGGCCTGGATTGTAGCGGGTCAGCAGTAAGTGCTCTTTGATCGGCTCTTCGCCATTTTCCGCACGACGGGATTTCGACGCGAGAATGCCAAGGATACGGTCGGAGTCGCGAACGGAGGAGACTTCCGGGTTGGTGGTGATAATGGCTTCATCAGCAAAGTAGAGGGCCATCAGCGCACCGGTTTCGATACCTGCCGGTGAATCACAGACAATGAAATCGAAGTCCATTTTCTTCAGTTCTTCGAGAACTTTGTCGACGCCTTCGCGGGTCAGGGCGTCTTTATCCCGGGTCTGAGAGGCCGGGAGAATGTAGAGATTTTCCGTGCGCTTATCTTTGATCAGCGCCTGGTTCAACGTGGCATCGCCCTGGATGACGTTGACGAAATCATAAACGACGCGACGTTCGCAGCCCATAATCAGATCGAGGTTACGCAGGCCGATGTCGAAGTCGATAACGACGGTTTTCTTTCCCTTCTGGGCCAAACCTGTAGCGATGGCCGCGCTGGAGGTGGTCTTGCCAACGCCCCCTTTACCCGAAGTCACAACAATAATGCGTGCCATAGAAATTCCTTGTTAAAAAGGGATTAATTCAACGGTTGAACTGTCAAAGCGCTTTCACCTAAACGCAGGCGTGCCGCTTTGCCATAAAATTCGGCCGGGATGTTATCGCTCAGCCAATATTCCCCGGCGATGGAGACCAGCTCCGCCGCAAGGTGGGTACAAAATATCTGGGCGTCTCTGTCGCCACCGGCGCCTGCCAGCGCGCGTCCTCGCATCATGCCATATACATGGATATTGCCGTCAGCGATAAGTTCCGCACCGGCACTCACATGATTTGTAACAATAAGATCACAGTGTGGCGCATAAATGCGCTGACCGGAACGTACCGGCTGATCAATCAAACGCGTTTTTGTGATCTGGTTAGCAACTGGCGGCGGCGGAGGGGTGGGTTCGGACGGTGCCGGACGAGGGGCTTTCTCTTTCCCTTCGGTTAATAACGGGATCCCGGCGCGATCGATTTCGGTTTTCAGGCGCGGGATTTTGCATCCGCTGACGCCCATAATGCGTAAACCGGTCGCGGCGATGGCCTCGTTAATGGCGCGCCATTCGACCTCCTCCTCCACGCTGGCGATATTCACCACCACCGGAGCATGGCGTAAAAAGGCGGGAGCCTGGGCGATTTTGTCTTCTAACGCCTGACGAATAACCTCGGGATTTGCATCGTGCAAATGAACGACAGATAACGTGAAGCTACTGCCTTTAAGTTCGATTGGCGTATTTGACATCCTGGCCTTACTCAATTTGCTGTTTATCAACCGCAGAAGTGCGGTGATATTCCGAAGACTAAAAGGCATGTTATAGTCACTCATATATTGAGGCAAGTGACCACGGGTCTAATTCCGAGTAAAACTATGTTTTGTGTGATCTATCGAAGTACTAAACGTGAACAAACCTATTTATATGTCGAAAAAAAGGACGATTTCTCACGCGTTCCTGACGAGCTAATGCGCGGCTTCGGCACGCCGCAAATGGCGATGCTGCTGCCGCTGGATGGGCGCAAAAAGCTGGTTAACGCCGACCTGGAAAAAGTGAAACAGGCGTTGAGCGAGCAGGGCTATTACCTGCAACTTCCCCCGCCATCTGAAAATCTACTAAAGAAACACCTGGCGGAACAGGGGAAACAATCCGATTAACCCATGAGGGAAAATAATGTACCAACATCATAACTGGCAGGGTGCGCTTCTGGATTATCCAGTGAGCAAAGTGGTTTGCGTCGGCAGTAATTATGCAAAACACATCAAGGAAATGGGCAGTGCGACGCCGGAAGAGCCGGTGCTGTTTATTAAACCTGAGACCGCGCTGTGCGATCTCCGTCAGCCGTTGGTGCTTCCTGAAGGGCTGGGCTCAGTGCACCACGAAGTCGAGCTGGCGGTGCTGATTGGCAGTACGCTGCGTCAGGCAACGGAAGAACATGTGCAGAAAGGGATCGCCGGCTATGGCGTCGCGCTGGATCTCACCCTGCGCGACCTGCAGGCTAAGATGAAAAAGGCCGGGCAGCCGTGGGAGAAGGCGAAAGGCTTCGATAACGCCAGCCCGATCTCCGGCTTTATCCCGGCCGCTGAGTTCCACGGTGACCCGCAGAATACGCCGTTAAGCCTGAAGATTAATGGCGAAGTGCGCCAGCAGGGAACCACTGCCGACATGATCCATAAGATTGTGCCGCTGATCGCTTACATGTCGCGCTTCTTTACCCTCAAAGCCGGGGATGTGATCCTCACCGGCACCCCGGAAGGGGTGGGGCCGCTGCACAGTGGTGACGAGCTGGAAGTGGGTTTCAACGGCCTGTCGCTCACCACCCGCGTGCTGTAAGCGCTGCTTGCCGCCTTTTGGGGCGGCAAAACTTGCATCGGCGTGCCAGACTGGTTATAAGGTGCACCCTTAACTGGCAACGACGGACACTCCGATGAGCGAACAACCTTTCTGGCAACAAAAAACACTGGATGCAATGACCGACGCGGAGTGGGAATCGCTGTGTGACGGTTGCGGCCAGTGCTGCCTGCACAAGCTGATGGATGAAGACACCGATGAAATCTACTTCACCAACGTTGCCTGCCGTCAGCTCAATATCAAAACCTGCCAGTGCCGTAACTACGAGCGTCGCTTCGAATACGAGCCAGACTGCATCAAGCTTACCCGCGAAAACCTGCCAACCTTCGAATGGCTGCCGCCGACCTGCGCCTATCGCCTGCTTGCGGAGGGCAAACCGCTGCCGGCCTGGCATCCGCTGTTGACCGGTTCAAAAGCGGCAATGCACGGTGAACGCATCTCCGTTCGCCATATTGCGGTGCCCGAGTCCACTGTCGTCGACTGGCAGGACCATATCCTCAATCTGCCTGACAGGGCGCTGTAAACGCCAGATCGCGCTTTCTTCGCAGGTGACATCATGTGCGCCTTGAGACAGGCAGGATATGATTCAGCGACCGGCTGCTGGCATAAAAAAACGCCCCGCAGGGCGTTTCATCTTGTGCTGTACACGCAGCGACTTAGCGGCCAAACAGATCGCGTTTTTTGATTTTGACCGGCTGAGCAATGATCACCAGGATGGCGACCACCAGATAGGCAGCAAAAATACCGACCAGCCATTGCGGCATTTCCAGCGACAGAAATTGCCACTGACGTACCGAACAGTCGCCGGAGGCAACAAACATCTGCGGCAGCCATTTATCCAGCGGCAGCCAGGTCGGGAAGCGGGCGGCGAAATCGCAGGTCTGGAACGGCGAAGGGTGCAGCTGGATCATCGTATGCTCCCACGCCAGCTGCAGTCCACGTATTGCGCTGTACAACCAGATCACCATGGCGACATAGCGCAGCGGCGTTTTAGGCGCGATGGCGCCCACCAGCCCCGCGCCCATGATGCCGAGCAGGGCACAGCGTTCGTAAATACACATCACACACGGCTGCAGCAGCATCACATGCTGGAACCACAGCGCAACGAGTTCGAGAATAAAAGCGGTCAATGCCATCAGGAGCCAGGCACCGCGTCCCCTTGAGCACTGGTTTAAATATTGCAACATAATCATTTCCCTGGAAGATGCTAAATCATGGCAGTGTAAACGAAAACCGAACCGACGCCAGCGGCCCGGCAGAAAATATTACGTAACGGGTTATTGAATGGCCCGGATGGATCCGGGCCAGGATCGGGTCAGGGTAGCGTGGGCGTGGTCACCCAGCCGTGCGCCAGCAGCCAGTTGGTGACCGGCATCAAGGTGAACTCGACGCACAGCAGGCCGACCAGCGTCAGTACGATGGTGTAGGGCAGCGCCATCCACACCATGCGGCCATAGGAGAGTCGGATCAGCGGCGCCAGCGCGGAGGTCAGCAGGAACAGGAATGCCGCCTGGCCGTTGGGGGTGGCGACCGACGGCAGGTTGGTACCGGTGTTGATCGCCACTGCCAGCATCTCAAACTGTGGCAGGCTGATAACGCCATGTTCGAGGGCCGTTTTCGCTTCGTTAATGTAGACCGTGCCGACAAAAACGTTATCCGAAATGGACGACAGCAGGCCGTTAAACAGATAAAAGAGCGACAGCTGTGCGTGCGGCGAGGCCTGCAGCACAAACTCAATGACCGGAGTGAACAGCTGCTGGTCGATGATCACCGCCACAATGGCAAAGAACACCGTCAGCAGCGCGGTGAAGGGCAGCGCCTCGGTGAACGCCTTGCCAATGGCGTGCTCATCAGTCACCCCGGAAAACGTGGTGGCGAGGATGATCACCGACAGGCCAATGAGCCCGACTTCGGCCAGATGAAAGGCGAGGGCGACGATCAGCCAGACACCAATCACCGCCTGGGCAATCAGCCGCAACTGCTCCTGACGGCTGCGCTGGGCGCGACTGCGGTCGTCAAAGTCCTGCAGCACCTTCCGCACCGCGGGCGGCAGCGGTTCGCCGTAGCCAAACAGGCGATACTTTTCGACCAGCAGGCAGGTCAACAGCCCACACACCATCACCGGCAAGGTGACGGGCGCCATGCGGATAAAGAACTCGCCAAAATGCCAGCCCGCCGCTTTGGCGATAATCAGATTTTGCGGTTCGCCAACCATGGTCATGACTCCGCCGAGGGCGGTCCCGACGCCGGCGTGCATCATCAGGCTGCGCAGAAAGCCGCGGAACTGCTCCAGCACCTCGCGGTAGTGCTGCTCGATATGGCTGTCGTCCAGCAGATCGTTATCATCAGGGCGAGCCGAAGCGACGCGATGGTAGATGCCGTAGAACCCAACGGCGACGCTAATCACCACCGCCACTACGGTAAGCGCATCGAGAAAGGCGGAGAGGAAAGCGGCCGCCAGGCAGAAGGCCAGCGACAGCAGCATCTTGCTGCGGATCCCCAGCAGCAGGCGCGTGAAGACGAACAGCAGCAGTTGTTTCATGAAGTAGATGCCCGCCACCATGAAGATCAGCAGGAGCAGCACTTCAAGGTTGCCGGCGATCTCTTCCCGCACATGCGCCGGGCTGGTCATGCCGATCAGCAGTGCTTCAATCGCCAACAGGCCGCCCGGCAGCAGCGGGTAGCACTTCAGCGCCATGGCGAGGGTAAAGATAAACTCGATGACCAGCAGCCAGCCGGCGACAAACGGCGCCACGGCAAACACCAGCGGATTTACGATTAAGAAAATGATTAACGCCAGCTTGTACCAGTCAGGCGACTGGCCAAGAAAATTGCGCCACAGCGCGCGGCCATATGAAATTTCCACGACAGAATCCTTCCCCGTCAAATTAGTACATGATTTTGTGCGTAACTATTGGCAAGAGTACCAGTTGAGCAAAATGAGAAGCAACTTTCTTCGCACCGCGGCGGCGGTGACGGGAGATAAGGAAAAGCGCAAAGTAAAAACGGAAAATGAAACGGCGATCCCTTTTTAATTCACTTGCGATGCTATCTGCGCTATAGCGGCTCTGGTATGATGAGTGCAATTGCAACAATGTGTAATGGAAATATTATTATGGTCATTAAGGCGCAGAGCCCTGCGGGTTTCGCGGAAGAGTATATCATTGAGAGCATCTGGAATAACCGCTTCCCACCTGGATCGATTCTCCCCGCTGAACGCGAGCTTTCTGAGCTGATCGGTGTTACCCGCACCACTCTGCGCGAAGTGTTGCAGCGTCTGGCGCGTGACGGCTGGTTGACCATTCAGCATGGCAAACCCACTAAAGTGAACAACTTCTGGGAGACCTCCGGGCTGAATATCCTCGAAACGCTGGCACGTCTCGATCACGACAGCGTGCCGCAGCTGATTGATAACCTGCTCTCCGTGCGCACCAATATTTCCACGATTTTTATTCGCACCGCGTTCCGTCAGCATCCGGATAAAGCGCTGGCGGTACTGGACAGCGCCCGGGAAGTGGAAGATCACGCCGATGCCTTTGCCGACCTCGATTACAACATCTTCCGTGGTCTGGCGTTTGCCTCCGGCAACCCGATTTACGGCCTGATCCTCAACGGCATGAAGGGGCTGTATACCCGCATCGGCCGCCACTATTTCTCCAGCCCGGAAGCGCGCAGCCTGGCGCTGGGCTTTTATCATCAGCTGGCGAAGGTGTGCGAAGGCGGCCTGCACGATCAGGTGTACGAGCTGGTCCGTCGCTACGGCCATGACAGCGGGGAGATCTGGCATCGGATGCAGAAATCGCTGCCCGGCGATTTAGCCATGAATATGCGTTAAGCCGGATATTAGCGATCGATAAACAACATAAGGGGGCCAATGGCCCCCTTCGTCGTTTTCATCGTCCCGCAATGCTATAGCGCGTTCGGGCGCGCCGGGCAGCGGTCCAGCAGCTCAATGCTGCCGTCGGCGTTCTGCTGCTCCAGCAGCACATCGAATCCCCACAGACGATGCACATGTTTCAGCACTTCGCGCCGGCCTTTGTCCAGTGGGACGCGGTTGTGCGGCACATAGCGCAAGGTCAGCGAGCGGTCGCCGCGCAGGTCAACGTTCCACACCTGGATATTCGGCTCAAGATTGCTGAGGTTATACTGCGCCGAGAGCTTGTTGCGGATCTCGCGATAGCCCTCTTCGTTGTGGATCGCCGAGATCTCAAGATAATTGTTGTGATCGTCGTCGAGCACGGTGAAGAAGCGGAAATCGCGCATGATCTTCGGCGACAGGAACTGACTGATAAAGCTCTCGTCCTTAAAATCACGCATCGCGAAATGCAACGTTTCCAGCCAGTCAGAACCGGCGATATCCGGGAACCAGTACTTGTCCTCTTCCGTGGGCGACTGACAGATGCGCTTGATGTCCTGGAACATGGCGAAGCCCAGCGCGTAGGGGTTAATCCCGCTATACCACGGACTGTTGTACGGCGGCTGGAACACCACGTTAGTGTGACTGTGGAGAAACTCCAGCATAAAGCGCTCCGTCACTTTCCCTTCATCATAGAGATGGTTGAGGATGGTGTAGTGCCAGAAGGTCGCCCATCCCTCGTTCATCACCTGGGTCTGTTTCTGCGGATAGAAATACTGGCTGACTTTACGCACGATGCGCAGGATCTCGCGCTGCCACGATTCGAGCAGCGGGGCGTTCTTCTCCATAAAGTACAGCAGGTTCTCCTGCGGTTCGGAAGGGTAGCGACGGGCGGACTCAATCGCTTTTTCTTCCTCGCGCTTCGGCAGGGTGCGCCACAGCATATTCACCTGGCTTTGCAGATACTCTTCCCGGCTTTTCTGCCGCGCTTTCTCCTCTTGCAGAGAGATTTTTTGCGGACGTTTATAGCGGTCGACGCCGTAGTTCATCAGCGCGTGGCAGGAGTCGAGCAGTTTCTCCACTTCGTCGACGCCATAGCGCTCTTCGCACTCGGTAATGTATTTGCGGGCGAAGATCAGGTAGTCGATGATCGAGCTGGCGTCGGTCCAGCTGCGAAACAGATAGTTATTTTTAAAGAACGAGTTATGCCCATAGCAGGCGTGCGCCATGACCAGCGCCTGCATGGTGATGGTGTTTTCTTCCATCAGGTAGGCGATACAAGGATTGGAGTTGATGACTATCTCATACGCCAGGCCCTGCTGGCCGTGCTTATAGGCCTGCTCGGTCTCAATGAATTTTTTGCCGAACGACCAGTGCGGATAGTTGATGGGCATGCCGACGCTGGAGTAGGCGTCCATCATCTGCTCGGAAGTAATGACTTCGATTTGGTGCGGGTAGGTGTCAAGACGATAGAGCTTGGCGACCCGGTCCACTTCGGCCAGGTAGGTCTCCAGTAACTCGAACGTCCAGTCGGGTCCATCGCTTAAACGGGTGGTGTCCCTGTTCATGGAGTCAATCGTAGCCATTAGCGCGCCCTCGTTGTTGTTGGTTTTCTCTGAACGGAAAACCTCTAAACAAGCATAGAACACCGGATGGCAAACTGTATCGTCAGACAATTTCTTTTCTTCGCGATTTCCCCATCTCAAAGCCGTTTTTTGCGCTTATTTACAGAATTTAATGCTGGGTAAAAATAAAGCGCAGCATGAGATCGTAAATCTCGCAGCGCAGGGCTGGTGCGGTTTGCTGTGAGTTAAGTCACCATAAATAAAGCGTATGTTGAATAATATTTTCAACTGAGTTATCAATTTGTAATTAGATGATTGTTCTTTAACTGTTACGGAGTCGCTATGCGTGTCGTCATACTGGGAAGTGGGGTGGTTGGGGTAGCCAGCGCGTGGTATTTGAGTCAGGCGGGTCATGAGGTGACGGTTATCGACCGTCAGCCTGGCCCGGCAGAGGAGACCAGCGCGGCCAACGCCGGGCAGATTTCTCCCGGCTATGCGGCGCCCTGGGCGGCGCCGGGGGTGCCGCTGAAGGCGATCAAATGGATGTTTCAGCGCCATGCGCCGCTGGCGATAGGCCTTGACGGCACGTCGTTCCAGCTGAAGTGGATGTGGCAGATGCTGCGTAACTGCGACACCCGCCACTATATGGAGAACAAAGGCCGTATGGTGCGCCTGGCGGAGTACAGCCGCGACTGCCTGAAAGCGCTGCGCGACACCACCGGCATTCAGTATGAAGGACGTCAGGGCGGGACACTTCAGCTGTTCCGGACCGCCAAACAGTATGAAAATGCCACCCGCGACATCGCGGTGCTGGAAGATGCCGGCGTGCCGTACCAGCTGCTGGAAGCGAAGCGGCTGGCGGAGGTGGAGCCGGCGCTGGCGGAAGTCAGCCATAAACTGACCGGCGGCCTGCGCCTGCCCAATGATGAAACCGGTGACTGCCAGCTGTTTACCACCCGTCTGGCGGCGATGGCGGAACAGGCCGGGGTCACCTTCCGCTTCAACACCGCCGTGGACGCCCTGCTGCAGGAGGGCGATCGCATTGCCGGGGTGAAATGCGGCGATGAGATTATCAAGGGCGACGCCTATGTGATGGCCTTCGGCTCCTACTCAACGGCGATGCTTAAAGGGCTGGTGGATATACCGGTCTATCCCCTGAAAGGTTACTCATTAACCATTCCGATTGCCCAGGAGGACGGCGCGCCGGTTTCCACTATCCTTGATGAGACATACAAAATCGCTATTACCCGTTTCGATCAGCGCATTCGCGTCGGCGGCATGGCCGAGATCGTCGGTTTTAACAAAGCGCTGCTGCAGCCGCGTCGCGAAACCCTGGAGATGGTGGTGCGCGACCTGTTCCCACGCGGCGGCCACGTGGAGCAGGCGACGTTCTGGACCGGCCTGCGGCCGATGACGCCGGACGGCACGCCGGTGGTCGGACGCACGGCGTATAAAAATCTGTGGCTCAACACCGGCCACGGCACGCTTGGCTGGACCATGGCCTGTGGTTCCGGGCAGCTTATCAGCGATCTGATCTCCGGGCGCACGCCGGCGATCCCTTACGACGATCTGGCGGTCGCCCGCTACAGCCCCGGCTTCACCCCGGCGCGCCCACAGCATCTGCATGGCGCACACAACTAAGGAGCTTGCATGACCCGTCCGGTAGTGGCCAGCATCGACCTGCTGGCCTTGCGGCAGAATTTACAGATAGTGCGTCGCGCGGCCCCCGGGGCGCGCCTGTGGGCGGTGGTCAAGGCCAACGCCTACGGCCACGGCGTGGCGCGCGTATGGAGTGCGTTAAGCGGGGCGGATGGTTTCGCCTTGCTCAACCTGGAAGAGGCGATTCTGCTGCGCGAGCAGGGCTGGAAAGGTCCGATCCTGCTGCTGGAGGGCTTCTTCCATGCCGATGAGCTGGCGGTGCTCGATCAATATCGCTTAACCACCAGCGTCCACAGCAACTGGCAGATTAAGGCGCTGCAGCAGGCGAAGCTGCGCGCGCCGCTGGATATCTATCTCAAGGTGAACAGCGGGATGAACCGGCTGGGCTTTATGCCGGAGCGGGTGCATACCGTCTGGCAGCAGTTGCGGGCGATAAGCAACGTCGGAGAAATGACGCTGATGTCGCACTTCGCGGAGGCGGAGAACCCGCAGGGGATTGTCGAGCCGATGCGCCGTATTGAACAGGCGGCGGAGGGGCTGGATTGCCCGCGCTCGCTGGCCAACTCGGCGGCGACTCTCTGGCATCCGGAAGCGCATTTTGACTGGGTGCGTCCGGGCATCGTGCTGTATGGCGCGTCGCCTTCCGGGCAGTGGCAGGACATCGCGAACACCGGGCTGAAGCCGGTCATGACGCTGCGCAGCGAAATCATCGGCGTGCAGAACCTGCGCCCCGGCGAGGCGATTGGCTATGGCGGCCTGTACCGCACCACCCAGGAGCAGCGGATCGGCATCGTCGCCTGCGGCTATGCCGATGGCTATCCGCGGGTGGCGCCGAGCGGCACGCCGGTGCTGGTGGATGGCGTACGCACCACCACCGTTGGACGCGTATCGATGGATATGCTGGCGGTCGATTTAACGCCTTGTCCGCAGGCCGGTATCGGCGCGCCGGTCGAGCTGTGGGGCAAAGAGATTAAAATCGACGACGTGGCGGCCAGCAGCGGCACCGTCGGCTATGAGCTGATGTGCGCCCTGGCGCCGCGGGTGCCGGTTGTGACCCTGTAACTTATTCCGGGGCGGATCACTCCGCCTCGTCTTCCGCGACCCGCACCCCGACCTTCAGCACGTGATCGTTCTCTTTTTCCGCCACCGTCCACACCATTCCGGCGAACTCCACCTGGTCGCCCACCACCGGCGCCGCGCCCAGCAGCTGCTGCACCACTTCCCCGAGCGATTGCTGATGCTCGCGAAACTCCTCTCCGCCGTCGAGACCGTAGATTTGCGCCACATCGGCGAAGCGGGCCTCGGCATCAAGAATAAAGTCGCCGAAAAAGCGCTGATCGAGCGCCACCGGCGGCGACTGGCTGAACATTTTGCCCAGCGCCGGCAGGTCGTGCTCCCGGCCAATGACGCACAGGATATCGCCTTCCCGCAGGCGGGTGCTGCCGGTAGGGTGCAGCAGGGCATTGTTGCGAAACAGCGCCGCAATCCGCGTCTCCGGCGGCATATGCAGATCGCGCAGCGCCGCGCCGATGCACCATTTATCGGCGCCCAGCTGATAGACAAACTGCTCCCACGGGTTTTCCGGGTGAATATCCAGCCCGACGCGGGAGATGGGCCAGCTGATGGGCGGCACCACCACTTTGGCTTTTTTCGCCGCCCACGACAGCGAGGTGCCCTGCAGCAGCAGCGACACCAGCACCACGAAGAAGGCGACATTGAAGAACAGACGGGCGTTGTCCAGCCCGGCCATCATCGGGAATACCGCGAGAATAATGGGCACCGCGCCGCGCAGGCCAACCCAGCTGATAAACACCCGTTCGCGCAGGTTAAAGCCGCGAAACGGCAGCAGGCCGGCAAACACCGACAGCGGACGGGCAAAGAAAATCATCCACATCGACAGCAGCAGCGCCGGGATGGCGATAGGCAGCAGGTCGGATGGCGTCACCAGCAGGCCCAGCACCAGGAACATGGCGATCTGCGCCAGCCACGCCAGGCCGTCGAAGTTCTGCAGGATGCCGTGTCGGTTGCGGATCGGCCGGTTGCCCAGCAGAAAGCCGCAGAGATAGACGGCAAGGATACCGCTGCCGTCGAGGGTGGTGGTGACGGCAAAAATCATGATCCCGCCGCTCAGCGCCAGCAGCGGATAGAGTCCGGCGGGCAGCACGATGCGGTTAATCATCTGCAGCAGCAGGTAGCCGCCGCCGAGGCCGATGGCGATCCCGAGGCCGAACTGCTGAATGATATGCACGGCGAACATCCAGCTGAGGCCGGTTTGGTGCTGCTGGATCATTTCGATAAGGGTGATGGTCAGGAAGACGGCCATCGGGTCGTTACTGCCTGACTCAATCTCCAGCGTTGAGCCGACGCGCTCGTTGAGCCCCTTGCCGCCGAGCAGCGAGAAGACCGCCGCGGCGTCGGTGGAGCCGACAATAGCGCCGATCAGCAGGCCTTCGATCATATCCAGCTTGAACAGCCAGGCCGCCATCATCCCGGTTAGCGCCGAGGTGATCAGTACCCCGACCGTCGCCAGCGATAGTGCGGGCCACAGTGCGACGCGAAAGGAGCTGGCCTGGGTGCGCATCCCGCCGTCCAGCAGGATCACCGCCAGCGCCAGGTTACTCACCATATAGGCGAAGGGGTAGTTGTCGAAGGGGATGCCACCGATGCCGTCAATGCCTGCCAGCATCCCGATGGCCAGAAAGATGACCAGAATCGGGATGCCAAGGCGCGAAGAAAAGGAGCTCAATAAGATACTGCAGGTTACTAAAACAGAACCCAGAATAAACAGACTAATGACCGCAGCGGCGTCCAATGTTCACGTACTCCCTGACTGGCGTGAAAAAATGGCTAAAAGTGACACTATTTTAACAATTCGCAGGGGATCCGCCTATGCGTCCGGGAAATTTATTCTGTCAGCACCGGGTGGCCGCTGATCGTCAGAGTGGTGGTGGCTGCCTGATTCACCAGTCGCGCGCGGGCGCCCAGCGGCAGGGTCACCGTGCGCTGCTCGTGGCCAAACTCCAGTCCGCTAATCAACGGCAGGGAGAGCTGCTGGCGCAGGTAATCAAAGACCTGCGGCAAATCGTACCCCGCGTCATAGTCGTTTGGCGCGCTGCCGGTGAAGCTGCCAAAGATCACCGCTTTCTGCGCCGCCAGCACGCCGCTATGCAACAGCTGAAGCAGCATGCGCTCGACGCGGAACGGGTGCTCGTTGATATCCTCCACCACCAGGATGCCGTCGCGGATCGCCGGTAGCCACGGCGTGCCGATAAGCGAGGTCAGCATCGCCAGATTTCCCCCCCACAGGGTGCCTTCCACCCGGCAGTTCGGCCCTTCGCCCGGCCATTCGAGGGTAAATTCCGGCTGGCGTAGCGCCTGCCAGAAATGGTGCTCGGTAAACGGATCGAGGGTCTCCGCGCCGAAGTTGCCCGCGAGCATTGGCCCGCTGAAGGTGATGACGTTGCCCGTAGCCAGCAGGCCCGACTGGATAGCGGTGAAATCGCTGTGGCCGCAAATCAGCAGCGGGTCGCGCTGCTGGCGGGCAATCAGTCCCTGCCAGTCGATATGCGGCAGCAGGCGACTGGCGCCGTAGCCGCCGCGCACCGCGAGGACGATACGGTTGCGTCCGGGCAACTGGGCAAGCTGGTTAATATCGGCCAGGCGTTCATGTTCAGTCCCGGCGAAACGCTGCTGCCGGCGGGGAATGACCTGCTGGTGGCCCACCTCATGTCCGGCCTGCTGCAGACGCTCGACGCCGCGGGCTGCCGCCTGCTGGTTGATGCAATAACCCGATGGCGCGACCAGATAAAACTGAGACATGATAATTCCTTGCTATGAATGAAAGGGTTATGATGCCGCCTGGAATGGCGATTGTCATCTCCAGGTGGCTAACTTCAGTCCGCACCCGTCATCCTTCAGGTTGTCGGCAGGCGGGGGACGTACCGCTGCCGTCGTTCTGCAGCATGATGGCGTTTGGGTAGATAAGGATAGATGTGTGAAATTGAGATGGTTGCTTATTTTAGTCGTTTTTCTGGCCGGTTGTAGTTCGAAACATGATTACACCAATCCGCCGTGGAACCCCGAGGTCCCGGTGAAGCGGGCGATGCAGTGGATGCCGATCAGTGAAAAAGCCGGCGCCGCCTGGGGCGTGGATCCGCAGTTGATCACAGCGATCATCGCCATCGAGTCGGGCGGTAATCCAGCGGTGGTGAGTAAATCCGGCGCCGTCGGGCTGATGCAGCTCAAGCCGTCGACCTCCGGACGCGATGTCTACCGGCGTATGGGCTGGCGCGGCGAGCCGTCGGTCAGTGAGCTGAAAAACCCGGAACGTAATATCTCGATGGGGGCCGCCTACCTGAGCATTCTGGAGAACGGTCCGCTGGCGGGGATCAAAGACCCGCAGGTGATGCGCTACGCGGTGGTGGTCTCCTATGCCAACGGTGCCGGCGCCCTGCTGCGTACCTTCTCGTCGGACCGCCAGGACGCCATCGATGAGATTAACGATCTCGACGCCGATGAGTTCTTCGAGCATGTGGTGAAAAAACACCCGGCACCGCAGGCGCCGCGCTATATCTGGAAACTGCAGAAAGCGCTGGACGCCATGTAATCCCTCGTTTGGCCTCCGGGAGTCTCCCGGAGGCCACGTCCTCAGTCCTCAGAAATCGTAGCCCACGGTGGCCATAACGCTGCGCTCTGCTCCCCAGTAACAGTTGCCGGTGCCGTAGCAGCCGGAAATATACTCGCGGTCGCCGATATTGTTGGCGTTAACCTGCACATAAGCGCCTTTCAGCCCCGGCGACCAGACGCCGAGGTCGGCCCGCATCATGGCATCCATCAACGTGACCGACGGCAGCCGCTCGGTGTTGGTATCATCCGCCCACTGTTTGCCGATATAGCGGACGCCAGCGCCAACGGAGATCCCCGCCGGGAACTGATAACGCGCCCAGAAGGAGGCCATCTGATCCGGGGTCAGCTGCGGCGTGTTGTTGTCGGTACCGTCCTTGGTGTCCTGGAAGCGCAGACGATTCCAGGTATACGAGGCGATAGTACTCAGCTGCGGGGTGATCTGGTGGTGTGCTTCCAGCTCAACGCCCTGGGAATGGACCTTACCCGCCGGAATATAGGTGGCGGTGGCGATGTTCGGGTCGCGGGTGGCGACATCCTTTTGCGTCAGGTCGTAAATTGCGATGCTGTAGAGGTCGCGGCTGCCCGGCGGCTGGAACTTCAGGCCGGCTTCGACCTGCTCGGCGGTGGTCGGTTTCAACGGTTTGCCGTCCGCGCCCGGCAGCATCGCCGGGGTGATCGCCTGGCTGTAGCTCAGATAGGGCGAAAGGCCATTATCCAGGGCGTACAACAGCGAGGCGCGGCCGCTAATATGGTCGTCTGAACGGCGGTTTGAGGTGCCGAAGGTATCGCTGACCTGCTGGGAGACGATGCGGTCGTAGCGAGCGGAAACATCCACATGCCAGCGGTTCCAGACCATCTCATCCTGCAGATACAGCCCGGTCTGGTAGTAGCGGCGATGATTGTCATCGCTGTAGGTGACGGTATGCCCGGTCTGCGCGGTATAGCCGCTAAACGGGTTTAGCGGCGCCGCACCGCCGGCGCCGGTCCACAGATCGTTGCGGAAGCGATGATATTCGGCGCCGAGGATCAGAGTATGCGCCAGGTCGCCAGTATTGAAATCGGCGCGCAGGCGGTTATCGGTTGACCAGCCGTCCAGCGAACCGCGCGAACCGCTGTAGCCGCGGGCCAGCATGTCGCTGTCATCTATCCAGCCGACCTGGTAGACCTGATCGAGGGAGACGTTGGTATGGGTGTAGCTCCCGGCGGAATAGACCGACCAGACGTCGGTGAACTGGTGGTCAAACTCATAGCTGTAGATCTGCTGGCGGCGCTGATAGCCATCTCCCGGATCGCCCTCGTTGGTGCTGGGGGAGAGCTTACGACCATTGTGCGCGTAGCGGGTGCCGTCCAGCGGCAAAGAGCCATGATAGCCGCCGGAAGGATCTTTTTGCAGATAGGCGCGCAGCAGCAGCGAGGTGTCGCTGTCCGGCTGCCATAGCAGGGAAGGTGAAATGGCGTAGCGCTCTTCGCGGGTATGGTCATACTGCGTGTCGCTGCTGCGGGTCATACCGATCAGCCGCCATGCCCACTGCTCGTTGATGGCGTCGGTGTAATCGAAGGCCGCGCCTTTGGTATTTTGCGTACCGCCGGTCAGGCGGACGTGGCCCTGCTGGCTGAACTGCGGGCGTTTGGAGGTCAGGTTGACCACGCCGCCCGGCACGCTCTGCCCGTAGAGCGCGGAGGAGGGGCCGCGGATCACATCGACGCGTTCGATAAACCACGGGTCGATTTGCACAACGTTATGGCTGCCGCCGTCGCTCATCAGGCGCATACCGTCGAGGAACAGGTTATCGACGTCGCCGCCGTGGTAGCCGCGCAGGGAGATGGCGTCGAACCGGGTCGCGCCGCCGCCGAAGCTGGAGTAAACCCCCGGGGTATATTCCAGCGCCTGGCTGATGGTATTCGCCCCTTGGTCCGCCATCTGCTGGCGGGTGACCACCGATACCGACTGGGCGGTGGTGATTAACGGTTGGTCGGTTTTCGTTGCCCCGAGCGAGGTGCTGGCACTGTAGCCTTCAGTCGGCGCGCTGGCGGACGCCGGCGGGCTGGCAGTGACCACCACCGTCTCTTCGGCTTGCGCGGTGAGGGGAAGGGTGACCACGAGGGCGTACAGCAGCCTCGGGCGTTTTCGGGAAATAGCCACGTTCATAAGATCATCCTGAACCAACGCGGTCTGGTACTCCTGTACGCCGCCGCGTGAAAAACGAATCTGTCATTGCTCGTTAAAAAGTAATGCGAATTATTATTGTTTGTATTTATGTGATCAAGCGAAAGGTGACCGGTTCAGGGCGATGGGGGGAGTGACGTGCTTCCCGCGGGCCGCAGAGCGGGGCTGCGCGGGGCCGTAGTCAGCAGGGAGATAACTCCCCCTACTGATTTTGGTAGGGGGAGGGACGGGCCGGAAAAGCGTCAGGCGCCGGTCTTTTGCGCTGCCGCCGGCGCGGGGTCGTTGGCGGCTGGCTTGCTCTGCGCGGAAGGGGCCGCCGCCGGGCGCGTGGCGGGCAGGGCGTCACAGGGTTTCTCCTGCGGGCAGATCAGATCCAGCATCTTCAGGGTGACGCCGTTGGTCCAGCCAAAGCCATCCTGTAGCGGATATTCCCCTCCACCGCCGCCGGTGCCGGTCGAGCTGACGTCATACTTCTCCACCAGCTTTTGCTTGCTGTCATAGGTATGCTGAACGTTGCTCAGGAAGCGCCAGCTGACCTCCATGGCGATCTTTTGTTGGCCGTAGTTTTGCAGGCCCTCGACCGCCACCCACTGCAGCGGCGCCCAGCCGTTCGGGGCGTCCCACTGCTGGCCGCTGTTGACGGTGGTGGTGGTCAGCCCGCCGGGTTTAAGCAGGCGCGACTCAGCGGCGGCGGCCACTTTCGTCGCCCGCTCGCGTGACGCCGCATTGACGTACAGCGGGAACAGCGCCGCCGCGGTCAGCTGATTGCGCACCTTGTGGGTTTTCAGATCGTAATCGGCGTACCATCCCTCTTTATCATTCCACAGATATTTCTCGATGGCCTGCTGGCGGGCGTTAGCCAACGCATCGTACTGCGTAGCGCCAGCGCTGTCCCCGGATGCCTTGCTGGCGCGGGCGAGGGTTTTCTCCAGATGGAACATCAGGGCATTGAGATCGACCGGGACAATCGAGGTGGTGCGAATGGTGGCGAGCTGCTGCGGATTATCCATCCAGCGGGAGCTGAAATCCCAGCCGGAGGCGGCGGCGGAGCGCAGGTCGCGATAGATCTCGGTTGCCGGACGATTCGGGTTGCTTTTGGCGGTTTTGACGTCGTCAAGCCAGGATTCGGGGCGCGGGGTGTCGTTATCGTCCCAGTAGCGGTTGAGCAGCGCGCCGTCCGCCATCCGCACCGCCCGTTTGTCGGCGCTGCCGGGGGCCAGCGCGTCCGCCCCGGCCATCCAGTAGCGATACTCCTTCTCCAGCTGCGGCTGGTAGGTTTTCAGCACCTGGTCGCCATCGTGCGTTGCCAGCAGGCTCACCATAAAGGAGAAGAAGGGGGGCTGCGAACGGCTGAGGTAATAGGTACGGTTGCCGTTGGGGATATGGCCCCAGGTGTCAATTTCCGCGGCGAAGTTGGCGACCATATCTTCGACTTTATCCCAGTGACCGCTTTCGGCAAGACCCAGCATGGTGAAATAGCTGTCCCAGTAATAGACTTCGCGAAAGCGTCCTCCGGGGACCACGTAGGGCTTAGGCAGCGGCAGCAGCGAGTCCCATTTTTCCACCTCGACAGTGCTGCGGGTCAGGACCGGCCACAGGCCATCGATATGTTGACGCAGGGTTTGCCCTTTGGGCGGCACATAGGTGTCATTTTCTTTCGGCAGCGTGAAGTTCAGCTCGACGAAGTGGCGCAGGTCAAAGCTGGCCTGGTTTTTCTGCATCCGGTAATCGGCAAGGATCATCAGCGGATCGCTGTTAGGGATCGCGTCGGCGAAGGTTTTTTGATCGGCAAAGAGCTTCGCGCTCTGGACATCATTGAATAACGGGCCCAGCAGAATATCCGGCGAGGGGGGCGGTGCGGTTTTGCCGTCTTCCGCCTGGACATTCAGGCTCATCAGAGCGAGCAGGGCGCCGCCGATCGCCAGGCGCAGGGAACAGGGCAAAGCAGCGGGACGATGTGCATCAGTACTCGTCATGGGGAGTTCTCCTTATCATTATCGACTGCGGGCCACGACGTTTGGCCATCCAAAAACCTTAGACGAATATCTGCCGCTGCGCGTGTCAGGGGTAACATTTTGCGCGAAAACAGAGGATTTACCTGTCAGGTTTTCTGATACAACCGCCAGCAAAGCGGTTAGGCTTACAGGCAAGCCAACGCGCCCGGGAGCCAGTCATGAATCGACGTCAATTTCTTCTGTTCAGCGCCGCCGCGCTGTCTGCGGCGCGGGGCGCGGCGGCCACTGCTCCGGCGCTGACGCTGCCGCTGTGGCCGGATCAACCGCCGGGCGGAGGCGGGCCGGGGGGCGAGTCTCGGTTATCCGCCCGCGGCGCGCTGAGCCATATCGCTCGTCCTGTGCTGACGGTCTGGCAACCCGCCCGGGCCACTGGCCACGGGGTGCTGGTGGCGGCCGGCGGCGGATACCAGCGGATCGAGATGGGCAGTGAGGCCTGGCCTGCGGCGCACTGGCTGACGGCGCACGGCTATACCGCCTATGTCCTGAGCTACCGCTTGCCGGGGGAGGGCTGGCAGGCCGGTGCGCTGGCGCCGCTGCAGGATGCGCAGCGAGCTCTGCGGCTGATCCGCGCCCGGGAATCGCAGGTCAGCGTGCTCGGTTTTTCGGCGGGGGGACATCTGCTGGGGATGGCCGCCTGTCGGCCGGTGTTCGCCAGCTACCCGCCGGTGGATGCGCTGGACCACCAGCCCGCCACCGCCGACGGCGCCGCGCTGATCTATCCGGTGATCACGCTCCTGCCACCCTGGAGCCATACGGCGACCCATCGTCTGCTGGTGGGGCCGCAGGCGAGCGAGGCGGCCGACCGCGCCTGGTCGGTACAAACCTGGGTGACAACGGCCACGCCGCCCTGTTTCCTGGTGCAGGCAGAGGACGATCCGGTTTCCGATCCGCACAATACGCTGTTGATGGCTGACGCCTGCCGCCAGCATCAGGTTCCGGTGCAGCTTTTCCGCTATACCCGCGGTGGCCATGGCTTTGGTATGGGGCGCCCGGGAACGCCGACGACCGCCTGGCCCACGGCCTACGCCGCCTGGCTGAAGGCGCTGGCGTCCACGATGGCGCAAAAACCGTAGCGCTGCCTCACGACGGTGCAACCGTAGCCGGGCGCGGGCGGCTGTTCTGGCGATTTTTTGCACAACCAGACGGCGGGTCAGAACGGATTTGCACAACGCCGCGGCGGCAGAGGACCTGGCATAATTAATGCTTATCTCTTACCGGGATTACCACAAAGTGAGTACAACCGGAGGGGATAGCCATGATTAAAATTACGCTACCTGACGGGCATTATTATGACGAGATGCTGACCGCGCAGGGTGAACAGCGGCCGCACTATAATGCCTGGTGGCAATGGTTTCGCAACACTGATCAATTCTCTATCCGGCAGAAAAAAGCGCAAGCGGAACTGCTTTTTCACCGTATCGGCATCACCTTTAACGTGTACGGCGAGGATGAGGGAACCGAGCGGCTGATCCCGTTTGATAGTGTGCCGCGGATCATACCCGCCGGGGAGTGGCAGCGCATTGACCGCGGTATTCGCCAGCGGGTGAAAGCGCTGAACGCCTTCCTCTATGACATCTATCATGAGCAGAATATCCTGCGCGCGGGGCTGATCCCGGCCGAGCAGGTGCTGGCCAACGAGCAGTATCAGCCGTGCATGCAGGGCATCAACCTGCCAAACAACACCTATGCCCATATCACCGGCGTCGATATGGTGCGCAATAACGACGGTCAGTACTACGTGCTGGAGGATAACCTGCGTACGCCGTCTGGCGTCTCCTACATGCTCGAAAACCGTAAGATGATGATGCGCCTCTATCCGGAGATGTTCGAACAGCATCACATTGCGCCGGTGGAGCGCTACCCGAGCTACCTCCTGCAGACCCTGCGCGAAAGCTCGCTGGTGGATGACCCTTGCGTCGTGGTGATGACGCCGGGGCGCTTCAACAGCGCCTACTTCGAGCACAGCTTCCTGGCGCAGCAGATGGGGGTCGAGCTGGTGGAGAGCGCCGACCTGTTCATTAAGAACGGCGCGGTGTATATGCGGACCACCGAGGGGCCGCGGCGGGTGGATGTGATTTATCGCCGCATCGATGACGCCTGGCTAGACCCGCTGGCCTTCCGCGCCGATTCGATGCTTGGCGTACCGGGGCTGCTGTCAGTCTATCGCGCCGGCGGCGTGGTGCTGGCCAACGCCATCGGCACCGGCGTCGCCGACGACAAATCAATCTATCCGTACGTTCCGGAGATGATCCGCTTTTACCTCGGCGAACAGCCGATCCTCAGTAATATCCCCACCTGGCAGTGCCGGAAAGCAGAGGACCTGCGCTATGTGCTGAGTAATCTCGAGCTGATGGTGGTCAAGGAGGTCCATGGCGCCGGGGGCTACGGCATGCTGGTTGGCCCGCGTTCGACCAAAGAGGAGCGAGAGGCCTTCCGCCAGCGCCTGCTGGCCAATCCGGCCAACTATATCGCCCAGGACACCCTCGCGCTGTCGACCTGTCCCACCTTCGTTGATGAAGGTCTGTCGCCGCGACATATCGATTTACGGCCCTACGTGCTGTCCGGGCAGGAGATGCGGCTGGTGCCCGGCGGCCTGACCCGCGTGGCGCTGACCGAAGGGTCGCTGGTGGTCAACTCGTCGCAGGGCGGCGGAACCAAGGATACCTGGGTGATGGAGGATGACGCATCATGCTAAGTCGTACGGCGAGTGAACTGTTCTGGATGGCCCGCTATCTCGAGCGGGCGGAAAGCTACGCCCGGGTACTGGACGTGACCTGGAAATTATCGATGATCCCCCGCCACAGCCAGCAGTCGCGGGATCTGGCGCTGCCGCTGAATTTGTCGATGACCCACGAGCTGTTTCAGGCGCGCCATGCCCGTTTTACCATGAGCAACCTGCTCAACTTTTTTGCCCTCGATGGCAACAACCCCTGCAGTATTTACAGCTGCGTGGAGATGGCGTGGAACAATGCGCACGCGGTGCGCGGCAGTCTGTCGGCCGAGGTGTGGGAGAGCATCAACGCCACCCGAATCGAGCTGCGAACCCTGCGCCAGCAGGGGTTGGGCGAACTGGGGAGCGACGGCTTTTTCGAGTGGGTGAAAGAGCGGGTGCATCTGTTTCGCGGGGCGGTGATCGGCACGCTGCTGCGCAACGACGCGCTGAGCTTTATCGGTATCGGCACGCTGATTGAGCGTGCGTTTGCCACCACCCAACTGCTGCTGATTAAGGATCAACAACTGACCAACGACCCGGATCCGGTGCGGGAATACTATCGACTGGATACCTTGCTCAATGCGGTCAGCGCCCGCGAAGCCTACAACAGCCTCTACCGCCAGCCGGTCAGTCGTGAAACGGTGATGGAGCTGCTGATCCTGCGTAACGATATTCCGCGTTCGCTGCGCGCCAGCATTGCCGATCTGGTCGGCGAGCTGGAGAAAATCGCCAACGATCGCTCCTATCAACCGCTGCGCCTGGCCCATCAGCTCAACGTTGACCTGCGCTTCAGCACCCGCGACGACCTGGCGCAGGCGGACCTGCAGACCACCCTTAACGGCCTGCTGGCGAGAATTAACGCGCTGTCCGACAGCATCAGACAAACCTATCTGGAGGCCTTATGAAACTGGTCATCGATCATCTCACCCGCTATGGCTACGATGAAGAAGTGAAGTTTTCCACCCAGTATCTGCGCCTGACGCCGCGCAGTACCGGACGGCAGACCATCACCGCCTGGACGCTGACCCTGCCGGACGGGGCGGCGGTGACCACCACCGACGGCTGGGGCAATGTGCTGCATGTGCTGACGCTGGATAACCCGCACAAGGAGATCACTATCCGCGCCAGCGGGATTGTCGATATCGCCGACGAAGGAGAAGAGACGCGTGATGAAGAGGCTGAGCTGCTGTCGCCGCTGGTTTTTCTGCGCTGTACGCCGCTAACCCGCGCCGATACGGCGATCCGTGAGTTTGCCCAGCGCCTCTATCGTCCCGATGCGGCGGAAGAAAGTCTGAATCAACTGATGGCGGATCTGCTGTTAAGAATGCCATACTCCCCCGGCGCGACCCAGGTGCAGGACTCCGCCGCCGACGCTTTCGCCCGCGCGAAGGGGGTGTGCCAGGATCATACCCATGTTTTTCTGGCCTGCTGCCGCGCACTGGAGATCCCGGCGCGCTACGTCAGCGGCTATGTTTACAGCGATAACGCTCAGCATGTGGCGATGCACGCCTGGGCGGAAGTCTGGCTCGACGGCCGCTGGCTGTCGTTTGATATCACCAATAATACCCGTCGCCTGAATCAGCATTTGCGGCTGGCGACCGGGCTGGATTATCTCGACGCCTGCCCGGTACGGGGCACCCGGCTGGGCGGCGGCGGGGAGATTATGTTAACCAACGCTGAAGTGCGCGAACAAAGCCAGCAGGCGCAGCAGCAATAATACGGGAAAAACCGCAATGACCTACTGTGTGGCCATGTGCCTGGCGGATGGACTGGTGTTTGCTTCCGACTCCCGCACCAACGCGGGCGTCGACCATATTGCCACTTTTAAAAAGCTGCACGTTTTCTATCAGGAGGGGGAACGGGTGCTGGTGCTGCAATCCGCTGGCAACCTGGCCACCACCCAGAGCGTGATAAGCCTGCTCAGCGCGCGCATCCGTACCCAGCAGGAACCGAATCTGATGCAGGTCACCTCCCTCTACGACGCCGCGATGCTGATCGGTAAAACGCTGCTGGAGGTGATCCAGCGCGACAGCAGCAACCAGCAGAACTGCAGTAACACCAACTTCAACTGCAACCTGCTGCTTGGCGGCCAGATCGCCGGCGAAACCCATCGTCTGTTCCATATTTATCCGGAGGGCAACTTTATTGAAGCCACCCGCGACACGCCTTATTTCCAGATCGGTGAAAGCAAGTACGGCAAGCCGATCATCGATCGGGTGCTGACCATCGATACGCCGCTGGAGCAGGCGATGTGCTGCGCGTTGATCTCCATTGACTCGACGCTGCGCAGTAATCTGTCCGTCGGCCTGCCGCTGGATACGCTGCTCTACCGCAGCGGCAGCCTGAGCAGTGCCGGGCAGCATCGCATCACCGACAGCGATCCCTACTTCAACCGCATCCGCAAGGCGTGGTCCGAAGGGCTGTTGCACACCTTCCAGACGCTGCCGACCTGGACCCCAGCGGAGCGGGAAGAGGAGTAGCCCTGGAACACGACGTCGCACGGAGCCCGGCCACACGGAAGATGACCGGCTCCCTTCGCCCTTAGCGCGTCTCCGCCAGCCGCTCGCCGCTGGCGGCATCAAACAGATGCAGGTTTTCGCGGCGGAGAGTCAGCCCCAGCGTCTGCTGCGCCGCGACCGCCACCCTGCCGGCAACCTGCACATGCACCGGAAAACCCTGCCAGTCGAGATGCAGCAGGGTGGATTCCCCCGTCACCTCCATGATGTTTACCGTTGCCGGCGCGCCATGCGCATCCGGCAGAATATCCTGCGGGCGCAGACCGACAATCAGCGGGGCATCGCCCTGCTGCGCCACGGCCTGATGCCAGCGTTCGGCTAGCGGAAACCACAGCGCGCCGCAGGCGACGCCGGGCTGGCCGTCGCGCACGGCGCGCTGACCGGGCAGGAGATTCATCGGCGGGGAGCCGATAAAGCGGGCGACGAAGGTATTGCAGGGCTGGTCGTAAATGGCCAGCGGCGCCCCCTGCTGGACGATCTGCCCGTCGCGCATCACCACAATCTGATCGGCCAGGGTCATCGCCTCCACCTGGTCATGGGTGACATAGATCATGGTGGTATTGATGCGCTGATGAAGGGATTTGATCTCCGCGCGCAGCTCCATCCGTAGCTGGGCGTCAAGGTTCGACAGCGGCTCATCGAACAGGAAAACCTGGGGGTTTCTGACCATGGCCCGGCCCATCGCCACCCGCTGGCGCTGGCCGCCGGAGAGCGCACGCGGATAGCGAGCCAGCAGTTTATCAATCCCCAGCAGGCTGGCGACCTGCTGCACTTTGCTTTTCTGTAACTGCTTATCCACCTTTTTGACCTGCATATGAAAGGCGAGATTTTCCGCCACCGTCAGGTGGGGGTAGAGCGCGTAGCTCTGAAAGACCATCGCCACATCGCGGTCGGCCGGATCCAGATCGTTGACCGGCCGCTTGTTCATCAGAATGGTGCCGCCGGAAAGCGTTTCGAGACCGGCCAGCAGGCGCAGCAGGGTCGACTTGCCGCATCCGGAAGGACCCACCAGCACGGTAAAGCTGCCGTCGGGGATGGTGAGGTCCAGCGGCTGGAGCACCGTCTGTTTGCCGTAGCGCTTGGCGACATCGATCAGTTCAACACTGGCCATCGGTGGCCTCCTCAAGGTGATGTTGCAGGGTATGCCAGTCGGGATAGCGGCGGGGGGAGGTGCCGATCGCCTGCGCGGCGACGGTATTTCCCCAGCGCAGCGCGGCCGCCGCAGGTTTACCGCTCAGCAGTGCGGCAAGGAATCCTGCGTTAAAGCTGTCGCCAGCCCCGATGGTATCGATCACGGTGACTGGCCGGGTCGGCGCATGGTGATGGCCGTCGGTCGTCCAGCAGTCCGCGCCGTCGGCGCCGCGCTTCACCACGCACCCGCCGCGGCCGCTGAGCCGTGCCGCCAGGGCTGTGGCGGCTTCGGCGAGGGTCAGGTGGCCGGCCAGCTGCAGGGTTTCAAGGTCGTTGAGCAACAGCCAGTCGCAGTCGCCCAGCCAGCGGTCGACCTCATGACGCAGCGGGTCGCTCCAGCCCTGAGGTGGCCAGCCGGTATCGACGGCGAGGGTAAACCCGCGCTGGCGGAGCGTGGCGAGCAGCTGCGGATAGTCGGACAGCAGCCCGGTACAGAGAAAGGTACCGCAGAGCAACACGATATCGCCCTCGCCAGCGGCGGCCGGCAGCTGGCTCAGCACATCCCCGGCGGTCAGGCGGGTAATATGTCCGTGGTTGCTGAGGAAGGAGCGTTCTTTGTTGGGATGGGTGATCGCCACCGTCAGCGAAGTTTCACAGGGATACTGCGGCCAGCGATCGCTGCCGCCGGGAAACTGTGCCGCCAGCCATGGAGTAAACGCGTCGTCGCCCTGACAGCCGACCGCGCAGTGCGGAAGCTGCATGGCGGCGGCGGCCAGCGCGCAGTTGCCGGCAGATCCGCCGGGCCGCAGCGCGCTGTGCTCGAGCATCATCTCAGTCCCCTGGGCAGGCCAGTGGGTCAGGGTTCCCATCACTAAATCAATATTGTAATTGCCCACGATATAGATCACAGGTGTCCTGGTGTTATCCATAGTTATCCTTTACTTCCCCCGTTGGTGAGGCCGCTGACCAGCGATTTTTGCAACCAGATAGCAATCAACAGCGGAGGGACTGAGGCCAGTATGCCGACCGCCGCCACCAGTCCGTCATCGGTGGCGCGGCCGGCGGTGAAGCCGGCGATGGTCACCGGCAGCGTTTGGGCGGCGAGGTTGCTGGTGAACAGTAGCGCATAGAAAAACTCGTCCCACGCCAGCAGCCAGCCGAACAGCGCGGCGGCGCCAAGCATCGGTTTCGCCAGCGGTAGAGTGATACGCAGCAGGACCTGCCAGATGCGCAGACCGTCAAGCCGGGCCGCCTGCTCGATATCCTGCGGCAGGGTATCGAACTGATTTTTGACCATCCACGTCAGAAACGGCACGATCAGCGAGCAGTAGACCAGCACCAGCCCGCTGCGGGTGTTGAGCAGGCCAAAGTGTTCAAGAATAAAATAGAGCGGCAGCACAAAGGCCACGGGCGGCACCATATAGATGCCGAGGCCGGCGTACAGCCAGCCGTCGCGGCCGGGATAACGCGAAAAGCTGAAGGCGGCGGGGATCGCCAGCAACAGCGACACCAGCGTCGCGCCGGCGGCCACCAGCAGGCTGTTGCCCAGCGCGGGAAGAAACAGCGCCCCGGGTTCGCCAGGGGCCAGCGACAGCAGGTGGCCATAGCGGCTGAAGTCCCACTGCCGCGGGAGCCATTCCAGCGGGACGCGGGTGAGGTCCGCGGTGGTGCTGACGCTCATCAAAAACAGCCACAGCATCGGGGCGAGGATCGAGATCGCCACCGCCAGCGCCGCCAGGTAACGCAGCACGATGTACCCTTTACGCTTCATCATCAACACTCCGGCGCCGCTGACGCAGCAGCAAAAACAGATACAGGGCTATCAGCACGGCGCACATCAGGCTCATCAGCATGGCGTAGGCCGCGCCGCTGCCGGCGCGCAGGTAGCTGAAGGACTCCTGATAAACAAAAAAGCTCAGCGTTTTGGTGCTGTCGAGCGGGCCGCCGCGGGTCATCACATAGATAATGTCGAACACTTTGAAGGCATCGATGGTGCGTAGCACCAGCGCGACGCCAAGGGGACCCACAATGGCCGGAAAGGTAATGGCGCGAAAACGCCGCCAGGCCGAGGCGCCGTCGAGCCGCGCCGCCTCGTACAGATCGTCGGGAACGGACTGCAGGGCGGCCAGCACCAGCAGGGTGACCAGCGGGTAGTTTTTCCAGATATCCGCCAGCATCACCGCGTGCAGCGCAGAATCCGGCGAGCCCAGCCAGCTGCGATAGCTGTCAATCAGCCCCAACTGGCTGAGCAGGGCATTAACGCTGCCATAGTCGGGATTAAAGTTAAGCCGCCACATCATGGCGTTGACGATAGTCGGCAACGCCCACGGCAGGATCACCAGCACCCGCAGGACATTTCGCCCGACAAAACGCTGATTCAACAACAGCGCCACCAGTATGCCGATCGCCCCCTCAATCGCCACCGAGACCACGGTGAAATAGAGCGTTCGCGCGAAGGCCGCGCGAAAGTCCGGGTCGGTCAGGGCATAAAGATAATTATCCAGCCAGACGTAGTGGGTCGCCTCGCCGCTTCCCGCCAGCGCAGTATCGGTAAAACTCAGCCACAGCGTGCGCGCCAGCGGCCATGCGGTGAGGATAAACATCGCGATAAGCATGGGCGCTAACAGCACCCATGCCTGACGATGCTCGCGTCGTTGCAGACTCAGCATCATGCCTCCTTAACGCAGACGGGCCGCGCTGGTGTCGACCGCCTTGAGGGCGACGTCGGGCGTGGCTTTACCCTGCAGTACTGACTGAAGCTGCTGTTGCAGGGTATTTGACAGGCGCGAGTAATCTGCCGTTTCGGGACGAGAAAGCATCACGTTCAACGACTTGTCGGCGGCGGCGATCAGGCTCTCCTGGCCTTTGGCAACGGCAGGATCCTGGTACGAGGCTTTCCACACCGGCAAGCTCAGTTTGGCATACTTGTCCTGTACCGGCTGGGAAGTCAGATAGTGAATATACTGCCAGGCCTCTTCCGGATGCTGACTGGCTTTGGCGATGCCCAGCCCCATTGAACCGTTGACGGCGCCGGGTTTATCCGGGGTATCGCCTGGGGCGGGGACAATACCCACATCACCTGCGACTTTACTCTGTTTCGGATCGTTGGCCATGTTGTACATATAGGTCCAGTTGAGCGCAAAGGCGGCGTCGCCATTGGAGAAAGCCTTACGCACATCCTCCTCAAGGTATTCACGTGAGGCCGGGTTGCTCAACCCCTGATCGAGCGAGGTTTTCATCAGCGTGACCGCTTTCAGCGAGGCGGGCGTCGAAAAATCGAGCTTGCCGTTCTGGTAGAAGCTCCCGCCGAAGCCGGAGACGAGGGTGGTGTAATCGCAGACCAGCGCTTCCGCTTGCGACCAGCTCCAGACCAGAGGATATTTAACGATCCCTTTGTCCTTAAGTACTTTGGCGTCGTCCATCACCTGCTGCCAGCTGGCAGGCGGTGTTTTGATCCCCGCTTTGTCCAGCATGGCTTTGTTGTAGTACAGATATTTGGTGTCGAGGATCCATGGCATGCCGAGGGTTTTGCCTTGATACACCACGGTATTCATCGCCCCGGGGAAAATCTTCTCACGCTCGTCGGCGGCAATCCGTGAGGAGACATCCTGCAGCAGATCGAAGCGGCTAAACTCTGCCGGCCAGATCGCGTCGAACAGCACCACATCGTAGCCGTTACCCCCCGCGCCGCGGGCGGCGACGATCTTGTCGTGCAGCGCTTCATAGGGGACGAATTCGAGATTGACCTTCACGTCAGGGTGTTGCTTTTCGAAGTCACTGGTCATCGCGCGAATGTCGTTTTCGCTATAGGCCGCCTGGGTCATGAACAGGGCATTAATCTGGGTCGCTGCGCTGACGCTCCCGCTGATAACGAGCATCGCCAGCAGACAGGCGTTGACCCGTAGTGCGCTGTGGTATTTCATCTTTGCTCTCCGCTGTGCTGTACTGAAAGGGGTTATGATTTATTAAATCAATTTGATTGATTTAATCAGGGCGACACTATCGGCAACATCTCCCGAGTGGCCCCAGCACTAAGCGTAGCAAAGGGTATGCCATCGCGAAGGCTCGCCTGCGCGGGTCGTCGTCAGATCTGTGATGCCGGCTAAAATTTCACCAGTCCAGCCTGGAAGGGAAACGATGAAAACATCAGGTACAAACCTTGAACATGCCCGGGTCCATAACCGCCGGGTAATCATTGAGGCGGTGCGTTTACATGGCGAGCTGACCCGCGCCGAGCTGGCGCGGCTGACCGCGCTGACCCCGCAGACCGTGTCGAATATTGTGGCGGAGCTGGAGCAGATGGATCTCCTGACCAGCCACCAACCGCGGCGCGCCAGCGGCCGTGGACAGCCAGCGGTGCCGGTGAGCCTCAATCCCGCCAGCGCCTGGTCAATTGGCATCCATCTTGATCATCAGACGCTGATTGTGGTGCTGGTGGATCTGGCCGGCGAGGTCCATTTTCGCCGACTCATTCTGGTGCAAAAGCCCCAGCCTGGTGCGACCTTTGCCCGCCTCGCTGAGGTGCTGGATGAGATCCGTGCGCTGCCGACGCTGGACTGGTCGCGGGTGCTGGGAATGGGGGTCGTGATGCCGGGGCCGTTTGGCGTGGAAGGGATCTCGTCGACGGGGCCCACGACGCTCAACGGCTGGGAAGGGGTCGACGTAGCGGCGGAGCTCGGGCGACTCAGCGGCCTGCCGGTGACCCTCGAAAACGACGCCACGGTGGCCGCCATTGGCGAACGCTTTCACGGCGTGGCGCGGCAGCTCAACTCTTTTGTCTATCTCTATATTGGCACCGGTCTGGGCGCCGGTATTTTTACCGATGGTCATGTGTATACCGGCCATGCCCATAACGCCGGTGAGGTCGGGCATATCGTGGTCGCGCCGAACGGTCGCCCTTGCTATTGCGGGAATGAGGGATGCCTTGAGCGCTATGTTTCGCTGCAGGCGGCCTATGAGTTTTGCGGCCTCGACCCCTATCGCGCGCTGCCGGAAGATCTGCTGTCGGTGGACGCTGCGCTTTTCGACCAGTGGATCACCAGCATCCTGGCGCCGTTGCGTCAGGCGATCAATTTGCTGGAGTGCGTCTTCGATGCCGAGACGGTGGTGGTGGGCGGTATGATGCCCGCCCCCTTGCTGGAGAAAGTGCTGGCGCGGCTGCCGCCGCTGTATCAGTCTGTGCGCGGGCGTTACCTGCCGGCGCAGCGTGTCAAAATGGGGATGACCGGCACCGATACCGCCGCGCTGGGCGCCGCTGCGCTGCCAATCTTTGATGAATTTAATCCGCAGTTTCAGGTGTTGATGAAAGCGGTGAATACAAACGCGCTTTTTGGCAAAGCTAAGTAAATTAAATACTTTGTTATTTAACGTGTTATCTCACATCTTCGGAGGGAATGAGGCAACAGGGCAAGGTATCGGAAGTGACGGAAAAGAAGACGGCTGTCTATGTGGATGACCAACAGCGCATCCTGATCCGCCAGCTGGCGCGCAGCTGGCTGTGGCGCAGCGAGCTGCCGACATGGCTGCTGATAGTGACGGTTTACGGCGGCTGGTTTGCCTGCGTGGCGGGCTGGCAGACGCTGGGTTTGATGCCGGCCACGCTGCTGCTGATCTGGTTTACCACCTGGTATATGTCCTTACAGCACGAGCTTATCCATGGGCATCCCACCCGGCTGGCATGGTTTAACCAGCTGTTGGGGACGCTGCCGCTGGCGGTCTGGTATCCCTATGGCATCTACCGCGACAGCCACCTGGCGCACCATCGCAACCATCTGCTGACGCACCCCGAGGACGACCCTGAATCGTACTATGTGACGGCGGAAAGCTGGCAGCGCTTCTCTGCCTGGCAGCGCCGCCTTATCCACCTGCGCAACACCTTCTGGGGGCGTCTGCTGCTGGCGCCGCTGATGGATATTATTCATACCCTGAACAGCGCGCTGCGGGCTTTCCGCGAGGGTGACCGCCGCGCTATCGCCATGTGGAGTCTGCATCTGTTGCTGCTGACGGGCCTGCTGACCTGGATGGCGGCGCAGGGTTTTTCCCCACTGTGGTTTGTGCTGGCGGTGAGCTACCCGGCGCTGGCCCTGACCAAAGTGCGCTCTTTTCTCGAACACCGCGCCGCGGATGACCCGCTGGCCCGCTCGGTGATCAACGAGGCCGGGCTCCCCTGGCGGGTGCTGTTCCTCAATCTCAATTACCATGCGGTGCATCATGACCTGCCCGGCGTCCCCTGGTACGGTTTACGTCGGCTGTATCTGCATCGCCAGACGGCTTATCTGCAGCGTAATCAGGGGTTCCTGGTGCGCGGGTACGGTGAGTGGCGACGCCATTTTGGCCGCCGGGCGGTGGCGGTGAACGCCCATCCGGGCTTTGGCGAGCAGGCGCAAGCGGGAGGAGAACATGGCTGAACGTATGACCTTTCCGATGTATGCCATCCACCGTCAACAGACCCAGGCCCTGTGGCAGGCGGTGCAGTCGCTGCTGGCCGAACGCGGCGTGACGGTGACGGGAGACCCTCCGGCGGCTGACCCCGAGGATCTGCTGGACCACTGGCGCCAGCCGACGCTGTTGCTGAGCCAGACCTGCGGCTACCCGCTGGTGACCCAGCTGCCGGAGGTGCAGACGGTGGGCTGTTTCCACTATGCCGCGCCCGGTTGTGAAGGGCGCCGCTACCGCAGCCTGTTGGTGGTCCGCGAAACGGATAGTCACCGGATGCTGGGGGACTTTTTTGGCCGTCGGGCCGTGTGCAATGCCGAGCACTCGCAGTCCGGCTACAACGTGCTGCGTAAAATGGTCGCGCCGCTCTCCCGGGAGGGGCGATTTTTTTCGGCGGTGGTGTTCAGCGGCAGCCATCGGCAGTCGCTGCGCGAGCTGCAGAAGGAAAACGCCGATATCGCCGCCATAGACTGCGTGACCTACGCGCTGCTGCAGCGCCATCAGCCGCAGGCCCTGGCAGGCCTGGTGGCGATCGGCTGGAGCCCGGCCGCGCCAGGGCTGCCGCTGATCACCGCCGGCGCCACCCCGGCGGCGACGCTGAATAGCCTGCGCGAGGCGCTCCAGCAGTTGGTGAGCGATGCGCGCTATCGTCCTCTGTGCGACGCCTTACTGATCTGCGGCTACAGCGATATGCCGCGGGAGGCCTATGCGCCGCTGCTGGCGTGGCGGGATGAGGCCGCGGCGCTGGGAGTCAGCCAGCTATAGGTAAAATGCCCCGGCCAGCGATCTGTGCCGGGGCGGGCCTCGTCGGGCTACGGCGCGGTGAAGCGGTTTTCCACCGCGGGCAGACCGAGCTTTTCACGCAGGGTGCCGGGTGGATAGCGATCGCGCATAACGCCGTTACGCTGCAGAATCGGCACCACCTGGTCAACAAAGCGGTCAAAGTCTCCCGGCAGCAGCGGGAACATCAGGTTGAACCCATCAGCGGCGCCCGCCTGCCAGGTCTCCGTTAAGGTGGCGGCAATCTCCTCGGCGCTGCCCAGCAGCAGCCAGCTATCGGAACTCTGTAATAACAATTTCCCCAACTCCAGCAGGGTGAGCCGCGGATCGTACTGGCGGATAAGCTTCAGCGCCGTGCGGATGCCATCAAAGCTCTCTTCATCGGGGAGCGGCGGCAGGGGTTGGTCCCGTGGCAGGGTGCTGAGATCCATCCGAAGATAAGAGGAGAGCAGGTCGATAGCCATCTGGTCGCTCATCAGCTGCTCGTTAAGCTGCTGGCGGGCCGCCTTTTCCTCGCTGGAATTCACCACCACTGGCAGGACCCCGGCGATAATTTTGAAATGGGCCGGATCTCGCCCGTGCTGACGCAGCCGCTGGTTCATCTCTTCGCGATAGGCCAGCCCCTCGGCGATCGAGTGAATAAACACGAAGTGCATATCAGACCAGGCGGCGGCCAGCGCTTTTCCCGCCTCTGAAGAGCCAGCCTGCACCAGCAGCGGATGGCCCTGCGGCGGGCGAGGGACGTTGAGCGGGCCGCGCACGCGAAAGTACTCGCCCTGATAGTCGAGGTGATGCACCTTGCCGGCATCGGCGAATAATCCGTGCGCTTTATCGAAGATCGCCGCGCCATCTTCCCAGGAATCCCACAGGCGAGTGACCACGTCGATGAATTCATTGGCCCGCTGGTAGCGGGTGCCGTGGCGGGGAAGCTGCTCCAGACCGAAGTTTGCCGCCTCTTCTTCCAGCCACGACGTCACCACATTCCAGCTGGCCCGGCCATTGCTGAGGAAATCCAGCGAGGCAAAGTAGCGCGCCAGGTTATAGGGTTCGTTATAGGAGGTCGACGCGGTGGCCATCAGACCGATATGCTCCGTCACCGCGGCGAGGGCGGAGAGCAGCGTCAGGGGTTCAAGCCGGGCGTTGGCATAGTGGGTCAGGCCGCTGGGCACCGTATCCCACACCGCGATATGATCGGCGACAAAGATAGCGTCCAGGGTCGCCGCTTCGGCCTTGCGCGCCAGACTGGCGTAATAGTTGAGGGTAAATATTTCCGCTTCTGGTGCGTCAGGGTGACGCCAGGAGAAACGGTAATCCCCCTGCGGGTTATAAAAGAACAGGTTCAGGATCATGTGTCGGGTAGACATAGCGTGGACTCGCGGCTGAACGCCATCCGTGGCGGGGTGACGGTCAGTGTTGGGGGAGGTTGGCATTAACCCATTGCTCGGCGACGGCTGCCGGATCTTTATGCTGGAGATCCACCTGCTGGTTGAGGGCAATCAGCGTGGCATTGTCCAGCTTGCCGGAAACCTCATTGAGCACGGCGCTGATCTCCGGCGTCAGGCTGGCTTTGCGCACCAGCGGCACCACGTTCTGACTCGGTTGCTCATGTTTATCATCTTCCAGAACCACCCATTTCTCCTTCGCCAGGTTGCCCTGGGTGGAGACGACCGTCGCGACGTCGATTTTGCCCGAATTGAGCGCCAGCCGGGTCAGCGGTCCGCCCATGTCCAGCGATTTCACCGCTTTGAACTCAAGACCATAGACGCGCTTCAGCCCCGGCAGGCCCAGGGCGCGTACCGCCAGCTCCGGTGGTCCGCCGATCACCAGCTGCGGGGCGACGGGCTTCAGGTCGGAGAGGGTGCGCAGATGGTATTTCTCCGCGGTCTCGGCACGTACCGCCCAGGCGGTGATCGAAGTGGCCGGGGCCGGGGTCAACAGGGTGAAATCGGCGGGCAGGGCCTGGGCCAGCTCAGCGCTAACGGCCTGCTGGCTGGTGGCCTCGGTTTTGCCGTTATAAAAATTGAGCAGAGCGCCAAGATATTCCGGGACGATATCAATCTCACCGCTCTGCAGCGCCGGAATAATAATTTCCCGGTTGCCAAGGTTGAGACGGGTGTTGGCCTCGATATGATTTTTCTTTAACGCGCTGGCGTAGATGTTGGCGAGAATGGAGCTTTCGGTAAAGTTGGCCCCGCCCACCGTGACGCTGGCGGCAAGGCTGCTAACGCTCAGGCTGAATAGCCCGGCAGCCAGCAGCGAGAGACGAAATCGACGGGCGGTGACGGCCTTGCCAAATAATTGCTTCATAATACCTCTTTTATTTTCAGGTTAATCAGCCCCAGGCGCTGGGGTCATGTCAGTTTCACGCTAATAAGGCGCGGCAATACGGCGATGAACCAGGCGGCCGGCGCAGCGGGCGAAAAGCAGTTCACCGCCTATCGCCAGCAGGGAAACCACCAGCGAGCCGCCGATCACCTGCGGGATATCCCGCTGCCCGAGTCCGTCGATCAGAAAACGTCCCAGCCCACCCAGACCGGCATAGGCCGCGACCACCGCCGTGGCGATAAGCTGAACCAGCGCCGTGCGCACCCCGGCGAGGATCAGTGGCGCCGCCAGCGGGATCCGCACCTGCCACAGGCTTTGCCAGGGGGTCATGCCCAGCGCGATGGCCGCATCGCACAGTGGACGGTCGGCGTGATAAATCCCCACCCAGGTGTTAGTGAGAATGGGCGGGATCGAGAGCGCGATAAGCGCCGCCAGCACCGGGATATCGTTAAAGCCAAAAACAATGATGCATAATAAAATCAGCCCTAACGACGGAATGGCGCGGCCGAGATTAAACAGGTTGATCACCACAAAGGCGCCTTTGCGCCAGTAGCCCAGCGCAATGCCGAGCGGCAGGGCAATGGCGCAGGCCACGGCCATACTGACCAGCACGTAATAAAGGTGTTGGCCGAGGCGCAGCAAGATGCCCTCGTCACCCAGCCAGTGCTCCGGCTGGGTTAGCCAGTGAAAGGTGGCGAGAAGCAGCGTCATCATTCGGTCCACGGCGTTAGCCAGTCGCCAAGACGGGCAATCAGCCCGTCAAAGACCAGCGACAGGAGCAGGCTCAGGACCAGGCTAACGACAATCGGCGTCAGAAAGTCCTGATTAAAACCCGCCAGCAGCAGCTGCCCCAGCCCGCCCTGGCCGATCAGCGCCGTGACGGTGACCAGGCCGACCAGCGTCACCGAGGCAATGCGCAGCCCGGCAAACAGAGAGGGCAGCAGCAGCCACAGCTCGATATCGAAGAAGCGGAACCCGCGGGTGTAGCCGAGCGCCCGCGCGGACTCCAGCGCCGCCTGCGGCAGCTTCTCCATGCCTGCCAGCACGTTGCGCAGCAGGATCAGCAGGGAGTACAGCGTCAGGCCAATCAGCGAGGTGGTCAGCGACAGCCCGGTAAACGGCAGCAATAAAATAAACAGCGCCAGCGAGGGAATGGTAAAGAGCACGCCGCACAGGGTGATGAGCGGCTGCGCCGTCGCGGGCCAGCGTAAGGTCACCGCTAACAGGCCGCCGGTGAGCAGGGAGCCGAAAAGCAGGGCCAGCAGGACCATCCGCGCATGCTGCCAGAGCAGATCGCCGATCATCGCGCGGTTATCGATAACCCAACCCCAGTCAATCATGAGATCGCACCCCCACCGCGCCGTCGAGCACCTGCTGCAGCAGGGTGTGGGATACCGCCCCCTGGTATTGTCCTTCGTCATCCACATGCACCAGCACGCCGGTCGCCACGTCGAGCAGCGCGCTGTAGGCAAAACGCAGGCTGTGGCTGCTGGCGAGCGGGCGCTCCACCGGCAGGGTGAGGCCCCGCTGCGGATCAAACCAGTGCAGCGGGCGTCGCTGGCGGTCAAGCACCAGACGCAACGGGCTGGCCAGCGGTGGATGGGCGCTGGCGATCGGCGTCAGCGCTTCGTCGAGCAGGGGGACATCGTGACGCGGCAGCTGGCCGACCTGTATCATGCCCAGCCGCTTCAGATTGGGTTCCGGGCCAATAAAGCGGCGCACGAACTCGCTCGCCGGGTGGGCCAGAATACGGTCGGGGGTATCAAACTGCGCCAGCACGCCGCCTTCCTGGAAAATGGCGATTTTATCGCCGAGGCGGATCGCTTCATTGATGTCGTGGGTCACTAATACAATGGTTTTCTGCAGCCGCTGCTGCAGGAGCAAGAGCTCATCCTGAAGGCGTTCGCGGACCACCGGGTCGATGGCGGCGAAAGGCTCATCCATCAGTAAAATGGGCGGATCGGCGGCGATAGCGCGGGCGATGGCCACACGCCCCTGCTGGCCGCCGGAGAGCTGATGCGGATAGCGGTGCAGCAGATGACTATCGAGCGACATCAGCGCCACCAGTTCGTCAATCCGCGCGCGGATCCGCGCTTTGCTCCAGCCCGCCAGCCGCGGCACGGTAGCGATATTTTGCGCCACGGTACGATGGGGAAAGAGCGCAGCGCTTTGCATCACGCAGCCGATCTGGCGGCGGATCTGGATAATATCAGCGTCAGCGAGGCGGACGCCCTGAATATAGACGTCGCCGCTGTCGGGAATATCCAGCTGGTTAATCATCCGCAGGATAGTCGTTTTTCCGCAGCCGCTCGGGCCGACGAAGGTACAGAATTCGCCATGATCAATATCCAGACTGAGGTCGCGAATGGCTGGCTGGGCGCTGCCTGGATAGGTTTTAAAAAGATGCGCTAATTTTATCATGGCGGAATTTAACACTCTGAATAATAAAGTCCTGACCCGGATAAACTGGCGCCGGGATCCTGGCTCAAACTACAGAGCGCCTGCGGGGAGGGCAAATACGTTATTTGCATTTGCATAGTGAAAAGCTGGTTAATCATCTGCGGCGGAAGCGAGGCCAGGCCGTTGTTTTATGGATTTGTGATCGGCAACACAAATGACTCTCCATTGGCCGCCGTAAAAGATAAATTACCAGGGTTGATTTTAATCAAAGTATGACCGACTGTAAGATGGCGAAAAAAAGCAGCGCCGTCCGCCGCCAAGAAAAACAAGATTGTGAATTTAATGTTTCTTTGGTGTAAATAATGACCGCGCATTTTCCCCAACCGCTGGGGATAAAATGTGATGCCCAACCGGCTTGTCATTAAATAACGGCGTTTATTACGTCTGCTTTTTATTGTTTACAGCATTAATTTAATTTTGGGATTTTCCACCAGCCTGACAGTGATGGTCGAATAGCGTACAAAAGGCGTATTTTTTATCGTCATTTTAGCGGCGCTGTTATCGCCATCAATTATTTTTATCCCCGCATTCGCGCACGCCGAAAGTCGCATAAAGAATACTCATTTTTATTATAACTTAATGATTTTAGTGTTTTTATTTTTGTTGGCGAAGTCTGGCTATCCGCCGCGGCGGAGCCTTTGTGAGAGCTCTCACATAACCCGGCAATCGCGATTTGTTACACTTTCCGCCGTCAACAAAGGAATGAAAGTGAGACGCGATGAATACTTTTTCTCTGCCTAAAACACAGCATCTGGTGGTTTTCCAGGAAGTGATCCGCAGCGGGTCAATCGGGGCCGGAGCAAAAGTGTTAGGACTCACTCAGCCGGCGGTCAGTAAAATCATTGGTGACATGGAAAGTTATTTTGGCAGCGAATTAATCGTCCGGCGAAATACCGGCGTCTCGCTCACCGAGGCCGGGCAGGTATTTCTCAACTGGTCAGAAGCGATCACCCGTGAAATGAAAAATATGGTCAATGAAATGAATGCTCTGACCAACAGCGCGGTGGTGGATGTCTCCTTTGGTTTCCCTTCGCTGGTCGGGTTTACCTTTATGTCGGAGATGGTGCATCAGTTTAAAATGACCTTCCCGAAGGCGCGGGTATCGATGTATGAAGCGCAGCTCTCCGCTTTTTTACCGGCGATCCGCGACGGGCGTCTCGACTTCGCCATCGGGACGCTGAGTGATGAGATGAAACTGCAGGACCTGCACGTCGAGCCGCTGTTTGAGTCTGAGTTTGTGCTGGTGGCGAACCGGGCGCGGATCGGCAACGGCACCGTCCGCCTGGCCTCGCTCCAGCATGAGCAGTGGGTGCTGCCGGAGACCAATATGGGCTATTACAGCGAACTGCTGGCCACCCTGCAGCGCAGCGGCATCCGCCGCGAAAATATCGTCAATACCGATTCGGTGGTGACGATCTATAACCTGGTACTCAATGCCGATTTTCTGACGGTGATCCCCTGCGACATGACCACGCCGTTCGGCTCGAGTCAGTTTGTCACCATCCCCATTAAAGAGGCCTTGCCGGTAGCGCGCTATGCGGCGGTATGGTCGAAGAATTACCGGCTTAAAACCGCGGCGGCGTCGCTGGTGGAGATGGCGAAACAGTACTCTTCGGGGCAGGGCAACCGCCACTGGCAGCCAATAGAAATTGCCTGACTGATATTGATTAAATAACCCAACACACTTCCTCGCTGTTATCAGCAGGATGACGCCCGGTCATTGACTTTATATTAAGATACAGAGGCCATCATGCATATTACCTACGATCTTCCGGTATCCATTGACGATATTCTCGAGGCGAAGCAACGCCTGGCGGGAAAAATATATAAAACGGGTATGCCCCGCTCGAATTATTTTAGCGAACGCTGCCAGGGGGAAATATTCCTTAAATTCGAAAATATGCAGCGCACGGGATCATTTAAAATCCGTGGCGCCTTTAATAAGCTCTGCGGTTTAACCGCGGCGGAAAAACGCAAAGGGGTGGTGGCCTGTTCGGCGGGCAACCATGCGCAGGGGGTCTCGCTCTCCTGCGCCATGCTCGGCATTGACGGGAAAGTGGTGATGCCGAAAGGGGCGCCGAAATCGAAAGTCGCCGCCACCTGCGATTATTCGGCAGAGGTAGTCCTGCATGGCGATAACTTTAACGATACCCTCGCCAAAGCCAGCGATATTGTTGAACTTGAGGGGCGTATTTTTATTCCCCCCTATGACGACCCGCAGGTGATTGCCGGGCAGGGAACGATTGGTCTCGAAATATTAGAAGATCTGTATGACGTGGATAATGTCATCGTGCCGATTGGCGGCGGGGGATTAATTGCCGGCATCGCGATTGCGATTAAATCCATTAACCCGACGATCCGCATTATTGGCGTGCAGTCAGAAAATGTTCACGGGATGGCCGCCTCCTGGTATGCCGGGGAGATCACCAGCCATCGCCACGCCGGCACCTTAGCCGATGGTTGCGATGTCGCCCGGCCAGGGAAACTGACTTATGAAATCGCCCGCCAGCTGGTGGATGACATCGTCCTGGTCAGTGAGGACGACATTCGCCAGAGCATGGTCGCCTTAATTCAGCGCAATAAAGTGATCACCGAAGGGGCCGGGGCGTTGGCCTGCGCCGCGTTATTAAGCGGCAAACTAGACAGCTATATCCAGAACCGCAAAACGGTCAGCCTGATTTCCGGGGGCAATATCGATCTCTCGCGGGTATCGCAAATTACGGGTTTTGTTGACGCTTAATTCAATACATAAGTGAGGACAGGATATGAGTACGACTGAGAGCATTGCATCCAGCCAGACAAGCCTTTCGTCCTGGCGTAAATCTGACACCACCTGGACCCTGGGCCTGTTTGGCACCGCTATCGGCGCCGGGGTGCTGTTTTTCCCTATTCGCGCTGGCTTCGGCGGGCTGATCCCGATCCTGGTGATGCTGGTGCTGGCCTATCCCATCGCCTTTTATTGCCATCGGGCGCTGGCCCGGCTATGCCTGTCGGGGGCTAACCCCTCCGGCAATATCACCGAAACGGTGGAAGAGCATTTTGGCAAAACCGGCGGGGTGGTGATCACCTTTCTGTACTTCTTCGCCATTTGCCCGCTGCTGTGGATTTATGGCGTCACGATCACCAATACCTTTATGACCTTCTGGGAGAACCAGCTGCAGATGCCGGCCCTCAACCGCGGGGTGGTGGCGCTGCTCCTGCTGCTGCTGATGGCGTTTGTCATCTGGTTTGGTAAAGACCTGATGGTCAAGGTGATGAGCTATCTGGTGTGGCCGTTTATCGCCAGCCTGGTGGTGATCTCCCTGTCCCTGATCCCTTACTGGAATAGCGCGGTGATTGACCAGGTCAACCTCAGCGATATCGCCTTAACCGGTCACGACGGCATTCTGGTGACGGTATGGCTGGGCATCTCCATCATGGTGTTCTCCTTTAACTTCTCGCCGATCGTCTCCTCATTTGTGGTCTCCAAACGCGAAGAGTATGAAGCGCAGTTTGGCCGGGAGTATACCGAACGCAAATGCTCACAGATCATCTCCCGGGCCAGCATGCTGATGGTGGCGGTGGTGATGTTCTTCGCCTTCAGCTGCCTGTTTACCCTCTCGCCGCAGAACATGGCGGACGCCAAGGCGCAAAATATCCCGGTGCTCTCCTATCTGGCGAACCACTTTGCCTCGATGTCGGGCACCAAATCCACGTTTGCCACCCTGCTGGAGTATGGCGCGTCGATCATCGCCCTGGTGGCCATCTTCAAATCGTTCTTCGGCCACTATCTCGGCACCCTCGAGGGGCTGAACGGTCTGATCCTGCGCTTCGGCTATAAAGGGGATAAAACCCGGGTCTCCAGCGGCAAGCTCAATACCCTGAGCATGGTGTTCATCATGGGCTCGACCTGGGTGGTGGCGTATGCCAACCCCAATATCCTCGACCTGATTGAGGCCATGGGCGCGCCAATTATCGCCTCGCTGCTGTGCCTGCTGCCGATGTACGCCATTCATAAAGCGCCTTCGCTGGCCAAATACCGTGGACGTCTCGATAACCTCTTTGTGACCGCCATTGGTCTGCTGACCATCCTCAACATCGTTTACAAACTGTTCTAATCCGGCTCAGGCCACGCGGAGTACAACATGACTGAATTTCCGGTAGTACTGGTGATCAACTGCGGCTCGTCGTCGATCAAATTTTCCGTCCTGGACGCCGCCAGCTGCGACTGCCTGCTGAACGGCGTGGCCGAGGGCATCAACGCGGAACGGGCGTTTCTCTCGCTCAACGGCGGCGAGCCGGTGGCGCTGGCGCAGCGCGGCTATGAAGGCGCCCTGCAGGCGATTGCCGGAGCATTAGCCCAACGCGACCTTATCGACAGCGTGGCCCTGATTGGCCACCGCGTCGCCCACGGCGGCGACCTCTTCACCGAGTCGGTCATTATTAGCGAGGAGGTTATCAATAACATTCGCCAGGTATCGTCCCTGGCCCCGCTGCATAACTACGCCAGTCTCAGCGGCATCGCCTCGGCGCAGCGGCTGTTCCCGCAAGTGATGCAGGTGGCGGTCTTTGATACCAGCTTTCACCAGACCCTGGCCCCGGAAGCCTTTCTCTATGGTCTGCCGTGGGAGTATTACCAGAACCTCGGGGTACGCCGCTACGGTTTCCACGGTACCTCGCACCGCTATGTGTCCCGGCGCGCCCTGGCGCTGCTCGGGTTGCCGGAGCAGGAGAGCGGCCTGGTGATCGCCCACCTGGGCAATGGCGCCTCGATCTGCGCGGTGCGCAACGGCCGCAGCGTGGACACCTCGATGGGAATGACGCCGCTGGAGGGGCTGATGATGGGCACCCGCAGCGGCGATGTCGACTTCGGCGCCATGGCGTGGATTGCCGGGGAGACCCGGCAGACCCTCAGCGACCTGGAGCGGGTGGCCAACACCGCCTCCGGCCTGCTGGGGATCTCCGGCCTTTCCTCCGACCTGCGGGTGCTGGAGCAGGCGTGGCATGAGGGCCATGCCCGCGCCCGCCTGGCGATTAAAACCTTTGTCCATCGCATCGCCCGTCATATTGCCGGTCACGCCGCCGCGCTGCAGCGTCTCGACGGCATTATTTTCACCGGCGGGATTGGCGAGAACTCGGTGCTGATCCGTCGGCTGGTGAGCGAGCGGCTGGCGGTCTTTGGCCTTGAGATGGACGTCGCCCGCAACCAACAGCCTAATTCGGTCGGCGAACGCCTGATCTCCGCCGACGCCAGCCGGGTGCGCTGCGCGGTTATTCCTACCAATGAAGAGCGCATGATTGCCCTTGATGCGATCCGCTTAGGGCGGATCCACACGGCGGCGCTGGCCTGACTTTTTATTCTGTAGAGAGACGATGTTCATGAAAGTAGATATCGATACCCAGGATGTACGATACGCCGAGGCCTGGCAGGGCTTTCGCGGTACGGCGTGGCAAACGCAGATCGACGTCCGCGATTTTATTCAGCATAACTACACCCCTTACGAGGGCGATGAGTCTTTCCTCGCCGACGCGACGCCAGCGACCACCGCCCTCTGGGAGCAGGTAATGGCCGGGATCCGCGTCGAGAACGCCACCCATGCGCCGGTGGATTTCGACACCAATGTCGCCACCTCCATCACCGCCCACGCGGCGGGCTATATCAACCAGCCACTGGAAAGGATCGTCGGCCTGCAAACGGACCAGCCGCTGAAGCGCGCCCTGCATCCTTTTGGCGGCATCAATATGATCAAAAGCGCCTTCGAGGCCTATGGCCGCGAAATGGATCCCGACTTTGAGTATCAGTTTACGGCGCTGCGCAAGACCCACAATCAGGGGGTATTTGACGTCTATTCCCCGGATATGCTGCGCTGTCGCAAGTCGGGGGTGCTCACCGGGCTACCGGACGGCTATGGCCGCGGACGGATCATCGGCGATTACCGTCGCGTGGCGCTGTACGGCATCCGCTATCTGGTTCGCGAACGTGAGCTGCAGTTTGCCGACCTGCAGCCAGCCCTGGAGCGCGGCGAGGCGCTGGAGGCCACCCTGCGCCTGCGCGAAGAGCTGGCCGAACAGCGGCGCGCGCTGCAGCAGATGCAGGAGATGGCGGCCCGCTACGGCTGCGATATCTCCCACCCGGCGCGTACTGCCCGGGAGGCGGTGCAGTGGCTGTACTTCGCCTACCTGGCGGCGGTGAAGTCGCAGAACGGCGGCGCCATGTCGCTGGGGCGTACGGCCACCTTCCTCGACATCTATATCGAACGCGATCTGCGGGCGGGTCGGCTCAATGAACAGCAGGCTCAGGAGCTCATTGACCACTTCATCATGAAGATCCGCATGGTGCGTTTCCTGCGCACCCCGGAATTTGACACGTTGTTCTCCGGGGATCCCATCTGGGCGACGGAGGTGCTGGGCGGCATGGGGCTGGATGGCCGCACCCTGGTCAGTAAAACCACCTTCCGTTACCTGCATACTCTGCACACCATGGGGCCGGCGCCAGAGCCCAACCTGACCGTGCTCTGGTCACAAGCGCTGCCGGTGGCGTTTAAAAAATATGCCGCCCGGGTCTCTATCGCCACCTCGTCGCTGCAGTATGAGAACGACGATCTGATGCGCAGCGATTTTCACAGCGACGACTACGCCATCGCCTGCTGCGTCAGCCCGATGGTGATCGGCAAGCAGATGCAGTTCTTCGGCGCCCGCGCCAATCTCGCCAAAACGCTGCTCTACGCGATTAACGGCGGGGTGGATGAGAAACTGAAGATCCAGGTGGGGCCGAAAACTGACCCTCTGCGTGATGAGGTGCTGGACTATGACACCGTGATGGCCAGCCTCGACCACTTTATGGACTGGCTGGCGGTGCAGTACATCAGCGCGCTGAACATCATCCATTGTATGCATGATAAGTACAGCTACGAGGCGGCGCTGATGGCCCTGCACGACCGCGACGTCTACCGCACGATGGCCTGCGGCATCGCCGGCCTGTCGGTGGCGGCGGATTCGCTGTCGGCGATAAAGTATGCCCGGGTGAAGCCGGTGCGCGATCACCACGGGCTGGCGGTGGACTTTGTCATTGAGGGCGATTATCCGCAGTACGGCAACAACGACGATCGGGTCGATGCCATCGCCTGCGACCTGGTGGAGCGCTTTATGCGCAAAATTCAGGCGCTCCCCACCTGGCGTCAGGCGGTGCCGACCCAGTCGATCCTGACCATCACCTCCAACGTAGTATACGGACAGAAAACCGGCAATACGCCGGACGGACGTCGGGCGGGGACGCCGTTCGCCCCGGGGGCCAACCCGATGCATGGCCGCGACCGGAAAGGGGCGGTGGCGTCGCTGACCTCGGTGGCGAAACTGCCGTTTACCTACGCCAAAGATGGCATCTCGTATACCTTCTCCATCGTGCCGGCGGCCCTCGGCAAAGCCCCGTCGGCGCAGGAAAACAACCTGGTGGGGCTGCTGGACGGCTACTTCCACCACGAGGAGACGGTGGAGGGGGGACAGCATCTTAACGTCAATGTGCTGAACCGGGAAAAGCTGCTCGATGCGATAGAACACCCGGAGCAGTATCCGAATCTGACGATCCGCGTCTCCGGCTATGCGGTCCGCTTTAACGCGCTGACCCGCGAGCAGCAGCAGGATGTGATCTCCCGAACGTTCACCAGCCAACTCTGAGCGGCCGCCAGGCCACAGGAGAGCCTTTAACGGGCTCTCCTGTTATCATCTTCACATTACCGCAACAAAATAATCACCACTGTTGATCATATTCGCATTTTTGCACCACGCTGGCGCGCAGCGACCGCTAACTGCATCTATGTTTAGCTCACGGGTCGGTACGGATACCGCGTTGTCCGGCTCGCCACGTGATGGCAACCGATCTCCTGACCTGAAAGGGAATGCGCCCTTGCCGGATGCGGCACGGGTTGCCGTCGCGTGCGCACTGACCGGGGCGTCCGCGCTCCGGCGCGACCTCTCTACCTGGCGGGATTTTTGCTTCTTCCACCCTGGCCGTCCTGGCGCTGCGCCAACGTCGGCACCACACAGTAAGTGATATTTTCTGCGTCATTCCATGACGCCAGGCTTTACATCGCTGAGGAATATCCGAATGTCTTTGAAACTGAAAACAATGACGCTTCATGTTGTGATAGCAGGTTGTATGAGCATGGCCTTTTACGCCCAGGCAGACGTGAAGATCGGCGTCGCCGGGCCTTTTACCGGACCCAACGCCACCTACGGCGCCCAGTACTGGAAGGGGGCCTCGCAGGCGGTGGCCGATATCAATGCCGCCGGTGGCATCAAAGGCGAAAAGATTGTGCTGGTGCAGGGGGATGACGCGTGCGAACCGAAGCAGGCGGTGGCGGTGGCCAACCGGCTGGTGGACGAAGCGAAAGTCTCCGCCGTGGTGGGGCACTTTTGCTCTTCCTCAACGATGCCGGCCTCCGAGGTATATGACGAAGCCGGGATCCTGACCATTACCCCCGGCTCGACCAACCCGCAGATCACTGAGCGCGGCATGAAGGACCTTTTCCGCATGTGTGGTCGTGACGATCAGCAGGGGGCGATTGCCGCCAACTATATGCTGGATGTGCTGAAGGCGAAGAAAATTGCCGTCATCCACGATAAAGACACCTATGGTCAGGGGCTGGCCGATGCCACCCGCGCGGCGCTGGCGAAGCGGGGCACCAAAGAAGTGTTGTACGAAGGCCTCTCCCGCGGTGAAAAAGACTTTAACGCCCTGGTGACCAAGATCGGCGCCCTGAAGCCGGACGTGGTCTACTTTGGCGGCTGTCATCCGGAAGCGGGCCCGCTGGTGCGTCAGATGCGCGAGCAGGGGGTGCAGGCTAAATTCTTCTCCGGCGACTGTATCGTCACCGAGGAGCTGGTGACGGCCGCCGGCGGGCCGCAGTTCACCAACGGCGTGCTGATGACCTTTGGTCAGGACCCGCGCACCCTCCCGGAAGGCAAAGCGGTGATCGAGAAGTTCCGCGCCAGCGGCTTTGAACCAGAAGGCTATACCCTCTACGCCTACGCCTCCATTCAGGCTATTGCCGCGGCCTGGAACGCCGTCGGCACCGATAACGCCAAAGCCAGCGACTGGCTGAAGAGCCACGACGTCGATACGGTGATGGGCAAGAAAGCCTGGGATGGCAAAGGCGACCTCAAGGTGTCCGACTACGTGGTCTATCAGTGGGACGACAAGGGCAAATATCACCAGCTCTGATCGGCCACGACCTGAGGACGCTCTGTCCTTTTGACTTGCGAATCGTCACATGACGGCGGTCGACCGGGAACGGAACCCGGCGGCCGTCTGCCTGGCGGCTGGAGGGGCTATGACGGCGTTTTTTCTGCAACAACTGATCAATGGGCTGACGCTGGGCGCAGTGTACGGCTTAATCGCCATCGGCTACACCATGGTGTATGGGATCATCGGCATGATCAACTTCGCCCACGGCGAGGTGTATATGGTCTCCGCCTATCTGTGCGCCATCGGCCTGGCGCTGCTCTCTTTCTTCGGGATCCACTCCTTTCCGCTGCTGATTTTCGCCACCCTGGTGTTCACCATCGTGGTCACCGGCGTATATGGCTGGGCTATTGAGCGCATCGCCTACAGGCCGCTGCGCAACTCGACGCGGCTGGCGCCGCTGATCTCGGCTATCGGAATGTCGCTGATCCTGCAGAACTATGTCCAGCTGAGCCAGGGGCCGAACCAGCAGGGGATCCCGACGCTGCTCAGCGGCGCGCTGCGCATGACGGTGGGCGATGGGGTGGTGCAGATCACCTGGACCAAAGTGTTTATTCTCGTCGCGGCGCTGGTGGGGATGCTGATCCTGACCTGGATTATCCAGTACACCCGGCTGGGGCGCATCTGTCGCGCTACCCAGCAGGATCGGCGCATGGCGGCGATCCTCGGCATCAATACCGACCGGGTGATCTCCCTGGTGTTTGTCATCGGCGCGGCGATGGCCGGTCTGGCCGGCGTGCTGGTGACCATGAACTACGGCACCTTCGACTTCTATATCGGATTTATTATCGGCATCAAAGCCTTCACCGCCGCGGTGCTGGGCGGGATCGGCTCGCTGCCTGGCGCGATGCTGGGCGGACTGCTGCTCGGGGTGGCCGAGGCGCAGTTCGCCGGGCTGGTGAATTCGGATTACAAAGATGTCTTTTCCTTTGCGCTGCTGGTGGCGATCCTGATTTTTCGCCCGCAGGGGCTGCTGGGACGTCCGCTGGTGGCCAAGGTCTAAGGAGGCTTTATGGGTGAATTTACGCGCCAGCCTGCGCGGGATATCAAAAGCGCGCTGATCGACAGCGTGCTGGCCGGTCTTTGCGCGTTAATTGTCTTTGGCCCGATCGTCGGCGTGGTGCTCAAAGGGTATGGTTTTACCCTCGCGCCCGCGCGGGTGGCGATCCTGGTGGCGGTGGTGATGGCCGGCAGGCTGGCGCTCAGCCTGCTGCTGCAGAGTGGTCGGGGAAAAGCCTTTATTGCCCGCTTTGAGGGGGCAGATGACGGGGTGTACGTCCGGCCGCCGGGCTACCGCTCGCGGCTGCGCTGGATAATGCCGCTGCTGGTGGTCCTGGCCATCGCCTTTCCGCTTCTCGCCAGCAAATACCTGCTGACCGTGGCGATCCTCGGCCTGATCTACGTTCTGCTTGGCCTGGGGCTGAATATTGTGGTGGGCCTCGCGGGCCTGCTCGATCTGGGGTATGTGGCGTTCTACGCCATCGGCGCCTACGGCCTGGCGCTGGGCTACCAGTACCTCGGCCTCGGCTTCTGGGCGATGCTGCCGCTGGGGGCGGTGATGGCGGCCCTCGCCGGGGCGTTGCTGGGCTTTCCGGTGCTGCGCATGCATGGCGACTATCTGGCCATCGTCACCCTCGGCTTTGGCGAAATTATCCGCCTGGTGCTCAACAACTGGGTGAGCTTCACCGGGGGGCCCAACGGCGTACCGGTGCCGTCCCCCACGCTGTTTGGCCTCGAATTTACCCGCCGGGCCAAGGATGGCGGCATCCCCATCCATGAGTTTTTCCACGTCAGCTACAACCCCAACCTGAAATTTATCTTCCTCTACGCCGTACTGTGCCTGGTGGTGATGCTGGTACTGCTGGTGAAACATCGTCTGACGCGGATGCCCATCGGCCGCGCCTGGGAGGCGCTGCGCGAGGATGAGATCGCCTGTCGGGCAATGGGGCTCAACCACGTGCTGGTGAAGCTCTCGGCGTTTATGCTCGGCGCGTCGACCGCCGGCATCGCCGGGGTGTTCTTCGCCAGCTATCAGGGGTTTGTTAACCCGACGTCGTTCACCTTTTTTGAGTCGGCGCTGATCCTGGCGATCGTGGTGCTGGGGGGAATGGGCTCCACCCTGGGAGTGGTGCTGGCGGCGTTTGTCCTGACGGTCACTCCGGAGTTGCTGCGCGGTTTTGACGAATATCGGGTGCTGCTGTTCGGCGTGCTGATGGTGGTGATGATGATCTGGCGGCCGCGCGGCCTGGTGCGCACCAGCCGCAGTGGGGTTGCGTTGCGAAAAGGAGTCGCGCCATGACCGACAGCATCTTACGCGTTGAGCATCTGATGATGCATTTCGGCGGCATCAAAGCGCTGAATGATGTCAATCTGGAGGTGGAGCGGGGGTCGATCACCGCCCTGATCGGCCCCAACGGCGCGGGCAAGACCACGGTGTTTAACTGCCTGACCGGTTTTTACCGGGCGACGGGGGGCAGTATCGTGCTGCGGGCGCGGGAAAAGGTCACCGATGTTATTCAGGTGCTGGGGCAGAAGCTTCACCCGGACGATTTTCTTCACCCGGCGCAGCTGGGACGGCGGATCTATTACAAGATGTTCGGTGGCACCCATCTGGTGAACCGCGCTGGCCTGGCGCGCACCTTCCAGAACATTCGCTTATTCCGCGAGATGTCGGTGATTGAGAACCTGCTGGTGGCCCAGCATACCCAGGTTAACCGCCATCTGCTGGCCGGGATCCTCAATACCCGCGGGTATCGGCAGGCGGAGAGTCAGGCGCTGGACCGCGCTTTTTACTGGCTGGAGGTGGTGGAGATGGTGGACTGCGCCAACCGTCTGGCGGGGACCCTCTCCTACGGACAGCAGCGGCGGCTGGAGATCGCCCGCGCCATGTGTACCCGCCCGGAGATGATCTGTCTGGACGAGCCGGCCGCCGGCCTTAACCCAGTGGAAACCCAGGCGCTGAGCCGGATTATTCGCTTTCTGCGCCAGCAGCACGACATTACGGTGTTGTTGATCGAACATGATATGGGGATGGTGATGGAGATTTCGGATCATATCATCGTCCTCGATCACGGGGACGTCATCGCCCGCGGCGCGCCGCAGGCGATCCAGGCCAACGCCAGCGTGATTGCCGCCTATCTTGGCGCTGAGGAAGAGGAGACGCGCCGATGAGCCAGCCATTGCTTGCTTTTGATGAGGTGGATGTCTTCTACGGGCCGATCCAGGCCCTGAAGCAGGTCTCCCTCACCGTCAACGAGGGGGAGACGGTGGCGCTGATCGGCGCCAACGGCGCCGGTAAATCAACGCTGCTGATGTCGGTCTTCGGCCAGCCGCGCATTGCCGGCGGGGAGATTTTCTATCGCGGGGAGGCGATCAGCCGGAAATCGACCCACTTTATCGCCAGCAACGGTATCGCCCAGGCCCCGGAAGGGCGGCGCATCTTTCCCGATATGACCGTCGAGGAGAATCTGCTGATGGGGACCATTGCCATCGGCAACCGCTATCAGGCCGAAGACAAGGCGCGGATGTATCAGCTGTTCCCCCGGCTGGAAGAACGGCGGGGACAGCGGGCGATGACCCTCTCCGGCGGCGAGCAGCAGATGCTGGCCATCGCCAGGGCGCTGATGAGCCGACCGCGCCTGCTGCTGCTGGATGAGCCGAGCCTGGGGCTGGCGCCGCTGGTGGTGAAGCAGATTTTTCAGATCCTGCGCGAGCTGACGGCCCAGGGGATGACGCTGTTTCTGGTGGAGCAGAATGCCCGCCATGCCCTTAACCTGTCGGACCGCGCCTATGTGATGGTGAACGGCCAGATCCGCCTGAGCGGCAGCGGCCAGGCGCTGCTCAACGACCCGGAGGTGCGTAAGGCATATCTGGGGATCAGCGGCTGAGGGGGTTATTCCCGCGGTTCGTTACGGGTTTTAATGTGCTGCCAGAAACGTTCGGCGGCCTGGTTAAGCCGCGAGCCGGAGCGGTAGAGCCAGGCGCCGATGGGCAGCGACAGGCGGTCATCGAGGATCGTCAGTCGGCCTTCGTCCAGCTCGCGCTGAATAGAGTATTGCGGTAGCCAGCCCACGCCGTCGCCATTGAGGATCATGCGCTTGAGCAGCTCGCTCATGGAAGAGACAAACGTAAGGGAGAAGGTGATCTCCGGCGTACGGTCGATCACCTGATTGACCTGGCGCCCCATATAGCTGTCGTTGGCGTATTTCATCAGCGGCAGCACGCCGCGATGTAAATGAAACAGCGGGCGGCCATGTTCGTCGCAGGGGGAGACCAGGTGCAGGTAAGAATCAAAAATTTTATGATTAATAAACGGATAGTTCATTAATTCTTCATTATAGAAGGAGAGGATAAAATCGCTTTTTCCCTCTTTCAGATTAAATACGGCGTCGTTGACGTTAATCGATTCAACATGAAAAGTCTTATTTTTACGGTCGGTGTAACCGGCGATGATTTCCGGCAGCAATAACACCGACAGCGAAGGGGCCGCGTCGATTCTTATTTTCTGGGTCGTGTTATTTAACCCCTTAATACGACTGATCTGAAAATCCATGTCATCGAGCATATTTCGCGCATAGCCGACAAAAATTTTCCCGCGGTTGGTCAGCTGCAGGGGGTTGGCGCTACGATCGAAGATGCTGAATCCGAGGGAGGCCTCCAGCGACTGGATGCGCCGGCTGAACGAGGACTGAGAGATGTTGCGGGCTTTGGCCGCCAGGGTAAAGCTGCGCGACTCCTCGAGGGCAATCACATCATACAGCCATTTTACTTCCAGATTTGCCAACACCGATCCAGTCCTCAAAAACGTAATAAAGGCTATGCAATTTTAGCATAGCGCATAGAAACTATGCAATTAACATAATTATCGACAGGTGTTAACATTTTTTGGAAAGTTGAGATTTATGAATGCATATCGGCGACCCTACATGAGCACGATATGAAATCGCGACTCACGGTTATTTATTGCTTTATTTTATTGTCCAGGACTTATCTTATTAAATCGCCGGCGACGATGACGAAAGCAATGAATAACCCAGGCCTCTTACCTTAAATAGTTTGTCAGGAGTTCCATGTCACAACAAATTGAATCAGTTAAAATGGCTCTGCAGGAGCTGGGGATTAATGCAAGCGGCGAATTCTTTTACAACCCTGATTACGATTTGCTTATTGCACATGAAACCGCTCCTGAGCTGACCGGCGCGGCCCGCGGCGTGATGACCGACTCTGGCGCTGTGGCTGTTGATACCGGGATCTTCACCGGCCGTTCACCGCGCGATAAATATATCGTCCGCGACGAACAGACTCGCGACACCGTCTGGTGGGCAGACTCCGGCCTCGGCCGCAATGACAATAAACCGTTATCGCCAGACGTGTGGCGCAGCCTGAAAAGCCTGGTCGCGGGCCAGCTGAGCGGTAAAAAACTGTACGTCATCGACGCCTGGTGCGGCGCCAGCCCGGACACTCGCCTTGGCGTACGCTTCGTTACCGAGGTGGCGTGGCAGGCTCACTTTGTCAAAAACATGTTTATCGTGCCGAGCGCAGACGAGCTGGCCAGCTTTACGCCAGACTTCGTGGTGCTCAACGGCGCGGGCTGCACCAATGCCAACTGGCAGGCGCAGGGGATGAACTCCGAGAACTTCGTCGCCTTTAATCTCAGCGAGCGTATTCAGCTCATCGGCGGCACCTGGTACGGCGGCGAAATGAAGAAAGGGCTGTTCTCGGTCATGAACTACCTGCTGCCGCAGAAAGGCATCGCGTCGATGCACTGCTCGGCCAACCGTGGCGAAGCAGGGGACGTGGCGCTGTTCTTCGGCCTCTCCGGGACCGGCAAAACCACCCTGTCGACCGATCCGCATCGTCAGCTGATTGGCGATGACGAGCACGGCTGGGACGATGACGGCGTGTTTAACTTTGAAGGCGGCTGCTACGCCAAGACCATCAATCTCGACCCGCAGGCGGAGCCGGAGATTTATGGCGCCATCCGCCGCAATGCGCTGCTGGAAAACGTGGTGGTGCGCGCTGACGGCAGCGTGGATTATGCCGACGGCAGCAAAACCGAAAACACCCGCGTCTCCTATCCGCTGTCGCATATCGACAATATCGTCAAGCCGGTGTCCCGCGCGGGCCATCCGTCGAAGGTGATTTTCCTTGCCGCCGACGCGTTTGGCGTCCTGCCGCCGGTCTCCCGTCTGACAACCGAGCAGATGCAGTACCATTTCCTGTCGGGTTTCACCTCGAAGCTGGCGGGTACCGAGCGCGGCATTACCCAGCCGACGCCGACCTTCTCCGCCTGCTATGGCGCGGCGTTCCTGCTGCTTCACCCAACCCAGTACGCCAGCGTCCTGGCGGCGAAGATGGCGGAATCCGGTGCGGAAGCCTGGCTGGTCAACACCGGCTGGAACGGCGAGGGCAAACGCCTGTCGCTGCGCGATACCCGCAGCATCATTAGCGCGATCCTCAACGGCACTACCGGCCCGCTGCGCGATGAGACCATCCCGGTGTTCGGTCTTGCGATCCCGCAGAGCATTCCAGGGGTAGACAGCGCGGTGCTGGATCCGCGCAATGGCTGGAGCTCAGCGGATAAGTGGCAGGAGAAGGCCGAGAGCCTGGCTCAGCTGTTTATGGATAACTTTAAGCAGTACAGCGATACCGAAGCGGGCGCGCGTCTGGCGCTGGCCGGTCCGCAGCTGCAGAATAGCGCGGTCGAAGCCTGATCCGCGGCCAGCAGGTCGACGCCTGGCGCCGACCTGCTGGCGAGCCGCTTTACTCCGCAAAGGCCCGCAGCGCATCGCCCGTGAGGCGATAACGCACCCACTCATCCTGCGGCTGCGCGCCAATGCTCAGATAGAAATCAATCGCCGGCTGGTTCCAGTCGAGCACGCTCCACTCCAGACGCCCGCACTGACGCTGTACAGCATATTGCGCGATGGTTTTCAGCAGCGCTTTTCCGGCGCCAATCCCGCGATAGTCGGGGGTCACGTACAGATCCTCCATATAGATACCATTGCGTCCAAGCCAGGTGGAGTAGCTGGTGAAGAACACCGCGTAGCCCACCGCTTTGCCCGCCACCTCGCAGATCAGCGCTTCGGTTTTGCTGCCGCTGGCAAATAGCGTCTCTCTGATCTCCTCTGCCGTCGTCACCACCTCTTCAGGGGCTTTCTCGTAGACCGCGAGTTCATAAATCATGTCGTAAATAGCGGTGGCGTCGTCCGGGGTGGCCTGGCGGATTGTGATGCTCATGGGGCGTCCTGTATCAATTGTCAAAAGAGAGAGCAAAATTGCTGACCCTGAGGATAAGCGGTATTGTGAAAAGAATTAAGTGCAATGAAATCAGCAAACGATGAATATTATGCATCCTGTCCTGCGCCGGATTGACCTCAACCTGCTGCCTGTCTTTGACGCGGTCTATCGCTCCCGCTCGGTGCGCCTGGCGGCGGAAGAGCTGGCGATGAGCACCTCGGCGCTGAGCCACGCGCTTTCCCGGCTGCGCAGCGCCCTCAACGATCCGCTGTTCTATCGCGAAGGGCACCGGATGTGCCCCAGCGTCTATGCCAGCCAGCTGGCGCCCTCTATTGCTTCGGCGCTGAAGTTTCTTAACCAGGAGCTGACGCCGCCGGCGGCGTTTGTGCCGGCCGCCAGCACCGACTGCATGCAGATTGCGATCACCGATTTCACCGCGTTCTGCGTCTTTCCGACGCTGATGCACCACCTGCAGCGTGAGGCGCCTGGGCTGCGGTTTGAGCTCCGTTATCTGCCCCACAGCCCGGCGCTGACCGAGCTGCTGGCGGGCGAGGTCGACCTGGCCCTCGGGTTCAATACCCCTGACGAGCCAGCCCATCCCGATCTTGAGGAGATTAACTGGCTGCGGGACGAATATGTGGTCATCAGCCAGGCCGACCGGACGGCGCTGACCCTGGACGCCTACCTTGCGGCCCGTCATCTGGTGGTGACCCCGTGGAATGAGCAGCAGGGGGTCCTGGACTGTGAGCTTGAGCGGCAGGGCTATTCGCGGCAGGTGGCGATGAAAACCCCCTCGATGCTGAGCGCGCCCTTCATTATTGAGCAGAGCGACCTGTTGATGGCGCTGCCCCGGCGAGCGGCGGAGGCGATGGCCCGCGCCGCCCGGTTGACCATTTTCCCGCTGCCGTTTCCGGTTCCGCCGTTTGACGTCAAGATTTACGCTCACCAACGCAGCGGGAAACGCGAGGCTACTCGCTGGCTGATCGCTCTGTTGCAGACGCTGGTGGGGGAGTCTGCCGCGTCCGCTTCCTGACGCGCTTTGCGGCCGGCAGCGTGTATCCTCACCCCAGGCCAGGGTTTTTATGCCGTCAACCCACGGCGACGTACCCTGGCCTCGGTCACAAAACGGAAAACTGACTTTTTCGCCGTCACCCGCGGCGTGGTTAGCACGGCATGTGTTAAATGATTGTATGTAAAAGTAATGTTAATTAGTTAAATGTTATTCATGCGTAAAATGCATTAATGGATGCGTTTATTACGCTTATTTCGTTCCCGGTTCTGTTTCAGTCTTCAGCAACAGGCGCGCGACAACGCGTGGATAACAAACTGGAGACCTGCATGCATTCGACAACCTCACTGATGAGTACCCGTGACCGGATCGGCGCCATCCTGCGCGTCACGTCCGGTAACTTTCTCGAACAGTTCGACTTTTTCCTGTTCGGGTTTTATGCCACCTACATCGCACATACCTTTTTTCCGGCGAGCAGTGAATTCGCCTCCCTGATGATGACCTTCGCGGTCTTTGGCGCCGGCTTTTTGATGCGCCCCATCGGCGCCATCGTTCTTGGCGCCTACATCGACAAGGTGGGGCGGCGCAAGGGGCTGATCGTCACCCTGTCGATCATGGCCACCGGCACCTTCCTGATCGTGCTGGTCCCCTCTTACCAGACCATTGGCCTGTGGGCGCCGCTGCTGGTGCTGATCGGCCGTCTGCTGCAGGGCTTTTCCGCTGGCGCCGAGCTGGGCGGGGTGTCGGTCTATCTGGCCGAGATCGCCACGCCGGGCCGCAAAGGCTTTTACACCAGCTGGCAGTCGGGTAGTCAGCAGGTTGCCATCATGGTGGCGGCCGCGATGGGCTTTGCCCTCAACGCGGTGCTGGAGCAGAGCGCCATCAGCGGCTGGGGCTGGCGCATTCCGTTCGTCTTCGGCTGCCTGATCGTACCGTTCATTTTTGTCCTGCGCCGTAAGCTGGAGGAGACCCAGGAGTTTACGGCCCGCCGCCATCATCTGGCGATGCGCCAGGTGTTCGCCACGCTGCTGGCGAACTGGCAGGTGGTTATCGCCGGGATGATGATGGTGGCGATGACCACCACCGCGTTCTACCTGATCACCGTCTATGCGCCGACCTTTGGTAAAAAGGTGCTGATGCTCAGCGCCTCTGACAGCCTGCTGGTTACGCTGCTGGTGGCGATTTCCAACTTCTTCTGGCTGCCAGTGGGCGGGGCGCTGTCTGACCGCTTTGGCCGCCGACCGGTGCTGATTGCCATGACCCTGCTGGCGCTGGCTACCGCCTGGCCTGCGCTGACCATGCTGGCGAACGCGCCGAGCTTTTTGATGATGCTGAGCGTGCTGCTGTGGCTGTCGTTTATCTACGGCATGTACAACGGGGCAATGATCCCGGCGCTGACCGAAATTATGCCCGCCGAAGTGCGCGTGGCAGGTTTCTCGCTGGCCTACAGCCTGGCGACCGCGGTATTTGGCGGCTTCACGCCGGTGATTTCCACGGCGCTGATCGAGTATACCGGTGATAAAGCGTCTCCCGGCTACTGGATGAGCTTTGCCGCGGTCTGCGGCCTGCTGGCCACCTGCTACCTCTATCGCCGTAGCGCCGTTGCGCTGCAGACAGCACGTTAATCAGGGAGAAGATGATGCGTAAAACGACAGGAACCCTGCTGGCCACGCTGCTGCTGGCCGCCACCGGCGGCAGCGCGCTGTCCGCAGAGGTCACCGTGATGATCTCCGGCGGCTTCAAAGCGGCGCTGGAAAAGCTGGCCCCGGCGTGGGAAAAACAAACCGGCAACCACCTCGTGGTGATCCCCGGCCCGTCGATGGGGAAAACGCCGCAGGCGATCCCTAACCGCCTGGCGCGGGGCGAACACGCCGACGTGGTGATTATGGTCGGGGACGCGCTGACCAGCCTCGAGAAAGCGGGCCGTACGCAACCGGGTTCGCGCCGGGAGCTGGCCGACTCGCCGATCGGCGTGGTGGTGAAGGCGGGGGCGCCGCTGCCGGCTATCCATAGCGCAGACCAGCTGCGGGCGACGCTGCTGGCCGCACCGTCGGTCGCGTACTCCGACAGCGCCAGCGGACGCTATGTTAGCTCGACGCTGTTCCACACCCTGGGCATTGATGACGCGATGCAGAGCAAAGCGCAGATGGTGGAGCGCATTCCGGTAGCCTCGGAAGTGGCGAAGGGACGGTATGCGATCGGTTTTCAGCAGGTGAGCGAGCTGCTGCCGGTACCTGGCGTGACCTTCGTTGGCGAACTGCCGGATAACCTGCAGTACATCACCCGCTTTGCCGGGGCGGTGACTATCAGCGCCGACCACCCGCAGGAAGGCAAGGCGCTGCTGGCGTATCTGGCCTCACCGGCGGCGCAGGAGACCATCCACGCCACCGGCATGCGAAGCGTGGCCGCCACCACGCCGGTCAGCCAGAAGGATACTGTTCAATAATCAGCTTCTCCAGCTCTGCCGCCACGTAGGACTGAATACGGCCGCTGAGGCGGATCAGGCCTACCGTACGCGTGACCACCGGGTCAGTGAGCGGCACAGCGCGGAGAACGGAATGCTCCCCGGCGGGCATCGACATCGCGGGCACGGCGGCAATGCCGATGCCCGCTTCCACCATCCCCAGCATCGTGGTGACGTGGCGGGTTTCGCAGATACTTGGCCGCGCCGGCGTCAGATGCGCCAGCTCCCGGTCAAGCAGCGTCCGGTTGCCCGAGACCCGATCCAGGCCAATATAATCCTGTTCAAAATACGCCTGCCAGCTTAGGTGCGTCTTGCGCGCCAGCGGATGATCGTACCGACAGGCGGCTACATAGCGGTCGTCGGCCAGTGGCGTGAATTCGAGACTGGCTGGCAGGTTTTTGGCAAAACAGAGGCCAAAGTCAGCCTGTCCGCTGCTGACCGCCTCGATCACATTGCCGACGCTGCTGTCAATCAACCGGATGCGCACCTGGGGATAACGCGCCTGAAAGCTGCGAATGATTTCCGGCATAAAGTAGTAGGCGGCGGAGGGCACCGTCGCCACCGTCACCAGCCCGGTGCGCGCCTTGCTGACCTGGCTGATATCCGCCAGCACCGTCTCGACATGGGCCAGCAGCTGCTCCGAACGTTCGGCAAAATTCTGCCCATACAGCGTGAGGGTCACCCGCCGGGTGGTACGTTCGAACAGCCGGTTGCCCAGCGCCGTCTCCAGCTTTTCGATGCGTCGGCTAAGGGCCGACTGCGACAGGCAGATGGATTCGGCCGCCAGCCGAAAACTGCCATATTCCATCAGGGCGCGAAAGGCGTAGAGATCGTTGAAGTCAAAATTTACGGGCATGGCGGCGGCATCCTTATCGGCTGTCTGGCGCCATCGCCCCGTCCGGCGAGGGGCGATGGCGGGTAGCATATCGGGCAGGTCTTCGGGCGCGCGGGAAACCGCGCGCCGGGGCTTACACCTTAAGCAGTTTTACCGTGGCATCGATATCGATTTCGTCTTCCGAGAAGATCAGGGTTGTCCCCTGAAAGGTGGTGATCGCCAGCTTTTTCACCGAGCGCATCTCCCCCGACTGCACCGCGGATTTTGGTCGGATGCTGTTCATCAGCAGCCCGACCGACAGCACGGCGTTTTCTTTATCGACGCGGGTCTCGACCGGCTCTTCTTCCCGGTATACCACATAGGATTTGATGGAGGTCAGCTTCAGCCGCTCGCCGGCGATATAGATATATTTGCTCTCCGGAATGACCTTCACCGCGTAGGCCGACAGCCCTTTATTGTTGGTGGTAGGTTCGAAAGTCACCGCCGCGTCTTTCTTGATAAGATCAGGATTGGCGACCTTAATCACGTGAAAATAACGATTTTCGCCGTTTTCATCTTTGATAAATCCAAAACCTTTATCTTTAAACCACGTTGTGATTGTTCCGTTCATCGCCATTACCGTATTACTCGTTGGTTAACACAAATTTTGCAGCGCGCAGTGTAAAGCACATTGCCTGTGCAGGCCATGCCTTTGCGATAAGTGTGGGTGATAAATGACGCCGCCGCGAGGGCGGATTGTGCGCCAGCGTCGTGCCGGCGGCCAAAATGGGGTACTATCGCCAGCCACTCCATCTTCGGGCCGCCTGATGTCCACCATTATCGATACCTTTGTCGCGCCGCCGTGCCGCGAACAGATCACCCTCTTGTATCAGGATGAACACCTGCTGTTGATCAATAAACCGGCCGGGCTGCTGAGCCTGTCGGGCAAAGATCCGCGCAACCTCGACTCCGTGCATCACCGGCTGGTTCAGCGCTTTCCGGGCTGCACCCTGGTGCACCGCCTGGACTTCGGCACTTCCGGCCTGATGGTCATCGCCCGCAACAAGGGCATTAACGCCTTGCTGTGCCAACAGTTCAGCCAGCGCACGGTGGACAAGGTCTATACGGCGCTGCTGTGTGGCCATCTGGTGGAAGACGAGGGGATCGTGGAGGCGGCAATCGCCAAAGATCCGGCCCGTTTCCCGCGCATGTCGCTCTGCGCCCGGCACGGCAAACCGGCGCGTTCGCGCTATCGGGTCATTGACCGCCTGTATCAGTCACGGGAAGGAGAGAGGGCGCTGGCGTTAACGCGAGTGGCGCTCACCCCGGAGACCGGGCGCACCCATCAGCTGCGCATCCACTGCCAGCTGCTGGGCTATCCGATCCTTGGCTGCGATCTGTACGGTGGCCGGGAGCTGCCCGGCACGGAACAGGCTCCGCGGCTGATGCTGCACGCCAGCGAACTGCGCTTTGTCCACCCCGTCAGCCATGAGCCGATGCATATCCAGCAGGCGAGCCCGTTTTGATTGCCCGCGGCGGGAAAGCCCGGGGTTACCACATCAGATCGTCGGGCACCTTAAAGTCGGCGTACGGATCGTCTTCATCCTGCTCATCCTGACTCAGGGCGCTGTGCAACACGATGCTGCTGGCGTCGCGCTGGGCAATTTTCTCAGCCACCACCGCCGGAATAATCGCGTATTCACCTTCGGGCTTGTTATCCACCGCCAGGCGGGCAATCGCCAGGCGGCCGTTAATCAGCTGGGTCTGGGTGAGCTTGTCGACCATGATTTTTTTGATCAGATTATTATCGGTAAAGTTAAAGCCGATATCGCCCCGGGCGACCGTAATGCGGTTCATCTCAATCAGCTGCTTCACCTGCGCTTTATACTCTTTCGCCAGTGCCGCCTGCTTTTGCTGCTCGCTGAGCTGCTTATCGCGCTCCAGCTGAGCTTTTTTATTTTCTTCCACCGCTTCCCGGGCCTCACGGGCCTGAACGCGGGATTTTTTTGCCGTTCTCTGGACTTTAGCCATTTTTTTGCTGCTGACCAGGCCGGCTTTGAGCATCTGCTCTTGTAAGGTGAGTTTTGTCATCTGCGTGTCTGAAACTGAGGAAACATCTGCCAAGTATACCTGCATTGGCCGAAACGACGCCAGACTACCTACCGTTCGTTACCCCGATTAGCCTGACAGCCCCCCGCCGAAGCCGCGTTAACCCCGCCTCGCAGGCCCATCTTTCCCGTCCCCGGCGAAGGATCTTCACCACCATTTTTGGCATGCCGACGATCCTTTTTTGTTATGGATTGTCTTTTTTGTGATCTAGATTGTAGTACAATTTTTATTAATAGTACTACTATGTGTCGCAGGCAAGGATGAACAGGTTCACGTTTGTACTACCAGACTGGGTGGAAATGCGCTGAACGGAGTAAAGTAACCGGGCATAACCCCGTTAAGGACACGCTATGAACCTGACTAAAACCGATCGGCTGATGGTGACCCTGGGCCGCCAGATTGTGAGCGGCAAATATCTTCCCGGCGCGGCGCTGCCGGCGGAGGCTGACCTGTGCGAGGAGTTTGCCACCTCCCGCAACATCATCCGCGAAGTCTTTCGCTCGCTGGAGGCGAAGCGCTTGATTGAGATGAAACGCTATCGCGGCGCCTTCGTCGCGCCGCGCAGCCAGTGGAATTTCCTCGACAGCGACGTATTGCAATGGGCGCTGGAACAGGATGAAGACCCGGGGCTCATCGCGGCGATGAGCGAAGTGCGTAATCTGGTGGAGCCGGCGATCGCCCGCTGGGCGGCAGAGCGGGCCACCTCCAGCGATCTGGCGCAGATTGAGGCGGCGCTGAATGACATGATCGCCAACAACCAGCAGCGCGATGCCTTTAATGAAGCCGACATTCGCTATCACGAAGCGGTGCTGGCGTCAGTGCATAACCCGGTGCTGCAGCAGCTCAGCGTGGCGATTAGCTCGCTGCAGCGCGCGATATTTGAACGGACCTGGATGGGGGATGAGGCCAACATGCCGCAAACGCTCCAGGAACATAAAGCGCTGTTCGATGCGATTCGCCATCAGGACAGCAACGCGGCAGAGCAGGCGGCGCTCACCATGATCGCCAGCTCGACACGAAGACTGAAGGAAATCACATGACATCTCGCTACATCGCTGTTGACTGGGGATCGACCAATTTTCGCGCCTGGCTGTTTGAGGGCGAACGCTGCCTCGACAGCCGGCAGTCGGCGGCGGGGATCGCCCGCCTGAACGGTCAATCGCCGGCAGCGGTGTTAGCGACACAAATCCATGGTTGGCGTGAGGGGTGTACCCCAGTGGTCATGGCGGGAATGGTAGGCAGCAACGTGGGCTGGAAGAACGCGCCCTATTTACCGCTTCCCGCCGATTTCACGGCCATTGGCGACCAGTTGACCGCCGTAGATGAAGGGATCTGGATTGTCCCCGGGCTCTGCACTTCCCGCGAAGATCACCACAACGTCATGCGCGGCGAAGAGACACAGCTCCTCGGCGCACGCCTGCTGGCCCCTGCGGCGGTGTATGTCATGCCCGGCACCCATTGCAAATGGGTCAAAACGGACGGCCGGCAGATTGAAGACTTTCGCACGGTGATGACCGGCGAACTGCACCATCTGCTGCTGTCGCACTCCCTGATCGGCGCGGGATTACCCGAGCAGCAGGCTGCGCCAGCGGCATTTCACGCCGGACTGGCGCGCGGCCTGGCCGCGCCCGCGGTGTTGCCACAGCTTTTTGAGACCCGCGCCGCGCACGTGCTGGGGGCGCTGGCCCGGGAGCAGGTGAGCGAGTATCTATCCGGCCTGTTAATTGGCGCGGAGGTGGCCAGCATGCGCGCCTTCATTGCCGACGAACAGGCTATCGCGATCGTTGCCGGCCCGTCCCTCTCCGCGCGCTATCAGCAGGCATTTCAGCTGCTGGGGCGCCAGGTGACGACAGTGTCGGGCGACGATGCCTTTCTGGCTGGTATAAGGAGCATCGTACATGCAGTGGCAAACCTCACTTCCGCTGATCGCTATTCTGCGCGGCATCACCCCTGACGAGGCGCTGGCGCACGTCGGCGCGGCGATCGCCGCCGGGTTCGACACCGTGGAGATCCCGCTCAATTCACCGCAATGGCAGCAGAGCATCCCGGCCGTGGTCGAGGCCTACGGCGCGCAGGCGCTGATTGGCGCCGGAACGGTGCTGCAGGAAGCGCAGGTCGATCGGCTGGCGCAGCTTGGGGCGCGGCTGGTGGTGACCCCTAATGTGCAGCCGGCGGTGATCCGCCGGGCCGTCGGGCACGGGATGACCGTCTGCGCCGGCTGCGCGACGGCAAGCGAGGCGTTTACCGCGCTGGAGGCCGGGGCGCAGGCGCTGAAGATTTTTCCCTCTTCGGCGTTTGGCCCCGACTACATCAGGGCGCTGAAAGCGGTTTTGCCCGCGTCGGTGCCGGTATTTGCCGTCGGCGGCGTCACGCCGGAAAACCTGGCGCAATGGATCGAGGCCGGTTGTGCGGGCGCGGGGCTGGGCAGCGATCTCTATCGCGCCGGTCAGCCGGTAGCGCGGACCGCAGAGCAGGCCGCCGCATTTGTTAGGGCGTATCAAGAGGCTGTGAAATGAAAATAACCAAACTGACCACCTGGCGTTTACCCCCGCGCTGGATGTTCCTCAAGATTGAAACCGACGAGGGGATAGTCGGCTGGGGCGAGCCGATCGTCGAAGGCCGGGCGCGCACCGTGGAGGCGGCGGTACATGAGCTGGGGGACTATCTGATTGGCCAGGATCCGGCACGGATCAACGATCTGTGGCAGGTCATGTACCGCGCCGGCTTTTATCGCGGCGGGCCGATCCTGATGAGCGCGATCGCCGGTATTGACCAGGCGCTGTGGGACATCAAAGGGAAGGCGTTAAATGCGCCGGTCTGGCAGCTGCTGGGTGGCCTGGTGCGCGATAAAATCAAAGCCTACAGCTGGGTGGGAGGAGACAGGCCTGCCGAGGTCATTGCCGGGATTAAGACGCTGCGCGGGATGGGGTTTGATACTTTCAAACTCAACGGCTGTCAGGAAATGGGGATGATTGACAGTTCGCGCACGGTGGATGCGGCGGTGAACACGGTGGCGCAGATCCGCGAAGCATTTGGCAACGACATCGAATTTGGCCTCGATTTCCATGGCCGCGTCAGCGCGCCGATGGCGAAACTGCTGATTAAAGAGCTGGAACCCTATCGGCCGCTGTTTATCGAAGAGCCGGTGCTGGCCGAGCAGGCGGAGTACTACCCGCGGCTGGCGGCGCAAACCGCGATCCCGCTGGCCGCCGGCGAGCGCATGTTCTCGCGCTTTGAGTTCAAGCGGGTGCTGGAGGCCGGCGGCCTGGCTATTCTGCAGCCCGATCTCTCTCACGCCGGCGGCATCACCGAATGCTTCAAAATCGCCGGTATGGCGGAAGCGGCGGACGTGTCGCTGGCTCCGCACTGCCCGTTAGGCCCCATCGCGCTGGCCGCCTGTCTGCACGTGGACTTTGTTTCCTACAACGCTGTCTTCCAGGAGCAGAGCATGGGGATCCACTATAACCAGGGCGCCGAGTTACTCGACTTCGTGAAAAACAAAGCCGATTTCAATATGGAGGGTGGGTACTTTAAGCCGTTAATGAAGCCGGGGTTGGGGGTCGACATCGACGAAGAGAAAGTGATCGAGATGAGCCGACGCGCTCCTGACTGGCGGAACCCCGTCTGGCGCCTTGCCGATGGCGTGGTCGCCGAGTGGTAGTCCCCGGTTAATACCTGCTGCGATTCTTAATATCAATCTTTGCCTGGTGCGGGCGGTCTTCCCCTGTCCGAGGCAAAGTCATGGGGTTATTATTATGAGCATTGAACTCTGTACTTCTACATTAAAAAAGCTAAACAGCAAAATCATCCCCTTTATTATTATCTGCTATTTTGTCGCGAATCTTGATAAAACCAATATTTCTATTGCCGCGCTGCAAATGAACGCCGATCTGGGATTAACGGCCAGCATGTACGGCCTTGGGGTCGGCATGTTTTATATTTCCTATATTATTTTCGAAATTCCCAGCAACCTGATCATGACCCGGGTGGGGGCGCGGATCTGGATCGCCAGAATAATGATCACCTGGGGAATGGTGAGCGCCGGCATGGCGTTCGTCCAGACGCCGACCCAGCTCTATATTATGCGTTTTTTACTCGGCATGGCGGAGGCGGGATTCACCCCAGGGATTATTTACTATATCTCCTGCTGGTTTCCGAAGCGCAACCGGGCGCGGGCGATGTCGTTCTTTTATATGGGATCGGTGCTGGCGTCGATCATCGGGCTGCCCGTCTCGGGGCTGATTTTAAATATGCATGGCATTGCCGATGTTGCCGGCTGGCGCTGGCTGTTCGCCATTGAAGGGGTTCCCGCCATCGTGCTGGGGGCGCTGGTGCTCTGGCTGCTACCTTCCAGCCCGCAAAAGGCGGCCTGGCTCTCTGAGGCGGAGAAAGGCTGGCTGACGGCGCAGATTGCCGCTGATAACCGCGGCGCGGTGGTCAATCAACACGCCTCCTGGTTCAGTGCGCTGAAAAATAAAGTGGTACTCCTGCTGAGTCTGGTCTGGTTTCTGCAGGCGTTCGGCTCCATCGGCATCACGCTTTTCTTACCGCTGATCCTCAAAAGTATGGTCAGCGAGCAGAGCGATGTGGTCATTAGTCTGCTGTCCGCGGTGCCGTTTATTTTCGCCTGCCTGTTTATGTACCTCAATGGCCGTCATTCGGATCTGACCGGCGAGCGGGCGTGGCATATGGGGCTGCCGCTGATTCTGGCCGGTCTCTCGCTGGCTGTCGCCATCTATGCCGGCAACCTGCAGGTTGCCTATCTGCTGCTGGTGCTCACCGTGGGCTTTAATTTCGCGCTAACGCCGGTGTTCTGGGCGGTGACCACCGAGAAGCTGGCGGGCGTGGCGGCCGCGGCCTCCATTGCATTTATCAACACCATCGCCAATTTTGTCGGCTTAGGCCTGCCGCCGCTGCTCGGGAAGATTAAGGACCTGACCAACAGCTATCACTCCGGACTGCTGATCGTCGCCGTGGCGCTGGCCCTTGGCGGGATTATCGGCATCATCGTCTCCCGGAGCGGCCAGAAACCCTCCGCCTTCCACACTCTGAAAGAAGATAAGCTATGAAACTGAACGTGTTAAAACAGGCTTCGCTCCCGGATGCCCTGACTGCGGAACTGGCGCGACGCTATCACCTCGTGGAGCTGACAGCACTCACCGACGCCGACTTTCGCGCACTGGCCGGCACCTTTACCGTGCTCATCACCAACGGCGAAGCCACCGTGACGCGAGAGCTGATCGCCAGCCTGCCCGCGCTGGAGCTGATCGCCGTCTTTGGCGTCGGCTATGACGGCGTGGATGTGCAGGCGGCCGCAGAGCACCAGGTGCGGGTCAGCCATACGCCGGGGGTGTTAACCGACGATGTGGCGGATCTGGCGCTGGGCCTGATGCTGGCGACCTCGCGGCAGATCGTCGCCGCCCACAAGTTTATCGAAGCGGGCGAGTGGGCGGCGGGCGGTTTTCCGTGGACGCAAAAAGTCTCCGGTTCGCGGGTCGGCATCGTGGGCATGGGGCGCATCGGCCAGGCCATCGCCCGGCGCTGCGAGGGGTTCGCCATGCAGATTGCTTATCATGACCGCAAGCGTCTCCCGGCGCTAAATTATGCCTGGCGGGAAGATCTGCTGACCCTGGCCGCGGAGAGTGATTTTCTGGTTATCTGCACGCCGGGAACGGCGGCAAACCAGGGGCTCATTAACCAGCCGGTGCTGGCGGCGCTGGGGGAGAAAGGGATCCTCATCAACATCTCGCGCGGCAGCGTGATTGATGAGCCCGCGCTGGTTGCCGCGCTGGAGAGCGGGATTATCGCCGGGGCTGGGCTGGATGTCTTCAGCCATGAACCGACGGTACCGGCCGGGCTGCTGCAGCGCAGTAATGTGGTCGTCACACCGCATATGGCCAGCGCCACCTGGAGTACCCGTGCGGCGATGGCGCAACTGGTGCTCGATAACGTCGCCTGCTGGGCTGAGAAGAAGGCGCTGGTGACTCCAGTGGCGGAAAGCCTGGCGGACTGACCGCAAAGCCGTGAACGCGCTGGGCTGCTGTATTGTACAGCGCGTTCGCGGCGGGGATTACTCCCGGGGCTGAAGCTGATAAATCCAGGCGCTGACCTGCTGTCCATCGTCGGTGGTCGCCTCCACCGGCACCCGATCGTACCCCTCCTCAAAGTCGTCCAGCATGGGCCAGTGCGCCGCCAGCCGATCGGACAGGAACAGATAGCCGTTGACCCGCGGGCCGTGAGCGTCGAGGACGATCCCCGGAAAATCGGCGGCTGGGCCCCAGCCGCGCGCGTAAAAGGTGCCGGTGACGTAGCCGGGACGCCACTCGCCCCCGATCGCCTCCAGAATATGCGCATTGCTGCGACCGGGACAGAGCGTCCCATAGACAAATAGCGGTTTCATTTTCTCTCTCTCGTTCGCCCTGATACCCGCCCACAGCGGAGCGGAAAACCAAAATACGGGGTAATTCAGCGCCTGGCAATGGCCGGGGGGGTGGGGCAACCCTCCGGGCATCTCTCTGATGCCGGGGGAGGCTTTGGCCTCGGCGCTAATGAAGGTATATCGATTGCGATGATATTTTTATTATTATTTATATTTAAGATCAATATAAATAAGCCTGACGAAGGGATTAATTTGCTAATTAACATTCAATGGGGGAATAATAAAGCGATAGCTTATGGAATATTCCTTCTCAATGGAATAAACAAGAGCCATAAAACAGAATTGGGTTGAATTCAGATATTATTTAGGGCCAGGCGTTACCTCCCCTGGCTTTTTCGCTTTATGATAAACCTCCCTTGAACAAAAAATACCATCTGACTTCGAAACCCTCGCGGGCAGGGTTGATATTTCCTTTCCTTGAAGCGGCAGGCAATACATCGTGCCGAACGACGCCCGGGAGAAAACCGCTAGTGATGAACAGGCCAGAGCAAAGGCAGGGGCTGAGGCGAACGTACGGCGGATGAAGGATATCCGACCGGGCATTCGGTCCTGTCTGCAGACAGATGAAAGTGAAAGGCACAGGAGGTGCAATGAAGATTTTCCGCCCATTATGGCGCGATGGGGCTTTTCTGGTCCCGCAGCAGTTTCAGCAACAGGCCCGCTGGGACGCGCACGTCGCCGATACGGTCTCCCGCATGGCGCTCGCCCACCCGTGGGGGGTATTGCGCGCGGAGTTTGACGCCAGCGCGCTCACCCTTTCCCGGCTCAACGCCACCCGGCTGATCTTGCGTTTCGCCGACGGAACGCTGATTGACACCGAGCTGGCGGATATTTTACCACCGGTCCGCGATGTCTCGGGCGTGATGCAGGACAGCGTGGAGGTTCTGCTCGCGCTGCCGCTGCTCAGCGCCAGCGGCGGCAATCTTGATGACGGCCAGGAGAGCGCCCGCCCGCGCCGCTGGCGCGCCGAGCAGGTGACCGTGCAGGAGCTGGCCGGCCATGAACGCAGCGAGCTGGCCGTCCTGCGGCACGCGCTAACGCTGCGTCTCTCCACCGAGGAAAATGCGGCCTTCCTTACCTGCCCGGTAGCGCGTCTGGTGCGCGATGCCCAGGGGCAGTGGATCGTTGACCCGGAATTCATCCCGCCGCTGCTGTCGATGGCGGCAAGCCCGACGCTGGTCAGCGAGCTGGGTGAGCTATTACATCGCCTGCAGGCCCGACGCAGACGCCTGATGGCCATGCGCCGTGAAAGCAATGCGCGGATGGCTGATTTTGCCGTGGCGGATGTTTCCCTGTTCTGGCTTCTCAACGCGCTGAACAGCGCCGAGCCGGTGCTCAGCGAGCTGCATCAGGACCCCTCGCGCCATCCGGAGCTGCTCTATCGCGAACTGGCCAGGCTGGCCGGCAGTCTGCTGACCTTCTCTCTTGAATATCATCTGGAAGCTATCCCCCGCTACCGGCATACCTCGCCGGAGCAGGTATTCCCGCCGCTGTTTGCCCTGCTGGATACGCTGCTCGAAGTCAGCCTGCCCTCAAGGGTGATCGCCATCGCTCTGGAGCAGGGCGCCGACCGGGAGATCTGGCGGGGGAGGCTGCACGATGCGCGGCTGCGCGAGGGGGCGGATTTTTATCTGTCGGTGCGCTCTTCACTCCCCCCTCACCAGCTACAGAGCCGCTTTCCGCAGCTCTGTAAGGCGGGTAGCCATGATGATGTCGCCGAGGTCGTCAATATTGCCCTCAGCGGCATCGCGATCAAACCGCTGAGCCACGTGCCGGCGGCCATTCCGCTACGTCTGGAAAACCAATATTTCGCTCTGGATCTTTCCACCGATGCCGCCCGCGCGATGCTGGAGGCCGGCAACTGCACCTTCTATACCCCGGAATCGCTTGGCGACGTGAAACTTGAACTCTTTGCGGTACTGCGCTCATGAATACCTCTGAAAGCGATCTGATCAACAAAACTTTTTACCCGGGCTGGCTGATGGTCAGCCAGTTACGCTGCGGCCAGCCGGTGACCGATGGCGAGGCGCTCTATCGTCAGGCCTGTCGATGGGTGACCGAGGCGCGCGAGGCGCTGACGGCGGCAGGAATCAGTGACACCAGCGCTGAGCAGATGCTCTATGCCTACTGCGCGCTGCTCGATGAGAGCGTCCTCAACCGCGCCAGTCAGGATGATGGCTACCGCAGGTGGCGCAAGGATCCGCTGCAGGCGCGTTTTTTCAGCACTCTCAACGCCGGGGAAGAGCTCTGGGAACGGATCCGCCAGCTGCTGCGAGAGCCCACGGCGGATGCGGCAGTGCTGACTTGTTTCTATCGTACTTTGCAACTGGGGTTTGTCGGGCAGTACCGCGCTCAGGATGACGAACGACGTGAGGACGTGGCGCATGCGCTTGGCGCGCGGGTCCCGCCGTTCAGCATGACCCAGGAGGCGCCGGTGGTGGTTCGAGCCCCCCGGCTGCGCAGCGGACGGCGGATGTACTGGTGCGGCTGGGCGGTTGGCATTGTGGCGCTGGCGGCGCTGTGGTTGACCTTCTCCTCCGTGCTGTCACAGATGGTGGCGCAGATAGCAGGGCAGGGATAAGAGATGCGTGATAACGCCCGTCGTCTGCTTACGCTACTGACCGTCATCCTGGCCCTGTGGCTGGTGCTGGGCTTCTGGCCGCTGTCCATCGGCAACCAGGTGATCTTCAGTCTGTGCATCCTGCTGGCGGGCGGCGCGGCGCTCTGGCGTCAGCGTCGCCGGGCAGTCAGCCGTCAGCGATCGGAAATCGTCCTGCCGCCCGAGGATTTTCAGGGGGCGGTGGTTCTGGTCTGCGGGGATACCGACAGTCTGTTTCCCGGGCGTTCGGCGCACTGCGAAACCTGTCACGGCTGGTATCTACGGGGAGACAGCGCGGAGCAGTTGCCGCTGCTGGCGCAGTACCTTGCGGCGGCGCGTCCGGCGCTGGTATCGCAGGTTTCCGTGCTGCTGGCGGTGGTACCGGAGCACCACCCCTCCGGGGAGCAACTGGCGCAGTCGCTGCGCGACTGGCGACGGAGTATCGTTCAGTGCCGAACCTGGCTAAACGGTCTGCCGCCGGTGTGGAGCGTGTTCTGGGTGACGCCGCCTGGCGGCCAGGCAGGGGAAAGCCGCTGGTTTACCGTCACGCCGGAGAGGCCTGGTCTCCAGGTGCAGCAGAAGGGGCAAGCGCCCCAGTCGGTTGCCGAGTGGCAGCGGGAGGGCAGCCCTGCCTCACGCCTGCATCAGACGCTGTGGCTGGAGAGCATTCTGACCTTGGCCGAAAACGCTCTTTTCCGGCCATTCCGCGCCCGGCAGGCGGAACTTCCTCCGCTGAACCTGTGCGCCGCGGGCATCTGCCTGACACCGATGGTAGCGGCGGCAAATAACCTCTGGCAACAGCAAATCGCCGGGATCACCACGCTCTCCCCGGGCAACGCCGCGGCGCCAGGTCCTCACCCGCTGCCGGATCTTCTTCTGTCGTCACTGCCGCACCGCCACGGGGTCAGCCGCCGGATGCGCGATGCCGGTCTTGCCGCTGGCGTGGGCTTCCTCTTTCTGGCGCTGGCGATGCTGGCTTCCTTTATCAACAACCAGCGCCTGGTGCGCAGCGTCGGCGATCATCTGGCGGTGTATCACCGCCTCAGCGGCACGCCGCCGACGCCGAAGCTGCAGGCGCAGCAGCGTCTGCGTACCGACAGCCGCCAGCTGGATGACTGGCTGCGCCGGGGAGAGCCGTTGCGTTACCGGCTGGGGCTGTATCAGGGGATGCGGCTGATCCCCTTCGTGGAAGCCGCTATCAATGACTGGGCGCCGCCCCCGCCGCCGCGTCCGGTCATTAAGCAGGTTGTGCAGGGGCCGCAGACGATCCGCCTCGATAGCATGGCGCTGTTCGATACCGGCAAATCGACGCTGAAACCGGGTTCGACAAAGCTGCTGGTGAACTCGCTGCTGGGCATTAAGGCGAAACCCGGCTGGCTGATCGTGGTGGCAGGCCATACCGACAGCATCGGCAACGATAGATCCAATCAACAGCTCTCCCTGAAGCGTGCCGAGGCGGTCCGCGACTGGATGCGCGATACCGGCGATGTGCCGGAGAGCTGTTTTGCGGTGCAGGGCTACGGCGCAAGTCGTCCTGTCGCCAGCAACGAGACGCCAGAGGGGCGGGCGAAAAATCGCCGGGTGGAGATCAGTCTGGTCCCGCAGAAGGACGCCTGTCTGACGCCGGGCACGGCTAATACGTCAGGAGCCGGGGCTGACGCCTTAAAAAACGAAACCGAGTAACCCGCGAACCCGATCGCGGACGTTGAATAACAATCTGCCTGCCTGACCCTGTGCGCTACGGGTTCCTGATAAACAGGAAACAGCGATGGGCGGTAGCGTGCCTGCAGCCAGTCAATCTTGTCGGCAAAGCGGGGCCTCTGCGGGGATGAAGCGCAGGAAAGAGGGGATAAAGGCGCTCAGCATAGATAGCGCTAAGGACATTGCCAGAGAAATGCTGGCGGCGATAAACGTTGAAGGTTCCGGTTTCTGGCTGCTTTTTTTATTTCTCAGTCAGTGAATATAAATATCTCTGGGGTTTCCTTTTAGTTATGAAATTCCTGGTGGGGTATCTGAGATATCGATATGCACATAAATATATTTATGATGAATGAGATGATTATCATTAAACAAAATTAAACAGTGCATCCTGTTAATTGATTTTTGGTGGTCATTACTGCGGAGTAAAACAGGAATATAATGGATACCTTTTCAATAATTACCGGCACCACCCTTAACCGTTACCAGCTGGATATTCCTTCATGTACCGCATCGCTGGATGTGGAAGAATTCAGTGGTGCAGAAAAGCTGAGTGATCTTTATTATTACACCATTACGTTTACCAGCGCAGAGAAAAACATCGATGCTGCACAGTTCCTGAGCAAACCCGCCATGCTGACGATGGGCGGCGGCGCACTGCAGCAGCTGGCGGACTGCAAACGCGTCCATGGTGTGATTACCACCTTCCGGCGCGTCAATCGTTCTGAAGATCAGTCGACCTATCAGATAACCCTCCAGCCGTTTCTCTCCCTGCTGGATAAACAGTTTCGCAGCCATCGTTTTTTCGTCAACAAATCGGTGCCGGAGGTGGTGGAGCAGGTATTGCAGGAACATCACCTGCATGACTGGGAGTATGAGTTTAATCTCAAGCAACACTATCCGCGGCGCGAGCAAATTAATCAGTATCAGGAGAGCGACCTGGCATTTATCCAGCGTCTGCTGGCAGAGGTGGGGATATTTTATTTCTTCACTCTGCAGGAAGAGGCCCAGAGCGAAGTGGTCCACTTCGCCGACGCGCAGCGGGCGCTGATGTTCGATAAGACACTTCCTGTAAACAGCCCGTCCGGGATGAGCGACAGCGGTGCGGAATCGATATGGGGTCTGAACATCACGCACAACGTCGTAGAGGCGAACGTCACTACCCGGGATTATAACCCCCGCGATGCGCAGAGCGTTCTCCAGTCGGCAACAGCGGATATGACCCGGGGAAATGGTGAAGGCCTCACTTACGGTGAGGTATACCACTATAAGCTTCGCCACCGGGAGCGTGGCGATAAAATCGACCCGCAGACGGAGACCGCCAACTTTTATGCCCGTCTCGACCATGAGCGTTTTCTGGCTCACCAGACGCTCATTACCGCGAGCAGTACTGCAGCCTGGCTGGCGCCGGCTCAGGTGCTGACCGTTACCGACAGCCTCCCACCGACCCTGCCTGCGCCCGTGCAGGATCCGCTGTTAATCACCGGCACCGGTTTTACCGCCAGCCGCCGGGAGGCGCTGCGGGTGACTCTGCTGGCGGTGCCCTACAGCGAAACATTGTGCTGGCGTCCGCCGCTGCTGCCGCGCCCGAAGGTGACTGGCACCATGACGGCGCGGGTGACCAGCGCGAAGGCGAATGATATCTACGCCTGGCAGGATGCGTCCGGCCTGTACCGGGTGAAATTTGACGCTGACAGAGAGGAGAAAGGGCAGGGTCAGGAAAGCATGCCAGTGCGTCTCGCCAAACCCTACGGCGGCGACGTGTACGGCTTTCACTTCCCGCTGATCCAGGGCACGGAGGTGGCGATTGCTTTCCACGAAGGCGATCCCGACCGGCCGTATATTGCGCATGCGCTGCATGACTCGCGGCATGTCGACCCTGTGACGGAGAAAAACAGCACCCGCAATGTGATTCGTACTCCGACCAACAATAAGCTGCGAATGGAGGATAAGCGCGGCGAGGAGCATATCAAGCTCAGCACCGAGTACGGCGGCAAGACGCAGCTGAATTTAGGACATAGCGTTGATGCCAGCCGCAAGCTTAGGGGGGAAGGGTTTGAACTGCGTACCGATTCGTGGGGAGGGATCCGGGCGGGGAAAGGGATATTCATTACTGCGGACAGCCAGACTGAGGCACAAGGGAAAGTGCTGGATATGGCTGCGGTACATTCCTTGTTGACACAAGCCGTTAGTCAAATGGAGTCTCTTTCACAGGCAGCATCAGCAGCAAAAGCACAGCTCTTGCAATATGAGCAACAACAGGCACTGATGGAAGAGAAGTTACTTGCGCTAAAGCAGGCTGTATTACTGATGAGTGCACCAGAAGGTATTGCTTTAGCCAGTGGAAGTCATCTTCAGGCAGTTGCAAGCGAAAATATTTATATGACTGCAGGGCAAAATGTTGAACTGGGAGCAAAGAAAAATATTACTCTTGCCGCTTCTGAAAAAATATCAATCTTTACCGAAACTGAGGGCATAGAAGCTATTGTAGCCAAAGGCGATCTAATATCACAGGCTCAGTCAGGAAATATTGAAGTAATAGCTAAGCAAAATATTTCGCTGACCAGTACAACAGAGGGGATGACTTTTACAGCGGCAAAAACTTTAACGTTTACCTGTGCTGGCGGGGCATACATTCGCCTGTCCGGAGGAAACATCGAGTTAGGCTGCCCTGGTGATATTATGATGAAGCAAAGTAAGCTTCTCTACAGTGGCCCAGCTTCTATGCAGTCAAATATTCCAGAACTTCCTGATAGTGGTCCACAGTCAATGAGTTTTATGCTGTTAGATGCTCTTGGTAATGCTGCGCCATCTTCTATGAAAGTGAGTCTTTTTGATAGTAAATCAAAAGAACAAATATGGAGTTCTGCTTTTAATGATGGAGAGTCAGGTTGTTTTGAACCGCCTGAAAGTGAAAATTTTCATGCAATAATTGGCGATGATAAATGGACGAGCCTTTTTTCTTATAATGATGAGCATGATATTGAGGATGAGACTGATGATGACCTGGATTTCGATGAACATGGTCCGCAATATGATGGTGAATTAAACGAACAAGATAAGGAATAGCCATGGAACAGTATACAGTTCAGAAGGGTGACAGCCTGTGGAAAATCAGTCGTAAATTCGGAATTGATGTTAATGAACTGGCCAATATTAACGGTCTTCTCACTAAAGCAGAGCAGCATATTATCCAGCCCGGTCAGGTATTGAGTTTACCATCAAAAGACAAAGTTTATGATACTCAATTGACTTTGAGGATTTGCGATCTCGTCTGGCGCCCGCTTGGCGATGCAAAACTCAGACTCACTTTTGATGGTAAGACGTATGATTACGTAACAGACAGCACTGGTGTTGTCGCTGGTCTGCTTATTGAAGACAGTACCAAAGGTATAAAGGTTGAACTGCAACATTTAAATAAAAAAGAATACATTCTGATTGCCGACCATAAAAAATTGCCTTTGGGGACGTTAAGCCTGCGGATCTCGTCCAGGGAAATGATAATCAAAGGGAGTACCAGTGTTAAAAAGGGCACCCAACAATCGAGTAAGCAACAGGAAAAAGAAAAAGCGAAACAGAAAGGTGGCTCATCTGCTTCCAGTCCATCAGAAAACAAAACCAAAGAAAGACAGACTCCTTCTGTAAACCAGACCACCAGGACTGAAGGCGGCGCACCCACCAGTGTGAGTAATATCGGTAATGTCAGTGAAGGGTTACGCCTTCCTCCAGAGGCAGAACAATATCGAGATTATATCATTGAAACAGCGAAAAAATATGAATTCCAGCCAGAGGGACTTTCTGCATTAATTTATGCAGAGTCAAGATGGAAAGCAAATGCGACCAATCCTACTGGTTCTGGAGCGGTAGGGTTAGGACAGTTTAAACCTGATACATGGTTATCTTACTGCACTAAACCTGAATCCAAGGTTTATCAGTTTATAACAGAAAAATACTCATACCAAAAATTAATATATAGAGATAATAAACTTTTTGGCGAGTCAGTTGACGGAACTATAACGGAAATCGATACAGATACTGTTTTATCTTTACGGGTTAATGCAGAATACAATATTGATATGATTGGATTGTATGATCGAAAAGGGATTGACTCACTTAGTTTAAAGTTATCAGCAGTTAGTGCTCTTGAATCAGATGAATTAGTTAAAATAGCTTACCTTGTTCATATGAATGGGGCATTTGGCGCATATGACATTATTATGAATGGGAAAGAAACTCCTGGAAAAGGCGAAAAAATCCCGACTAATATTGTTTTCTATAACCGACTAATTGGTAATTTAAAAGATAATGAGATGATAATTAGGTATTATTCTATTGATAGTACATGGAGGACCGCTTTTGTTGCATGGATGGTCAATTATTTCGATTCAATTATCGTACCTGATCATTACCGAATTGAACCGAAGATGAAAAATTACTCCACCAAAGATATTATTCAGAAACTTAATTCTACGTACATTCTAAATACGGATTTACCTCCAGTAACTATTACGAATTCGCAGCCAAGAAATACCCCATCTCCTTCTGTAAACGTTGAGGGGAATACATGGAGTAATCCACTTTCTGTTTGCCGGATTCGTACTCATGCTCTTCCTCGAGTCCGTAGTGCTACTTTTAAGGGATGGAGAACTCGCTCTAATGGACGTCGTTATCAACACCAGGGCTTGGATATAGAAGCTGCGCCAAATACACCAATATTTTCAGTAGCAGATGGTCGCATCGCTTTTATAATTGATCCTCCTCGTAGTGATTATGGCAGACAGTTGTGTATTATTGTTCAGATTGACGATCTTCCACTAGAGAAGGCGTTGCTTTGTAGATGTAATGATAGTGAAATTAGTGAGGTTTATTTTTTCTACGCCCATCTGTCTGCAATTCATTCTGGTTTAGAAAGGGGAGACCATGTACGTTGTGGTGAATTATTGGGAGAAACTGGTTGCACAGGTAATGCCAATGGAATGACCAGTATAGCTTTAGGTGCTCATCTCCATTTTGAAGTTAGAGTAAAAGAGAGACCTGGTCCTGGTATAGCAAACAGGCTTGATCCTGCTCCTTTCATCGATGGGTTTAATTATCCTTAATAAGAAAATGAGAAATGAGAATTTTTATTAAATATTCTTTCATGTCGCTTTTATTTTTAGAAGCGGCAAGCTTACAAATCTGTTATGCGTCAGATAACTCAGTATCCAGCGTCAACTCGGATACAAATTCCATGACATTCTCGGAGATTTTTTCAAGACAGGAACAACAACGTGTTGATGAGGAATATCGCGGTGATTATCGTAATTACAAAAATAAGCAAAATAATTTACCTGATTCTCAGAGGAGCAAAGTTTTTTCAAGTAATGAATATTGGTTGGTAAATAAAGAACAGGATCTATGGCTTGGCTTGTTTGATGGAAAAAATATCAAAGTGCCAGCAAACTATTACAAGGACATTCCTAATGGTGGGTATCATCAACAACGAATATTAAGAGTTAAAAGAAAGGGTAAAATTTCACAATTTTTATTGCAACGTGAAACTAATAATTACCCATCTAAATGTCTCAGTGTAATAAATAATATAGTTTTTGACTCTTCATTATATACATATTTTTACTCTGGATGTACTAGTTTTAGTTTTGAACCTAACTCAACCCGCCATAGCATATTATATGATATTTTACTATATGATAAAATATATGATGCGATAATTGTGCTTGATTCAATATCTTATTCAAATCCTGAAGATCTTAAATATATAAAAGAATCTTTGGTGTCAATAAATGGATACTATCGGTATGATGCGCTTGACGTTGCATTTAGAATAATCGCAAAAGATCAGATCGTTATTGTTGACCCTGACACAGGAAAAGCTTTACCTAAGGTACCAAAAACTGATGACAAAGGGAAAATCATCTTGATTAATGGAAAGCCAGTAATGGTTGATGACCCTGATGGCTATAATCCTGTCATTTTAAAAAGGCTTCCTGAAGTTACTATTTTTGATTAATATCTTTATCAATTATTTTGATTATCCATAGGATGGTAAATCATGAAATATTTTGTTTTATTTTATTTTTTGATATCAACACAATTTATCCATGCTAGCGATAGAAATGATGAGATACTCTTTTCCAAGAGTGACCCTGGAAATCTATTAGATCGAGATGCAAACGAAAGATATCATGATCAATTTATTGATTTTAAAACAACTCAAAACAATCTCCCAGATATAAAGAGAAATAAGTCTTTATTTTCCAATCAGTATTGGTTGGTAAATAAAAAACAGGACTTATGGATTGGGGTGTTTGATGGGAAATATGTAAAAATACCCGCAGGTACTTATGTTAATATTCCTGGTGAAACGTTATTTCCTGAAAGCATAATTCGAATAAAAAGAGGAGGTAAAATATCTCAATTTTTATTACTAAATAGTAATTGTACATATCCATCCGTTTGTGTCAATCGAAGAGATGGGATATTATTTGATGCTCATGATTATATGGTTTTTTATACTGGATGTGCCCGTGATGATAGATTAGCCTCTAAAAAATTAAGCGTTTTTTATAATATACTATTTTACAGTAAGACATTTGATACAATATTGCGGCTTGATGAATTCCCTGATTCTGCATTGCAGGGCGAAAGTATCAATGTTTTCAAAACATCTATTGAAAAAGTTAAAGATTACTATATCGATTATAGTATCGAGTCGGCATTTAAGTTTACAGGTCCAGATCAGGTTATCGTTGTTGATGAAAAAACTGGAAAACCTCAGGAGAAGGTTCAGGAAACAGATGATAATGGAAATCCTGTCATGAAAAATGGTGAACCGGTTATGATTGATGATCCCGATGGATTCCAACCTGTCATTTTAAAAAGACTTCCTGAAGTTACTATTGCCAATTAATATATCAGACTGAATAGATTAGAATATGAAAAAAACTATTTGTGTAGGTGATAAAACATCTCATGGTGGATCTGTCTTAACGGGCTCATCTCAGATAATCATTGATGGTAAATCTGTGGCACGTAAGTCTGATCTGGTCTCATGTCCAACACACGGTGTAAATAGTATAAGTGAGGGAGATGAAAAACATTGCGATAACGGGTTAGCTGTTGCGTTAGAAGGGCATCGCTGTTCATGTGGCGCTATTCTTATTTCCACCGGTTCGCGTGTTTTAAAGGAATGAATTTATGCCAGTAAATATTTTTGATATTCCTTCGGAAGAGAAAACATCCCAAAAAACATTATCATTATGGGTTGAATTCGGAATTTGTGTTTGTATTCTTGCTGTATATGTATGTGTTTTTTTGGTTTATTTTCCTGAGTATTTATCAAAAAATAATTATGCTTTCTGGTCTGAGTTATTGCTGGTGCCGCTACTCTTAAGCGGGGCTGTATTTTTCTTCAGAGTTATAATATGGAATAATGAGAATATCGAAACAGTTTACTGGAATAAAACTCGCCTGGATTATTATCAGGAGTTGCTTCAAAAAGGAAGGGCCTATCTTGAGGTCATTGAGTTACAGGTCAGATTGCCTGATTTAAATGGTGGTGTGACTAATATCATAGAGGGGGATTTATTGCCTGTTCGCTATGCACCAAAGTTAACGCATATGTCCAGATATCTTAGTTTTAATTCCCCAATAAATGAATTAAATAGCATTCATCAAATACAGGATAGAAATGCTATTTTATTTAATAAAATAATGGGATTTCTAATTAATGATATCCATATGCATATAACCCTTTTGCCTAAATATGTTAGGGTAAAAGTGATATGCGCTCTTAATGATAATTTAAAACCTCTGATGGAAAAGATTTGGCAAGAACGACTTGATAATATATATCCGGGGGGGGATATTGAGTTTAGTAGAAACTTATCTGAATCCATCGATAACTTGCTGGATAGCTCTTCTGATGAATATATAGTTCTTATTGCCGCCAGTTTTTATGGCGCAGAATTACTTGACGATGAAATCGACGATAAATCTGAATCTGTGATGTTTTTGTTGGGAAGACTGAGAAATGATGGTGAGACTGTTGGTCACTCATCTTTAGGGGCTTTTTTTCGACCAGAATGTGATTGGGTAGGAATAGATAAATCGCTCCTTTGGGGAAGGGTTAATGAAGGGAGGCGGCTATCTGGTGTTATATATTCTGGGTTGAATGAAGAAGAGCTTAAAAAAGTGGTGTTAAAAACAACAGATGTAATGTCGGAAAGTGCACTTTCGTCGTATATATACGTTGATTCAGACAACTATTTATGTAAATGCCCGCCTCTTACCGAGTTTTTGCAATTGAGTTATGTAAATGAGCATCTTCCCCCAGGACAGTATTTATTGGTAAATAAAAATAATGATGTTTTGAACTCTCATTTGTTTAACTCGGTTGCCAGTGTTTAGAGGTTTATTATAACATGAAGAAAATCCTTATTAAATTTTCTGGCGTTTTTTTTGTCATTATTATTACTGTTATTTTGTTTCTACTATATTACCTGTGGGGACCATCCCTGGGATGGATGGAACCAGCAGAAAAATTTCGGGTGCTCTGTACTATTTTCGCAGTTCCTGTTTTCCTCTCTTTGTTGCTAGTCAGTCGGTACTCACTTGTTGCGTTTGCATCAAGATTGCGTTTTTTCCGTAAGTTAAATGATAAACAGAATACTTGGTCAAACAATAGTGCTCATTTGAAACAGGTAGACATAAGTAAAAAGATAATAAACGAAGTACAACAAGTTCTGCGACATACTTACGGTCATTTCTGGCATAGCAAAGTCCGCATCCTGCTGATGACCGGCTCAGTCAGTGATGTGGAACAACTGGCCCCAAAACTCACCAGGGAACTCTGGCAGGAAGACCGGGGGACTGTGCTGCTGTGGGGTGGCGATCCTGCGACTCCGGCCGATGCAGACTGGCTGGCTGCGTTGCGTAAACTGCGCCGCCGTGCGGTGGACGGAATGGTCTGGGTGACCTCAGCGCTGGACGGTATGCCGGCAACGGAAAACAGCGCAACCTCAGGTCTCACGCCAGATGCAATGGATAGCGTGTCTCATGCTTTAAAGCTTCGCTATGAGGCTTTGGGCTGGAAGCTGCCACTGTACGTCTGGTCGCTGCATCCGCGCGCCGGAGAACAGGCCGGGCGCGTCACCCAGCCAGTGGGGTGCCTGTTGCCTGCGAATTGTTCACCGCAGACGCTCGCCGGACAGCTTACCGGGCTGATACCGCAGCTGACCGCGCAAGGCATACAGCAGGTCTGCGGTCAGCCACAGCACAATTTTTTACTCGCGCTGGCCGATCAGTTGACCCGTAAACCGGAAACGGTGACGGAGCCGTTATCGGTATTGCTTAATCCTTACCGCCCGCAGCCGCTGGCCGGAGTGGTGTTCAGCGCGCCGTCGGCGGAGGCCGGCCGCAGCATCAGCCATCACTGGGGCCGGGATAACCGCTGGGATATTCTGCCGGACAGGATGACGGAATTACCCGCAGGTCTACGTCCGCGCAAACAGGGAGTCAACTGGATGCGTGGGATGAGCGTGGCCGCCGCCGCCCTGATGTTACTTTGGGCCGCCACTCTGCTGGTCTCTTTTATCGCCAACCGCGAGCTGGTGGCGACCGCACAGCAGCAGGTGCAGCAGGTATCGGCGGGGAAACAGCCGCTGGCCGTACGCCTGCATGCGCTCTCCGCGTTACAGAAAACGCTTTCTCAACTGGAATACCGCTCACAGCACGGCGCGCCGTGGTATGCCCGCGGTGGTCTCAGCCAGAATGATGACCTGCTGGCGGCGCTGTTCCCGCGCTACGGGGAGATGGCGCAGCCGCTGCTGCGCGATGCGGCAGCAGCGCACCTTCAGCGGCAGCTGAACGCCTTCGCACAGCTGCCGCCGGACAGCCCGCTGCGTGAGAAGATGACGAAGACCGCTTACGACCAGTTGAAACTGTACCTGATGCTGGCCCGCCCGGAGAGAATGGATGCTGCGTGGTTTGCGGGAGCGTTGATGCGCGAGTGGCCGCAGCGTTCCGGCGTGGCGGACGGCGTCTGGCAGGGTAGCGGCCCTTCGCTGCTGGCATTTTATGCCGCCAGTCTGGTGTCGCATCCGCAGTGGCGTCTGCCTGTCGATGACGGTCTGGTCAGCCAGGTGCGCACACGGTTAATTCGACAGATGGGCCAGCGCAACAGTGAGTCCACGCTTTACCAGAAGATGCTCGCGCAGGTGGCGAATCAGTATGCCGATATGCGCCTGGCGGATATGACTGCGGACACCGATGCTTCGCGTCTGTTCAGCACTGATGAGGTGGTGCCGGGAATGTTTACCCGTCAGGCCTGGGAGCAGGCCGTGCAGCCGGCCATTGAGAAAGTGGTCGCGGAGCGCCGCGATGAAATGGACTGGGTGCTGAGCGACACGAAGCAACCTGCCGCACAGTCGACGTCGCCGGAAGCCTTGCGAGCCCGGCTGGCGGAGCGTTATTTCGCTGATTTTAGCGGCGCCTGGCTGGATTTTCTCAACAGCTTGCGCTGGCAGCGCGCGGCGACCCTCTCCGATGCCATTGACCAGCTGACCCTGATGGCCGATGTGCGCCAGTCGCCGCTGGTGGCGCTGATGAACACCCTGAGCGTGCAGGGGCGAACCGGCCAGACCGGGGAAGCCATCGCCGATTCGCTGGTCAAATCGGCCAGGCAGCTGTTTAACCGTGATAACTCGCCCGTCATCGATCAACGGTCCGGCGCGCGCGGTCCTTTGGATGCCACCTTCGGGCCCGTGCTGGCGCTGCTGGACAATCGCGACGGCGGGACGCCCACCAGCCGCCTTAGCCTGCAGACCTTCCTGACCCGCGTCACTCAGGTGCGTCTGCGCCTGCAGCAGGTCACCAACGCCACCGACCCGCAGGCGATGACCCGCCTGCTTGCGCAGACGGTGTTCCAGGGCAAGGCTGTGGATCTAACCGAAACGCGCGACTACGGCAGCCTGGTGGCGGCGGGACTGGGCCAGGAGTGGAGTGGATTTGGGCAGACGCTGTTTGTTCACCCGATGGAGCAGGCCTGGCAGCAGGTATTGACCCCGGCGGCGGAAAGTCTCAACGCCCAGTGGCGCAGTGCGGTGGTGGAGGACTGGAATAGCGCTTTTGGCGGTCGCTACCCCTTTAAAAATACCAGCAGTGAAGTCTCTCTGCCGCTGCTGGCAAAATATCTCAATAGCGAGACCGGGCGCATCGCCCGCTTTCTGCAGACCCGGCTGAACGGTGTGCTGCATAAAGAGGGGAGCCGCTGGATGGCGGACAGTATCAATGCTCAGGGACTGACATTTAACCCGGCCTTTCTGCAGGCGATGAATACCCTGAGCCATCTCTCCGACGTCGCGTTCGCTAACGGCGAAGCGGGATTGCATTTTGCGCTACGCCCCGGCACGGCGGACGGCGTGATGCAGACGGAGCTGGTCATCGACAGTCAGAAACTTGTCTATATGAACCAGATGCCGGCCTGGCGGCGGTTCAGCTGGCCCGCCGACACCGAAGCGCCTGGCGCTAGTCTGAGCTGGATCAGTACCCGGGCGGGCACCCGCCAGTATGGCGATTTCCCGGGCGCCTGGGGGTGGATCCGACTGCTGGATAAGGCGGTGGTCAGCGCTTATCCCGGAACGAGCAGCAGCTGGAGCCTGAGCTGGAAAGCGCCGGATGGTTTGTTGCTGAACTACACCCTGCGTACCGAGGCGGGGGAAGGACCGCTGGCGCTGTTGGCCCTGCGAAACTTTACGCTACCGGAGACGATATTCAGCGCGCGCGCGCCTGCTGAGCGTGTTCCGCTGACCGACGATATACCCGGCGAAGAGGGATACTGAACCTTCTCCCTCACTGATTGGCGTTGACCTGCAACGCCAGGCCTCCTCTGCTCATGGCCGCCCGGCGGCCAACTAATCTGACCGCGCAGCCATGCTGCGTGTCTCCCTGTAGACGAATAATGGAATATTCATAATGGACGATTTAACCCTGCGATATTTTGACGCTGAAATGCGCTACCTGCGCGAGGCGGCAAAAGCGTTCGCGCAGGCTCACCCCGATCGGGCGGCGATGCTGGATCTCGATAAAGCCGGTACGCCGGACCCTTACGTTGAGCGCCTGTTTGAAGGCTTTGCCTTTTCCGTAGGTCGCTTGCGCGAAAAAATTGATGATGATCTGCCGGAGCTGACCGAGGGGCTGGTCAGCATGCTGTGGCCGCACTATTTGCGCACCATTCCGTCGTTATCGATCGTGGCGCTGACCCCAACGCTGCCGGCGATGAAGATGGCGGAAACGGTGCCCGCCGGGTTTGAGATAAGCTCCCGCCCACTGGGGCCGAAAAATACCGTGTGCCGGTACCGAACCACCCGCGATCTGACGCTTAATCCGCTGGCGATAGAGGAGGCGGTGATGACGGCGGAGCCGGACGGACGTTCGGTCCTGCGGCTACGCTTCACCTGTAGCGAGCTGGCGGACTGGTCGCAGACCGATCTCCGCCGCCTGCCGCTGTACCTGGGGGAAGACGCCGTTACCGGCAGCGCCCTCCATCAGTGGCTGACCCGACGCCAGGCCGCGCTGTTCCTGCGCCTGCCGGGTCAGACAGAGCGGATAAGCCTCGACGGCTATTTTTCCCCAGGGGGATTCAGCGAGGAGGATCGTTTATGGCCGAAGGGGGAGAGCGCTTTCAGCGGCTATCAGTTGCTGCTCGAGTATTTCACCTTTCGCGAAAAATTTATGTTCGTGCAGCTAAATGGCCTGGAAAACATCACCCTGCCGGCGGGGATATCGCATTTCACGCTTGAGGTGGTGTTCAGCGAGGTCTGGCAAAGCGATTTACCCGTCAGCGCAAGCAGCCTGCGCCTGCACTGTGTGCCAGTGATTAACCTGTTTACCCTTGAGGCCGATCCGTTGACCATCAGCGGGCTGGAGAGCGAATACCTCCTGCGTCCGAAGCGCCTGCAGGACGGGCATACCGAAATCTATTCTGTCGACAGCGTGACCGGCTCCGGGCGCACCGGGGAGGCGCGCTATGTGCCTTTCACCCGCTTTCGTCACCAGGGGGGAATGATGCGTCGCCATGCGCCGGAGCGCTACTACCACACCCGCGTCAAGCGGGGCGTTACCGGTATGCACGACACCTGGCTTATCCTCGGCGGACAGCAATGGGAGGCCGACCGGGCGCTGGCGCGGGAAACGGTCTCCTTGCGCATCACCGGCACTAACGGCCAGCTGCCGCGCCGGGCGCTACAGAGCACGCTGCTGGATCGCTGTGAGTCGATATCAGCCACGCCGCTTACCGTCCGCAATCTCTGTAAGCCCACATTGCCGGTATATCCCCCGGCGGAAGACCGCTACCACTGGCGGGTCATGAGCCATCTGGGCACCCGTTTTCTCAACATGATGAGCAGCGCCGAGGTACTGCGCGGTACGCTGTCGCTCTACAACTGGCGGGAGGATGAGCTCAATAACCGTCGTCTGGACGCTATTCTGGCGGTCAGCCATCACCGAATTCAGCGTTTCGAACAGGGATTCCTGCTGCGCGGGCTGGATATCGAAGTGACGCTCGACGGTAGCGGATTTACCGGCGCGGGCGATGTCCACCTGTTTGGCGACATGCTCAACCGCTTTTTCGCACTGTATGCCGATATGAATCAGTTCAACCAGCTGACGCTCATCGTTCAACCTGAAGGGAAATGTATCCGGTGGAAAGAGAATCACAGTCTGCGGCTGCCCGGCTGATGGCGCAGCTCCGGCCTCAGTTGCCATACATGAATTTTTACCGCTTCTGCCAGTTGCTGGAGAAGATCCAGCCGAAGGCGCCGGTCATCGGCAGCGACTGGCAGTTGGGTGATGAGCCCATACGCTTTCGCCCGCATCCGGGGATGGGTTTCCCGGCCGGCGAAATCCGTGGAATGGACGATCCTGAACCGCCCCGACCGCCGGCGGTGCGCGTTGCTTTTATGGGGCTCTACGGCGTGGAATCCCCGCTGCCGACCCACTATAGCGATGACATTGCGCAACGGCGGGAAGGCGTCGAGGCGACCGAGGATTTCCTCGATATCTTTAACCATCGTCTGATCGCCCAGTATTACCGTATCTGGCGCAAATATTCCTACCCGGCAACCTTTCGGGCGGGGGGCACGGACAACACCTCGCAGTATCTGCTGGGCCTGGCGGGGCTGGGCATACCGGGATGTGCCGCCGTTGCCGCAGCGCCGCTGTCGCGATTTCTGGCGCTGCTGCCGGTGATGATACTGCCGGGGAGATCCGGGGAAGGTATGGAGGCGCTGGTGGCGCTCCTGGCCCCGGGGACCCGGGCGACGGTGTACCACCACGATCCGTGCCGTATCCCCTTGTCGCAGCCATTAACGATGAGCGTCCGCCAGCCGGTTAGCCTGCAACATAGGCCAGTGATGGGAACCCACGCCACGGATGTGAACAGTCAGGTGTTGCTGCAGCTGGCGACGGAAAAGCCTGATGAGGTCCGCGGCTGGCTGCCCGGCGGCGAACTGTTCAGCGACCTGATGGCGCTCCTGCACGTCTGGCTCGGATCTCATCTCGACGTGCGGCTACAGCTTTGCGTCGCCCGCCATTTACTGCCGGATGCGCAACTTTGCTGCCAGCAGGCGCATGCCGTCCAGCTTGGCCGTACCGCTGTGTTACGTCCGCTGGATGCGCAGAAACAGGCTGACGACAGGATCACGATTTATCTGGGGCGCTATCAGCGCGTCCGGGAAAATATCCACCGCAGGGAGAGCGATGAAGATGGTGATTACCGCAGTTAAACCCTCCGCCAGGTTGCTGGCATTCCTCATGGTTACCGTCTTAACCGGCTGCGGCCTGACGCAGACCGTAAAAGACGGCGCCGTTTCCGTGACCCAGTCCATTTTTTACCCCCAGGTGAAAACCCTGCATCTGGATCTTCGCGCCCGGGAAGGCGTGAATAACAACGCCAAAGGCGCCTCCCTGGCGACGGTGGTGCGTATTTACCAGCTTAAGGACCGGCAGGCGTTTGACAATACTGACTACCCGTCGCTGTTTGCCGGCGATGGCCAGGCGCTACAGGCGCTACAGGCGGACCGGGTGGCGGAAAAGGATGTTCGCCTGCGTCCGGGCGAATCGGTGACCGTCGATATGCCCATGGAAACCCGCGCGCAGTTTGTGGCGGTAGCGGCCATGTTTATCGATCCAGACCTGACGCAAAATAGCTGGCGGCTGGTACTCACCCGGGACGATCTTGACCCGGCGAGGCCGCGCATTATCGAAGCCAGTCAAAATCAACTGACGCTGCAACCGCTTAAGGAGAAGTGAAAATGCCTCGTCCCTCCCTGTATGACATCCTGTACGGCAATTTCGCCGGCGGGATTGACCTGAATACTGTCAGCGAAACGGATCAGGTCATCCTGTCGGTGCTCGATAACATGCAGCGCATCCTCAACTGTCGGGCTGGAACGCTGGCGCATCTGCCGGACTACGGCCTGCCGGATATGACCGCTATCCTCCAGGGCATGCCGGCGTCGGCGCACCAGCTGATGAGCACGTTGTCGGCGGTATTGCTGAAATACGAACCGCGCCTGCAGCGGATCGCGGTGGTGATGCTCGATCAGCATGCGCCCGGCGAACTGCGCTATGCCATTGATGCGGAGCTGAAGGATATTGGCCTGGTGCGTTACGGCACGGAGTTTATGCCCGAGGGCAGGGTGTTGATCCGCCACCTCAAACGCCAGCAGTACCTTGACGCCCGCTCCGCCCTCTAATCTCTCGCTGAAAGACATCATGATGACAACACACGACGAACGCCACTATAAAACCGGTGGCGACCCGCGCACGCTGGCTGATTTTATTGCCCTGCGTGCGGAAATGAACAAACTCAGCCACCCGGCGCGGCCGGATATTAACTGGCCGTATGCCGAGCAGCTTGCCCGCTCGCTGCTAGAGCATCACGGCGCGGATCTGCAGACTGTCGCCTGGTATACGCTGGCCCGCGCCCGGCTGGGCGGGCTGGCAGGGATCCACGAGGGGCTGTCGCTGATGGAGTCGCTGCTGGCCCACCAGGGTAAAAACCTGTGGCCGCAGGCGCTCCCGGCCCGGACAGAGATCTTCCGCACCCTGAGCAAGCGGCTGCGGCAGGTGATCCGCACGCTGAGTCTCGCCCCGGCGGATCTCGAGTCGCTTGGTCAGGCTGAACGTTCGCTGCAAAGCTTCGACGCAGTGCTCCAGCACCTTGAGATCGCGCCTGAAAACCCGCTGAGCGACCTGCGGGCGCTGCTGCACAGCACGGTAAGCCGCTTCGAGAATCTCGACCCTGCGCCAGCGCTTCCCACCGCGCCGCCGGTGGCGGTGTCTGACGCGGAACTTCCCGGCTCTCTGGTCAGCGAAGAGGATGCGGCGAAGGTTGAACCCGTGCCAGAACTAAAACGTAGACCAAAGGCTGAGCCGCTGGCGCCGCCTTTACCTGCAAAGCGGCCCGCGCCGGTGGTGGCGTCTACTCCGGCACCCGCGCCGCGCTGGAAGCCGTTTATCGCCGGGATGGTCACCATGCTGGCGGTGACGGGCATCGCCGTCGGCGGATGGCTGGCGCTGCGTCAGTCCGATTTACCGCCCATTTCGGTGACCCAAAATGTGATACCGGGCCTGCCGGAGACGATGCCCCAGGGGCTGGTCGATCTGCCTCAGGCGCAGCGCCAGCTTGGCGAGCTTGCCCGTCTGGCGCCAGACTGGGCGATAAGCTACGGCGACCAGCTGGTCCGCCAGGCTCTGAGCCGCTGGCCGGATCAAGCACAACCGCTGGCGCAGCAGTGGCGGCAGCAGTTGAGCGCTGCCGCATTGCCCGCGGAAAACCTCACCGGCTGGTCCGAGGGAATGCAGCAGCTGCAGCGGCTCGCCGGCCAGCTCAATGCCCTCGACGAACAGAAGGGGAGATACCTCACGGTGAGCGAACTGAAAACCGCAGTGTTTGCCATCATGCAGTCGTTTAACCGCGCCGTTCCGCTGGAGGAGCAGCTGCGCCAGCTGGCCGCGGTTCCCGTTGATCAACCCTGGCCTGCCGCCCGGGAAAGCCTCGCGAAGCTGCATCTGCAACAGTTGATAGTGGAGTATGCCCTGCTGAAGCGAAAGCAGTCGCCGCCCGCGGCGATCCCCCCTACCGATGGGCCCCCGGTGAGTGAGGCGGTGAAATAAAGTGTGCGCATGGCAACATTTTCTTTACATCCTTATTGCAAGAACAGAACGCCCTTCGTAGTCTGAAAATGATTTAAATATACCATTTGTGTTTATATTGAAAATTTCATTTCGGCCTCTGAGGGTATGCTATGAAGCACTGTAAAATCATCCTGTTAGTGGGGTTACTGGCCAGTTCCGCCTCGGCTTTGGCGGAGAAGATCGGCGTCTCAATGGCTTACTTCGATCAAAACTTTCTCACCATTATCCGCCAGTCCATTGAGAAAGAGGCCCGCGCCCGTCATGTCGACGTGCAGTTTGAAGACGCCCGCGGCGACACCGGACGCCAGGCCGACCAGGTGCAAAGCTTCATTGCCTCCGGCGTGGACGCGATTATCGTCGACCCGGTGGACTCCGCCAGCACCCCGCAGCTGACGAAGATGGCGCAGCAGGCCAAAATGCCGCTGGTGTATGTGAACCGGACGCCGGGTGATAAATCGTTACCGCCTGGCGTGGTGTTTGTCGGTTCGGACGAGCGGGAGTCCGGTACATTGCAGATGGAGGCGCTGGCGAAGCTGGCGAACTACAAAGGCAATGTCGCCATCATGATCGGCAATCTCACTGACGCCGGCGCGCTGCAGCGAACCAAAGACGTGGAGCAGGTGGTTGCCAAGTATCCGGCAATGAAAGTGGTGCAGAAACAGCCGGCCAACTATTCCCGCAGCGAGGGAATGGATCTGATGCAGAACTGGACAGGCAACGGGGAAGCGATTGATATTGTGGCGGCGAACAACGACGAGATGGCGATTGGCGCGGCGATGGCGCTGGAGAAGAGCCAGAAGAAGCTGTTGATCGGTGGGATCGACGCCACGCCGGACGGGCTGAAAGCCCTGGCCAGCGATAAGATCCAGGTGACGGTCTTCCAGGACGCCGTCGGTCAGGGCAAAACGGCCTTAGCGGTAGCGCTGAAGCTGATTAAAGGAGAAAAAGTCGAGTCTCATGTCTGGATCCCGTTTGAGTTAGTGACCAAAGAAAACATGCAGACCTATGTGGAAAAGAGTCATTAACGGCAAGGCGCACGTGAACGAACTTTGCTGATAAAACCGGGCTGATAATGTGACGCCCGGGCAACGAAACCGGAGGAAAAGACATGGCAACGGCAAGAAGCGGCTATACGCTGCAGGTGATAAAGGCAGGGCAGCAGGGACATGTTGAAATGAGGTGGGGGCATCTCGCGGAAGTTGATACGCGCGCGGCGGCGGCGACCATCGTACAGCAAATCGGGCGGCCATCGTCAGCGGCGGGCCAGCAGGAGATCAGCTTGTCACTGACCAATGCCGCCAGCGGCATCTCGGTCGAGCTTCATCACCCGGCCTCAGGGGAAAGCGCCACCCCGGCTTTCATCGAGGGCGAGTTAAAGAAAATTGTGCAGATCGTTGATGGCTATGAGTCGGCTGAAGAGACCCATATTGTGGAGTAGCCTGCCGTCCGGGTAAAAAAAATCCACGCCGGAGCGTGGATTTTTTATGGCGCGGTGGTGGCGAAAACGCCAGCCAGCGGGATCAGACGTTGAACAGGAAGTTCATCACATCGCCATCTTTCACGATGTAGTCTTTGCCTTCTGCACGCATTTTACCGGCTTCTTTTGCACCCTGTTCGCCCTTGTAGGTAATAAAGTCTTCATAGGCGATGGTCTGCGCGCGGATAAAACCTTTTTCGAAGTCAGTGTGGATCTTACCGGCCGCCTGCGGCGCAGTTGCCCCGACCGGGATGGTCCATGCGCGAACTTCCTTCACGCCTGCGGTGAAGTAGGTCTGCAGATTCAGCAGCTCGTAACCGGCGCGGATCACGCGGTTGAGGCCTGGCTCTTCGAGACCCAGCTCGGCCATAAACTCGTCGCGGTCAGCGTCGTCCAGCTCGGCAATATCGGACTCAACGGCGGCGCAAACGGCGACGACCACAGAACCTTCGGCGGCGGCAATTTCACGGACTTTATCGAGATAAGGGTTATTCTCAAAGCCGTCTTCATTGACGTTGGCGATATACATGGTCGGCTTCAGCGTCAGGAAACTGAGGTATTTAATTGCCGCTTTGTCTTCGTCGGTCAGGTTTTTCAGTGAACGCAGCATGCCGGCATTTTCCAGCTGCGGCAGGCATTTTTCCAGCGCCGCCAGCTCAGCTTTAGCGTCTTTATCGCCGCCTTTAGCTTTCTTCTGCACACGGTGGATAGCGCGCTCGCAGGTGTCCAGATCGGAGAGTGCCAGCTCGGTGTTGATAACGTCGATGTCGTCAGCCGGATCCACTTTGTTGTTAACGTGGATAATGTTGTCGTTTTCAAAGCAGCGAACCACGTGGCCGATGGCTTCGGTTTCACGGATGTTGGTCAGGAACTGGTTGCCAAGACCTTCGCCTTTGGACGCGCCTTTCACCAGGCCCGCGATATCAACGAATTCCATCGTAGTCGGCAGGATGCGCTGCGGTTTGACGATTTCAGCCAGCTTGTCCAGACGCGGATCGGGCATCGGTACGACACCGGTGTTCGGCTCAATGGTACAGAAGGGGAAGTTGGCCGCTTCAATACCCGCTTTGGTGAGCGCATTGAACAGGGTGGATTTGCCGACGTTGGGCAAACCGACGATACCGCATTTGAATCCCATGATTTAAATCACCTTAATCTTTGGATAATCAATCTGTTATAAGCAACAGATTGCAGAAAATTGAATAGCTTTGCCTATTATACACGGTGCGCGGCAAAAATGCCGCACGACAACGGCTTATTGCGCCTTAAAGGCATGTAAGCGGTTGGTGGCTTTGGTCAGCCCGTCCTTTAACCAGATTTCGGTGCAGCGCGCCGCTTCGTCTACGGCATCATCAATCAGTTTCTGCTCGCTGGCCGGCGGTTTGCCGAGTACAAAGCCGACAACCTTGTTTTTGTCACCCGGATGGCCGATCCCGACGCGTAAGCGGTGAAAGTTCGGGTTATTGCCGAGCTTACTGATGATGTCCTTCAGGCCGTTGTGGCCGCCATGGCCACCGCCAAGCTTGAATTTCGCCACTCCGGGCGGCAAATCCAGCTCATCATGGGCGACCAGAATTTCATCCGGGTTAATGCGATAAAAGGTCGCCATTGCAGCCACCGCTTTACCGCTGAGGTTCATAAACGTCGTAGGAACCAGCAGGCGAACGTCTTCGCCCGCCAGATTGATGCGCGAGGTGTAGCCGAAGAACTTGCTCTCTTCGCGCAGCGGCGCACGATGGCGATCCGCCAGTAAATCTACATACCAGGCGCCAGCGTTGTGCCGGGTGGCGGCATATTCCGCACCGGGGTTGGCCAGGCCGACAATCAGTTTAATGGTCACGTTTTCTTTCCTGCATGGGGCATTCTCTGCCGCATAGTGTACTGTCTGCGGGCGCGCTTGACAAAGTTCTGCCCACGAGACAATACCAGCATTGATGATTACCCACCTGAATCATTAGAATTTGATATTGTTCAGAGGCTTATTTGTAAATATTTGTCTAATCGGTGTTCACTAATGTGATCGTGGGCGCACTCCAGGGCAGGGACCCTGTCTATACTACACCTATAAGATTTGGGGATATTCCCTGGCAACCCAAAGTCCGGAGGTGACACATGAAACGCAAAAACGCTTCGTTACTCGGTAACGTACTCATGGGGTTAGGGTTGGTGGTGATGGTTGTGGGGGTAGGTTACTCCATTCTGAACCAGCTTCCGCAGCTTAACCTGCCGCAATTCTTTGCGCATGGCGCAATCTTAAGCATCTTCGTTGGTGCCGTGCTCTGGCTAGCCGGTGCCCGTATTGGCGGCCACGAGCAGGTCAGCGACCGCTACTGGTGGGTGCGCCACTATGATAAACGCTGCCGTCGTAATCAGCATCGCCACAGCTAACCGCAAAATGATTTTCCGCATCGGCCGGTAACGGCCGATGCGTTTTCCTGTGACTCTCGTTATTTCCTCCTCTTTTCCCCATCACAATACGACCCCATTCCGTCCTGACCTCCGTGCTGCTAAGGTTGCCGCCAAAATGAATAGCAAATGAGGTTTTCGCTTGACCCTGACGTTACGTCAGGCAGCAGAGTAGCGGACCTGGCCACAGAGAGGAGCAGTCATGTTAATTCAGGTGGGAGAGCTGGCGAAGCGCGCCGGAATGACGGTGCGTACGCTGCATCATTATGAACAGACGGGGCTGTTAACGCCTTCGGCCAGAAGCGAGGCGGGCTATCGGCTCTATAACCTGTCCGCGGTTCAGCGCCTGCATATGATAAAGGCGCTGGCGCAGGCCGGGCTGACGCTCGCCACCATCAAGGACTATCTCGATCGGCAAACGCTGTCGCTACCCGAGCTGCTGACGCAGCAGATAGAGACGCTCAACGCCCAATTGCGCGATGTCGGCAGGCTGCGCGACCGGCTGTTGGTGCTGCGCGAGGCGCTGGCGGGCGGCAATGAACTCGATCTGGAGTCCTGGCTACAGACGCTGGAGTTAATGAAAATGTACGATCGTTGGTTTAGTCAACAGGAGTTAGCCGCGCTGCCGTTTGCGGCACAGGATGAACAGCGCGCGCAGGCGTGGCGCGAGCTAACAGAGGAGGTGCAGACGCTGATGGCGAGCGGCTGCCCGACGGACAGTCCGCAGGCGATGAGTCTGGCGACGCGCTGGATGGAGCGCCTGGAGCAGGATACGGCAGGGCGCCCGGAGTTTCTGACCCGCCTGAACGAGATGCATGCCGCCGAGCCGCAAATGGTTGAACAGACCGGCGTCACCCCGGCCATCATCGCCTTTATCACCGAGGCCTTTGCCGAAAGCAAACTGGCCATCTGGGCGCGTTACCTCGACGACGAGGAGATGGCGTTCACCCGCCGGCACTATTTCGACCGGCTACAGGAGTGGCCTGCGCTGGTGGCGAAGCTGCATCAGGCGTGCCGGGAGGGCGTAGCGCCGGACTCGGCGTCGGGTCAGGCGCTGGCCCGGGCGTGGCTTGAACTGTTTCAGTCCTACGCCGGTACCCGGCCGCAGACGTTGCAGAAGTTTCGTCGGGCAATGGAGCAGGAGCCGCATTTGATGAAGGGTACCTGGATGACGCCGGCGGTGCTGAGCTGGCTGCAACAGGCGACCGGAGCCTTGATGCGGCAGGCGCAGAGGCCTGCCGTCGGGGGATCACAGGTCAGCCAGCGCGGCCTGACGATCGGGGTAGAAGCTCAGACGTCCGGGCAGCGGCTTGACGCCGGCGCGCGCTAAGGTGCGCAGCGGCTGAAACTCGAGGTTAGATACGCGCAGCTCACAGCCTTCCGGCAGTTTGTTCACAAAGCGCTGGAAGGCATCCAGGCCGCCGGCGTCGAGAACCGGTACCGCGTCCCACTTCAGCACCACGATGCGCTTGCCGGCGATCCGGGTCTCCAGGTCGTTGAACAAGCCCTCGGCGGCGGCAAAGAACAGTGGGCCAATCACCCGCAGCACCAGCACATCGTCTGGCACCTCGACGTTGACTGGCGCCAGATGGGTCATGCGTGCGATACGACGCATAAACAACAGCGAGGCCAGTACGATCCCGACGCTGATAGCAATCACCATATCAAACAGTACCGTCAGCGACATGCACATCAGCATCACCACGATGTCGTCTTTCGGCGCGTGGCGCAGCAGATTGATGACTTTATGCGCCTCGCTCATGTTCCATGCCACCATCAGCAGCAGGGCGGCCATCGCCGACAGCGGCAGCCAGGAGAGCAGCGGGGCGAGGATCAGCAGCGCCAGGATCACCAGCAGGGCGTGGATCACGGCGGCCACCGGCGATGTGGCGCCGGCGCGGACGTTCGCCGCCGAGCGGGCAATCGCCGCGGTGGCAGTGATCCCGCCGAAGAACGGCGCGACAATGTTGCCCAGCCCTTGGCCAATCAGCTCGCTGTTGGCTTTGTGCTTGGTCCCGGTCATGCCATCAAGCACCACCGCGCACAGCAGAGATTCAATAGCCCCGAGCATCGCCATGGAGAAGGCGGCAGGCAGAAGAGCCTGCAGCGAGGCCCAGCTCAGGGTAAAGTTTGAGCCCGGCATATCCCAGGGGAGTACCAGCTGCGGCAGCAGCTGTGGAATGCCGTTGCCCTGAGTGCCGTCCGCCAGCTGATAGTGGAACTGCGAGCCAATTGTGGCGACATCGCCGCCGAGCAAATTAACCACCAGCATCACCGCGCAGCCGGCCAGCAGCGCCGGAAGGTGGCCCGGCAGACGAATACCCAGCCGCGGCCAGAGGATCAAGGTGCCAAGGGTGACGACGCCGATGGCGGCATCGCCGGGATTAATCGTTGGCAGGGCCATCGCCAGCGCTGCCACTTTCTGCAGGTAATGCTCCGGCACATGGGGCATCTGCAGACCGAGGAAATCTTTAATCTGCATGGTACCGATGGTGATACCGATCCCGGAGGTGAAACCGAGGGTGACCGACAGCGGGATATATTCGATCAGACGACCAAAGCGCGCCAGGCCAAAGAGGATTAAAAAGATCCCCGACATCAGCGTCGCCACCAGCAGCCCCGCCAGGCCAAACTGTTGTGAGACCGGATAGAGGATCACCACAAAGGCGGCGGTTGGGCCGGAAACGCTAAAGCGCGACCCGCCGGTTAAGGCGATCACAATCCCTGCCACCGCGGAGGTATAGAGGCCGTACTGCGGCGGCACACCACTGCCAATCGCCAGCGCCATCGCCAGCGGAATCGCAATGATCCCGACGGTGATCCCGGCGATCAGGTCACGCGTGAAGCGGGCCGTGGTGTACTTTTCTTTCCAACAAGCGTCGATGAGGGCGCGGAAAGGCATCACATGTGAGGAAAATAATCTGTTCACAATAATGTTTCATCCATGAGCGCATCATCTGTCAACTAAATGGCAGGTGAAGGAGGCATTGGTCATTTCCACGTCATCCTTCGGGATGCCTCTGTGTTGGCTGGGTTCATTTACCCCGGTCACGTACTGCCTGTACGCTCCCGGGGATTCATTCACTTGCCGCCTTGACGCATGCCGAATGATTTTGTGGAAGAATTAAAAATTCAGAGACAAAAAAACCCGCCGCAGCGGGTTTTTATGCTCGGCTCGATTAATGTTCGAACATAGCAGAGATAGATTCTTCATTGCTGATACGGCGAATAGCTTCAGCCAGCATACCGGAGAGCGTCAGAGTACGCACTTTATCCAGCGCTTTAATTTCTGGTGCCAGCGGAATGGTATCGCAGACGACAAATTCATCAATCACAGAGTTTTTGATGTTCTGGATAGCGTTGCCGGAGAAGATCGGGTGCGTGGCGTAAGCGAATACGCGTTTCGCGCCACGCTCTTTCAGCGCTTCTGCCGCTTTACACAGGGTGCCGCCGGTGTCGATCATATCGTCGACCATCACGCAGTCACGACCCGCGACGTCACCGATGATATGCATCACCTGGGAGACGTTGGCGCGCGGACGGCGCTTGTCGATGATAGCCATATCGGTATCATTCAGCAGTTTAGCGATAGCGCGAGCACGAACGACGCCGCCGATGTCCGGAGAAACCACAATCGGGTTGTCCAGGTTCAGCTGCAGCATATCTTCCAGCAGGATTGGGCTGCCGAACACGTTATCAACTGGCACATCGAAGAAGCCCTGGATCTGTTCTGCGTGCAGGTCAACGGTCAGCACGCGGTCAACGCCGACGCTGGACAGGAAATCCGCCACCACTTTCGCGGTGATTGGCACACGAGCAGAACGAACACGACGGTCCTGGCGAGCATAACCGAAGTAAGGGATAACGGCGGTGATACGACCTGCCGAAGCACGACGCAGAGCATCAACCATAACAACCAGTTCCATCAGGTTGTCATTGGTGGGAGCACAAGTGGACTGGATGATGAAAATATCACCACCGCGTACGTTTTCATTGATTTGTACGCTGACTTCGCCGTCGCTAAAACGACCTACAGCGGCGTCGCCAAGAGAAGTGTACAGGCGGTTGGCAATACGTTGTGCTAGTTCCGGGGTGGCGTTACCAGCAAAAAGCTTCATATCAGGCACGAGAAGAACCTCAGGCATGCGTCCAGTGGTGGATGAGTGGGCCAATAATGTGCGGGCTGGCGCCATTCGATCCAGTCGGTGTATTTAAAGAGCACGATGCAACGTCTGGAACAGGGTGACGTTGTCACCGTAACTCAATTTCCCCGGTTGACTCGTTATCGTTGCGCCATCACGGCGCAGGATTCAGAGCAGGGCCTGCTTGAGCGGCGAGAGGTTAACTCCGCGCGCTACAAAGCCATTTAGCCATGCCGGGGCAGTGTCCAGCACCTGACGGGCAGCGGATTCGGTGTTAAATTCAGCAAACACACAGGCCCCTGTGCCGGTCAGGCGTGACGGCGCATATTCTAACAGCCAGGAAAGCGCTGCATCAACCTCGCGAAAACGTTTTCTTGCGATAAGCTCGCAATCGTTGCTGAATTCACAATTTAATAACGTATTAATTGACCGGCGCGGGGTATTTCGTGGTAGCTCCGGGTCGCGAAAAATGACGGGCGTCGGAATACTGACCCCCGGGTGGGCTACCAGGTACCATTTTTCCTCGGGATCCACCGGCGTCAGAATTTCACCGACCCCCTCGGCAAAGGCGGCATGACCGCGCACGAAGACCGGCACATCGGCCCCCAGCTGAAGGCCCAGGGTCGCCAGCTCCTCTTCCGAGAGACCGCAGCCCCACAGATGGTTGAGCGCCACCAGCACGGTGGCGGCATTGGATGAGCCGCCGCCCAGACCGCCGCCCATCGGCAGGCGCTTGTCGACACTGATATCGGCGCCGCTCCCCGCCGGCAGGCGGTCGCTTTCGCTGGCGGCACGCATCAGCAGACGCGCGGCGCGAACGATCAGGTTCTCCTCGTCCGGCACGCCGGCCACCGGCGTCAGCAGGCGCAGTTGACCGTCAGTTCGCGGTTCGATGGTCAAGGTGTCGCCATAGTCGAGAAACTGAAACAGCGTCTGCAGGGTATGGTAACCATCGGCTCGCTGGCCGGTGATATATAAAAACAGATTCAGTTTTGCAGGAGAGGGCCAGCGGCTCATCATTTCACGATCCAGTTATCCATCTTCAGCTTGATGCGCTGAGCGCCATTGTTCAGCTCGACATTAGACGGCAGGGCTGGCTGGGTATCGCTGGTGTAGCCGCCGTAGGTGACGTGCCAGGTTTTGCCATTTTGCGTGTAGTTAAGTTCACGCAGACGGTACTGATCGTCCAGCGAATAGTCGGTGGCGTCGCCCGGCAGGCCGATGATCCACTGGCGCAGGCTGTTCAGCGGGATCGGCATCCCGGTCAGGCGGCCGATCATCTCTTCGGCATCGGTGGCGGTGTAGGTCTGGCCTTTGTTATCGATCAGCTGCACGCTGCCTGGCTGCGCGGTCAGCGACAGCTCGGTGCTGCCCAGCGGGTTGGTCAGCAGCAGGCGATAGCGGTCCTGGCCGGTCTGTTGCCAGAAGAAGCGAGCATAGACTTTTTGCTCATCGGAAAGATAGGCAAACGCCCCGCGAGTCTGGAACTGGTTGAGGCTGCGAACAGCCTGCTGGTGCTGACGCCACTGCGGCGAATCCGGGCTTTTGCCAGGCCCTTGCGGCGTATGAAGAGAACAGGCGGTGAGGACGAGGCTGGCCAGCGGCAGCAAGCGGAACAGTCGATTCATAATGATGACAAATCCTTGATGTCTACAGGGAAAAACGGCGGCAGGGGAACAGCGGGCCGATTTGTGTAGCAGGTTACATTTATAACCCTTAATGCTAGCGTCGCCGGGCGATAGCGTCTACGTTCAAGTTGTCTGAAATCAAAAAATTAACGTTAATGGCGGTCTTGCTTTGGCTATTACTCCAAAAGGGGAGCCTCTCTTTTATTGATTACGCGCATCCTGTATGATGCACTCAGACTAACCTTAGCAACGCTGGTACTACTCCCTCACAATGACCCTTTTAGCTCTTGGCATCAATCACAAAACAGCGCCGGTCGACCTGCGAGAACGTGTGACGTTTTCGCCGGAAACGCTCGATCAGGCGCTGGAGAGCTTGCTGGCTCAGCCGATGGTGCAGGGTGGGGTAGTGCTGTCGACCTGCAACCGCACGGAACTCTATCTCAGCGTCGAAGAGCAGGACAATCTGCAGGAAGCGCTGATCCGCTGGCTGTGCAACTATCACGGCCTCAACGAAGAAGACCTGCGTAAGAGCCTCTACTGGCACCAGGATAACGACGCCGTCAGCCATCTGATGCGCGTCGCCAGCGGCCTCGATTCGCTGGTGCTGGGCGAGCCGCAGATCCTCGGCCAGGTGAAAAAAGCGTTTGCTGATTCCAGCCGCGGTCATCTTAACGTCAGCGAACTGGAGCGGATGTTCCAGAAATCGTTCTCGGTGGCAAAGCGTGTGCGTACCGAAACCGATATCGGCGCCAGCGCCGTTTCCGTCGCGTTCGCCGCCTGTACCCTGGCGCGGCAAATCTTTGAATCGCTCTCCAGCGTCACCGTGTTACTGGTCGGCGCCGGTGAAACCATCGAACTGGTGGCGCGCCATCTTCGCGAACATCACGTGCGCAAAATGGTGATTGCCAACCGCACCCGCGAACGCGCCCAGGCGCTGGCGGACGAAGTGGGCGCCGAGGTGATTGCCCTCAGCGATATCGACGAACGGCTGAAAGAGGCCGACATTATTATCAGCTCCACCGCCAGCCCGCTGCCGATCATCGGCAAAGGTATGGTGGAGCGCGCGCTTAAGGCGCGGCGTAACCAGCCGATGCTGCTGGTGGATATCGCCGTCCCGCGCGATGTCGAACCAGAGGTCGGCAAGCTGGCCAACGCCTACCTCTACAGCGTCGACGATCTGCAAAACATCATTCAGCACAACCTGGCGCAGCGTAAGGCCGCGGCGGTGCAGGCGGAATCGATCGTCGAGCAGGAAACCAGCGAATTTATGGCCTGGCTGCGCGCGCAGAGCGCCAGCGAGACCATTCGCGAATACCGTTCTCAGTCTGAGCAGGTCCGTGAGGAACTGACGGCGAAGGCGCTGGCCGCGCTGGAGCAGGGCGGTGATGCCCAGGAAATTATGCAGGATCTGGCGCGTAAGCTGACCAACCGCCTGATCCACGCGCCAACCAAATCTCTTCAGCAGGCCGCCCGTGACGGGGACGACGAACGCCTGCATATTCTGCGCAACAGCCTCGGGCTGGAATAGCGCACCTTTCTCTTATTTTCAGGACAGGGTGAATTCACGCCTATGAAGTCTTCTATTGTTGCCAAACTGGAAGCGTTGTACGAGCGCCATGAAGAAGTGCAGGCGCTGCTCGGCGATGCCGCGACGATTGCCGATCAGGATAAATTCCGCGCGTTGTCGCGGGAATACGCTCAACTGAGCGATGTGGCGCGCTGTTATACCGACTGGCGTCAGGTGCAGGAGGATATCGAAACTGCGCAGATGATGCTCGACGATCCGGAAATGCGCGAAATGGCGCAGGAAGAGCTGCGTGACGCCAAAGATAAAGGCGACCAGCTGGAGCAACAGCTGCAGGTGCTGCTGCTGCCGAAAGATCCCGATGACGAGCGTAACGCTTTCGTGGAAGTGCGCGCCGGAACCGGCGGTGACGAAGCGGCGCTGTTTGCCGGCGATCTGTTCCGCATGTACAGCCGCTACGCCGAATCGCGCCGCTGGCAGGTGGAAATCCTCAGCGCCAACGAAGGTGAACACGGTGGTTTCAAAGAGGTGATCGCCAAATTCAGCGGCGACGGCGTTTACGGTCGGCTGAAATTTGAATCTGGCGGCCATCGCGTGCAGCGTGTGCCGGCCACCGAATCGCAGGGGCGTATCCACACCTCCGCCTGCACCGTGGCGGTGATGCCGGAGCTGCCGGAAGCCGAAATGCCGGACATTAACCCGGCGGATCTGCGCATTGATACCTTCCGCTCCTCCGGCGCGGGCGGTCAGCACGTCAACACCACCGACTCGGCTATCCGTATTACTCACCTGCCGACCGGCATCGTGGTGGAGTGTCAGGACGAACGTTCCCAGCATAAAAACAAAGCCAAGGCGTTGTCTGTACTGGGGGCGCGTATCCGCGCCGCCGAAGTGGCCAAGCGTCAGCAGGCGGAAGCCTCCACGCGCCGTAACCTGCTGGGCAGCGGCGATCGTAGCGACCGCAACCGTACTTACAACTTCCCACAGGGGCGCGTGACCGACCACCGCATCAACCTGACGCTTTACCGTCTGGATGAAACCATGGAAGGCAAACTCGATATGCTGATTGAGCCGATTGTTCAGGAATATCAGGCCGATCAGCTGGCGGCGCTGTCCGAGCAGGAATGATGACCTTTCAGGCCTGGCTGCAGCAGGCGATTGCCCGGCTACGTGAAAGCGACAGCCCGCGACGCGATGCCGAGATCCTGCTGGGACATGTTACCGGCCGGGCGCGCACCTGGATTTTGGCCTTCGGCGAAACGATGCTGTCTGCTGACGAAGCGACGACGCTGGAGGCGCTCCTGCAGCGTCGCCAGCGCGGGGAACCCATCGCCCATCTGGTTGGGCAGCGTGAGTTCTGGTCGCTGCCGCTGTTTGTCTCCCCGGCGACGCTGATCCCCCGTCCGGATACCGAGTGTCTGGTGGAGCAAGCGCTGGCGCGACTGCCTGCCGCGCCGTGCCGTATTCTCGATCTTGGCACCGGGACCGGCGCCATTGCCCTGGCGCTGGCCAGCGAGCGTCCGGACTGTGAGGTCACCGCGGTGGACGTGATGCCGGACGCCGTGGCGCTGGCATTGCGCAATGCCGCCCATCTGGGCATCGCTAACGTGACGATACGGCAAAGCGACTGGTTTAGCGCGCTGGCCGGGCAGCGTTTCGCCATGATCGCCAGTAATCCACCCTATATCGACGCCGCCGACCCGCATCTCGCCGAGGGCGATGTGCGCTTTGAGCCGTTGACGGCGCTGGTCGCTGCCGACCAGGGGCTGGCCGATCTGGCGCAGATTATCCGCGAGGGGCGGCAGTATCTGCAGCCCGGCGGCTGGATGCTACTGGAGCATGGCTGGACCCAGGGCGAGGCAGTTCGCGCCCTGTTCCGCGAAGCGGGCTATCTCGACGTCTCGACTTGTCGCGACTATGGCGACAATGAACGTCTGACTCTCGGACACTTACCCGACATGGAGAACGTTGGCTGATGAACTTATTCACGGCTGTCCTCTACCTGCACATCGCCAGCGTGGTGGTGTCGGTAGGATTGTTCGTTTTACGTTACTGGTGGATGTATCACCAGAGCCCGCTGCTGAACCAGCGGTGGGTGCGAATTGCGCCGCACTGCAGCGATACGCTGCTGTTTCTCAGCGGTGCGGGTTTAATGGCGATAACGCACTACCTGCCGTTCACCGAAGACGGCGCATGGCTGACTGAAAAGCTGTTTGGCGTTATCATTTACATCGCATTAGGTTTTATCGCGCTGGGCCGACGTCGTCCGCGCAGTCAGCAGAGCCGCTTTATCGCGTTTCTGCTGGCGCTGGTGGTGTTGTTTATTATCATTCAACTCGCCATCACAAGAATACCGATACTGGGGTAGGGCATGGGGTCATTAGCGGATTTCGAATTTAACAAAGCGCCATTATGTGATGGCATGGTCCTCATTTCTGAGCAGGTCCGCGACGATTTTCCGACGCATTTTGTCGAGGAAGAGCTGCAGCGGCTGCTGCGCCTGGCGCAGGAAGAGATTGCGACTTCGTGGGACCAGGAACGCCAGATAGAACGCTTGCTGGCGCTGTTTTACAAAGAGTGGGGCTTTGGCGCTTCGCAGGGCATTTATCGTCTTTCCGACGCATTGTGGCTGGATAAAGTGCTGATCAACCGCCAGGGCAGCGCGGTATCGTTAGGTGCCATCCTGCTGTGGATCGCTCAGCGCCTGGGGTTACCGGTGGTGCCAGTGATCTTCCCGACCCAGATGCTGCTGCGTGCGGACCCGGAAACCAGCGAAGAGATGTGGCTGATTAATCCGTTTAACGGAGATACCCTTGACGAACATACCCTGGAGGTATGGCTGAAGGGCAACATCGGGCCGGTGGCGGAACTGTTTAATGAAGATCTCGACGAAGCCGACAACGCCGAAGTGATCCGCAAACTGCTGGATACCCTGAAGTCGGCGCTGATGGAAGAGCGGCAGATGGAGCTGGCCCTGCGCGCCAGTGAGGCGCTGCTGCAGTTTAACCCGGAAGATCCGTACGAGATCCGCGATCGTGGGCTGATATACGCCCAGCTGGACTGCGATCACGTGGCGCTGCTGGATCTAAGCTATTTCGTTGAGCAGTGTCCGGAAGATCCGATCAGCGAGATGATCCGCGCACAGATCAACACGATTTCGCACAAACAAATTACATTGCATTAGTCTGGAACCATTCCGGTTACACCCTGATAAGGCGAACTTATGAAACAAAAAGTGGTTAGCATTGGTGATATCAACGTAGCAAACGACCTGCCGTTCGTGCTGTTCGGCGGGATGAACGTGCTGGAGTCTCGCGATCTGGCGATGCGCATCTGTGAACATTACGTGACCGTTACGCAGAAGCTTGGCATCCCCTACGTTTTCAAAGCCTCCTTTGATAAAGCCAACCGTTCCTCCATCCACTCCTATCGTGGTCCGGGTCTGGAAGAAGGGATGAAGATTTTCCAGGAGCTGAAGCAGACCTTTGGCGTGAAAATCATCACCGACGTTCATGAAGCCAGCCAGGCGCAGCCGGTGGCTGACGTGGTGGACGTGATCCAGCTCCCGGCCTTCCTCGCGCGCCAGACTGATCTGGTGGAAGCGATGGCCAAGACCGGGGCGGTGATCAACGTCAAGAAGCCGCAGTTCGTCAGCCCGGGCCAGATGGGCAACATCGTCGATAAGTTTATCGAAGGCGGTAACGACAAAGTGATTCTGTGTGACCGCGGCGCTAACTTCGGTTACGACAACCTGGTCGTGGATATGCTCGGCTTCGGCGTGATGAAGAAAGCCTCCAACAACTCGCCGGTCATTTTTGACGTCACCCACGCGCTGCAGTGTCGCGACCCGTTTGGCGCTGCTTCCGGTGGCCGCCGTGCGCAGGTGAGCGAACTGGCTCGCGCCGGTATGGCGGTAGGTATCGCCGGTCTGTTTATCGAAGCGCATCCGGATCCGGAGCACGCGAAATGCGACGGCCCGTCCGCGCTGCCGCTGGATAAACTGGAGCCGTTCCTCAAGCAGATGAAAGCGATTGACGATCTGGTGAAAAGCTTCGACGAGCTGGATACCAGCAAGTAAGCCTGACTGCGTCAATGAAAAAACCTGCCGGCGTCAAAACCGGCAGGTTTTTTTTCGCCCGGACTCCGCCGGGCGGGAAAGCGGGTCAGGCGAAAATGGTCATCAGATAGGCGGCGAACAGGGCCAGGTGGGCCGCGCCGTTCAGTACATTGGTGCGCCCGGTGGAGAAGGAGATATGGCACAGCACCAGCGAGGCGACCATCACCACCATCTCCGGGGCGCCGAGGCCGAAGCGCAGCTCATTGCCGGTCAGGAAGGCAATGAGGGTGACCACCGGCACCGTCAGCGAGATGGTAGCCAGCACGGAGCCGAAGAACAGGTTCATCGCTCGCTGTACCTGATTGTTGAGCACCGCTTTGAGGGCACCAAGGCCTTCCGGCGACAGGATCAGCAGGGCCACCAGGAAGCCGGTAAAGGCCACCGGGGCATTCATACTGGTCAACAGCGTTTCCAGCGGATTGGCGTTCATTTTAGTGACTGCGATCACCGCCACCAGGTGCACCAGCAGCCAGATAGTATGCCACCCGCTGCTGTGGGCGGACGGTTTACCATGATGCGGGTCGTCATCGTCGCCGTCGTCTTCATGCTCATAAACAAACAGACTCTGATGGGTTTTGGTTTGAATCAGCAGGAAAACGCCGTACATGGCCGCCGAGATCACCGCTACCAGCAGTGATTGCCCGATACTGAAGTTTGCGCCCGGCAGCGCCATTGGAAAGACCAGCACGATAATCGCCAGCGGAAACAGGGCGATAAGATACTGCTTAATGCCGAACAGATTCATATATTGGGTGGCGAATTTACGCCCACCCAGCAGCAGGGAGAAACCGACCAGACCGCCAGTGACGATCATGATAATGGAGTAGAGCGTATCGCGCATCAGGGTCGGCGCGGCGTCGCCGGTGGCCATTAAGGCGGAGATCAGACTGACCTCAAGGATAACCACCGACAGGCTTAAAATCAGGGAGCCATAGGGTTCGCCCAGGCGGTGGGCGAGGACGTCGGCGTGGCGGACCACGCTGAAAGCGCTGCTTAAAATACCGACCAGCGCGAGGATATTAATCGCGATAACCACTGGCAGTGACTGGCTGTTTCCCCAGAAAAACAGCACCGCCAGCGCCAGCACCGGAAAGACGAGGGAAGACTCCTTATGGCGGGTTTTTACCGCCTCATGTGCATGGGTCATGAACCATCTCCATTTATGCAGGTGTTATAATTATAAAAACGTAGGGCGATAAAGTAACAGATTTTGATAAATTGCCGCTGGTTTTTTACTTAAGTTTACGGGTGTCGAGAGATATCTTGATTAGTTTATTATAATTTTCGATTACTATTATTTTGTACTTACTATTCAGATAATTACTAAAATTCATTTTTCACTCATCCTCGCCTTGATAGCCTGTCCCCTGCGTTCCAGACTTAGATTTTATGCTCAAACAGGAGAACATTATGCCTTATCACAGTAAACAAGAGCTCCCCGACAGCGTTCAGCATGTTCTGCCTGCCCATGCGCAGGAAATTTATAAAGAAGCGTTTAACAGCGCCTGGGATCAATATAAAGATAAAGACGAGCGGCGCGATGACGCCAGCCGCGAAGAGACGGCGCATAAAGTCGCCTGGGCGGCAGTGAAAAACAGCTACGAGAAAGGCGATGACGATAAGTGGCATAAGAAAAAATAATTGCTGACGCCGCTTTTATGCTTGCCAGCGCCCCGCGCATTGCTTATTGAAAGATAAAGCTGGATAATATTTCAGCAATATTGACGGATGCATGAGACGAACGCCGGGAAGCGGGCAGTGGCGGAGGTAGTAAACAGTGTTAACTCGTGATTTCTTAATGAATGCGGATTGTAAGACAGCGTTTGGCGCTATTGAGGAATCGCTACTCTGGTCGGCAGAACAACGTGCAGCCTCGCTGGCGGCGACGCTGGCCTGTCGTCCGGATGATGGCTCAGTATGGATCTTTGGCTACGGTTCGCTTATCTGGAACCCGGCGCTCAATTATCGCGAGTCCTGCACCGGCACGCTGCCGGGCTGGCACCGTGCGTTTTGCCTGCGGTTGACCGCCGGGCGCGGTAGCGCCTGCCAGCCGGGACGTATGCTGGCTCTCAAAGAGGGCGGCCGGACCACCGGCGTTGCCTATCGTCTGCCTGACGACACGCTGGAAGAAGAGCTGACCCTGCTGTGGAAGCGGGAGATGATCACCGGCTGCTATCTGCCCACCTGGTGCAAGCTGGAGCTGGACGACGGACGGACGGTGAATGCCCTGGTGTTTATTATGGATCCGCGCCATCCGCTGTTTGAACCGGATACCAGTGCCCAGGTTATCGCCCCGCTGATCGCCCGGGCTAGCGGCCCGCTCGGCACCAACGCCCAGTACCTTTTTTCACTTGAGCAGGCGTTGAGCACGCTGGGTATGCACGATGCCAGTCTTGATGACCTCGTGGCCAGCGTACGCGCGCTGTTGGGCGAGAGTCCGACGCCAGGCCTGGCCTGAGTGCGCGGAAAAGAAAAACGCCCGGCATGGCCGGGCGTAAGTTCTGGAAGTGACGGTCAGGCCGGAACGTAGCTGATGGAGTGCTCCAGTGACTGGCTGTGACTGTCGATAAGCACGTTCCATGTGCCGCTGTAGGGCACCGTCAGATAGGCGCTGTCCCGATCCTGCACGCTCAGAATATCCGCATGGCTGTCGCCCGGAACCTTCGCGCTCATGAGATGAATATGGCAGCGCTCTGAGCACCGCACCACCAGTGTGTCACCACCAAACAACGTCAAACTTGCTTTAACCATCGCCATTTTTGTACCCCGTTTCTGTCCCGCTACAGCATCCTGCCCACCCAGTCCTCGCGTGATATTGTTCACACTTTGCTCTGTGCATCACATCAAACGCCGCGGGTCGGGATGCTGATTTTGATCAAAAAAAGGGATAAAGATTAAACAAAAATGACGTTGTTCCTGAAAGCATTCAGCTAACGTTTTTTTTGCCTCTTCAAGCGCCAATACGTGACATTTCATCCCGTTCGACAGCCTATCTTCAGAAGGTCAGCACTTTATCTGCCGCCAGCGTCCACTGGGCCAGCTCAACCAGGGTACCAACCTCTACGCCGTCAATCAGCGGTAGCGCGCTGACGCCGCGACCGTCCGCGCAGGTTTTGCACAGCTTCACCGGCACCTGCTGGGCGGTGAGGATCTCCAGCATCTGCTGCACATTGTATCCTTCCGCCGGCTTCTGCCCGCGCAGCCCGGCGGTGACGGCATCAGACATCAGAAACAGCTTGAGATCGAGGTCGGACTGTTGCTCGCGCAGGGCAATGGCCAGGCGCAGGCTGTTGAACAAGGATTCGCTGCCATAGGCGGCGCCGTTGGCGATAATCACAATACGTTGCATACAAACTCCTTCTTAAAGGCACGGTTATTGCTTTACCGCAGTATAAAGCGTTAACCCGGAGGAGGGGTATGAATAATACGACTGGTCACGCGGACGATGTGACAGCCTGGCTACAGCTGGCGCGTCGCCTGCAAAAACAACAGCTTCAGCAGCTTAGCCAACTGGGGGAACTGGCCAGCCAGCTCAGCGCGCTGGTGCATATGCTGCAGTGTGAGCGCGGGGCGTCGAATATTTTTCTTTGCTCGGGCGGCCAACTGTATGCGGCGGAGTGTCGGGCGGGCGGGGCGCTGGTTGATGAGCGGTTAGCGCTGTTCTATGCCAGCCTCGAACGGGCACGTACGGTCGCCGGCAGCGCGCTGTGCTGGCGCATTGCCAGGGCGGTTGGCGATCTGCTGCAGCTTCCGGCGCTGCGCGAGCAGATCGCTCGCCGGCAGATTACCGCTGAAGCCGCGACGGAGCAGTTCAGCCGCGTCATCCGCCAGCTGCTGAACATCGTCCCGCAGCTCAATGACAGCATTGACGATCCGCCGGTGGCTGGCCGCATGGTCGCCCTGTACAGCTTTATGCAGGGTAAAGAGCTGGTGGGTCAGGAACGCGCGCTGGGCGCTCTGGGCTTTACCCGCGGCGAGTTCAGCGACAGCCTGCGCCAGCAGCTGGTGGACCGTATTGACGGTCAGCAGCCCTGCTTCGACAGCTTTCAGGCGCTGGGCAGCCCGGCGACCGTCCAGCTGTTTATCACCCAGTGCCAGGCCGGCCTGGACATCGAACAGCTGCGGCGGATCGCCTGCACCCGCCAGCCTGCCGCCGACGGCGGGGAAACAGCGCTGCGCTGGTTTGGTCTGCAAACCCAGCGGCTTGAGCACCTGCGCGAAGTGGAAGAACAATTGATCGACGATCTGCTGGACGCCACCGACGCGCTGCTAGTGGACGACGCGCCAGGCTGGCTGGCCGGCGAGGAAGTCGATACCCTGACGCCGCATCTGGATAAACAGCTGCTGCCGCTGGTGCGCCAGCAGGCCTATGAGCTGCAGCAGCTCTCGAGCCAGCTGGCCTCGCTGAAAGACGCGCTCGAAGAACGCAAGCTGATCGAAAAAGCGAAAAGCCTGCTGATGACGCACCAGGGAATGCAGGAGGAGCAGGCCTGGCAGACGCTGCGTAAGATGGCCATGGATAAAAATCAGCGCATGGTTGAGATAGCCCGCGCGCTGCTGATGGTGAAGGCGATTTGGCCGCTAACACCAAAGGAGTAGATGCACAATCAATGGGCATTCTTTGCCTGCCGGCGGTGCACTTTTACGTGAGAAACCGGCCAACGCTGGGGAAAAGCCGGCCAGCGCGCCATTGCCAAAGCTGGCATCCCGTTTGCATTACTTATTGAGTGAATAAAAGTCCGGACAACGAACCAATGGCGGTTCGGGTGTCCGTGGATAAAGGCGTCCTGCAGTGCGTATGCACTGTCGGGCGCTTTTTTTTTGCGCGTGGTGGAGCGGATATGAGCGACAAGTTTTCAATTTCCCGGCGGCGCTTGCTGCAGGCAGGGGCCGCGCTGGGCGGCGCGATGCTGCTGCCGGGTGTGATGCAGGCCGCATGGGCCGGCGGATCGGACAAACCGGAGCAAACCCGCGTGCGGGTCGGATTTATTCCGCTGACCGATTGCGCGCCGCTGGCCATCGCCGCGGCGAAGGGGTTTGACAAAAAGTATGGCATCACCCTGGTGGCGAGTAAGGAAGCCAGCTGGGCGGCGGTGCGCGACAAGCTGGTGGCCGGCGAACTGGACGCGGCACATATTCTCTACGGCCTGCTGTACGGTCTTGAACTGGGGATCGCCAGCAAGCCGCAGGCGATGGCTAATTTGATGACCCTCAACCGTAATGGCCAGGCGATTACCCTCTCCGGCGAGTTGCAGGAGAAAGGGGTAACCGACCTCGGCGGGCTGAAACGGCTGATCGACCGCAGCGCGCCGGGCAGCTACACCTTCGCCCATACCTTTCCCACCGGCACCCATGCCATGTGGCTCTACTACTGGCTGGCGAGCGCCGGCATCGATCCCTTTAACGATGTGCGCACCGTCGTGGTGCCGCCGCCGCAGATGGTGATGAACATGCGCATCGGCAATATGAGCGGCTTTTGCGTCGGCGAGCCGTGGAACGCCCGCGCCATTAACGACCGCATTGGCTTCACCGCGGCCACTTCCCAGGATATCTGGCCCGAGCATCCGGAAAAGGTGCTGGGCACCCGTCGCGACTGGGTGGAACGCAACCCGAACACCGCCCGCGCGCTGGTGGCGGCCCTGATGGAGGCGCAGCGCTGGATCGCCGCCTCGCCGGAGAACACTCAGGAGACGGCCCGCCTGCTCGCCAGACGCGGCTGGCTCAATACCAAGGAGCAGTACCTCACCGGCCGGATGCTTGGGGAGTATGACAACGGCCTCGGCCGCCGCTGGCAGGATGCCCATCCGATGCGCTTCTGGGCCGGGGGCGAGGTCAGTTTCCCCTGGCTGTCGGACGGAATGTGGTTCCTCACCCAGTTCCGCCGCTGGGGACTGCTGAAGCAGGCTCCGGATTACCTCGCGGTGGCGTCACGCATTAACCGCATCGACGTCTGGCAGGCTGCCGCCCAGGCGGTCGGCGGGATCAGCGCACCGGCAGCCACGATGCGCAGCAGCACACTGATGGACGGTACGGTCTGGAACGGGTCCGACCCGGAAGGCTACGCCCGCCATTTTGCCATTCAACGTAAGGGGGCATGAGATGAAGCAGGCACAACGTAAGCAACCGGTCGTCAGCGTGGAGAACGCGCCTGGCGAAGTGATTATCCTGCCGCCGGTGCAGGTCCGGCGTACCACGCCAACCGTCACGCGTTGGTTGCGTGAGCTCACTCAGCGCTTGCTGCCCCCGCTGTTGGGGTTGGGGGTGCTGCTGCTGGCCTGGCAGCTGGCAGCGATGCACAGCAAAGGCTTTCCCACGCCGCTGAGCACGCTGGACTCGGCGCTGACGCTGTTTGCCGATCCGTTCTATCAGGACGGGCCCAATGACATGGGCATCGGCTGGAACGTGCTGGCCTCCCTGCAGCGCGTAGCGGTGGGCTTCGGCCTGGCGGCGCTGGCGGGCATTCCGCTGGGGTTTTTGATCGGCCGTTCGCTGTTCTTCGCCCGCATGTTTAATCCGCTGATTGCCCTGCTGCGCCCGGTCAGCCCGCTGGCCTGGCTGCCGATTGGCCTGCTGCTGTTCCAGAAGGCGGAGCCGGCCTCCAGCTGGACCATTTTTATCTGCTCCATCTGGCCGATGGTGATCAACACCGCGGAAGGCGTGCGGCGGATCCCGCAGGACTATCTCAATGTCGCCCGAGTCCTCCAGCTCTCGGAGTGGACGGTGATGCGCAAAATTCTCTTTCCGGCGGTGCTGCCGGCGGTGCTCACCGGCGTGCGTCTCTCCATCGGCATCGCCTGGCTGGTGATCGTGGCGGCGGAAATGCTCACCGGCGGGCTGGGGATCGGCTTCTGGATCTGGAACGAGTGGAACAACCTCAATGTGGAAAACATCATCATCGCCATCGTCATTATCGGCGTCGTCGGCCTGCTGCTGGAGCAGGGTCTGATGCTGCTCGCCCGCCGCTTTAGCTGGCAGGAAAAATAAGGAGCCAACATGAAACCATTAATTCAGGTGCAGGCCGTCAGCCAGCGCTTTAACACCGCCAGCGGCGAGTTCCTGGCGCTGCAGAATGTCTCCTTCGATATCGTCGAAGGGGAGACCATCAGTCTGATTGGCCACTCGGGCTGCGGAAAATCGACCCTGCTGAATCTGATCGCCGGGATCACGACGCCCACCGAGGGCGGACTGCTGTGTGATAACCGGGAAATCGCCGGGCCCGGGCCGGAGCGGGCGGTGGTTTTCCAGAACCACTCGCTGCTGCCGTGGCTGAGCTGTTTCGATAATGTGGCGCTGGCGGTGGATCAGGTGTTCCGTCGCACCATGAGCAAGAGTGAGCGCCGGGAGTGGATCGAACACAACCTGGCACGCGTGCAGATGGGGCATGCGCTGCACAAACGTCCCGGGGAGATCTCCGGCGGCATGAAGCAGCGGGTCGGTATCGCCCGGGCGCTGGCGATGAAGCCGAAGGTGCTGTTGCTTGATGAGCCCTTCGGCGCCCTGGATGCGCTGACCCGCGCTCACCTTCAGGACACGGTGATGCATATTCAGCAGGAGCTTAATACCACCATCGTCATGATCACCCACGACGTTGATGAAGCGGTGCTGCTCTCGGATCGGGTGCTGATGATGACCAACGGTCCGGCGGCGACGGTCGGTGAGATCCTCGCGGTCGATCTGCCGCGTCCGCGTCACCGCGTTCAGCTGGCGGACGACAGCCGGTATCACCATCTGCGTCAGCAGATCCTGCATTTTTTGTATGAAAAACAGCCGAAAGCGGCGTAAGGGGGCGGTCATGACGCGGCGACTGGTGGTGATCGGTAACGGCATGGCGGCCACCCGACTGGTGCAGCGACTGGTTGAGCGCGACCCCGCGCGGTTTGCCATTACCGTCGTCGGCGACGAGCCGCACCCGGCCTATAACCGCATTCAGCTCTCGCCGCTGCTGGCTGGCGAAAAAACGGCGGCGCAGCTCCCGTTGCTGCCGGCGGAGTGGTACACCCGGCACGGGGTGTTCCTGCGATCCGGCGAGGCGGTCGATGAAGTCGATGTTGAGCAACGGCGGCTGCGCATCGCGGAAACCTGGCTGCCGTGGGACGAGCTGGTGTTCGCCACCGGTTCGCGGCCCTTTATCCCGCCGCTGCCGGGCCGTGATCGTCCGCAGGTTATCCCCTTCCGCACCCTGGTGGACGTGGAACGAATTCTGGCGATACCCGGGCCGGCGGTGGTGATTGGCGGCGGAGTACTCGGTGTGGAAGCGGCGGCGGCGCTGCGTCGCCATGGCGGGGAGGTCACTCTTCTGCATCGCGGCAGCGGATTAATGGCGCCGCTGACCGACGCTTTTGCCGCCGATGAGCTCAGGCAGCAGCTTGAAGCGCGCGGCATCCGCTGCGTGCTGGAATGCCGGATCGCCGCCATCGAAGAGGATGGTGTGCGGCTGGCGGACGGGCGCGCTTTCCGCGCCGCCAGAGTGGTGCTGGCCGCCGGCGTGCAGCCTAACAGCCATCTGGCGGCGCAGTCCGGCATGCTGTGCCAGCGGGGGATCGTGGTTGACCGCCAGATGGCCGCCTCGCTGCCGGGGATCAGCGCCATCGGGGAATGTTGCGAAATTGACGGCCAGACCTGGGGGCTGGTGGCTCCCTGCCTGCGCCAGGCCGAGGTACTGGCGGATCGCCTGTGCGGCGCCCCCGGCGAGGGCTTTGTCTGGCAGGACGCCGGGACCCGCCTGAAGGTTACCGGCATTGAACTCTTTGGCGCTGGGGAGCAGCAGGCCGGCGAACAGGATGACATCTATACCAGCTGGGACCCCATCGATCGCCACTACCGTCGCCTGCTGTTGCGCGACGGCCGCCTGCGCGGCGTGCTGCTGATGGGCGACTGCACCGCCGCCACCGCGCTCACCGCGCGCCTGGACAGCGACGAGCCCGCCACTGCGGACTGGCTTTTTGACCCCTCTTCAACGCAGCCGCAGGCTGCAGGAATAATGACGATGACGAAACCTGTATTAGTGCTGGTGGGACATGGCATGGTCGGCCACCATTTTCTCGAACAATGCGTGAGCCGCAACCTGCATCAGCAATATCGAATCGTGGTGTTTGGCGAAGAGCGTTACGCCGCCTACGACCGGGTGCATCTCTCCGAATATTTCGCCGGGCGCAGCGCTCAATCGCTGTCGCTGGTGGCCGATGATTTCTTTCACCAGCACGGCATCGAACTCCGCCTCGGCGAGGCGGTGGCGACGATCGACCGCGACGCGCGGTTGGTGCGGGACGCCGAGGGGCATGAAACCCACTGGGATAAACTGGTGCTGGCGACCGGCTCCTATCCCTTTGTTCCGCCGATCCCTGGCAACGATCTCGACGGGTGCTTTGTCTACCGCACTCTTGACGATCTCGACCGTATCGCCGCCCATGCCGCCGCGGCGAAGACCGGAGTGGTTATCGGCGGCGGCCTGCTCGGGCTGGAGGCGGCTAACGCCCTGAAACAGCTGGGGCTGGACACGCACGTAGTGGAGTTTGCCCCGAACCTGATGGCCGTCCAGCTGGATAACGGCGGGGCGGCGATGCTCCGGGAGAAGATCGTCGCCCTCGGCGTGGGAGTGCATACCAGCAAAGCGACCACCGCCATCGTGCGCGAGGCCGACGGCCTGCGGCTGAACTTTGCCGACGGCGGCGCGCTGCGGACCGACATGGTGGTCTTCTCGGCGGGGATCCGTCCGCAGGACGCGCTGGCCCGCGGCTGCGCGCTGCAGGTGGGCGAACGCGGGGGTATTCACATCGACGGCCAGTGCCGCACCTCTGACCCGGACGTGCTGGCGATAGGCGAATGCGCCCTGTGGGACAATAAAATTTACGGACTGGTGGCGCCGGGCTATCAGATGGCGCGTATCGCCGCGGCCACCCTCGCAGGAGAAGACGCCTGCTTTAGCGGCGCCGACATGAGTACCAAACTGAAGCTGCTGGGGGTCGACGTGGCCTCATTTGGCGATGCGCAGGGGCGTGCGCCGGGCTGTCAGAGCTATCAATGGACCGACGGTCCGCAGCAGGTTTACAAAAAAATCGTCGTCAGTCAGGACGGCAAAACCCTGCTTGGCGGTGTGCTGGTGGGGGAGGCCAGCGACTATGCCACGCTGCTGCAGATGATGCTGAACGGCATGGCGCTGCCGCCGCGTCCGGAGAGCCTGATCCTGCCCGCGCTGGAGGGCGCTGCACCGAAGGCGCTCGGCGTCGCGGCGCTACCGGACAGCGCGCCGATCTGCTCCTGCCATAACGTCAGCAAAGGCGATATCTGCCAGGCGGTGAACCATGGGGCGGGGGATATGGCGGCGATAAAAAGCTGCACCAGAGCGGCCACCGGCTGCGGCGGCTGCAGCGCGCTGGTGAAACAGGTGATGGAGTACCAGCTGGCGGAGCAGGGCGTCGAAGTGAAAAAAGACGTCTGCGAGCATTTCCCGTGGTCGCGCCAGGAGATCTACCACCTGGTGCGGGTCAACCATATCCATACCTTCGAGCAGCTGATTAGCCGCTACGGCCAGGGGCACGGCTGTGATGTCTGCAAACCGCTGGTGGCCTCGGTGCTGGCCTCCTGCTGGAACGAGTACCTGCTGAAGCCGGCGCACCTGCCGCTGCAGGATACCAACGACCGCTATTTCGCCAATATTCAGAAGGACGGAACCTATTCGGTGGTGCCGCGGATGGCGGCGGGGGAAGTGACGCCGGACGGGCTGATCGCCATCGGGCAGATCGCCAAACGTTACCAGCTCTACAGCAAAGTGACCGGCGGCCAGCGCATCGACCTGTTTGGCGCGCGGCTGGAACAGCTGCCGGCTATCTGGCGCGAGCTGGCCGACGCCGGGTTTGAAACCGGCCACGCCTACGGCAAGTCGCTGCGCACGGTGAAATCCTGCGTCGGCTCAACCTGGTGTCGCTACGGCGTGCAGGACTCCACCGGGCTCGCCGTGCGGCTCGAGCATCGCTATAAAGGGCTGCGCGCCCCGCACAAAATCAAGATGGCGGTCTCCGGCTGCACCCGCGAATGCGCCGAAGCCCAGGGGAAAGATATCGGGGTGATTGCCACCGATAAAGGCTGGAATCTGTACGTCTGCGGCAACGGCGGGATGAAACCGCGTCACGCCGACCTGTTTGCCAGCGATCTCGACGAAGCGACGCTGATCCGCAGCATCGATCGTCTGCTGATGTTCTATATCCGTACCGCCGATCGCCTGCAGCGGACCAGCACCTGGATGGATAACCTGGAGGGCGGCGTCGCCTATCTGCGGCAGGTGGTGCTGGAGGATAGTCTCGGCCTTGGCGAGGAGCTGGAGCAGGAGATGGCCAGGATCGTCGACAGCTACCAGTGCGAGTGGCAGACCACCCTCAACGATCCGCAGCGTCTGGCGCTGTTCCGCTCCTTCGTGAACAGCGACCAGCCGGACGAGGCGGTGCAGCGCCACGAGCTGCGTGGTCAGCCGCAGCTGTTGCTGACTGAGACGTTGCCCGAAGGCGAACTCCCATCCCGGCCGTGGCAGGCGGTATGCGACCTTGACGCCATCCCGGCGCAGGCGGGGATTGGCGCCCGCTTAGGGGAGCGGCAGATTGCCCTGTTCCGCTTCGGCGATCGGGTCTACGCCCTGGACAACCGAGAGCCGGGCAGCGCGGCCAACGTGCTGTCACGCGGGTTGTTAGGGGACGTCGGCGGCGAGCCGGTGGTGATCTCCCCGCTGTACAAACAGCGGATTCGCCTGCGCGACGGCTGGCCGTGCGACGGCAGTGAACAGGCGGTACGCGCCTGGCCGGTAAAAGTGGAAAACGGCAAAGTGTGGGTGGGCAACCAGCAGCTGCTGGCGCGCGCGGAGGCCTCCTGATGCAGACCATCCGAACGACCTGTCCTTACTGTGGTGTGGGCTGCGGCGTACTGGCGAGCGTGGATGACGCGGGGCAGGTGAGCGTGCGCGGCGACGATCAGCATCCGGCGAACCTCGGCCGCCTGTGCGTCAAAGGGGCGGCATTAGGGGAGACCACGGGCCTGGCGGGGCGGCTGCTGGCGCCGGAGGTCGACGGCCAGCAGGTAGCCTGGCCTCAGGCGCTGGCGGAGGCCGCTGCGCGCCTGCAACAGGTCATCGACCAGCACGGCCCGCAGGCGGTGGCCTTTTACGCCTCCGGCCAGCTGTTAACGGAGGATTACTATGCCGCCAATAAGCTGATGAAGGGGTTTATCGGCGCGGCGAACATCGATACCAATTCACGGCTGTGCATGTCGTCAGCGGTGACAGGCTACAAGCGGGCTTTTGGCGCCGACGTAGTGCCCTGCAGCTACGACGATGTGGAAAACAGCGATCTGGTGGTGCTGGTCGGCTCGAACGCCGCCTGGGCGCATCCGGTGCTGTTCCAGCGGCTGGCGCAGGCGAAGCGGGATAATCCCCGACTGCGGATCGTGGTGATCGACCCCCGGCGCACCGCCACCTGCGAGATCGCCGACCGCCATCTGGCGCTGGCCCCGGGAAGCGACGGTGGGTTGTTTGTGGGATTACTTAACGCCCTGGTGCAAGCCGGAGCCTGCGTCGATGGCTTTCGCGATGGCTCGCAGGCGCTGGCCGAGGCGAGTGGCTGGGACGTGGCGAAGGTGGCGGATTTTTGCGGCCTGACTGTCGATGAGGTGGCGGCCTTCTATCGCGAGTTCATCGCCGCCCCGCGGGCGATCACCCTCTACACCATGGGAATCAATCAATCCGCCAGCGGCAGCGACAAATGTAACGCTATCATCAACGTCCATCTGGCCAGCGGGAAGTATAGCCGCCGCGGCTGTGGCCCCTTTTCGCTGACCGGTCAACCCAACGCCATGGGCGGCCGCGAAGTTGGCGGGCTGGCGACGATGCTGGCGGCGCACATGGATTTTGTGCCAGACGATCTGCAGCGGCTGGCCCGCTTCTGGGGGACGGAACGGCTGGCGCAGACCCCGGGGCTGACCGCCGTGGAGCTGTTTGCCGCTATTGGCCGCGGCGAGGTCAAAGCGGTCTGGATCATGGGTACCAACCCGGTGGTGTCGCTCCCTGACAGCCACGCGGTGAGCCAGGCGCTGGCCGCCTGTCCGCTGGTGATCGTCTCGGATGTCGCCGCCCAGACCGATACCGGACATTTCGCCCACATCCGCTTTCCGGCGCTGGCCTGGGGCGAGAAGAATGGCACGGTCACCAACTCGGAGCGGCGGATCTCCCGTCAGCGCAGCTTTCTGCCGCCGCCGGGGGAGACGAAAGCGGACTGGTGGATCATCGCCAGAGTGGGGCAGGCGCTGGGGTATCGCGAGGCGTTTGCCTGGCAGCATCCGCATGACGTCTTCCGCGAGCATGCGGCGCTGTCCGGTTTCGAAAACGACGGTCAGCGGGCCTTTGATATCGGCGCGCTGGCGGATCTCAGCCGTGAGGCGTGGGACGCCATGGCGCCGGTGCGCTGGCCGGTCAGCCGCAGCGAGGCTGCCTGGGATATCGCGCGCGGCTGGCATGGCGATGGCAGGCTGCGGATGGTGCCGGTGACGCCTCAACCGACCCGGGCGACCACCGATGTCTTTTATCCGCTGATCCTCAACAGCGGGCGGATCCGCGATCAGTGGCACACCATGACCCGCACCGGCACGGTGCCGCGGCTGATGCAGCATATTGCGGAGCCGGTGGTGGAGGTGGCGCCGCAGGATGCCGTTCGCTACCAGCTTCCCGCCGACGGGCTGGCGCGGATCTGGTCGCGGCATGGGGTGATGGTGGCGAAAGTGACGATCAGCGAAGGGCAGCGCCCCGGCTCGCTGTTTGTTCCGATGCACTGGAACAATCAGTTTGCCCGTCAGGGGCGGGTGAATAACCTGCTGGCCGCCGTCACGGACCCGTATTCCGGCCAGCCGGAAAGTAAACAGGCGGCGGTGGCCATCGCCGCCTGGCAACCGGCCTGGCACAGCGAGCTGCTTTGTCGTGAACCGCTGCCGTTTCCAGCGGCCTGGCACTGGCGGCGGCGGGCAGCGCCTGGCGTGCTGCACTATTCGCTGGCCGGGGAGGCGTCTGCCCGACAGTGGATCAGCGCGTGGTGCGCGCAGCGCGGCTGGCAGCTACAGGTGGCTGACGGCGGCGCGGTATGGAACCTGCTGGCCTGGCATCAGGGGAGGCTGATGCTCGGCTGGTGGAGCGATGTGCGCGAGCCGGCGGTGGATAGCGCATGGATAAGCGCCGCCTTTGCCGCGCCGCCGTCCGATGCCGTCCAGCGACATGCGTTGCTTAGCGGCCGACCGGGCGCCGCCGTCGCCCCGCGGGGGCGGATCGTCTGCAGCTGCTTTGGCGTGGGGGAACGGTTAATTAGCGAGGCTATCGCCAGCGGCTGCGCCAGCGTCGGGGCGTTGGGAGCGAAGCTGAAATGCGGGACCAACTGCGGCTCCTGCGTGCCGGAGCTTAACGCGCTGCTGGCGGCGCAACGATCCCGAACCCAGGCGTAACGGTGGCACGCAGTGACGGCGCCGGTTGGGTGATATGTTGCCCAACCGGTTTCAGCATATTCCTGGAATTGCCCACAGGGCTGCGGGAGCAGGGAAAACACGATAAACTAACACTTCTTTCCATTTTTGTGAGCCTGCTCAAAATCTGTTGATGCCTGTGTCCTTCCGTTTGTTGCCAACGTTGACCTGTCTCCTGCTGCTGCCGGGCGTTCCCGTCTGGGCGCTGACCGCCAGCGACACCACTCGCCCCACACCAGCACAAGATCCGTTGCCCGATATGGGGATTGCTCCCCAGGTTGATGACGATGCCCGGCACTTTGCCGAAGTGGCGAAGAAGTTTGGCGAGGCCAGCATGAGCGATAACGGACTGACGGCGGGCGAGCAGGCGCAGCTGTTCGCCATCAGCAAAATTGGCAATGAAGTGAGCCATGAGCTGGAGAGTTGGCTGTCACCATGGGGCAACGCCAATGTCGACCTGCTGGTTGATAAAGAGGGTAAGTTCACCGGCAGTAAAGGGAGCTGGTTTGTGCCGTTGCAGGATAACGACCGTTACCTGACCTGGAACCAGTATTCGGTGACCCGGCGCGAGAACGATCTGGTGGGCAACATAGGACTTGGCCAGCGCTGGCGGGTCGGTGGCTGGCTGCTGGGCTATAACTCGTTTTACGACAAAGTGCTGAGCGAAAGCCTGGCGCGCGGCAGCGTCGGCGCGGAGGCGTGGGGAGAATATCTCCGGCTGTCGGCAAACTACTACCATCCGCTGGGCGACTGGCAACTGCGCGATAATCAGACCCAGGAGCAGCGGATGGCCGCGGGGTATGACGTCACCGCCCAGGCGCGGCTACCGTTCTACCAGCACATTAATACCAGCGTCAGCGTCGAACAGTACTTCGGCGATAGCGTCGATCTTTTTCACACCGGCACCGGCTACCATAATCCGGTGGCCGTCTCCGTTGGGCTAAATTACACCCCGGTCCCGCTGGTCACCGTTACCGCTAAGCATAAGCAGGGGGAAAATGGCGTCAGCCAGAACAATGTGGGCCTGAAGCTAAACTACCGCTTTGGCGTACCCCTTAAGCAGCAGCTGGCCGCAGACGAGGTAGCGATCAGCAACTCACTGCGCGGGAGCCGCTTCGATAGTCCGGAGCGGGATAATCTGCCGGTGGTGGAGTATCGTCAGCGCAAAAATCTGACAGTCTATCTGGCCACGCCGCCCTGGGATCTGCAGTCCGGAGAGACGGTGCAACTGAAGCTGCAGATCCATAGCCTGCACGGTATCAAGGCGCTGCACTGGCAGGGTGACACCCAGGCGCTTAGCCTGACGCCGCCGGTGGATGGCGCCAGCCCGGATGGCTGGAGCGTGATCATGCCGGTGTGGAACAGTGAACCGGGCGCCGCGAACCGCTGGCGCCTGTCGGTGGTGGTGGAGGATAAACAGGGGCAGCGCGTCTCCTCCAATGAGATCGCTCTGGCGCTGACCGAGCCGCTGGTCAAGTTCACCACGCCAGGCGTCTCCTGGACGGACTCGCCTTAGAAAATTCGCTCCTGGTGGACCCATACCGCGGCTTCCACCCGGGATTTGAGCTTCATTTTCTTCAGCATGTGCTTCACGTGTACTTTGACGGTGCTTTCGGTGATATCCAGGCGACGGGCGATCATTTTGTTCGGCAGTCCCTGGGCGATCAGCTTGAGGATGTCGCGCTCGCGCGGGGTCAGCTGGCTGATGTCGCGATCGGAGGTGGCGCGGTTAGCGCGCAGGCTGGCGGCCAGCACCGGGGTTAACGCTTCGCTTAATACCATCTCTCCGGCGGCGGCCTGCTGCAGCGCTTTCAGCAGATCTTCCGGCTCCATATCTTTCAGCAGATAGCCATCGGCGCCGCGCTTCAGGGCGGTGACAACGTCCTCTTCATGGTTGGAGACGCTAAAGACCACCACCCGGCCAGAAAGCGATTTCTCACGCAGTTTGTCCAGCGTTTCCAGGCCATTCATGCCCGGCATATTGAGGTCGAGCAGGATCAGGTCCGGATCCAGCGATTCCGCCAGCTCGATACCTTGCGCGCCATTGCTGGCCTCGCCAATCACCTGGATGTCCGGCGCCATGCTGATCAACTGTTTCACGCCGGTGCGCAGCATCGGATGGTCGTCAATGAGAAGGATGGTTGCCCGTTCCTGTTGACTCATGGGGGTCTCCTTATTGGATGGAAAACGTTTTTTCCGGGATAAACGTGACGATCACTTCGGTTCCACCGGTTTCCCGGCGTCGTACCTGACAGTCACCGCGCAAGCTCTGGGCGCGATCCCGCATAATAATTAAACCGTAATGGTTACTCCGCTCGGCGTGATCCGGCACGCCGCGGCCGTTATCCGCCACCACCAGACGGACCTGATTATCGCGTTGTGACACCGTCACGGTTACTTCGGTCGCGCTGGCATGCTTCAGGGCGTTGCTTAACGCTTCGCGGGCGATCTGCAGCAGGTGAATGGCCTGATGCGACGGTACAAAGCGCGGCGGAAGCTGATAATCAAGCTGTACCGTAAATCCGAAGTGGGCGCTGTACTCCTGACAGCTGGCCTCCAGCGCCGGGCGCAGGCCCGCCTCGGTCAGCTGCAGGCGGAAGGTGGTTAACAGCTCCCGCAGCTGGGCCCAGGAGGTATTCAGCTCGTTGCGAATCTGCCCCAGCAGCTGGCGGCTCTCCGCCGGTAAGGCGTCGCCCTGCATCTGCAGACAGCTGACCTGCATCTTCATACAGGACAGCGACTGGGCGATGGAGTCGTGCAGCTCGCGGGCGATAGTGGCCCGCTCTTCCATGACGATCAGCTGCTGCTGTTTCTCCTGATGACGGTCCAGCGCCAGGGTACTGGTCAGTTGTTCCACCAGGGTATCCACCAGTTGCTGCTGATCGTGGCTGAGATGGCGGCCAACCGGCAGCGTCGCCAGCAGAATGCCGTACTGATTATGCGCATCCGATAGCCGCCACTTCAGCGTTGTTCCGCCATCCGGCAGAGGCGGCAGATTGCGTGGACAGAGGTAGCAGCCTTTATCATCACATTCATAATCCGAGTGGCAGGTAAACTCCTGGTGATTATCTTCGTCTTCCAGGTCGTAAACCCGTACCTCGATATCGCGCAGCAGCGTCAGCCCCTGCAGGCCATTCAGTACCGGTGAAATCCTCTCGCAGAGCGGGGCGCTGGCATGCAGCCGGCGATTGGCCTGCCATAAGAAAGCGAGGATCTCGTTCTTCTGTTCCAGCCCGGCAGTCTTCTCCTGCACCCGCCGCTCGAGCACGGCGTAGCTTTCCGCCAGCTCTTCCGACATGTTATTCAGCGCCATGCCGAGGGTCGCCATTTCGTTACGCCCGCTGATGTGCGCCCGCTGGGTGAAATCGCGCTGGCTGACCGCCCGCGCCATGCCCAGCAGCTGTTTCCACGGCCGCAGCAGGCGGGCGCGTAACCAGATGATGGTAAAAATCAGCAGCAGCGCCATACCAATGGCGAGGATGCGATGGATCCAGACTACCCGCTCGATACGCTGCTCGGTGGTGTGGTCGAATGCCGTGACCAGCTGGTCGATACGATCGACAAAGTCGGCGACATCCTGGGCCACTTCCGCCTGGTTAACCGCACGCTGCATGCCGGGGGCCAGCGCCTGCTGCCAGTATTGCTGCAGCGCTTTTAACTGTTGTTCCTGGCCGTCGCGGCGGGCGGAATTTTGCAGCTCGGGGCTGAAGACGGTGGCGGTCATGTCCGCCACCAGCTTTTGATCGTTTTCATTCAGCGGGATCGCCGCCAGCAGCCGGTAGCTTTGCATACGCAATGAACCGGCCTTGTTAATCGCGTGGGCGCTGCCCTGGACGCCGTTCACCAGGCGCGCGGAGATCGCCATGCCGGCGACGCCAATAATGGTGGCGAGCAGCACGATTAACGCCAGTTGATTGACCAGCGTCAGCGGAGTAAAAAGACGTTTTAACATGGAATGCGTGGCTCCTGACCGGTGATCTCTCCGGGAGTGGCGCTTATTCTCGGCTATCCCCTGGAGTATACCCATACCCCTAAAGAGTTACTCCTTAATTGTCGGTGGTAGGCGCTATTGGGGGTGGGGTTATACGCAACCCGGCAGCCGCGTGATAAACCACACTTTTTTCCTCACCATTCTCTACTCACTTCGGAGCATGGTTTATTTTTGCACAAATTAGTGCGCGCTTTTCCTTTGATTTATATCAACTTACCGCCCCGGGCAACCCCTAAGGTAGCGGCAGGAAATATGAATAATCAGAGGTATCTATGAGTCAATCTTCCCTACCGGAGAAGGCTAACCGCTCGGTCATTACCGACTGGCGCCCTGAAGATCCTGAATTTTGGCAACAGCGCGGTCACCGTGTGGCGAGCCGTAATCTATGGATCTCCGTTCCCTGTCTGTTACTGGCGTTCTGCGTATGGATGTTGTTCAGCGCCGTCGCCGTTAATCTCAACAAAGTGGGCTTTCAGTTTACGACCGATCAGCTGTTTATGCTGACCGCGCTGCCGGCGCTGTCTGGCGCCTTATTGCGCGTGCCTTACGCCTTTATGGTGCCGCTGTTCGGCGGCCGTCGCTGGACGGCGTTCAGCACCGGGATCATGATTATTCCGTGCGTCTGGCTGGGCTTTGCGGTCCAGGATACTTCCACGCCGTTTAGCGTCTTCGTGATTATCTCGTTGTTGTGCGGCTTCGCCGGGGCCAACTTTGCCTCCAGTATGGCCAACATCAGCTTCTTCTTCCCGAAAGCGAAGCAGGGCGGGGCGCTCGGCGTCAACGGCGGCCTCGGTAATATGGGCGTCAGCGTGATGCAGCTGGTCGCACCGCTGGTGGTGTCGGTCTCTGTGTTTGCCATTTTTGGCGGGACCGGCAGCGAGCAGCCTGACGGCTCAATGCTGTATCTGGAAAACGCCGCGTGGATCTGGGTACCTTTCCTGATTATTTTCACTCTGGCGGCGTGGTTCTTTATGAATGACCTGTCGGCTTCTAAAGCCTCGCTGAGCGAACAGCTGCCTGTGCTCAAACGCCTGCATCTGTGGATCATGGCGCTGCTCTATCTGGCCACCTTCGGCTCCTTCATCGGATTCTCCGCCGGCTTCGCCATGCTGTCGAAAACCCAGTTCCCGGACGTGCAGATCCTGCACTACGCCTTCTTCGGCCCCTTTATTGGCGCGCTGGCGCGTTCGATGGGCGGGGCGATCTCCGATCGTCTCGGCGGGACTCGCGTGACGCTGGTCAACTTCGTGGTGATGGCTGTCTTCTGCGCGCTGCTGTTCCTGACCCTGCCGACTAACGGCCAGGGCGGCAACTTCATCGCCTTCTTCGCGGTGTTCATGGTGCTGTTCCTGACCGCCGGGCTGGGGAGCGCCTCCACCTTCCAGATGATCTCCGTGATCTTCCGTAAGCTGACCATGGACCGCGTGAAGGCCCAGGGGGGTAGCGAAGCGCAGGCGATGCGCGAGGCGGCGACCGATACCGCGGCAGCGCTGGGCTTTATCTCGGCGATAGGCGCCATCGGCGGCTTCTTTATCCCGAAAGCGTTCGGCATTTCGCTGGATCTGACCGGCTCGCCGGCCGGCGCGATGAAAATCTTCCTCGTCTTCTATATTGCCTGCGTGGTGATCACCTGGGCGGTATACGGCCGTAAGCGTCAGTAATCCGCCATAGTCGATGTCGCTTCGTAAAGGCGTACTCCCAAAGGAGGCGCCTTTTTTTACTGGCTTAATTAGTTACAACATACTAATGGGCGGTTTTATTCGTTTTGGCCACTGAGCCGGGAAGGGACGGCTTGCCAGCGTCACCGCTCTACCCCTTAATACCTCCCCGGTGAACAATCTCGAGCCAGGCGACCCATTTTTCGTTAAAAAACATTAAAAAACATTAAGTTAAAAAATTGAGTTTCCTACCACCTTGGTGGTAATTGCAGTTTCCCTCCGCTTTAGCAAGCCAGTCCGGATTGATCGCCATCAATTCTCGCCCTCTTTCATAGCGTTACCTTCGCTGCAAATCCAGCAATGTCGATTTATCAGAGAGCCGTCAGGCTCCATATCAGGAGAAACCCGATGAGTAAATTCCTGGACCGGTTTCGCTACTTCAAACAGAAGGGTGAAACCTTTGCCGATGGGCACGGCCAGCTTCTAAACACCAACCGGGACTGGGAGGATGGATACCGTCAACGTTGGCAGCATGACAAAATTGTGCGTTCCACTCACGGTGTCAACTGCACCGGCTCATGCAGCTGGAAGATTTATGTGAAAAACGGTCTGGTGACCTGGGAAACGCAGCAGACTGACTACCCGCGCACCCGTCCGGATCTGCCAAACCACGAACCACGCGGCTGCCCGCGCGGCGCCAGCTACTCCTGGTATCTGTACAGCGCTAACCGCCTGAAATATCCGCTGATGCGTAAACGTCTGATGAAGATGTGGCGGGAAGCGAAAGTGCAGCATAGCGATCCGGTTGAGGCATGGGCCTCGATTATTGAAGACGCCGACAAAGCCAAAAGCTTCAAACAGGCTCGCGGTCGCGGCGGGTTTGTCCGCTCCTCCTGGCAGGAAGTGAATGAGCTGATTGCCGCCTCCAACGTCTATACCGTGAAAACTTACGGTCCGGACCGCGTGGCCGGCTTCTCGCCGATCCCGGCGATGTCGATGGTCTCCTACGCTTCCGGCGCCCGTTATCTGTCGCTGATCGGCGGCACCTGCCTGAGCTTCTACGACTGGTACTGCGACCTGCCGCCAGCTTCGCCGATGACCTGGGGCGAACAGACCGACGTCCCCGAATCGGCGGACTGGTATAACTCCAGCTACATTATCGCCTGGGGCTCCAACGTGCCGCAGACCCGTACCCCGGATGCCCACTTCTTTACCGAAGTCCGCTACAAAGGCACCAAAACCGTGGCGATCACTCCGGACTACGCCGAAATCGCCAAACTCTGCGATCTGTGGCTGGCGCCGAAGCAGGGTACCGATGCCGCGATGGCGCTGGCGATGGGCCATGTGATGCTGCGCGAGTTCCATCTCGATAAGCCGAGCCAGTACTTCACCGATTATGTGCGCCGCTATACCGACATGCCGATGCTGGTGATGCTTGAGGAGCGCGACGGTTATTACGCCGCCGGCCGCACGCTGCGCGCGGCCGACCTCGTGGATTCCCTTGGTCAGGAAAACAATCCGGAATGGAAAACCGTTGCCTTTGACGAGAAGGGCGACATGACCGTACCGAACGGTTCCCTCGGATTCCGCTGGGGCGACAAAGGCAAATGGAACCTCGAACAGCGCGACGGTAAAACTGGCGAAGAGATTGAGCTGCGTCTGAGCCTGCTGGGTAGCCATGACGAGGTCGCGAACGTCGGCTTCCCGTACTTCGGCGGCGAAGGTTCTGAGCATTTCAACAAAGTCGACCTCGAAAACATTCTGCTGCACAAACTGCCGGTAAAACGCCTGCAACTGGCCGATGGTTCCACCGCGCTGGTGACCACCGTTTACGATCTGACCATGGCGAACTACGGCCTGGAACGCGGTCTGAACGATGATAACTGTGCCACCGGCTACGATGAAGTGAAAGCCTACACCCCGGCCTGGGCGGAAAAGATCACCGGTGTCTCCCGCGCGCATATCATCCGCACTGCACGCGAATTTGCCGATAACGCTGATAAGACCCATGGTCGCTCGATGATTATTGTCGGGGCGGGCCTCAACCACTGGTTCCACCTCGACATGAACTACCGCGGCCTGATCAATATGCTGATCTTCTGCGGCTGCGTCGGTCAGAGCGGCGGCGGTTGGGCGCACTATGTGGGCCAGGAAAAACTGCGTCCGCAGACCGGCTGGCAGCCGCTGGCGTTCGCCCTCGACTGGCAGCGTCCGGCACGCCACATGAACAGTACTTCGTACTTCTATAACCACTCCAGTCAGTGGCGCTATGAAACTGTGACTGCGCAGGAACTGCTGTCGCCGATGGCGGATAAATCCCGTTACAGCGGCCACCTGATCGACTTTAACGTGCGCGCAGAGCGCATGGGCTGGCTGCCGTCTGCGCCGCAGTTAGGGGTGAACCCGCTGCGTATCGCTGATGAAGCGAAAAAAGCCGGCATGACCCCGGTCGATTACACCGTGAAGTCGTTGCAAGAGGGCTCGATTCGCTTTGCGGCCGAGCAGCCGGAAAACGGCAAAAACCACCCGCGTAACCTGTTTATCTGGCGCTCCAACCTGCTCGGCTCCTCCGGTAAAGGCCATGAGTATATGCTCAAGTACCTGCTGGGTACCGAGAACGGCATTCAGGGCAAAGACCTTGGCAAGCAGGGCGGCGTGAAGCCGGAAGAAGTCGAATGGCGGGATAACGGCCTCGACGGCAAACTGGATCTGGTGGTGACCCTCGACTTCCGTCTGTCGAGCACCTGTCTCTATTCCGACATCGTGCTGCCGACCGCCACCTGGTACGAAAAAGACGACATGAATACTTCGGACATGCATCCGTTTATTCACCCGCTGTCGGCCGCCGTTGACCCGGCCTGGGAATCAAAGAGCGACTGGGATATCTATAAAGGTATCGCGAAGAAATTCTCTGAAGTCTGCGTCGGCCACCTCGGCAAAGAAACCGACGTCGTTACGCTGCCGATTCAACACGATTCCGCCGCGGAAATGGCGCAGCCGTTTGACGTGAAAGACTGGAAAAAAGGCGAATGCGACCTGATCCCAGGGAAAACCGCGCCGCATATTATTCCGGTTGAGCGTGATTACCCGGCGACTTACGAACGTTTCACCTCGATCGGCCCGCTGCTGGAAACCATCGGCAACGGCGGGAAAGGCATCGCCTGGAACACCCAGAGCGAGATGGATCTGCTGCGTAAGCTCAACTACACCAAGGCCGAAGGCCCGGCGAAAGGCCAGCCGAAGCTGGAAACGGCCATCGACGCCGCGGAAATGATCCTCACCCTGGCGCCGGAGACCAACGGTCAGGTGGCGGTGAAGGCGTGGAAAGCGCTGAGCGAGATCACCGGTCGCGAGCACGCGCACCTGGCGCTGAACAAAGAAGATGAGAAGATCCGCTTCCGCGATATTCAGGCGCAGCCGCGGAAGATTATCTCCAGCCCGACCTGGTCTGGCCTGGAAGACGAGCATGTCTCCTATAACGCCGGCTACACCAACGTTCACGAGCTGATCCCGTGGCGTACGCTGTCCGGCCGTCAGTCGCTGTATCAGGATCATCAGTGGATGCGCGACTTTGGCGAAAGCCTGCTGGTCTATCGTCCGCCGATCGACACCCGTTCGGTGAAAGCGGTGATGGGCGAGAAGTCCAACGGCAACCCGGAGAAGGCGCTGAACTTCCTGACCCCGCACCAGAAATGGGGTATCCACTCGACCTACAGCGATAACCTGCTGATGCTGACTCTGTCGCGCGGCGGGCCGATCGTCTGGATGAGCGAAGCGGATGCGAAAGATCTGGGTATCGAAGATAACGACTGGATCGAAGTGTTTAACGCCAACGGCGCCCTGACGGCGCGCGCGGTGGTGAGCCAGCGTGTACCGGCCGGGATGACCATGATGTATCACGCCCAGGAACGCATCGTGAACCTGCCGGGCTCTGAAATCACCGGTCAGCGCGGGGGGATCCACAACTCCGTCACCCGTATTACGCCAAAACCGACCCACATGATCGGCGGCTACGGCCACCTGGCCTATGGCTTTAACTACTACGGTACCGTCGGCTCCAACCGCGATGAGTTTGTAGTGGTACGTAAGATGAAGAACATTAACTGGTTAGACGGCGAAGGCAACGACCAGGTACAGGAGAGCGTAAAATGAAAATTCGTTCACAAGTCGGCATGGTGCTGAATCTCGATAAGTGCATCGGCTGCCATACCTGTTCGGTGACCTGTAAAAACGTCTGGACCAGCCGGGAAGGGATGGAATACGCCTGGTTCAACAACGTGGAGAGCAAACCTGGCGTTGGCTTCCCGAACGACTGGGAAAACCAGGAAAAATGGAAGGGCGGCTGGATCCGCAAAATCAACGGTAAACTGCAGCCGCGCATGGGCAACCGCGCGATGCTGCTGGGTAAAATCTTCGCCAACCCACATCTGCCGGGGATCGATGATTACTACGAGCCGTTTGATTATGACTACCAGAATCTGCATAACGCGCCGGAAAGCAAACATCAGCCGATCGCTCGCCCGCGCTCGCTGATTACCGGCCAGCGGATGGACAAGATCACCAGCGGTCCGAACTGGGAAGAGATCCTCGGCGGCGAGTTCGAAAAACGCGCCAAAGATCAGAACTTCGACAACATGCAGAAGGCGATGTACGGTCAGTTCGAAAACACCTTCATGATGTATCTGCCGCGCTTGTGCGAGCACTGCCTGAACCCGGCCTGCGTCGCGACCTGCCCGAGTGGCGCCATCTATAAGCGTGAAGAAGACGGCATCGTGCTGATCGACCAGGACAAGTGCCGCGGCTGGCGGATGTGTATCACCGGCTGCCCGTACAAGAAGATCTATTTCAACTGGAAGAGCGGGAAGTCCGAGAAATGCATCTTCTGTTACCCGCGTATTGAATCCGGAATGCCGACGGTGTGCTCCGAAACCTGCGTGGGCCGTATCCGCTATCTCGGGGTCCTGCTGTACGACGCGGACGCGATTGAAAACGCCGCCAGCACCGAGAACGAGAAAGATCTTTATCAGCGCCAGCTGGACGTATTCCTCGATCCAAACGATCCGAAAGTGATTGAACAGGCGTTAAAAGATGGCGTTCCGCAGGGCGTTATTGAGGCCGCGCAGCAGTCGCCGGTCTACAAAATGGCGATGGACTGGAAGCTGGCCCTGCCGCTGCACCCGGAATATCGCACCCTGCCAATGGTCTGGTACGTGCCGCCGCTGTCGCCAATTCAGTCGGCTGCGGACGCTGGCGAATTGGGTAGCAACGGTATTCTGCCGGACGTGGAAAGCCTGCGTATTCCGGTGCAATATCTGGCGAACCTGCTGACCGCGGGCGATACCCAGCCGGTCCTGCTGGCCCTGAAACGCATGCTGGCGATGCGTCATTATAAGCGTGCGGAAACCGTTGACGGCGTCGTCGATACCCGTGCGCTGGAAGAGGTGGGGCTGAGCGAAGCGCAGGCCCAGGAGATGTACCGCTATCTGGCCATCGCTAACTATGAAGATCGTTTCGTGGTGCCGAGCAGCCATCGTGAACAGGCTCGCGATGCCTTCCCGGAGAAGAGCGGCTGCGGCTTTACCTTCGGCGATGGTTGCCACGGCTCTGATAGCCAGTTCAACCTGTTCAACAGCCGTCGCATCGACGCTATCGACGTCACCAGCAAAACGGAGCCGCACGCATGATTGAACTCGTGATTATGTCGCGTCTGCTCGAATACCCTGATGCTGCCTTATGGCAGCATCAGCAAGAGATGTTCGAGGCGCTCGCGTCATCAGAGAAACTCAGCAAAGAGGATGCCCACGCGCTGGGCGTTTTCCTGCGCGATCTAGTGGCTCAGGATCCGCTGGACGCCCAGTCGGCGTATAGCGAACTGTTTGACCGCGGCCGCGCTACCTCGCTGCTGCTGTTTGAACACGTGCACGGCGAATCCCGCGACCGCGGGCAGGCGATGGTGGACCTGATGGCGCAGTATGAGCGCCACGGTCTGCTGCTGGATAGCCATGAGCTGCCGGATCACCTGCCGCTGTATCTGGAGTATCTGGCGCAACTGCCGGAAGAGGAAGCGCTCGGCGGCCTGCGGGACGTTGCGCCGATCCTCGGCTTGCTCAGCGCACGCTTGCAGCAGCGCGAAAGTCGCTATGCGGTGCTGTTCGAGCTGTTGCTGAAGCTGGCCAATACCCAGGTCGACAGTCAGAAGGTGGCGGAGAAGATTGCCGACGAGGCGCGCGACGATACGCCGCAGGCGCTGGACGCAGTCTGGGAAGAAGAACAGGTCAAATTCTTTGCCGACCAGGGCTGCGGCGAGTCGGAGATCTCCGCTCACCAGCGTCGTTTTGCCGGAGCCGTGGCCCCGCAATATCTGAATATCTCTAACGGAGGACAGCAATAATGCACTTCCTGAATATGTTCTTCTTTGACATTTATCCGTACATTGCGGGCTCGGTGTTTCTGATCGGCAGCTGGTTGCGCTATGACTATGGCCAGTACACCTGGCGCGCCGCCTCCAGCCAGATGCTGGACCGTAAGGGGATGAACCTGGCATCGAACCTGTTCCATATCGGCATCCTGGGTATTTTCGCCGGCCACTTCCTCGGTATGCTGACCCCGCACTGGATGTATGAGTCCTTTCTGCCGATCGACGTCAAGCAGAAGATGGCGATGATCGCCGGCGGCGCCTGCGGCGTGATGACCCTGGTGGGCGGGTTACTGCTGCTCAAGCGTCGCCTGCTCAGCCCGCGCGTTCGCGCCACCACCACCGGAGCGGATATTCTGATCCTTTCGTTGCTGATGGTGCAGTGTGCGCTCGGCCTGCTGACGATCCCATTCTCAGCACAGCATATGGACGGCAGTGAAATGATGAAGCTGGTTGGCTGGGCGCAGTCGGTGGTGACGTTCCACGGCGGTGCATCACAGCATCTGGATGGCGTGGCGTTTATTTTCCGCGTTCACCTGGTGCTGGGGATGACGCTGTTCCTGCTGTTCCCGTTCTCCCGTCTGGTTCATATCTGGAGCGCGCCGGTCGAATATCTGACGCGCAAATACCAGATTGTCCGCGCCCGTCGCTAACTGGCCCGCGACTGCTCACTGACCCCGCCACGGCGGGGTTTTTTTCGCCCCAGCCGAGGTTATTACCTGCGGCGGCAAACAGAATAAGCATCCCGCCAATCAACTGCACAGGGGTCAACGCATGGTGGAAGACCAGATAGTCGACCACCATTGCCACCAGCGGATAAATAAAGGAGAGCGAACCGGTAATGGGCGTCGGCAGTTTCTGTATCGCGCTATATAAAAGCTGATACATGATCCCGGTATGGACGATGCCGAGGATCAGCAGGTAGCGCCAGGGGAAGCTGGCCGTCCATTCGGGGGCATGCACCAGCGGCAGCAGCATCACGACGCCAACGAGAACCTGAATGAAGGCGATATGCTGTGCGGGGAGCGGATGCAGTTTGCGCGCGATGATGGCGGTCAGGGCATAGAAGAATGCCGCGCCCAGCGCCAGCAAAACGCCGGTAGTGAGCCCCTCTCCATGCGCGGACGTCAGCTCGCTTGACAACAGGATCACTACGCCGCCAAAGGCCAGCAGTAGCCATCCCCATTTCACGGCGCTGACCCGTTCCCCCAGCACCATCCCCATCAGTACCAGCATAAACGGCTGGGTGTTATAGACCACGGTGGCCATACCGATTGAGATCCGCGAATAGGCGGCAAACAGCAGCAGCCAGTTGACGACCAGCGCCGCGCCGCCAATCACCGCCAGAGCGAGAGTGAAACGCGTTAGCCGGCTGAAGGGCTGGCCGCTTAACACGATAAACACCAGCAAGGTTAGCGCGCCAATCAGGCAGCGCCAGAACACCACATCCATCACCGGCAAACCAGAGAGCAGCACGAACGCGCCGATCGAGCCGGAGATTATCATTGCCAGGCTCATTTGCCAGACGCCGCGGGTAAGTTGCATTTTTCACCTCCACCATTTTTCAGTTATTGTGCGAAAAACCCTGACAGGGTGATATGGCTGAATTAAGGTAGAAAGAGGCGAATGCCTTTTATAATTAGGTGAAAAACATGAATGACGTACTTGATGAAATTGACCGGGCGATCCTCACTTGCCTGACTCAGGATGGCAGAGTCTCGTTAAAGGTATTAAGCGCGCGAGTGGGGCTGACCTCGCCGAGCACGGCCGAGCGGGTGAAGCGCCTGGAGGAGCGGGGCGTCATTCAGGGCTATGGGGCGCGGGTGAATCTCGCCGCGCTGGGCTACAGCCTGCAGGCGCTGGTGCGGGTCCGGCCGCTGCCTGGGCTGCTGCAGAAGGTGGATAAATATATACAGGCGATGCCGGAATGCATTGAAAGTGACAAAGTGACCGGGGAAGATTGTTTCGTGATGCGCCTCGTGGTGCGCGATATTGTCCAGCTGGATACCCTGCTGGACGGTCTGGCCGAGTATGCGCAGTGTAACACCTCGGTGGTGAAAAGCTCGCCGGTAAAACGGCGGTTGCCACCGCTGTGAGTTTTCCCGGAGACGGTGCTGCGCACCTGTCCGGGCTACCAAACGGCACCACCTGTAGCCTCGCTAAGCGAAGCGCGAGCGAGGAGGTAGCAGTACAACCCGTAGGGCAGAATATAGCGTGTAGCCTCGCTAAGCGAAGCGCGAGCGAGGAGATAGCAGCATAGGTGGCTGAAGAGAGTGCAACAGTAGTGGGGGAAGGATAACTCGGCGCTAAAGCGCCTCGCCCTTCGGGCCGTTGCCTGCGGCAACGTTCTCTCGCTACGCTCGAGTCGAACCTTAGTCGAAGCTTCTCATCCTTCCCCGTAGGGTAGAATATAGCGTGTAGCCTCGCTAAGCGAAGCGCGAGCGAGGAGATAGCAGCACAGGTGGCTGAAGAGAGTGCAACAGTAGTGGGGGAAGGATAACTCGTCGCTATCGCTCCTCGCCCTTCGGGCCGTTGCCTGCGGCAACGTTCTCTCGCTGGCGCTCGAGTCGAACCTTGGTCGAAGCTTCTCATCCTTCCCCGTAGGGCAGAATATAAAATATCGTAGGTTGATTAAGCTGGGCATGACATGGGGAGATGGTGGTGGGGGAAGGATTCGAACCTTCGAAGTCGATGACGGCAGATTTACAGTCTGCTCCCTTTGGCCGCTCGGGAACCCCACCAGGGGTAAAATCACATTGTAGGCTATTCAGCAAAATGAATGGTGGTGGGGGAAGGATAACTCGTCGCTATCGCTCCTCGCCCTTCGGGCCGTTGCCTGTGGCAACGTTCTCTCGCTGGCGCTCGAGTCGAACCTTAGTCGAAGCTTCTCATCCTTCCCCGTAGGGCAGAATATAGAGTATCGCAGGCGGAGTAAGCTGGGTAATACATGAAGAGATGGTGGTGGGGGAAGGATAACTCGTCGCTATCGCTCCTCGCCCTTCGGGCCGTTGCCTGCGGCAACGTTCTCTCGCTGGCGCTCGAGTCGAACCTTAGTCGAAGGTTCTTACCCTTCCCGCTAAGTGCAAACATCGTTTACGCTTGTCGGGGAAACCATATCACTGTAGTGAATAATGGTGGTGGGGGAAGGATTCGAACCTTCGAAGTCGATGACGGCAGATTTACAGTCTGCTCCCTTTGGCCGCTCGGGAACCCCACCACGGGGTAATGCTTGGTACTGGCCTGCTTCCTTCTCGGGAAGCGGGGCGCATCATACCAAATGATGCGCCCCTGTAAAGCATTCGTTTGACAAAAATAAACTGGTTGCCTGATTTTTACGCGTAACGCCGTAAAGCTAACCAATTCATTTCTCAGTCGATTAAAGAATAATCGTCCGGTTACCGTAAACGAAGACGCGCTGCGCCAGTACCTGATACAGCGCCCGGCTCAAGACGTTTTTCTCGACATCGCGCCCGGCGCGCATCATATCTTCTGCGGTATAGGTGTGATCGACGTGAATCACGTCCTGCATGATGATTGGGCCTTCATCCAGATTGTCATTCACGTAGTGGGCGGTGGCGCCAATGATCTTCACGCCACGCTCATAGGCCTGATGATAGGGACGGGCACCGATAAACGCCGGTAAAAACGAATGGTGAATATTGATGATCTTGTTCGGGAAGCGGGCGACAAACTCCGGGGTGAGGACGCGCATATATTTGGCCAGTACTACGTAATCCGGCTCATGTGCTGCAATGGCATCTCCCATCTGCTTGTCGTGTTCTTCGCGGCTTAACCCTTCGTGGCTGACCAGCTCAAACGGAATACCAAAGCGCTCTACCAGCGGGCGCAACGTGTCATGGTTGCCGATAATCGCGGCGATGTCGACATCCAGTCCGCCGTAGTTGGCTTTCATCAGCAGGTCGCCGAGGCAGTGCGCCTCTTTCGTCACCAGAATGACCACGCGGCGACGGCCTGCCGGATTCAGTTCGCGGATAGAGCCTTCAGGCAGGGCGCTGTCGAGATCGGCCAGCAGAATAGCGTCGTTAAAAATGCCTTCCAGTTCGGTGCGCATAAAGAAACGACCGGTACGGTGGTCAACAAATTCATTGTTCTGCACAATGTTGAGTTCATGCTTGTAGCAGATATTGGTGATACGCGCGATGAGGCCTTTCTGATCAGGGCAAATAGTGCGTAGTACTTTACGTTGTAATGAATGCATCGCGAGGAAAATCCTGTAGTGTTTACAAGCGCTACGGCAGCGTTACTGGCCGCAGCATTTTTTAAATTTTTTACCTGAGCCGCAAGGGCAGGGGTCATTACGACCAATCAGCGGTCGTGTCCCGTCGATATAGTACCACTGTCCATTTTCTTTTAAGAATCTGGAACGTTCAATAATGGCGCCCGGACGGTTATTGTCATTAAAGCGGGCGACAAAGCTGACAAAGCCTTCATGTGGTGCTCGCCCTTCATCACTGGCGAACAGGGTTAAGCCAAGCCATTCGGTCTGGCTAAACCCCTTCTCCAGTTCGGCGCGAAACGCCTGTGCCTGACATGACGGATGCCAGGTTTTAATCAGATAGTCGGCGTCTTTCATGACGAACGCGCTATAGCGGGAGCGCATAAGCTGTGACGGGCCTGGCGCAAGCTCTGCGCCGCACAGATATCGCTGGCAACATGAGCTATACTCCAGTGCGCTGCCACAGGGGCATAATTGCGACAAGACTGCCTCCATGGAAGAAAGAGTTACGGCGCTTCAACGCCAAAGGTGTTTATGTTAACTGAGCCGTGACAATGTTGCCACGCTCAGAGTGGAAGGATAGTTATCAGTAATAATGAGAAAGCTTAAAATTGGTCTGGCGTTAGGGGCGGGAGCTGCCCGAGGATGGTCGCACATTGGCGTCATCAATGCCCTCCGTCAGGCTGGTATCGAGATTGATATCGTCGCGGGGTGCTCTATCGGTTCGCTGGTAGGGGCGGCGTATGCCTGCAACCGGCTCCCGGCGCTCGAGTCATGGATCTGCTCATTCAGCAACTGGGATGTCCTGAAGCTGATGGACCTCTCCTGGCGACGTGGGGGTCTGCTGCGCGGTGAAAAGGTATTTAATCATTACCGTCGCATCATGCCGGTGGCCGATATCGAACGCTGCGAACGTCGGTTTGCTGCCGTCGCGACCAATTTAAGCACCGGCCGGGAACTGTGGTTTACTGAAGGCGATCTGCACTTAGCCGTTCGAGCCTCCTGCAGTATGCCAGGATTGATGGCGCCGGTAAGGCATAATGGTTACTGGCTGGTCGATGGCGCAGTGGTCAACCCGGTTCCCGTGTCGCTGACGCGGGCAATGGGGGCCGACATCGTGATTGCCGTTGACCTGCAACATGATGCCCATCTCATGCAGCAAGATTTATTCTCCCTCGAAACGCCGCGGCCGGAAGCCGAAGAGAAGGAGGGCCCATGGCATACTCGTCTGCGCGCGCGGTTGACGCAAATGAGCTCCCGTCGTACGGCCGTGACGCCGACGGCGATGGAGATCATGACCACGTCTATCCAGGTTCTGGAGAACCGTCTTAAACGCAACCGCATGGCGGGTGACCCGCCGGATATCCTGCTGCAGCCATACTGTCCGCAAGTGTCGACGCTCGACTTCCATCGCGCAGGAGAGGCGATTGCCGCGGGCCATTTGGCCGTGGAAAAGAAAATGGATGAACTATTACCCTTAGTGCGTACAGCGGTTTGACGTACAAGTACCTGACTTAAGTAAAATCTGACAGGCGATAGTGAGAATAGCGTGCCACTATTGAATTATCGTCAGCCAGGGGAGATATCATGACGCAGCCATTGGCGGGGAAACAGATTCTGATAGTTGAAGACGAACCCGTTTTCCGCTCACTCTTGCATGGATGGCTGACCTCGCTGGGAGCAACAACCTGGCTGGCGGAAGATGGCATGGATGCCCTGCATAAAATGACCGAGGTGCGTCCAGACCTGATGATTTGCGACATCTCAATGCCGAGAATGAACGGTCTGGAACTGGTCGAGACGCTGCGTAACCGCGGCGAGCAGCTGCCGATTCTGATGATTTCCGCCACCGAAAACATGGCGGATATTGCCAAAGCGTTACGGCTGGGCGTCCAGGATGTGCTGTTAAAACCGGTGAAAGATTTCGATCGCCTGCGTGAAACCGTTTATGCTTGCCTGTATCCCGCGATGTTTAGTTCACGTGTGGAAGAGGAAGAGCGTTTATTTGAGGACTGGGACGCGCTGGTCAGTAATCCGACCGCCGCGTCGAGGCTGCTGCAGGAGCTGCAACCTCCAGTGCAACAGGAAATGTCGCATTGCCGCATTCATTATCGACAGCTGGTGTCGGCAGATAAACCGGGTCTGGTGCTCGATATTGCGCCGCTCTCGGAAAATGATTTGGCTTTCTATTGTCTGGATGTCACACGAGCAGGGGATAATGGCGTGCTGGCGGCATTATTACTGCGCGCGTTGTTCAATAGTCTGCTGCAGGAGCAACTGGCGCATCAGGGGCAACGGCTACCTGAAATGGGGAGTTTGTTAAAACAGGTCAATCAGTTGCTGCGTCAGGCGAATCTTCCCGGTCAGTTCCCTTTGCTGGTGGGTTATTACCACAGCGGTTTGAAAAATTTAATTCTGGTGTCAGCAGGCCTCAATGGCACGTTGAATACCGGTGAGCATCAAATTCAGATAAGTAATGGCGTTCCTTTAGGGACGCTGGGTGATGCCTATCTTAATCAAATTAGCCAGCGCTGCGCCTCATGGCAGTGCCAAATTTGGGGGGCCGGAGGGCGTTTACGCTTAATGTTGTCTGCGGAATGAGCAATTGCGTTTATATCTAAGCAGACGGCATTACCTGTAGCCCTTTACTGGTGGTACCATCGAGCAGCTTTATGCGTAAAAGTCCTAATTCGAGGCTATCGGAACCTTTTCAGACCAGTGAATACGCGGTTGGCTGATATACTCGACACGTTATTTGTAACGAGAAGTTTAAAAAACAAACAGTCCAGGAGATTTCAATGGCTGCCCTTAATTCTAAAGTCAGAAAAGCGGTTATCCCGGTAGCGGGATTAGGCACCAGGATGCTGCCTGCCACCAAAGCGATTCCAAAAGAAATGCTGCCGCTGGTAGATAAGCCGTTAATTCAGTACGTTGTTAATGAATGTATCGCTGCAGGAATTACTGAAATTGTTCTGGTAACGCACTCGTCGAAAAACTCTATCGAAAACCATTTCGATACCAGTTTTGAGCTGGAAGCGATGCTGGAAAAACGTGTAAAACGCCAGCTTCTGGAAGAAGTGCAGTCTATTTGCCCGCCGCACGTGACAATTATGCAGGTTCGCCAGGGCCTGGCGAAAGGCCTTGGCCACGCGGTACTTTGTGCTCATCCGGTAGTGGGTGATGAGCCGGTGGCGGTTATTCTGCCAGACGTTATTCTGGATGAGTTTGAGTCCGATCTGAGCCGCGATAACCTCGCGGAGATGATCTCTCGCTTTGATGAGACCGGCGCCAGCCAGATCATGGTTGAGCCTGTCGCGGATGTGACCGCGTATGGCGTGGTCGATTGTAAAGGTGAATCCCTGAAGCCGGGCGAAAGCGTGCCGATGGTGGGCGTGGTCGAGAAGCCAAAAGCTGACGTTGCGCCGTCTAACCTGGCGGTAGTAGGGCGCTATGTCCTCAGTGCAGATATTTGGCCGCTGCTGGCGAAGACCCCTCCGGGCGCCGGTGATGAAATTCAGCTGACTGACGCAATTGATATGCTGATCGAGAAAGAGACGGTTGAAGCTTATCATATGAAAGGCAAGAGCCATGACTGCGGCAATAAGCTCGGCTACATGCAGGCATTTGTCGAATATGGCATTCGTCACAAGACGCTTGGTGAAGATTTTAAAGCCTGGCTGGAAACCGCGGTGACGAAGTAATCCGCAGTGCTATTGAAAGCCTGAAACCGGGAGCGCGTCAGCGACTCCCGGTTTTTGTTTGTCGAGCCTGAGGGCAAAAAAAATCCCGCCGGAGCGGGATTTTTAATATTGCGACAACGGAGATTAGATCAGGAAATCGTCCAGTGATTTACCTTGTTCGTCCATTGCTTTTTTGATCACCGCAGGAGTACGGCCCTGGCCAGTCCAGGTTTTGGTTTCGCCGTTTTCGTCTACATAGCTATATTTAGCCGGACGTGCAGCACGCTTAGTTTTGGTACCGGCTTTAACGGCAGCCATGGTGCTCAGCAGTTCATTCGGGTCAATACCGTCAGCAATCAGCATTTCACGGTATTGCTGCAGCTTACGCGTACGTTCTTCAATTTCTGCCGCGGCGGCGTTTTCTTCTTCACGGCGCTCGTTAACAACGACTTCTAATTTTTCCAGCATTTCTTCGAGCGTTTCAAGGGTGCATTCTCTTGCCTGCGCACGAAGAGTACGGATGTTGTTCAAAATTTTAAGTGCTTCGCTCATTGTAGTAATCTCAAACTTATATTGTGGGGTGGTTTGTTGAACTAATAATAGAGCGATAAAATGCGTTGTGCAATAGGGGAGAATGTAAGGAATTCAAAATTACTGGTTATTTGTCGCGGGAATTAATTAATTTAAGTTAAAATTCTCGTGCTGCTTCACATCTTTCCTCCTTATAGCCATGAGCGGAAGGCTGGCTAAAACACTGAGACCGTATGCTTTTTCTGAGGTTCGGTGAGAAAAATTATCCTTTACATGGGTAAATAACCCTCGTCAGTATTAGCGCATTTTTGGTTACGCGGCTTAATATAAAACAATGCGCAAGACCGCTTATAGCCCATGGGTACTGGCCCTATAAGCACGAAAAGACAATGGTTACCGCGCTGATAGCGTAACGGGGCGTACAAATAATGGCCCTGTAAATTCAATTCATCATCTTAACCCTTTCTGTTTCCAGGCCCTTCAGCGCCGCGACAATACCCCTGCTGAAAGGGCGGCTGTACGCATAAAATATGGTACAATCGCCGCCGCGATAAAACACTTTGATTGGGGTCACGCAGCCGATGGCACAACTTTATTTCTACTACTCTGCAATGAATGCAGGTAAGTCGACCGCTCTGTTGCAATCTTCGTACAATTACCAGGAGCGGGGGATGCGTACCGTCGTTTATACCGCTGAGATAGATGACCGCTTTGGCGCTGGAAAAGTCAGCTCGCGTATCGGTCTCTCCTCGCCGGCCCGGTTGTATAATCCGCAGACGTCACTCTTTAACGATATTGCGGCAGAGCACAAGCTCAAGCCGATTCACTGCGTGCTGGTGGACGAAAGCCAGTTTCTGACGCGCGAACAGGTTCATGAGCTGTCCGAAGTTGTCGATACACTGGATATTCCGGTGCTTTGCTATGGACTGCGGACGGATTTTCGCGGCGAGCTCTTTACCGGAAGCCAGTATTTACTGGCGTGGTCCGATAAGCTGGTGGAGCTGAAAACCATCTGCTTCTGCGGGCGTAAGGCCAGCATGGTGCTACGTCTCGATCAAGAGGGGCGACCTTATAATGAAGGCGAGCAGGTCGTCATCGGTGGCAATGAGCGGTATGTCTCCGTCTGTCGTAAGCATTATAAAGAGGCGCTGAGCGTGGGTTCTTTAACCCAGGTACAAAACCAGCGTCACTCCTGCTGAGCCGCTCAGAAGCTCGTACAGGCGCCTGTGGGCGCCTTTTTTATATCCAGGAAGCCTTGTGCTCAGGAATGGCTACAGGCAGGCATAAAAAAAGCCCCGTCATCTGACGGGGCTTGCAGAGCGTTTACGGCTGTTGATTAAGCGGATTTCTTCGCTTTTTTCTCAGCTTTCACTGGAGCAGCTTCGGTTTTCGCAGCAGTTTCGCCTTCGACGAATTCGCGGCCGTAGTAGGTATCCAGCAGAATCTGTTTCAGCTCGGAGATCAGCGGGTAGCGTGGGTTAGCGCCGGTGCACTGGTCATCGAATGCATCTTCAGACAGCTTATCAACGTTGGCCAGGAAGTCAGCTTCCTGAACGCCAGCTTCGCGGATAGATTTCGGAATACCCAGCTCAGCTTTGATGCTTTCCAGCCATGCCAGCAGTTTCTCGATTTTCGCTGCGGTGCGGTCGCCCGGTGCGGAGAGACCCAGGTGATCGGCGATTTCAGCGTAGCGACGACGAGCCTGCGGACGGTCGTACTGGCTGAACGCGGTCTGCTTGGTCGGGTTGTCATTCGCGTTGTAGCGGATAACGTTGCAGATCAGCAGGGCGTTGGCCAGACCGTGCGGAATATGGAACTGGGAGCCCAGTTTGTGCGCCATGGAGTGACACACCCCGAGGAAGGCGTTCGCAAACGCGATACCGGCGATAGTCGCAGCACTGTGTACGCGCTCACGGGCAACCGGGTTCTTGGAACCTTCGTGGTAGGAAGCCGGCAGGTACTCTTTCAGCAGTTTCAGTGCCTGCAGAGCCTGGCCGTCAGAGAACTCAGAAGCCAGCACGGAAACGTAAGCTTCCAGGGCGTGAGTCACCGCATCCAGACCACCGAACGCACACAGCGATTTCGGCATATCCATCACCAGGTTGGCATCGACGATGGCCATATCTGGGGTCAGCGCGTAGTCTGCCAGCGGATATTTCTGACCAGTCGCGTCATCGGTCACCACGGCGAACGGAGTGACTTCAGAACCGGTACCGGAAGTGGTGGTGATCGCCACCATCTTGGCTTTGACGCCCATTTTCGGGAACTTGTAGATACGTTTACGGATATCCATAAAGCGCAGCGCCAGTTCTTCGAAGTGGGTTTCCGGGTGCTCGTACATGACCCACATGATTTTCGCCGCATCCATCGGGGAACCGCCGCCCAGCGCGATGATGACGTCTGGTTTGAAGGAGTTCGCCAGATCGGCACCTTTACGTACGATGGTCAGGGTCGGGTCAGCTTCAACTTCGAAGAAGACTTCGGTTTCAACACCCGCTGCTTTCAGTACGGAAGTGATCTGATCGGCATAGCCGTTGTTGAACAGGAAGCGGTCAGTCACGATCAGCGCGCGTTTGTGACCATCAGTAATCACTTCATCCAGTGCGATTGGCAGGGAGCCACGACGGAAGTAGATAGATTTCGGAAGTTTGTGCCACAACATGTTTTCAGCTCGCTTAGCAACGGTTTTCTTGTTGATCAGGTGTTTCGGACCAACGTTTTCAGAGATGGAGTTACCACCCCAGGAACCACAACCCAGAGTCAGGGAAGGCGCGAGTTTGAAGTTGTACAGGTCACCGATACCACCCTGAGAAGCTGGGGTGTTGATCAGGATACGTGCGGTTTTCATCATCTGGCCGAAGTAAGCCACGCGAGCCGGCTGGTTGTCCTGGTCGGTGTACAGGCAAGAGGTATGACCGATACCGCCCATGGCGACCAGTTTTTCCGCTTTGATCACTGCGTCTTCGAAATCTTTTGCACGATACATCGCCAGTGTCGGAGACAGTTTTTCGTGAGCAAACGGTTCGCTTTCGTCAACGTTGGTGACTTCGCCAATCAGGATCTTAGTCGTAGCCGGAACGGTGAAGCCTGCCAGTTCAGCGATTTTTGCCGCTGGCTGACCAACGATAGCGGCGTTCAGCGCGCCATTTTTCAGGATGATGTCCTGAACCGCTTTCAGCTCTTTACCCTGCAGCAGGTAGCCGCCGTGGCTGGCGAAACGTTCGCGAACTGCGTCATACACTGAATCAACGACAACAACGGACTGCTCAGAAGCACAGATAACGCCGTTATCGAAGGTTTTAGACATCAGCACGGAAGCAACAGCGCGTTTGATATCAGCCGTTTCATCAATGACCACCGGGGTGTTACCGGCACCAACGCCGATAGCTGGTTTACCGGAGCTGTACGCCGCTTTCACCATGCCTGGACCACCGGTCGCAAGGATCAGGTTGATGTCCGGGTGATGCATCAGCGCGTTAGACAGTTCTACGGACGGCTGATCGATCCAGCCGATCAGGTCTTTCGGCGCGCCAGCCGCGATGGCAGCCTGCAGTACGATGTCAGCTGCTTTGTTGGTGGCTTCTTTAGCACGCGGATGCGGGGAGAAAATGATGGCGTTACGTGTCTTCAGGCTGATGAGCGATTTGAAGATGGCTGTTGAAGTCGGGTTCGTGGTCGGTACGATACCGCAGATGATGCCGATAGGTTCAGCGATAGTGATGGTACCAAAGGTGTCGTCTTCTGACAGGACGCCACAGGTTTTTTCGTCTTTATATGCGTTGTAAATGTATTCGGAAGCGAAGTGGTTTTTGATTACTTTGTCTTCAACGATACCCATGCCGGATTCGGCAACGGCCATTTTGGCGAGAGGGATTCGAGCATCTGCAGCGGCCAGAGCGGCGGCGCGGAAGATTTTGTCGACTTGTTCTTGAGTGAAACTGGCATATTCACGCTGGGCTTTCTTGACACGCTCAACAAGCGCGTTCAGTTCAGCGATATTAGTAACAGCCATAATGCTCTCCTGATAATGTTAAACTTTTTTAGTAAATCAGTCGCTCGATTCGACATTATAGACAGGCTGTTAACAGCTTGCATGTAAATGTTTATGTAGAAAAATCAGGACACTGTTTTACCGATTTACTAAAAAAGCTTTATCTCTTTAACTTTCAGGTACTGCTGCCTTCCACTCTGTTGGTGTCATCAAGATTACTCACTTCTGAGTACAAAATACGTGATTTAGATCAAGTATTGGCGTGGCTGATACCTTTCAGCTGGCTGCTTTTTAACCGGTTCGATCAAGTGTAATGGAAGGGTTTTGAAATTAAAAAAACGATTAGCATTAAAACTACAAATAACTAACATTCGATACATATCACCGGGTTATGCATATTTATAATGAATATTGCATGCAAAAAGCGTATGTTTCGCGCAGTTATTTTATGCTGTTAATAGTCAACCGCCAATTTTGATGATGCTGCGGAGCCCATTGTGACTCAACCACTGTTCGATTTTGCTACCTATTTCAAGTTTTTCATTGGCTTATTTGCCCTGGTCAACCCGGTTGGCATCATTCCGGTGTTCATCAGTATGACCAGCTACCAACCGGCAGCGGTACGCAACAAGACCAACCTGACCGCAAACCTGTCGGTAGCGATCATCCTCCTGACGTCGTTGTTTCTCGGCGATGGCATTCTGCAGATTTTTGGCATCTCGATTGATTCCTTCCGCATTGCCGGCGGCATCCTGGTGGTGACCATTGCGATGTCGATGATCAGCGGCAAGCTCGGCGAAGATAAGCAGAACAAGCAGGAGAAGTCGGAGACGGCGGTCCGGGAGAGCATCGGCGTCGTGCCTCTCGCGCTCCCTTTAATGGCCGGACCGGGGGCAATCAGTTCAACCATCGTCTGGGGTACCCGATATCATTCCTGGGTGCACCTGGTCGGGTTCTCACTGGCGATAGCGGTATTCGCTCTCTGCTGCTGGGGCATTTTCCGAATGGCGCCGTGGCTGGTTCGTCTGCTGGGGCAGACGGGAATCAACGTCATCACCCGTATCATGGGCTTGTTGCTGATGGCCCTGGGGATCGAATTTATCGTAACCGGTATTAAAGCGCTGTTCCCCGGACTGCTTAATTAGTGGAACACCATGCAAGCGTGGAGGCTTCACTTCGCGCTTGCGCGATTATTAGCAAAACCTATTAACCAGCGCGAGATCGGCCGTTGAGATAACGTTTTGCGATAATATCTTTAAATCCATATTTTTCATTAAGATATCTGTTTTTGTTCATTGTTTTCCCCTCACGCTCTTCCTGCCTGCGATGTTATTTTCTTCACATCATTCTCTGGCACTTGCTGTCGGATCATCGAAATGATATTAGTAATTTTAACAAGGCAGTAGATGAATGTGCTAAAAAGTAACCTGTTGTTAAATTTTTGTACAAAAAAGCACCTTTTAGCCGATGCTCGATTCTCAACGCGATTAAAAAATCATATCACTATGATTAACAATGATATTTTTTTGTCGGTAGTCCGCGAAGATCTTGAGCATCGCGGGCAATATCGGCGATAAAAGAGAATCCGGTAACATATTTGCAAATTGCATTGGCGGAGGTGTTTACCTTTTGGTAATTTCCGCCGTTATCGTCTGCTGAATTATATGCGTAAATGAGAATCATTATTAATAATCTCACTGCGCCGGAACTGCCCTCCAGCGAGGGGGCAAAGAATCGACGTTAAGGCTGCCGTTCGAGCGGTCGTAATAAATAAGTCGGTGATAGCAATCTGCCAATCGCAAACGCTCCTGCGTTGGACAGATCCCCTTAAACGGGAAAAAAAACAGGCTGGTTAAAAAACCAGTAATTATAATGACTGGAGTTACAACACAATGACCATCATCACTAAAAAACGTTTGATCGCCGCGGGAGTGCTATCCGCACTCATTGCCGGCAATATGGCTATGGCAGCGGATGTCCCGGCCGGTGTGCAGCTGTCGGATAAGCAAACGCTGGTACGAAATAGCGGCGCTGAGCCGCAATCGCTGGACCCGAATAAAATTGAAGGGGTACCCGAGGCCAATATTAGCCGCGACCTCTTCGAAGGGTTGCTGAATACTTCGCCGAAAGATGGACACCCGATCCCAGGCGTAGCAGAGAGCTGGGATAATAAAGATTTTAAAGTCTGGACCTTCCATCTGCGTAAAGATGCGAAATGGTCTAACGGCGAGCCGGTTACCGCCCAGGACTTCGTATACAGCTGGCAGCGTCTGGTGGACCCGAAAACAGCGTCTCCTTATGCCAGCTATCCGCAATATGGTCATATCCTTAACGTCGACGAAATCATTGACGGCAAGAAAGCCCCGAGCGAACTGGGCGTAAAAGCCATTGACGACCACACGCTGGAAGTCACCCTCAGCGAGCCAGTCCCTTATTTTTATAAGCTGCTGGTTAACCCGGCGATGTCTCCTGTCTACAAACCGGCCATTGAAAAATTTGGCGAGAAGTGGACGCAGCCTGGCAATATCGTCACCAACGGTGCCTACACGCTGAAAGACTGGGTGGTCAACGAACGTATCGTGATGGAGCGCAACCCGCACTACTGGGATAATGCTAAAACCGTCATTAACACCGTCACCTGGCTGCCGACCTCTTCTGAAGTGACCTATGTTAACCGCTATCGCAGCGGTGAACTGGACATGACTTATAACCAACTGCCGATCGAACTCTTCCAGAAGCTGAAAAAAGAGATCCCGAACGAGCTGCATGTTGACCCGTATCTGTGTACCTATTATTACGAAATTAACAACCAGAAAGCGCCGTTTACCGACGTACGTGTCCGTACCGCGCTGAAGCTGGGTCTGGATCGCGACATTATTGCTAACAAGGTGAAAGGACAGGGCGATCTGCCGGCCTACGGCTACACACCGCCTTACACCGATGGCGCGAAGCTGAGCGAGCCGGAATGGTTCACCTGGTCGCAGGAAAAACGTAACGAAGAAGCGAAGAAACTGCTGGCCGAAGCCGGTTACACCGCGGATAAACCGTTAACCTTTAACCTGCTGTATAACACCTCCGATTTGCACAAGAAGCTGGCGATTGCCGCCGCCTCGCTGTGGCGTAAAAACCTGGGCATTGACGTGAAGCTGGTTAACCAGGAGTGGAAAACGTTCCTCGATACCCGTCACCAGGGCACCTATGATGTTGCACGCGCGGGCTGGTGCGCCGACTATAACGAGCCAACTTCCTTCCTGAACACCATGCTCTCTGACAGCTCAATGAACACTGCGCACTATAAGAGCCCGGCGTTCGACAAGATTATGGCTGAATCCGTAAAAGCGTCTGATGAAGCGCAGCGTACGGCAGCCTATGCGAAAGCGGAACAGCAGCTGGACAAAGACAGCGCGATCGTACCGGTCTATTACTACGTCAACGCCCGCCTGGTGAAACCGTGGGTTGGGGGCTATACCGGTAAAGACCCGATGGATAACGTCTATACCAAAGATCTCTACGTTATCAAACATTAATGGCAATACGTGGGGCGGGCCTGTGCTCGCTCCATCGTGTCTTATTTGAGAGCAGTGCAAAGGCACACGCCAGAAGGTACGGGCAATGTTAAAATTTATCTTTCGTCGCTGTCTGGAAGCGATTCCGACACTATTTATTCTTATTACCATCTCATTCTTCATGATGCGTCTGGCTCCGGGAAGTCCTTTTACCGGGGAGCGCACCCTGCCGCCGGAAGTCATGGCGAATATTGAAGCAAAATACCATTTAAACGACCCTATCATGACGCAGTACTTCAATTATCTGAAGCAGCTGGCGCATGGCGATTTTGGTCCCTCGTTTAAATACAAAGATTATTCGGTCAACGATCTGGTGGCTGCCAGCTTCCCGGTTTCTGCGAAACTGGGCTTCGCCGCCTTTTTACTCGCGGTGGTGATCGGCGTCGCCGCCGGGGTGATAGCCGCTCTGAAGCAAAACACCCGATGGGACTACGCGGTGATGGGGGTAGCCATGACCGGCGTGGTTATTCCGAGCTTTGTGGTCGCGCCGCTGCTGGTGATGATCTTTGCCATTACCCTGCACTGGCTGCCGGGCGGCGGCTGGAACGGCGGGGCGCTGAAGTTTATGATCCTGCCGATGGTGGCGCTTTCTCTGGCCTATATTGCCAGCATCGCGCGTATTACCCGCGGCTCGATGATTGAAGTGCTGCACTCTAACTTTATCCGCACCGCGCGGGCAAAAGGGCTGCCGATGCGCCGCATTATTTTGCGCCATGCGCTGAAGCCGGCGCTGCTGCCGGTGCTCTCCTATATGGGGCCAGCTTTCGTGGGCATCATCACCGGCTCAATGGTCATTGAAACCATTTACGGCCTGCCGGGGATCGGCCAGCTGTTCGTTAACGGGGCGCTTAACCGCGACTACTCGCTGGTGCTGAGCCTGACGATCCTCGTTGGCGCCCTGACTATCCTGTTCAACGCCATCGTTGACGTGCTGTACGCCGTTATCGATCCGAAGATTCGCTACTGAAGCCGGAGTTCGCCATGATGTTAAGTAAGAAAAATAGCGAGGCGCTGGAAAACTTCAGTGAGAAGCTGGAAGTGGAGGGGCGTAGCCTCTGGCAGGATGCGCGTCGCCGCTTTATGCATAACCGCGCCGCGGTGACCAGCCTGATCATGCTGGTGCTTATTGCGCTGTTTGTCACCCTTGCGCCGATGGTGTCGTCGTTCTCCTACTTCGATACCGACTGGGGCATGATGTCCAACGCACCGGATATGGCTTCAGGCCACTACTTCGGGACCGACTCCTCCGGGCGCGACCTGCTGGTGCGTGTGGCGATCGGCGGGCGTATTTCGCTGATGGTCGGGGTGGCGGCGGCGCTGGTGGCGGTGATCCTCGGCACGCTGTACGGTTCGCTTTCCGGTTATCTCGGCGGCAAAGTGGATTCGGTGATGATGCGTCTGCTGGAGATCCTCAACTCCTTCCCGTTTATGTTCTTCGTTATCCTGCTGGTCACCTTTTTTGGTCAGAATATCCTGTTAATCTTCGTCGCCATCGGCATGGTTTCCTGGCTGGATATGGCCCGTATCGTTCGCGGACAGACCTTGAGCCTGAAGCGCAAAGAGTTTATCGAAGCCGCGCAGGTCGGTGGGGTCTCCACGGCTAGCATCGTGCTGCGCCATATCGTCCCCAACGTACTGGGGGTGGTGGTAGTGTACGCCTCGCTGCTGGTCCCCAGCATGATCCTCTTCGAATCCTTCCTCAGCTTCCTCGGGCTGGGAACCCAGGAGCCGCTCAGCAGCTGGGGAGCATTGCTCAGTGATGGCGCCAACTCAATGGAGGTCTCGCCCTGGCTGCTGCTGTTCCCGGCGGGTTTCCTGGTGGTGACCCTGTTCTGTTTCAACTTTATCGGCGATGGTCTGCGTGATGCCCTCGACCCGAAAGACCGCTAAGGAGCGCTGCCATGACCATGATTGAAACGGCAAAAGCGCCGCAAGCGCAGAGTCACAGCGGCCTGCTGCTGGACGTGAAAGATCTTCGCGTCACCTTTAAAACGCCGGATGGCGATGTCACCGCCGTCAATGACCTGAACTTCACCCTGCAGGCGGGCGAGACGCTCGGCATTGTGGGGGAATCTGGCTCCGGTAAATCGCAAACCGCCTTCGCCCTGATGGGACTGCTGGCGGCCAACGGTCGTATCGGGGGCTCCGCCACCTTTAACGGCCGGCAGATCCTCAATTTGCCCGAACGCGAGCTGAACAAACTGCGCGCCGAGCAAATCTCGATGATTTTCCAGGACCCGATGACATCCCTCAATCCGTATATGCGGGTGGGCGAGCAGTTAATGGAAGTCCTGATGCTGCACAAAGGGCTGAGTAAAGCCGAAGCGTTTGAAGAGTCGGTGAAGATGCTCGATGCGGTAAAAATGCCGGAAGCGCGCAAGCGTATGAAGATGTTTCCGCATGAGTTCTCCGGCGGGATGCGCCAGCGCGTGATGATTGCCATGGCGCTGTTGTGCCGACCCCGGCTGCTGATAGCGGATGAACCCACTACCGCGCTGGACGTCACCGTGCAGGCGCAGATCATGACGCTGTTGAATGAGCTTAAACGCGAATTTAATACGGCCATCATCATGATCACCCACGACCTCGGAGTGGTGGCCGGGATCTGCGATAAAGTGCTGGTGATGTATGCCGGGCGCACCATGGAGTACGGTCAGGCGCGCGATGTCTTCTATCAGCCGTCGCATCCATACTCTATTGGCCTGTTGAATGCGGTTCCACGCCTGGATGCCGAAGGCGATGCGTTGTTAACCATCCCTGGCAACCCGCCAAACCTGCTGCGATTGCCGAAAGGCTGTCCATTCCAGCCGCGCTGTCCGCACGCCATGGAGCAGTGCAGCAGCGCACCGCCGCTGGAGTCGTTCGCACCAGGCCGCCTGCGCGCCTGCTTTAAACCGGTGGGGGATCTGCTATGAACGCCGTAACTGAACAACGAAAAGTTCTGCTCGAGATTGCCGACCTGAAGGTGCATTTCGATATCAAAGATGGCAAGCAGTGGTTCTGGCAGCCGTCGAAAACGCTGAAAGCGGTGGATGGCGTGACGCTGCGTCTCTATGAGGGAGAAACCCTCGGTGTGGTGGGGGAGTCAGGTTGCGGTAAATCGACCTTCGCCCGCGCCATTATTGGCCTGGTGAAAGCGACCGATGGCAAAGTGGCCTGGCTTGGGAAAGATCTGCTGGGCATGAAGCAGGAAGAGTGGCGCGACGTGCGCAGCGATATCCAGATGATCTTCCAGGATCCGCTGGCCTCGCTGAATCCGCGCATGACCATCGGGGAGATTATCGCTGAACCGCTGCGCACCTATCATCCGAAGATGTCGCGTCAGGAAGTTCGCGATCGCGTTAAAGCGATGATGATGAAGGTCGGGTTGCTGCCTAACCTGATCAACCGCTATCCGCACGAGTTCTCCGGCGGTCAGTGCCAGCGTATTGGCATCGCGCGGGCGCTGATCTTAGAGCCGAAGCTGATTATCTGCGATGAGCCAGTATCTGCGCTTGACGTGTCGATTCAGGCTCAGGTGGTCAACCTGCTGCAGCAGTTGCAGCGTGAAATGGGGCTGTCACTGATATTTATCGCCCACGATCTGGCGGTGGTTAAACATATCTCCGATCGCGTCCTGGTGATGTATCTGGGCCATGCGGTGGAGCTGGGCACCTACGACGAGGTGTACCATAATCCGCTGCATCCTTATACCAAAGCGCTGATGTCGGCGGTACCGATCCCCGATCCTGATCTCGAGAAAGCGAAAACTATTCAGTTGCTGGAGGGCGAATTACCCTCGCCAATTAACCCGCCGTCGGGCTGCGTGTTCCGCACCCGCTGCCCGCTCGCCGGGCCAGAGTGTGCGAAAACCCGCCCGGTACTGGAGGGCAGTTTCCGCCATGCGGTTTCCTGCCTTAAGGTAGACCCGTTATAATCTCAGGGGCTGACGCAGGTCAGCCCTTTTTTTTTGCGAGGTTAACGAAGTGGGTATGCTTTCTGCCGCTCGTCTGCGGCTTTATCATTTACTTTTTGATCAGAATCGACGTTCCGGCCGCCGCTTCGAAGGGCTGTGCGGACTTTTCGCCTTGCTCAGCGTGCTGGTGATTTTTATCGAGTCGGGGCTGGGCACGCAATATCATCTGACATTAGATGAATGGCATATTTTCGTCTGGCTGGAGCTGCTGGTGACCGCGGTTTTTACCGTGGAGTACCTGCTGCGTATCGCCACCTGGCCCAATCCGCTCCACTATATTTTCAGCTTTTGGGGGCTGATTGACCTGGCGACGATTTTACCGCTGTATGTGATGTGGCTGTGGCCGGAGATTAGCCTGAATTATGTTTTTGCCTGGCGAGCAATGCGGGCGATCCGCGCGCTGCGTATTCTCAAACTGTTGCGTTTTATGCCTTCGCTCAACGTGTTCTGGCGGGCAATCGTCAGTGCGCGTCACCAGCTGATTCTGTTCTATTCGTTTATCGCCATTGTGATGGTGATTTTCGGCTCGCTGATGTATTTGATTGAGGGGCCGGAATACGGCTTTACGACGCTCAACGCCTCGGTCTATTGGGCCATCGTGACCATCACCACCGTCGGCTATGGCGATATCACCCCGCATACCCCACTGGGCCGCATTCTGGCGTCGATCCTCATCCTGATCGGCTACTCCATTATCGCGATACCGACCGGGCTTATCACTACCCATATGACCAGCGCCCTGAACCGTCGGCGTCAGCGTCGCCTGTGTCCGCAATGTCAGCAGGGCGACCATGACGATAACGCCCGTTTTTGTCACGCCTGCGGGCATGCGTTGCCGAAATAAGTTGCCAGCATAAAAAAGCCTGCCGGGAGGATCGCGGCAGGCTTTTCACTGGCTGGTGAGCGTTACTCACGCCACAGAATATGACACAGCTTATGATCTTTTTCGCGGCACAGCAGAACACGGGCGAAAATGTCATTGATTTCCCCGCCATCGGTATCCGCCAGGCCAATCACCACTTCGGCGAAGAAATCCGGATTCAGATCGTAATCCACATGCTCTTCCCAGTCTGCTGCCGGGTCGAACAGCTCGGCGCCCCCGCGCTCTTCAAACTGCAGGTTAAACAGAATGATGTCCGCCGGGTCGAGGTTGTCGGCCGCCAGCTCGAGGAAGATATCGTAAGCCTGCTCAAGCGTTTCGTCTTCGGTCAGGCGGTTGTTTAAATCCATATCCATGATTGCTACTCATTCGGTATCTGATGGGCACGTTTTACAGCAACGGGCTGAAGAAGTAAAACAGTCGCTCGACGATCCGCTGCCAGAGCGGTCGTTTTAGCCAACGACGGGCGTCAAGCAGGCGCGAACGTGAGATATAGTCATCCTGGACCGCCGCCAGATCGCTGCCGAAACCGGCGTCATCAATGACCAGCGTAATCTCAAAATTGAGCCACAGGCTGCGCATATCCAGATTCACCGTTCCCACCAGGCTGAGTTCGCCATCCACCAGCACGCTCTTGGTATGCAACAGTCCGCCTTCAAACTGATAAATTTTGACCCCGGCTGCCAGCAGCTCGGTGAAAAAGGCCCGGCTGGCCCAGCCCACCAGCAGTGAATCGTTCTTGCGCGGTAAAATAATACTCACGTCGACGCCGCGCTGGGCTGCGGTACAGATCGCGTGCAGCAGGTCGTCGCTGGGCACGAAGTAGGGCGTCGTCATGATCAGATGCTCTTTCGCCGCGTAGGCGGCGGTGAGGAGCGCCTGATGGATCAGATCTTCCGGAAAGCCCGGGCCGGAGGCGATCGTGTGGATGGTATGCCCGCTGGCTTCTTCGAACGGCATGATATTGACGTCCGGTGGCGGGGGCAGAATGCGCTTTCCGGTTTCGATTTCCCAGTCGCAGGAGTAGACGATGCCCATCGAGGTCGCCACCGGGCCTTCCATCCGCGCCATCAGGTCAATCCACTGGCCGACCCCCGAGTCTTGCTTAAAGTAGCGCGGATCGACCATATTCATGCTGCCGGTATAGGCAATATAGTTATCGATCATCACCATTTTGCGATGTTGACGCAAATCCATCCGGCGCAGGAACACACGCATCAGGTTAACTTTGAGGGCCTCGACGACCTCAATACCGGCGTTACGCATCATCGCCGCCCACGGGCTGCGGAAAAAGGCCACGCTGCCCGCAGAGTCGAGCATTAACCGACAGTGAACCCCGCGACGGGCGGCGGCCATCAGCGATTCGGCGACGCTATCGGCCATACCGCCTGGCTGCCAGATATAAAAGACCATCTCGATATTGTGGCGGGCCAGCTGAATATCGCGGATCAGGGCCTGCATCACGTCGTCAGATTCCGTCAGCAGCTGCAGCTGGTTGCCTTTCACCCCGCCAATCCCCTGACGCCGTTCGCATAGCTTGAACAGGGAATCGGCCACCGGGCTGTTATCTTCCGCGAAGATATGTTTGCAGGCTTTGAGATCGTTTAACCACTTGGCCGTCGAGGGCCACATCGCTCTGGCGCGTTCCGCCCGGCGTTTGCCGAGATGCAATTCACCAAAGGAGAGATAGGCGATAATTCCCACCAGCGGCAGGATATAAATGATCAGCAACCATGCCATGGCGGACGGGACAGCGCGGCGTTTCATTAGAATTCGTAATGTTACACCGGCGATCAACAGCCAGTACCCCAGAATGACCAGCCAGTTCACCACCGTGTAAAAGGTTGTCATAGATGTAAAATCCTTTTGAATGACGTTATGTGATGAGTTTACGCATCAGTATTTTTCTGGCAAATAAAAACGCAGCAAAAGCGGTAGTCAGTTGCCGGCAGAGGTTTATAATGGAGGCTGTTTTCACTCGTAGAGTCGTTGCAATGAAGCGTAGTAGAACGGAAGTAGGGCGCTGGCGCATGCTGAGACAGGTGAATCGCCGTAAAGCGCGCTGGCTGGAAGCCCAATCGCGCCGCAATATGCGGATCCTTGCTATCAGGAAGGGACTGGTGAAACGGCAGCGTCATGCTCTGCTGTTTGTCTTCCCCGACTGTTAAGTGAGCAGATTAACGGCACCGTGAGCGGTGCCGTTGTCGTTTTCTCAATTCTGCGCTGAATTTCCTTTTATCTTCGTCATCTTTTATCTTCGCCATATTGAAATCTTTGTGTTGTCATGCAGCGATGCAACGACAGACTGAACCTGGCTTGATTTCACGTCTCATTGAAATAGGCATGCTATGCACGCCACCTTATTCCTGGCAGTTTCTTTCAGACTGAACCTATCTCTGGCGCCACAGGAATTAATCGGCATGCAGCATTTATTGTTACCCAGACAGGTGCGGCGTTGTCGAACGCATGTCACCACAGACCAGCAGATGCAACCTGATGTAAGTTGAGGGGAATAATGAAACAGGCGCTGTCAGGAAATCGCGCTTGAGGCTAAATGAACCCCACCGGAGCTGAAATAATCTGCGCCAGTGTTTCCCTTTCAGGATGGCGGTCTGGATAACGCGCCTGAATAAAATGCACGCTATTACGCGTGCGTTAATTTATTTCGCATATGCTTCAGTAGATAAGGTGATGGTCACGTTATCACTCACCGCTGGCACATACTTATCAAGCTTGAAGTCAGAACGTTTGATTACACCCGTCGCATCAAAGCCAATAGCCTCTTTTTTCACCATCGGATGCATGTCCTGCTTATTCAGGGTTGCATGCAGTACTACCGGTTTGGTGATGCCTTTAATGGTCAGATTACCTTCAACATCATATTTATTCCCGCCTTTGCTTTCCACTTTGGTACTCTGGAAAGTGGCCTCTGGAAACGTTTTGACATCGAAGTATTCTTTGCCTAAAAATTCATCGGTTAACGCTTTGACATGCGTGTCAATGGTTTTTACCGGCAGAGTAACGTTAACAGAAGATTTTTCAGGGTTTTCTTTGTCAAAAGACAATTTTCCTGAAACATCAGAGATATAGGCTGTAGGGTTAGAGAATCCGAAATGGTTCCAGGCAATAAAAACCGACGTGTGCTGCGGATCCAGGTTATATTCCGTCGCCGCGGCTTGTGAAACAGGGATATATAAGGCAAGCAGAGAAAGAAATGCTGTTTTTTTCCAAAGGTTCACAAAAAGCTCCTTACATGGGTCAGGTCCAAAAATAGTAGCCCAAAAAAATTAAGCGTTTATTGAAAACATTTGTTATTCCCTTTCAAAATTTTTAATCAATTACGAATACCCCTACAATAACCCTGCGTGAACTTTACGCAAAGCAATTAATAGAATTTAAAAAATTATCATCTGCAACTTTTACCTTATAGCGTGATTTTTATTGGCCAATGTCAGCGTGTTATGTGTGCCTTTATCATTCGGGTAATGCAATTTTGGGGGCCGTGAAATCACTGCGTTCCTGAATGTAGGAAGCTTGTCTAAGCCCGGTGCAATACCTTCCGAAAACCAGAGGATAATCCGTATTTACCCTATGGCTTAATATCGATCAGGAAAAAGTGACCCGCATCGATATGCGTATCCAGTCAATTTCAAAAAAAAGAGTAATAACCATGCTTTAAGCTGTTAGCTGATTTAATGTTCATATGAAACATTAAAGTGCAATATATTATTCTGTATTTCCTGTCCGTTATAGTTGTTTCCGTTTCATTGTATTTGGCGTTTTTTTTGCTATATCGCGCCAGGCTTGCATAAAAAACAATCAACAAATAAATAAAATACAAGATCTTACATAACGGACTTACACAATCTATTAACAATTCAATATAATTCCTGGCATCGATGTTTTGTCGCCATTTTCTATCCCGGCATTATGCTTCATTTATGCCGTCTGGCTTACTGCGGGGTTAAACATCGATAGTTAAATAAGAAATAGTTTTATTTCATGGTGTTATCAGGAGAGTTATTATGTCAGATACGAATCCCCGCTCATCCGGCTGGTTAGGCTTGTGGTGCCTGCTGGTCGGCGTGATACTGCTTGCGACAGGCCTGTTCTTTGTCATCGGCGGTTATAAACTGGTTTCCCTGGGGGGAAGCTGGTATTTCCTTATTGCCGGGGTTATTACCCTGCTCGCCGCGATTCAGTTTTTCCGCCGCAAGTCGTCCGCGGTGTGGCTGTTTGCTCTGGTATTCGTGGGTACCCTGATTTGGGCACTGTTTGATGCCGGCTTCGACTTCTGGCCGCTCGTTTCCCGTTTGATGGTACCCGCCGGGTTGATGCTGCTGGCAGCGGCCACCTGGCCTGCGCTACGTAAGCATGAAGGAAAGCCTTACAGCACCAAAGGGGTATGGGGGGTCTGCGTTGTCCTGGTTATCGCCATGGGCGTCACCTTTGTTCAGATGTTTCAGCCCCATCCCACAGTGGCGTTCAGCGGCGAGAAATTACCGCTGGTGCCGGTAAAAGAAGACGCTAAACAGCAAAACTGGGACCACTACGGCAATACTGCCGGCGGTAGCCGTTTTGTGGCGCTGGACCAGATCACGCGTGACAACGTAAAAAACCTGAAACCCGTCTGGACCTTCCATACTGGCGACACTCCGTTAAGCCCGGATGGCAATGGCGCAGAAGATCAGCAAACGCCGCTGCAGGTAGGCGATCGCGTTTTCCTGTGTACCCCACATAACAATGTGATCGCCGTGGATGCCGATAGCGGAAAAGAGATCTGGAGAGCGGAAATTAATGCGAAATCCGCAATCTGGATGCGCTGCCGAGGCCTGGCGTATTTTGATGCCACGAAGCCACTGACCCAGCCCACTGTGGCTGGTTCCACACCGGTTCTGCCGGCACAGGTCGCGCCGGGAGCCGCATGCCAGCGTCGCATCCTGATGAATACGATTGATGACAGATTGATCGCCCTGGACGCCGATAACGGCCAATTCTGCCCGGATTTCGGGACGAACGGCAGCGTGAATCTGCGAGAAGGGATGGGGGCCGCGGCAGATCCAAGCTATGTGTTGACTTCAGCCCCGACGCTGGCTGGCACCACAGTGGTGGTTGGTGGCCGCGTGGCGGATAACGTCAGTACTGACATGCCGGGCGGCGTGGTGCGCGGTTATGACGTGATCACTGGCCAGCAGCGCTGGGCATTTGATCCGCGTAATCCGGATCCCAATCATGTTCTGCAACCGGGGGAACATTACAAACGCAGTTCCGCTAACTCCTGGGCGCCCATGTCCTGGGATGCGTCGATGAATACCCTGTTTATTCCGATGGGGAGCTCCTCTGTTGACCTGTGGGGCGCAGACCGTATTCAGGGCGATCACAAATACGCCACTTCAATCCTGGCGCTGGATGCGACCACCGGGAAAGAGAAGTGGGTATACAAGACCGTGCGTAACGATCTGTGGGACTTCGATGTCCCGATGCAGCCAAGCCTGGTCGATTTCCCGACCAAAGAGGGCAACAAACCCGCCGTGGTGGTGGGGACCAAAGCGGGCCAAATCTATGTACTTGATCGCCTGACGGGTCAACCGCTTACCGAAGTGAAAGAGGTCCCGGTGAAACCGGCTGATATCCCAAATGAACAGTATCCGGCGACGCAGCCGCGCTCTGTTGGGATGCCGCAGATTGGGGCGGAAACCCTGAAAGAATCTGATATGTGGGGGGCAACGCCGTTTGATCAGCTGGTCTGTCGTATCAGCTTCAAATCGATGCGTTATGACGGGCTGTACACCATGCCGGGGACCGATGTTTCCCTCAGCTTCCCGGGCTCTCTGGGAGGAATGAACTGGGGCAGCCTGTCCACCGATCCGAACAACCACTATATTTTCGTCAATGATATGCGCCTGGGTCTGTGGGTTCAGCTGATTAAGCAGGACCCGCAAAGCGCGGTGGCCAACACCGGTGGCGAGGCGGTGAACGCCGGGATGGGGGCAGTCCCGATGAAAGGAACGCCGTACTCGGTCAATAAAAACCGTTTCATGTCGCCGCTGGGGATCCCGTGTCAGAAACCACCGTTTGGTACGCTGTCCGCGATTGACCTGAAAACACAGAAAATCGTCTGGCAGGTGCCGGTCGGTACCGTCCAGGATACCGGTCCGTTTGGCGTAAAAATGCGTGCTCAGATGCCGATCGGTATGCCAACGCTGGGCGGAACCCTGGCCACTCAGGGCGGTCTGGTCTTCATTGCCGGAACCCAGGACTACTACCTGCGCGCTTTCGATTCATCGACGGGTGAAGAAGTCTGGAAAACCCGTCTTCCGGTAGGAAGCCAGGGGGGACCCATCAGCTATGTCTCGCCGAAGACCGGCAAACAATACATCCTGATTTCCGCCGGTGGTGCCCGCCAGTCGCCGGATCGCGGTGACTACGTGATTGCCTATGCGCTCGATAAGTAACAGGTAGTTGGATCAGCGATAACGATCAAAGGCCCCCGCCGGACAGCGGGGGCCTTTTATATTAATGCATGGATGGCGAGACGGTAGGCGACGATGTGGTGGCAGGAGAGGGGATCTGACCCTGCACAGGACAGGTCAGTGAGAGAACAGCCAAACTTTTCGCATGATTGAAAAGGGCGGCATTTTAATGTTGTGTACCAAAATGCGCCCTTTAATCTGATGGCCTGGTGTGTTTTTGTGGCTAACCAGAAAAATAACAGGGGATTTTTTTCAAAATACTTTTTTGTACGGCTTAACAGAGACCTGGCGGTAGACGCCAGCCGCAATGTACGGATCATCATTCGCCCAGGACTGAGCCGCTTCCAGCGACTCAAACTCGGCAATCACCGTTGAGCCGCTGAACCCTGCTGCGCCGGGTTCGTTGCTGTCAACGGCCGGCATTGGCCCGGCGGTAAGCAGCCGGCCTTCATCGTGTAAGAGTTGTAGACGCGCGAGATGCGCAGGGCGAACCGAGAGCCGCTTTTCCAGAGAATCGGCGATATCTTCAGCGTAGATAACGTAAAGCACGGCAAAGCTCCTTATCAATAATCAGGCGAATTACGTTAAGTTAAACGGCGATGGACTGCAATGCAAAGATGCATACCGGTGTCGAATGCGCTGCCGGCGCGGCTTTTTTCTGCAAATGGTGGCAAAAATTGACTCAGGTTAAGACGCCTTATTGAATATGATTGCTATTTGCATTTAAAATCGGAGCATCATTTTTCAACAGAAACGACTATGAGCGCAATGACCCTTGATTTACCTCGCCGCTTCCCGTGGCCAACGCTGCTGTCCGTGGCTATCCACGGTGCCGTTGTGGCGGGGCTGCTTTATACCTCGGTACATCAGGTTATTGAACAGCCTTCTCCGACGCAGCCGATAGAGATTACGATGGTCGCGCCGGCCGATCTTGAGCCGCCCCCGGCGGCACAGCCAGTCGTGGAGCCCGTTGTCGAACCTGATCCTGAGCCGGAACCCGAGGTGGTGCCTGAACCGCCGAAAGAAGCGCCGGTGGTTATCCATAAACCGGAACCGAAGCCGAAGCCTAAACCCAAACCGAAACCCAAGCCGGAGAAAAAGGTTGAGCAGCCCAAGCGGGACGTGAAGCCGGCAGCAGAGCCGCGTCCGGCCTCGCCGTTTGAAAACAACAATACGGCGCCAGCGCGCACCGCGCCGAGCACCTCGACCGCGGCCGCCAAACCCACCGTTACTACCCCGAGCGGCCCGCGTGCGATCAGCCGTGTCCAGCCGACCTATCCGACCCGCGCCCAGGCGCTGCGCATCGAGGGGACGGTACGGGTGAAGTTTGACGTGACGCCTGATGGCCGAATCGACAACCTGCAGATCCTCTCTGCCCAGCCGGCAAATATGTTCGAGCGCGAAGTGAAAAGCGCGATGCGCAGATGGCGTTACGAGCAGGCAAGACCGGGAACCGGCGTGACGATGACTATCAAATTCCGTCTGAATGGGGTCGAAATTAACTGATAACGGAGCCCGGCGGATCGGAGAGGTCCGCCGGGAGCCTTTTCTAACGTGCTTTTTCCATCAGCACATCGTCCAGCGCCTGCTGGGCGGTCACCAGGTGCTGGCCACCGAACAAAATTGCCCGGTTCAGCAGGGTGTACAGCTGATAGACTGGCTGACGATCGAGAAAACCTGCTGGCAGCGGTGAAACGGACTGGTAGCCGTCATAGATCTGCGGCGGCTGTTCCGGGTGCATCGGCAGCATGGCTAAATCACACTCGCGATCGCCCCAGTAGCAGGCTGGATCGAAGATGTAGGGGCCATCTGGTCCTAAGGCGCAGTTACCGGACCACAGGTCACCATGGAGCAGAGAAGGTTGCGGCTGATGGTTGGCCAGCCGCTGCTGAACCACATCGACTAAGGTATCGATATCGCCAAAGTGCAGCCCTTTCTCCGCCGCCAGCTCCAGCTGCCAGCCGATACGCTGCTCGGCAAAGAACACCGACCAGCGACGCTGCCAGGCGTTGGGCTGCGGCGTGGTGGAAAGATCGTTGTCGAAATCCAGACCAAACTGCGGCTGATCGCTCCACTGGTGCAGATGAGCTAACTGCTGGCCGAGCAGGAAGGCATTATGCGCATCCAGCGGACGGGGAGGGAGGTATTCCATGACCACAAAGCTGTAGTCACGGTCGCTGCCGACCGCAAAGACCTGCGGCACGCGAACGGTTTTGCTTCGCGACAGCAGTTCCAGCTGATCGGCCTCGGCGGTGAAGATGGGCAGAAGCTCACGTTCGTCGCATTTCACGAAGTAATCTTTCCCGCCGAAGCGTAAATGCCAGGCCGAATGGATTTCCCCACCGGGCAGCTCGGTTTTCAGTTCGATTTCAGCGTTTTCGGAATGCCAATCGCGTAAAAGTGTACTGATTGCTTGCCACATGCTGTCTCTCCCCATGTTTTCCACCATATCATAAGGTTAGCGCACTGCTACCGGGTAAACCTGGAACTGACGCACAACTGACGCTTTCCGTTGCGTTAAACGCACTTATTGAGCTTTTAACCACTCGGCGAATGTGCTGACCGTAATCTCTGCCGGGCGGCCCAGGGCCGATTCCGCCAGTCCTGCGCTGAGGGCCTTAACTTCATCAGCATCCTGGGCGCTGAGCAGGCCAAAGGTGTTGGTCCCCAGCTCATGGGGATTGCCGTCTTCATCATTGAGCGTCAGTACGAACCCGGCGCGGGTAAAGTGGTTGCTGACCTCGTTGATCTCCGTCAGCGCCTGTTCGTGAAAGGCGACGCTGGTGACCCAGGCGGTTATCTCATTGCTCATCTCTACACCCCATTGTTATCCATAGCCTTTCCAGCATAGACCATCCAGCCAATATCGTGACTCCCTCCGCCGACGCGGAGGGGCAGGGAAGATCAGCGACCGCAGAGATAATCGTAGATTTTTTGCGTATTTGCCTGCGAGCAGAGACGGGTGCCCTGATTGATCGTCGCGGCGCTACCGGCGGCGACGCCAAAGCGAACCATATCCTCCAGCCCGGCGTTTTCCGCCAGACGCAGGGTCATGGCGCCCACCATGCTGTCGCCGGCGCCGACGGTGCTCTGGCTTTTCATCGGCGGCGGCACCACCTGAACGCTGCCGCTGGCGTCAACGCCTAGCGCCCCCTGCGGCCCGAGCGAAACCACCACCCGGCGTACTTTACCGGACTGGATCAACGACTGGGCGGCAAGGCGTACGTCATCGGGTTGGCTCAGATCGCGCTGTACGAGGGCGCTGAGCTCCTTCTGGTTCGGCTTCACCAGCTCAATATTGCCGACGTCCAGCGCCGCAGCCAGCGCGTCGCCGGAGCTGTCGATAATGCAGCGCAGCCCCTGCTGTTGCGCGTTTTTCACCAGTTGCGTCAGGTTTTCGACGCTGATACCTGGCGGCAGGCTGCCGCTCACCACCAGCAGTGAGCCGGGTTCGATCGTCAGGACTTTCTCTTCCAGGCGGCGGAACTCATCATCCGTCAGCGCTGCGCCGGGCATGACAAAGCGATATTGTTCGCCGCTGGCGGCCACGTGAACGTGCAGGTTTTGCCGCGTCCAGTCTCGGGTTTCGACGGTCTCGACCGGTACCTGCTCATCGGCCAGCAGGGCTGCTAAGTGCTCGCCGGTGGCGCCGCCAACCGGGAAAATGGCGGTGGCTTTACCGCCAAGAAAGGTCACGGCACGGGCGACGTTGATCCCGCCGCCGCCGGGCTCAAATACCGGCGCGCTGCAGCGGAGTTTACCTTCGGGGTAAATCTGTGGGGTCTGCGTGGCGCTATCCAGCGAGGGGGCCAGCGTTAGCGTATAAATTTTGGTCATTCCTTCTCCTCCTTAATACGGCGACTGTATTTTATTTAAGCATGGCACGATGACTCCGGGAGGGAAAGTGATGTTCCTGAGAGATTTGCAAAGAAGCTTGTATTTTCATTATGAAATAAAGATTGTTTCCGGAGCTGTCTTATTCAAAAAACGAAAGAGTAAGTGATTGCTATGTTATTCGTGCTTTTTTATAATTTGCTACCTTTCTTAGGACCTGCACACCGCGATCCTCGCGAAAGTTTCCGGGACCCTCAGGTCTCTTTTATGTTGTACGGACGCTAAATTCAATGAGCGGGCAGGTTGTGTCTGTTCATCATTTGTACTGTCCTAAAAAATGTATTTTAGAGAGTTATAATGAAGCTTTTAAAGACAGTACCCGCAGCGGTTATGCTGGCGGGGGGGCTTTTTGCGTCTGTTGGCGCAATGGCCGATGATTCTGTATTTACCGTCATGGATGACCCTTCCGCTGCTAAAAAACCTTTCGAAGGTGTGGTTAACGCAGGCTACCTGGCGCAGTCCGGCAACACCAAGAACTCCTCGATGACGGCAGATTCCACCTTGACCTGGTATGGTAATACCACCGCATGGTCGCTGTGGGGGAACGCCAGCAACACCTCTTCCAACGATGAGCGATCCTCAGAAAAATATGCAGTCGGTGGGCGTAGCCGCTATAACCTGACCGATATGAACTATCTCTTTGGTCAGGGCAGCTGGCTGACCGACCGCTATAATGGCTATCAGCAGCGTGATGTCCTGACGGCGGGTTATGGTCGTCAGATCCTCAACGGTCCCGTGCACAGCCTGCGGTTTGAATTCGGTCCTGGCGTCCGCTATGACGAGTTTACCGATGGAGAAACCGATACTCAGCCGCTGGGTTACGCCTCCGGCACCTGGGCCTGGCAGATGACCGATAACGCCAAATTTACGCAAGGGGTATCGGTGTTTGGCGCTGAGGACACCACCGTCAACTCTGAGAGCGCGTTAAACGTGGCGATTAACGCCCATTTCGCGCTGAAAGTCGCTTACAACGTGACCTGGAACTCGGCGCCGCCTTCCTCTGCGCCGGAGCATACCGATCGCCGGACGTCGCTGTCCCTTGGGTATAAAATGTAATATTTTCAGGCCGGGTTTTCCCGGCCTGTTCGTTTTAAATTTAGCAATTAGTGGCATTATTTTTTCTGACCTTTCGTTTTAGTTTTTATAAAAAGAAATAGCCCTCCATCTTTTCTCCATTATTCCCGATTTGTTGACAAATATTCATTCTATTTGACACGAAAAGCTAAATATTTGACGGACAAATATGTGATCTGGAACTATACTGAGATGCACTGACCTGGCGGAGAAATCGCGCGGTCTGTCTTCCGTAATAAGAGAATGAACATCATGAAAAACACTCAATTTACCATCGCAGCCCTGGCGCTGTGCGTGCTTTCTTTTGGCGCATCAGCTGCCACGCCAGTCCCGCCGTCGGGCAACCAGGACCATACTCAGATAGGCATCGCCAAAGCGACTGACGTTGAGGCTGGCTCGAATATCGCCCCCGGTTCCCGGACCACCGGACAATCCATGAGCGATGCCTTTAATGTGCATACGCTGGTGGCCGGCGAGTGGTCGTAATATACCAGACCTTTATTTCGTCGTACGTCAATTAAGCCGGGTGAAGCGGTACCGGTTTAACGATCTGCATTAAAGATTAAGCATGCAATATCATTGCGTCTCTTCTATCACGTCCGAATAATATTATCCGGTTTTGCCGGCGATTATTCTCGCCTGCAGTAGCAGGATATTCGTCTTTTTATCTCTATCTCTCTTGTTTTCTCCACATTCCGCCATCATTTATACGCTTGCGGCTTTAATCACGTATCAATGATGTGTAAACTACTCCCCGGTGTTATCAGCAGGCGGTGGCAGGCGGGAACGGTCCATCCGGTCGTCCTCCTTTTTTCGCAGAGTGAAGCGGGAACTGCGCCTTAACCTGATGATAATTATGATTATATAGTTTTGTATGTGCTCTTTCGTGTGGGGCACCACTGCAAATAAGGACATAAAATGCCTGTAATTACGCTTCCTGATGGCAGTCAACGCCATTTTGACCACGCTGTTAGCCCCATGGATGTTGCGCTGGATATCGGTCCAGGCCTGGCGAAAGCCACCATTGCCGGGCGGGTAAACGGTGAACTGGTAGACGCCTGCGACCCGATCGAAAACGATTCCACCCTCTCTATTATCACTGCGAAAGATGAAGAAGGGCTGGAGATCATTCGTCACTCCTGTGCGCACCTGTTAGGCCATGCCATTAAACAGCTGTGGCCCAACACCAAAATGGCTATCGGTCCGGTTGTCGATAATGGCTTCTACTATGACGTAGACCTCGACCACACCCTGACTCAGGAAGATATCGACGCGCTCGAAAAACGTATGCATGAGCTCGCCGAGAAAAACTACGATGTCATCAAGAAGAAAGTCAGCTGGCACGAGGCGCGTGAAACCTTCGTGAAGCGTGGCGAAACCTATAAAGTTTCTATTCTTGACGAAAACATTGCTCATGATGATAAGCCGGGTCTGTATCATCATGAAGAATATATCGATATGTGCCGCGGCCCGCACGTACCGAATATGCGCTTCTGTCATCACTTCAAGCTGATGAAAACCGCCGGTGCCTACTGGCGCGGCGACAGCAACAATAAAATGTTGCAGCGTATCTACGGTACCGCGTGGGCGGATAAAAAAGCGCTGAATGCTTATCTGCAGCGTCTGGAAGAAGCCGCCAAGCGTGACCACCGTAAAATCGGTAAGCAGCTCGACCTGTATCATATGCAGGAAGAGGCGCCGGGTATGGTGTTCTGGCATAACGATGGCTGGACCATCTTCCGTGAACTGGAAACATTCGTTCGTTCTAAACTGAAAGAGTACCAGTATCAGGAAGTTAAAGGTCCGTTCATGATGGACCGTGTGCTGTGGGAAAAAACCGGTCACTGGGACAACTACAAAGATGCGATGTTCACCACCTCTTCTGAGAACCGTGAATACTGCATCAAGCCGATGAACTGCCCGGGTCACGTGCAGATCTTCAACCAGGGATTGAAATCCTATCGCGATCTGCCGCTGCGTATGGCGGAGTTCGGTAGCTGTCACCGTAACGAACCATCAGGTGCGCTGCACGGTCTGATGCGCGTTCGCGGCTTTACCCAGGATGATGCGCATATCTTCTGTACTGAAGATCAGGTTCGCGATGAAGTGAACGCCTGTATTCGTATGGTCTACGATATGTACAGCACCTTTGGCTTCGAGAAGATCGTCGTCAAACTGTCGACTCGCCCGGAAAAACGTATCGGTAGCGATGAGACCTGGGATCGCGCGGAAGCGGATCTGGCGGTGGCGCTGGAAGAAAATAACATCCCATTTGAATATCAACTGGGCGAAGGGGCCTTCTACGGCCCGAAAATTGAATTTACCCTGTATGACTGCCTCGATCGTGCATGGCAGTGCGGTACCGTACAGCTGGACTTCTCTCTGCCGCAGCGTTTAAGCGCCTCCTACGTAGGCGAAAACAACGAGCGTCAGGTGCCGGTTATGATTCACCGCGCAATTCTTGGTTCTCTGGAGCGCTTCATTGGCATCCTGACCGAAGAGTTCGCTGGCTTCTTCCCAACCTGGATTGCACCAGTGCAGGTAGTGGTCATGAATATTACCGATTCTCAGGCTGAATACGTTAACGAATTGACGCGTAAACTACAAAATGCGGGCATTCGTGTAAAAGCAGACTTGAGAAATGAGAAGATTGGCTTTAAAATCCGCGAGCACACTTTACGTCGTGTCCCGTATATGTTGGTCTGTGGCGACAAAGAAGTCGAAGCCGGCAAAGTGGCCGTGCGCACCCGTCGCGGGAAAGACCTCGGCAGCATGGACGTAAGTGAAGTGATTGAGAAGCTGCAACAAGAGATTCGCAGCCGCAGTCTTCAACAACTGGAGGAATAAGGTATTAAAGGCGGAAAACGAGTTCAAACGGCACGTCCGAATCGTATCAATGGCGAGATTCGCGCCCTGGAAGTTCGCTTGACAGGTCTGGAAGGCGAAGCTTTGGGTATTGTGAGTCTGAGAGAAGCTCTCGAAAAGGCTGAAGAGGCCGGAGTAGATTTAGTTGAAATCAGCCCTAACGCCGAACCGCCAGTTTGTCGTATCATGGACTACGGCAAGTTCCTTTATGAAAAGAGTAAGTCTTCTAAGGAACAGAAGAAAAAGCAAAAAGTTATCCAGGTTAAGGAAATTAAATTCCGTCCTGGGACCGATGATGGTGATTACCAGGTAAAACTCCGCAGCCTGGTTCGCTTTCTCGAAGATGGCGATAAGGCTAAGATCACACTGCGTTTCCGCGGTCGTGAGATGGCCCACCAGCAGATCGGTATGGAAGTGCTTACGCGCGTCCGTGACGATCTGAGTGAACTGGCAGTAGTCGAATCCTTCCCTACGAAGATCGAAGGCCGCCAGATGATCATGGTGCTCGCTCCTAAGAAGAAACAGTAAGGCCTTCAAGTAGCGATGTCAGTGGAGCCTTAGGGCTTCACTGATGTTGTTCGCCTATGTTTCGTTTATTAACAATGCGAAGTGGAAGTTATTAAGATGCCAAAAATTAAGACCGTACGCGGTGCTGCTAAGCGCTTCAAAAAAACCGGTAAAGGTGGTTTTAAGCACAAGCACGCTAACCTGCGTCACATTCTGACTAAAAAAGCTACCAAGCGTAAACGTCACCTGCGTCCGAAAGCCATGGTTTCCAAAGGCGATCTGGGCCTGGTTATCGCGTGCCTGCCGTACGCATAAGTCGTTAACGTTTAACTTTTTTAACTTAGAATAGATACAGGAGAGCACACATGGCTCGCGTAAAACGTGGTGTAATTGCACGTGCACGTCACAAGAAAATTTTGAAACAAGCTAAAGGCTACTACGGTGCGCGTTCTCGCGTATACCGCGTTGCCTTCCAGGCTGTTATCAAAGCTGGTCAGTACGCTTACCGTGACCGTCGTCAACGTAAACGTCAGTTCCGTCAACTGTGGATTGCACGTATCAACGCAGCAGCACGTCAGAACGGTATTTCTTACAGCAAATTCATCAATGGCCTGAAAAAAGCCTCTGTTGAAATCGACCGTAAGATCCTGGCTGACATCGCCGTATTCGACAAAGTAGCGTTCACCGCTCTGGTCGAAAAAGCGAAAGCAGCTCTGGCATAAGCCAGTTGAAAGAGGGAGCTTGTCTCCCTCTTTTCGTTTCAACACCATCAATACATTGACTTTTATCGGCGCAGGCTTTTCAATACAGGTCTGACGTTTCTTACCAGACAAGGTAATGCAAGCATGAATGCTGCTATTTTCCGCTTCTTTTTTTACTTTAGCACCTGAACTCAGGAGGCTAGCGCGTGAAAGAAGAAACGGAAAACAGCGCCAGAAAGCCTCCCCTGTGGAGGCTTTTTTCGTATATGGATTCGGGATATTAATTTCACTATAACCGGTGTCTGCACCGACATAATGAGGAAAACCATGTCACATCTCGCAGAGCTGGTTGCCAGTGCCAAGGCAGCCATTAACGAGGCATCAGATGTTGCTGCGCTGGACAACGTCCGCGTGGAATACCTGGGTAAAAAAGGGCATCTGACCCTGCAAATGACCACCCTGCGTGAGTTACCGCCGGAAGAGCGTCCGGCAGCCGGCGCGGTCATCAACGAAGCGAAAGAGCAGGTACAGCAGGCGCTGAACGCGCGTAAAGCTGAACTGGAAGGCGCAGCGCTGAATGCGCGTCTGGCGGCAGAGACCATTGATGTCTCGCTGCCGGGTCGCCGTATGGAAAATGGCGGTCTGCATCCGGTTACCCGCACCATCGACCGTATTGAAAGTTTCTTCGGTGAGCTCGGCTTTACCGTGGCGACTGGCCCGGAAATCGAAGATGATTATCACAACTTCGATGCGCTGAATATTCCGGGTCACCATCCGGCGCGCGCTGACCACGACACTTTCTGGTTCGATGCCACTCGCCTGCTGCGTACTCAGACCTCCGGCGTGCAGATCCGCACCATGGAAAACCAGCAACCGCCCATCCGCATTATCGCGCCGGGCCGCGTCTATCGTAACGACTACGATCAGACCCACACCCCGATGTTCCATCAGATGGAAGGTCTGATTGTTGATAAGAACATCAGCTTCACCAACCTGAAAGGGACTTTGCACGACTTCCTGAACAACTTCTTTGAAGAAGATCTGCAGGTGCGCTTCCGTCCGTCCTACTTCCCGTTCACCGAGCCGTCCGCAGAAGTTGATGTGATGGGGAAAAACGGCAAATGGCTGGAAGTGCTGGGCTGCGGGATGGTACACCCGAACGTGCTGCGTAACGTGGGTATCGATCCGGAAGTCTACTCCGGCTTCGCCTTCGGTATGGGGATGGAACGTCTGACCATGCTGCGTTATGGCGTGACCGATTTGCGCGCGTTCTTCGAAAACGATCTGCGTTTCCTCAAACAGTTTAAATAAGGGCAGGACAGAACAATGAAATTCAGTGAACTGTGGTTACGCGAGTGGGTTAACCCGGCGATCGACAGCGAAGCGCTTTCCGATCAGATCACCATGGCGGGCCTCGAAGTCGATGGCGTTGAGCCGGTTGCCGGCAGCTTCAACGGCGTAGTGGTCGGTGAAGTGGTGGAGTGCGGCCAGCATCCAAATGCTGACAAACTGCGCGTCACCAAAGTCAACGTGGGCGGTGAACGCCTGCTGGATATCGTCTGCGGCGCGCCAAACTGCCGTCAGGGGCTGAAAGTCGCCGTGGCGACCATCGGCGCCGTACTGCCGGGCGATTTTAAAATTAAAGCGGCGAAGCTGCGCGGTGAACCGTCAGAAGGGATGCTGTGCTCCTTCTCCGAGCTGGGTATTTCCGACGACCATAGCGGAATTATCGAACTGCCGGCGGATGCGCCGATCGGCACTGATATTCGTGAATACCTCAAGCTTGACGATAACAATATCGAAATCAGCGTCACGCCAAACCGCGCCGACTGCCTGGGTATCATCGGTGTGGCGCGCGATGTCGCTGTGCTGAACAAAGCGCCGCTGAACGCGCCGGAAATCACGCCGGTTGCCGCGACCATTGACGACGTGCTGCCGATTCAGGTTGACGCGCCGCAGGCGTGCCCGCGCTATCTGGGCCGCGTGGTGAAAGGCATCAACGTCAAAGCGCCGACCCCGCTGTGGATGAAAGAGAAGCTGCGTCGCTGCGGGATCCGCTCTATCGATGCAGTGGTTGACGTGACCAACTATGTGCTGCTTGAGCTGGGCCAGCCGATGCACGCCTTTGACCGCGACCGTATCGAAGGCGGGATCGTGGTGCGCATGGCGAAAGAGGGTGAAACCCTGGTGCTGCTCGATGGCTCTGAAGCGAAGCTCGACAGTGACACCCTGGTTATTGCTGACCATAACAAAGCGCTGGCGATGGGCGGGATCTTCGGCGGGGAACACTCCGGTGTTAACGACGAAACCCAGAACGTGCTGCTGGAGTGTGCCTTCTTCAGCCCGCTGTCCATTACCGGCCGCGCGCGCCGTCACGGCCTGCACACCGATGCCTCTCATCGTTATGAGCGCGGCGTCGATCCGGCGCTGCAGTATAAAGCGCTGGAGCGTGCCACGCGTCTGCTGATCGACCTCTGCGGCGGTGAAGCCGGCCCGGTGATCGACGTGACCCACGAAGAGACCCTGCCAAAACGCGCCACCATTACCCTGCGTCGTAGCAAACTGGATCGCCTGATTGGCCACCATATCGATGACGCGCAGGTCACCGACATTCTGCAGCGCCTGGGTTGCGAAGTGACGGTAGGTCAGGGTGAATGGCAGGCAGTCGCCCCGAGCTGGCGTTTCGACATGGAGATCGAAGAAGATCTGGTCGAAGAAGTGGCTCGCGTTTATGGCTACAACAACATTCCTGATGAGCCAGTACAGGCGGGTCTGATCATGGGGACCCACCGTGAAGCTGACCTGTCGCTGAAGCGCGTGAAAACGCTGCTGAACGACAAAGGCTATCAGGAAGTGATCACCTACAGCTTTGTTGACCCGAAAGTCCAGCAGCTGATCCACGTCGGGGAAGAGGCGCTGATCCTGCCAAGCCCGATCTCCAGTGAAATGTCGGCGATGCGTCTGTCGCTGTGGACCGGCCTGTTGGGGACCGTGGTCTACAACCAGAACCGTCAGCAGAGCCGCGTGCGCATCTTTGAGAGTGGTCTGCGCTTCGTGCCGGATACTCAGGCGCCGCTGGGCATTCGTCAGGATGTGATGCTGGCCGGGGCGATCTGCGGTAACCGCTATGAAGAGCACTGGACGCTGGCGAAAGAGACGGTCGATTTCTATGATCTGAAGGGCGATCTGGAATCCGTTCTGGATTTAACCGGTAAATTGGCCGACATCGAGTTCCGTGGCGAAGCGATAACTGCGCTGCATCCAGGCCAATCCGCAGCGATTTATCTTAAAGGTGAACGCATTGGTTTCATTGGGGTTGTTCATCCTGAGCTGGAACGTAAACTGGATCTGAACGGTCGCACTCTGGTGTTCGAACTGGAGTGGAACAAGCTCGCAGACCGCGTGGTGCCTCAGGCGCGCGATATTTCCCGCTTCCCGGCGAACCGTCGCGACATCGCGGTACTGGTCGCTGAAAACGTGGCTGCTGCCGATGTTTTAGCCGAATGTAAGAAAGTTGGCGTAAATCAGGTAGTTGGCGTAAACTTATTTGACGTGTACCGTGGTAAAGGTGTGGCGGAAGGGTATAAGAGCCTTGCGATTAGCCTGATCCTGCAGGATACCAGCCGTACACTCGAAGAAGAGGAGATTGCCGCTACCGTTGCCAGATGTGTAGAGGCATTAAAAGAGCGATTCCAGGCATCATTGAGGGATTGAACCTATGGCGCTTACAAAAGCTGAAATGTCAGAATATCTGTTTGATAAGCTTGGGCTTAGCAAGCGGGATGCCAAAGAACTGGTCGAGTTGTTTTTCGAAGAGATCCGTCGTGCTCTGGAAAACGGAGAACAGGTCAAACTCTCCGGGTTCGGCAACTTCGATTTGCGGGATAAAAACCAACGCCCGGGACGTAACCCGAAGACGGGGGAGGATATTCCCATTACAGCCCGGCGCGTGGTGACCTTCAGACCCGGTCAGAAGCTGAAAAGCCGTGTCGAAAACGCGTCACCGAAAGACAAATAATCTGAACTAATTAAAAAGGCCGCATTGCGGCCTTTTTCTTTATTGAACATTGGGATAATCGTTTTTTTGCTGGTTAAAAACTATCGTCCTGAATCTAAGGTTAATACTTAGTCATCGTTAGGGGAGGTATAGGAGGGCTTACTATGGGAAAACACGGAGCTATCGAGCGTAAAATCGATACCTAACTTTTCAATTATCGCAGGAAGTACTTGGTGGATTGCGCGCATCCCAACCAGCAATTCATTCATGTAGATGTCCGGGTGCAGCCTTGAGGCATTCAATCCTAAACTCTCTTGTTCTGCACAGGCGCCTATCTCATCATTTGAGGCGTGGATTAGATCGAGGAGTTCTGCTTTTAGCGGTACATTGGCACGGAAAGCTCGATCTTTGACGATGCTGAGCCACTCTTCATAATCTGATAAGGTGTGTGCCCTGAATGACCTGTATTGAGGCGCTATCTTACTTGAAATAGCGACTTTGCAAGCCGCTAGTGAGAGTAATTCGGACTCAATATTTATTGCAGGCGTATCATATAATTCCAGACTATCATCTTGTATCAGATCGTCTATGTACGCCATGTAAAAGCCATATACATCGGTGTATGCTTTCAAGATTTGGCTGAGCAGGGAAACTAAAGAATTATCAAAAATTTCCTGGGCTTCAACATCTTCCATATCTTCATAATCGACATCCAACCCGGCTGGGAACGGGGAGGGAATACTAACGCCAATCTCGTGAAGCAGGTAAAAAATACTGCTGCTTAGCGATTCAGGTTCATCTAACAGCGGGTAAATTTCATAGCCTGTTTCATCCTCTTCATAAGCCAGCTCACCCAGGAAACCAATTAACTTATTCCACTTTTTGGCATCGGCCAGCGAACCTGACCACAGGACAACGGCTGGGTCTTGTTCACCAATACCGGTTATGGCGCGCAAGCCTGACTCCATTTCTGATGATATATATTCGCCTTTTTTCCACTTGCTGATTTGTGTAGGTGAAACACCTAGCTTCTCTGCCAGCGCTTTTTGAGTTAAGCCTGTGGATTGAAGTGCTAATTCGATAAGTACCTGACCACTCATGATTACCCTTACTTAAATTTACTGTATTTTTTTATAATTTAGTAAATATGATGGATGGCATAGGATTTGACAAGCCATATTTACTCTTTTTATGTTGTCTTTTACTAAATTCACTCGGATCTTTTCCTTTTCTCACCGCGACACCCACCGTAAAATCAGTCTCTTGTTCCCACTGCGTAATGGAATCTATGCTGACTCTCGCCCATCTTCAACAGCGCCGCAGCCGGCGTTGGCTCTTCGGATTAACGCTGTTGCTCCTGGTCACCCTGCTGGTCAGCCTGTGCGCGGGCGATCAATGGATCCCGCCTGGAGAATGGCTGAGCGCGAAAGGCCAGTTGTTCATCTGGCAGATCCGCCTGCCGCGAACTCTGGCGGTGGTGCTGGTGGGGGCGGCGCTGGCGCTCTCCGGGGCGATTATGCAGGCACTGTTTGAAAATCCGCTGGCGGAGCCGGGTCTGCTGGGCGTCTCCAACGGGGCGGGCGTTGGGCTGATTGCCGCCGTCCTGCTGGGGAAAGGGGTCTTGCCCGGCTGGGCGCTCGGCCTGTGCGCGATCCTCGGCGCGCTGCTGATCACCTTTATTCTGCTACGTTTTGCCCGCCGCCATCTGTCTACCAGTCGTCTGCTGCTGGCGGGGGTGGCGCTGGGGATCATCTGCAGCGCCCTGATGACCTGGGCGGTCTACTTCTCCACCTCTTTTGACCTGCGTCAGCTGATGTACTGGATGATGGGCGGGTTTGGCGGCGTCGACTGGCAGCAGTTGTGGCTGATGATAGCCCTCCTGCCGGTGCTCTGCTGGGTCTGTCTGCAGTCGCAACCCCTGAATTTACTGGCGCTGGGCGAGGTCTCCGCTCGTCAGCTCGGGCTGCCGCTGTGGCTATGGCGCAAGCTGCTGGTGGTGGCGACCGGATGGTTGGTCGGCGTTAGCGTGGCGCTGGCGGGGGCAATTGGCTTTATCGGCCTGGTGATCCCGCACATTCTGCGATTATGCGGCTTAAGCGATCACCGGGTGTTGCTCCCGGCCTGTATGCTGGCGGGGGCGAGCGCCTTGCTGGGGGCGGATATCATTGCCCGACTGGCGCTTTCCGCCGCAGAGCTGCCGATTGGCGTGGTGACGGCGACGCTGGGCGCGCCTGTATTTATCTGGTTGCTGCTGCGTTCGCGGGTGCGAGGATAGCGCGGCGCCGTCGGCAGGGACGGCGCCGGTTCAGGCTTACCAGCCTTTAATCGCGTCGCCTTTGTAGACTTCCTTCGCTTTTTCCGCGACTTCGCTGGTCTGGAAGGCGGCCTTCAGCTCCTGAATTTTCTTGCTGTCCTTATTATCCTCGCGGGCGACAATCGCATTCACGTAAGGGGAATCCGGCCCCTCCATAAACAGACCGTCGCGGGCGGCCGACAGGCCCGCCTGAGCGGAGAAGTTGGTGTTAATAATTGACAGGCTGACGTTCGGATCATCAAGGGTACGGGTCAGCTGCGGGGTATCCACTTCAACAATTTTCAGCTGTTTCGGGTTGTCGATGATATCCAGCGTGGTGGGTAAATAGCCGACGCCCGGTTTCAGCTTGAGTAACCCCTGCGCCTGGAGCAGCAGCAGGCTGCGGCCCAGGGTAGTGGTTTCATTAGAAATGGTCACCGTCGCCCCATCGGGCAGTTCGCTGATGTTTTTGATCCGGTGAGAATAGGCGGCGATAGGGAAGACAAAGGTTTTACCGACCACCGCAAATTTATAGCCGCGCTCTTTCGACTGCGCCTCAAGGTACGGCAGGGTCTGGAAGGCGTTGGCATCCACATCTTTGTTGTTCAGCGCTTCGTTGGGCAGCACATAATCATTGAAGGAGACTACTTCGACGTCAAGATGATATTTATCCTTCGCCACCTGCTCCACCACTTTCCAGATGGCTTCGTCCGGCCCGGTATTGATAGCGACTTTCACTTTATTATCTTCATCCGGAGAGCAAGCGCTCAGCAGAGCGACAGAGGTGGCGATTAACGCCAGACTAAACAACTTCTTCATCAATAAAACTCTCTTAAATTAACAAGTAACGAAACCATATTACATTACCGGGATACTGTACACGGAAATGGTCGACTGCCCAATTGAGAGGATTTCATGTTGCCGGCGGCCAGCGAAGCGCTGTTACATCATGCGACAACTCGGGGGGATTGGCAGTAGAATGGCGGCCGCTGAATCCGCTACAGTAGATAGGGATCACCTTCACCGGAAACCGGTTTATCCATTGAGGACAGGCTATGCAACATGACATTCTGAATACCGAAGTGACGACCATTGATGGCGAGAAAACCACCCTGGCATCCTTTGCCGGCAAGGTGCTGTTGATCGTCAATGTGGCCTCGAAATGCGGCCTGACGCCGCAGTATGAGCAACTGGAGGATCTGCAAAAGCAGTTTGCCGGCGAGGGCTTTAGCGTACTGGGGTTCCCCTGCAACCAGTTCCTCGGCCAGGAGCCGGGCAGTGAAGAAGAGATTAAGACCTTCTGCAGCACCACCTACGGCGTCACCTTCCCGCTGTTCAGCAAAATTGACGTCAACGGTGAACATCGCGCACCGCTGTATCAAAAACTGATTGCCGCCGCGCCGAAAGCGGTGGCCCCGGAAGGCAGCGGTTTTTATGAGCGGATGGCCAGCAAAGGCCGGGCGCCGCTGTATGTGGACGACATTCTGTGGAATTTCGAAAAATTCCTCGTCGATCGCCAGGGCAACGTCATTCAGCGCTTCTCTCCGGATATGACGCCGGACGATCCGCAGCTGGTGGCGGCGATTAAAGGAGCGCTGGCGAAATAATGGCGTTTCTGATGCAGCTACAGGATGTAGAAGCGGCGGGGCGTCTGGCCCCGTTCTCTGCGGCTTTTCGCGCCGGGGAGATTGTCCACCTGGTGGGGCCGAACGGCGCAGGGAAGAGCACGCTGCTGACCCGCATGGCGGGGCTGTCCGACGGCCCCGGCACGGTTCATTTTAACGGCCGGCGGCTTGACGAGTGGCCGGCGACGGAGCTGGCGCGCCGTCGCGGATATCTGTGCCAACACCAGACCCCGCCGTTCGCCATGCCGGTGTGGCACTACCTGGCGCTGCATATGCAGCAGCAGGGCGATAGCGCCCGTCTGAGCGATATCGCGGCCAGGCTTGGTCTGGACAATAAGCTGGGCCGTCAGGTCAATCAGCTTTCGGGCGGTGAGTGGCAGCGCGTGCGGCTGGCGGCAGTCATCCTGCAGATCGATCCCTTGAGTCATCCCGCGGGTCAACTGCTGCTGCTGGATGAGCCGATGAACAGTCTGGATGTGGCTCAGCAGGCGGCGCTGGATCGGCTGTTACGTGAGCTGAGCGCGGCGGGTATTGCGGTGGTGATGAGCAGCCACGATCTCAACCATACCCTGCGCCATGCCGGACAAAGCTGGCTGCTCTGCCAGGGCGAAGCCATCGCCTGCGGAGAGACCGCCGAGGTGCTGAATGAGGAAAATTTAACCGCTGCCTATGCGATCCCGTTCCAGCGCGTGGAGGTGGCCGGTCATATTATGCTCATCGCGTCACAGTAGCACGCAGTCACCTTGTCAGTGTATTGATAAACAAGCTAAATTATTGCGATAAAGAGACTAGGGACAGAGGGATCATCTGAAATGCGCTTCTGGTTCATGTTGGCGGCGGCGTTAATTTTAGCCGGCTGCAGCAGCCATCGGGCACCGCCGCCGAATCCTCGGCTGGCTGACTCCATTACGGTGGTGGCGAATCTGAACGAGCAGCTGCGCAGCTGGCGTGGCGCGCCGTATCGCTACGGCGGCATGACGCCGCGCGGCGTTGACTGCTCCGGCTTCGTGGTGCGCACGTTTCGCGATAAATTTGCCCTCCAGCTGCCGCGTGAAACCCGCGAGCAGGCGGAAGTCGGCACCCGCATCGATAAGCGCGATCTGCTGCCCGGCGATCTGGTGTTCTTCAAAACCGGCTCAGGGGAGAGCGGCTTACACGTTGGCATTTACGATACCGACAACCAGTTTATTCATGCCTCCACCAGCCAGGGCGTCACCCGTTCCTCGCTGGATAACGTCTATTGGAACAAAAAGTTCTGGCAGGCGCGGCGTATCTGACGTCATTCAGAAGCAAGAGGGAAGTGAGGCTTCCCTTTTTTCTGCCGATAACCCTGCACTCCGCCTGTGTTAATCCGCTGTTCGAGGCACTACACTGAAGGAAGGAGGAACCATGACCCTTTCTTTTACCACCCACTGGCGGGATGAACTGCCGGATTTTTACACTTCCCTGTCACCGACGCCGCTGGATAACGCCCGACTCATCTGGCGCAACGCCCCACTGGCGCAACAGCTGGGGGTGCCCGACGCCCTGTTTGCGCCTGAAAGTGGGGCCGGCGTCTGGGGCGGCGAAGCGCTGCTTCCGGGCATGTCGCCGCTGGCGCAGGTTTACAGCGGCCATCAGTTTGGCGCCTGGGCTGGCCAGCTGGGCGACGGACGCGGGATCCTGCTCGGCGAGCAGCAGCTGGCGGATGGCCGCCGTTACGACTGGCATCTGAAAGGCGCCGGCCTGACTCCTTATTCGCGGATGGGGGACGGCCGCGCTGTGCTGCGCTCGACGATCCGGGAAAGTCTGGCGTCAGAGGCGATGCACGCGCTGGGGATCCCGACGACGCGCGCCCTGGCGATGGTGACCAGCGATACGCCGGTCTACCGCGAGCGCGTGGAGGCTGGCGCGATGTTGATGCGGGTGGCAGAGAGCCATGTCCGCTTCGGCCATTTCGAACATTTTTACTATCGCCGTGAGCCGCAGAAGGTCCAGCAATTGGCCGACTATGTCATTCGCCACCACTGGCCGCAGCTGCAGGATGAGGCAGACAAGTATCTGTTATGGTTCCGTGACGTTGTCACGCGTACCGCGCAGACCATCGCCAGCTGGCAAACCGTGGGCTTTGCCCATGGGGTAATGAATACCGACAATATGTCAATTCTCGGTCTGACCATCGACTACGGCCCGTATGGCTTCCTTGACGATTTTCAGCCGGACTTCATCTGCAACCACTCGGATTACCAGGGGCGCTACAGTTTTGAAAACCAGCCGGCGGTAGGACTGTGGAATCTGCAGCGTCTGGCCCAGTCGCTGTCGCCGTTTATCAGCGCCGAAGCGCTGAACGCGGCGCTGGATGATTATCAGCACGCCTTGCTGACTACTTATGGCCAGCGGATGCGCGATAAACTCGGCCTGTTCAGCCAGCAGAAAGGGGATAACGACCTGCTGGACGGGCTGTTTGCCCTGATGATCCGTGAGAAGAGCGACTATACCCGAACGTTCCGCCTGCTGAGCCACAGCGAACAGCTCAGCGCCGCCTCGCCGCTGCGCGACGAGTTTATCGATCGGGGGGCTTTTGACAGCTGGTTTGCCGGGTATCGTGCGCGCCTGCGTGATGAACAGGTGGATGACGCGCAGCGCCAGCAGCGGATGCATGGCGTTAATCCGGCGCTGGTGTTACGCAACTGGCTGGCGCAGCGGGCGATAGAGCAGGCCGAGGCGGGCGATATGGGCGAGCTGGAGCGCCTGCATGCCGCGCTGGCTGACCCCTTTACCGATCGCGAGGACGACTACGTCCGCCGCCCACCGGACTGGGGGAAACGTCTGGAAGTCAGCTGCTCGAGCTAACTCGCCTCGCCCCGCGCTCAGCGGGGCGCTTATTTGGTCAGAATTAACTTCCCGGCATGGGTCTGGCGCAGCAGATAGCGCTGGCCGCCATGTTCAATGACTACCCGTCCTTCGCTACCTAACAGCACCCGACTGCTAATCTGCCTGTCCGTCGCCACGGGATAAGGGGCATTGTCTTTTGGTTTTTCAGCTGTGGCAGTGTTATCCATACGCGTCATAGCTCTCAAAATAAAAATCAAAGCAACAATGATAATCATTATCAATAATGTTGTTTTTGACGGCAAGCGTTATTTATCGTGTTACCGGATTTGGTAGGGGAGTCACCGAAGGAAATTGCCCGCCGCAGGCGCGACGGGCGGAGCGGTTACAGACGGGTAGCGGTGGCGGCGGCCAGCTCGCTCAATAACCTTTCGCTGTCATCCCAGCTCAGGCAGGGGTCGGTGATCGACTGGCCCCAGGTCAGCGGCTGGCCGGGAACCACTTTCTGGGTGCCTTCCTGCAGGAAGCTCTCTGCCATAATCCCGGCGATGGCGGTGGAGCCGGCGCGAATTTGCTGACAGATATCGGCGCACACCTCCAGCTGACGGCGGTGCTGCTTCTGGCAGTTACCATGGCTGAAGTCGACGACCAACTGTTCCGGCAGATCGAATTCACGCAGCGCCTCGCCGGCGGCAGCAATATCCTCGGCGTGATAGTTTGGCTGTTTGCCGCCGCGCATAATGATATGCCCGTACGGGTTGCCGCTGGTCTGGTAAATCGTCATCTGCCCCTGCTTGTCCGGGGAGAGGAACATATGGCTGGCGCGGGAAGCGCGGATGGCGTCCACCGCGATGCGCGTATTGCCATCGGTGCCGTTTTTAAACCCGACCGGGCAGGAGAGCGCTGAGGCCATCTCACGGTGGATCTGGCTTTCGGTGGTGCGCGCCCCGATGGCACCCCAGCTGATGAGATCGGCGATAAACTGACCGGTCACCATATCGAGAAACTCGGTGGCCGTCGGTACCCCCAGCTCATTAACCTGCAGCAGCAGGCGCCGCGCCAGCTCAATTCCGTGGTTGACCCGGTAGCTGCCGTTGAGATCCGGATCGGAGATTAAGCCTTTCCAGCCCACCACGGTACGCGGTTTTTCAAAATAGGTGCGCATCACGATCTCCAGCTGCGGCTGGTAGCGCTCGCGCATGCCCTGCAGGCGGCGGGCATATTCCATCGCCGCGTCGGTATCGTGAATGGAGCAGGGGCCGATAATCACCAGCAGGCGGCGGTCTTCGCCGTTGAGGATTTTTTCAATTCGGCGGCGGGAGGCCGAGACGTGGGCGGCCACGTCGGCCGTGACGGGATGGCGCTGGGCCAGTTCCGCGGGCGTTACCAGGCTTTCAATGCGCGCGGTACGCAATTCGTCTGTTTTATTCATTGGGGTCTCAAAATCTGTTTCTTCCGCGGCGAAAATGCCGGGAAGTGATGCGCATCACGATAAACCAATCCCTGCTTATTGCAAGAGCAGGGCATGATCCTGTATAGGCCACGGGTGATAGCATAAACAAATTTTTAATAATGTACTAGTGTGTTAGTACATTCTGCGATTCAACCCCATGATGTCCATGATTTTTGTCGCAATTTCCTCAACAGAATAATTGGTACTGTTCAGGCACGGGATTTTATTTTTGCGATACAGGGCCTCCACTTCGGTCACCTCCATCCGACACTGACGCAGAGAGGCGTAGCGGCTGTTCTCCCGACGCTCTTCGCGGATCGCCGCCAGCCGTTCGGGGTTGATGGTCAGGCCGAACATCTTATGCTGCAGGGGTTTCAGCGACGCCGGCAGCACCAGATTGTCCATATCGTCGGCGATAAACGGATAGTTGGCGGCGCGAATGCCGTACTGCATGGCGAGGTACAGACTGGTGGGCGTCTTGCCGCAGCGCGACACGCCGAGAAGGATCACCTGGGCCTGATCGAGGTTACGCAGGGAGATGCCATCGTCGTGGGCGAGGGTGTAATCGATGGCGGCGATACGCGCATCATATTTAATCAGGTTGCCGGGGTTGAGGCCATGAGTACGGTGCGCCACTGGCGTCGGGTCGAGGTTGAGCTCCTGCTGCAGCGGGGCCACCAGCGCCTGCACGATGTCCTGACAAAAACCTTCGCTTTGCAGGATAATGTCGCGGATTTCCGGGATGACGATGGAATAGAACACCAGCGGACGAATGCCCGTTTGCTGATAGATGGCGTCGATCTGCTCCTTCACCGCCCGCGCGCGGCTGATGTTTTCGACAAACGGCAGAGTCACGCTGCTGATGGCGACCGGGAATTGCGACATCACGGCATGCCCCAGCACTTCTGCCGTAATGGCGGTACCGTCAGAAATATAAAATACGTGGCGATCTACAGCACTTTCCATTTTGACCATCCGGTATAATGAGTTTAATTGCCTGAATACGGATATTAAATTTAAGCATATCCCTGTTTGATTTGTCTCTTGTTAAAATTGAAACGCTATTTTTGTTTTTTATGAAAAGGGTGGTTCATTTTCTTTTTTTTGCCGTTATTTCCAGCGTTTTTCGTCATAATTCCTAAAAATCATTAAGTTAACTATATCGGGGGAACAGTCCGAAAATTGAAAAAATAATTTGCTTGAACGATTCACCGTTTTTTTCAGCCCCATAAATATGTCAGGATAATCCTGCAGTCGATCGTGAAATTTTTTTCACTGGTATTAAATCACAAAAGGATTGTCTCGATGTCCAACAATGGCTCGTCACCGCTGGTGCTTTGGTATAACCAACTCGGCATGAATGATGTAGACAGAGTTGGGGGCAAAAATGCCTCCCTTGGTGAAATGATTACAAACCTGTCCGGTATGGGTGTCTCCGTGCCTAACGGGTTTGCCACCACCGCTGATGCTTTTGATCAGTTCCTGGACCAAAGCGGTGTTAACCAGCGCATTTATGCACTGCTGGATGAAACCGACATTGACGACGTTTCCGCATTAGCGAAAGCGGGCGCGCAGATCCGTCAGTGGATCATCGACACCCCTTTCCAGAGCGAACTGGAAAACGCGATTCGCGATGCTTATGACCTGCTGTCCGCCGATGACGCCGAGGCTTCATTTGCCGTGCGCTCTTCCGCCACTGCGGAAGATATGCCGGACGCCTCCTTCGCCGGGCAGCAAGAGACATTCCTCAACGTGCAGGGCTTTGACGCCGTGCTCGTTGCCGTGAAGCACGTGTTTGCCTCACTGTTTAACGATCGCGCGATCTCCTATCGCGTGCATCAGGGTTACGATCACCGCGGCGTGGCGCTTTCCGCCGGGGTGCAGAGGATGGTCCGTTCCGATCTGGCCTCCTCCGGCGTCATGTTCTCTATCGATACCGAGTCCGGCTTTGACCAGGTGGTGTTTATCACCTCGGCGTGGGGCCTCGGCGAGATGGTAGTGCAGGGCGCGGTGAACCCGGACGAATTCTACGTCCACAAGCCGACGCTGGCCGCTGGCCGCCCGGCTATCGTGCGCCGCACCATGGGGTCGAAAAAGATCCGCATGGTTTACGCGCCGACCCAGGAGCACGGCAAGCAGGTGCGTATCGAAGATGTGCCGCAGGCGCAGCGCGATGTTTTCTCGTTAACCAACGAGGAAGTCGAAGAGCTGGCGAAGCAGGCGGTGCAGATCGAGAAGCACTACGGTCGTCCGATGGATATCGAGTGGGCGAAAGATGGCCACACCGGTAAGCTGTTTATCGTCCAGGCGCGTCCGGAAACTGTGCGTTCCCGCGGCCAGGTGATGGAGCGTTATACCCTGCACGCTCAGGGGCAGATCATCGCCGAAGGGCGCGCCATCGGCCACCGTATCGGCGCCGGCCCGGTGAAGGTGATCCACGATATCAGCGAGATGAACCGCATTGAGCCAGGCGACGTGCTGGTTACCGACATGACCGACCCGGACTGGGAACCGATCATGAAGAAAGCCTCGGCGATCGTCACCAACCGCGGCGGACGTACCTGCCACGCGGCGATTATCGCCCGTGAGCTGGGGATCCCGGCGGTGGTCGGCTGCGGCGATGCCACCGATCGCATTCAGGAAAACCAGAACGTGACCGTCTCCTGCGCCGAAGGCGACACCGGCTATGTTTACGCTGAGCTGCTGGACTTCAGCGTCAAGAGCTCCAGCGTCGGCGAGATGCCGGATCTGCCGCTGAAGGTGATGATGAACGTCGGCAACCCGGATCGTGCGTTTGACTTCGCCTGCCTGCCGAACGAAGGCGTGGGTCTGGCGCGGCTGGAATTTATCATCAACCGCATGATTGGCGTTCACCCACGCGCGCTGCTGGAGTTTGACGACCAGGAGCCGGGCCTGCAGAATGAAATCCGCGAGCTGATGAAAGGCTACGATTCGCCGAGAGAGTTCTACGTCGGCCGTCTGACCGAAGGGATCGCTACCCTTGGCGCCGCCTTCTACCCGAAACGGGTGATTGTGCGTCTTTCGGACTTTAAATCTAACGAATACGCCAACCTGGTGGGCGGCGAGCGTTATGAGCCGGAAGAAGAGAACCCGATGCTCGGCTTCCGCGGCGCCGGACGCTACGTTTCCGAAAGCTTCCGCGATTGCTTCGCGCTGGAGTGTGAAGCGATGAAGCGCGTGCGTAACGACATGGGGCTGACCAACGTCGAAGTGATGGTGCCGTTTGTGCGTACCGTCGCCCAGGCGAAAGCGGTGGTCGAAGAGCTGGAGCGTCAGGGGCTGAAGCGCGGCGAGAACGGGCTGAAGATCATCATGATGTGCGAGATCCCGTCGAACGCCTTGCTGGCCGAGCAGTTCCTCGAGTACTTCGACGGCTTCTCCATCGGCTCGAACGACATGACCCAGCTGGCGCTCGGTCTGGACCGCGACTCCGGCGTGGTCTCTGAGCTGTTCGATGAACGCAACGACGCGGTGAAAGCCCTGCTGTCGATGGCGATCCGCGCAGCGAAAAAACAGGGCAAATACGTCGGCATCTGCGGCCAGGGGCCATCTGACCATGAAGATTTTGCCGCCTGGCTGATGGAGGAGGGGATCGACAGCCTGTCCCTGAACCCGGATACCGTGGTGCAAACCTGGTTAGGTCTGGCGGAACTGAAAAAATAAGTTCGCCCTGACAGCACCGATCCCCGGCAGCGATGCCGGGGATTTTTTTTTTGCCTGTTTCAGGCTGTCCGCTGTCGCGATGCGCAGGACAAAAAAAAGCCCATCGTGGGAGATGGGCAAAGACTACACACAGCAATTCGTTGTTTCACTCAGGGGATTTCCATGCTTATAAATCAAGGTGTTGATTTATAACCGTGAGCTAATAGTAGGCAGCGGGGCCTTTGCCGTCGATCAGATTCCTCTCAATAGTTAAATTGTTGTGAAGGACCGGGGTAGGAAGGCGAGGGGAATGGCGCTCAGGGCCAGCGCGGTGGCGGCGATCAATAAATTTTGCTTAACAATATGTGGGCAAAAAAACAGGCGGGTCTCCCCGCCTGCCAGGGCATTACTTGCGACCGGCCTCCAGCTCGCTGAGCTCTTCGAGGACGACGTCAGGGTCTTTCGGCGGCGGCGGCACTTCGTGTACCCAGGCGTCATACAGACGCCAGGAGACGGCCAGCAGCACCGGGCCGATAAACAACCCGATCATGCCGAAGGCGATCAGTCCGCCAATGACGCCGGTGAGGATGAGGATCATCGGCAGGTCGGCACCCATACGGATAAGCACCGGACGGATCACGTTGTCCATGGTGCCGACCACGCAGCCCCATACCAGCAGTACGGTGCCCCAGGTGGTGTCCCCGCTCCAGTAAAGCCAGATTATCGACGGCACCAGAACCAGCAAAGGGCCGAGCTGGACCAGACAGGTAAAGATCATCACCACGGTCAGCAGGGCGGCGTAGGGCACGCCGGAGATGGCAAGACCAATCCCACCCAGCACCGCCTGAGTGAGGGCCGTCACCACCACACCCAGCGCCACGGCGCGTACGGCCTGGCCGGCCAGCAGCACCGCGGCATCGCCGCGTTTGGCCGCGAGGCGTGTAGCGAAATAGCGGAAACCGTAGGCCACCTGCTCGCCGCGCCAGTAGAGCAGCGCGCTGAACAATAGCATCAGACCGCAGTAGACCAGCAGCTTGCCGATGTGCGCCGCCTGACCGACGAACCAGCTGGTGGTGGTGCCAATATACGGGCGAACCTTGGCCATAATCGCCGAGCCGCCCATATCCAGCAGGCCGTGCCAGGCGGAGTACAGCTTATCGCCGACCAGCGGCACGCTGTTCAGCCAGGCGAAATCCGGCAGCGTCACATTTCCACTGCTGATAAGTTTGATCAGCGGGACGCTGTTATCCACCAGGCTGTTGACCAGCAGAGCGATAGGAATAACGAATAACAAAAACAGCAGCAGGGTCATCGCCAGCACCGCCAGCATCCGTTTGCCAAACAGCACGCGCTGCAGACGCAGCAGCACCGGCCAGGTGGCGATCACCACCGTACCGGCCCAGGCGAAGGACAGAATAAACGGCTGCACAACCCACAGGCAGGATATGATAATCAGGGCCAGGAACAGCACCGACAGCAGTATTTGCGGAATGTCCCGAGGCTGATGGGGGTTTATCATAGAGAAATTTTACCTTTCCAGTCGCGCCAAAAAGCTGGCGCCGCGTAAATCCATGTACTGATAATAATATCAATAATATTGCCGGGCTGATTTTGCACAGAAAACACGTGGGCGCATATGAAAAAAATGTGATAAAAAGTTGAATGCGCTACGCAAACGTTTAGTTAGCACCAACACAATATTTTCAAACACAACATAGTCAGGCAGGGTCAAGTGTGATGATCCCACAAATTTCTCAGGCACCAGGGGTAGTTCAGCTGGTGCTGAATTTTTTGCAGGTACTGGAGCAACAGGGTTTTACCGGCGATACCGCCACCAGCTATGCCGACAGGCTGACGATGGCCACCGACAACAGCGTCTATCAGCTGCTGCCGGATGCGGTGCTTTTTCCGCGTTCTACGGCGGACGTGGCCTTGCTGGCGCGCGTCGCCGCCGAACCGCGCTTTACATCGCTGGTCTTCACGCCGCGCGGCGGCGGCACTGGCACCAACGGTCAGGCGCTGAACGGCGGGATTATTGTCGATATGTCCCGCTATATGAATCGCATCATTGAGATTAACCCCGAAGAGGGCTGGGTGCGCGTTGAAGCCGGGGTCATCAAAGATCAGCTGAACCAGTTTCTTAAACCCTATGGTTACTTCTTTGCACCTGAGCTTTCCACCAGCAACCGCGCCACGCTGGGCGGGATGATAAACACCGACGCGTCCGGACAGGGATCGCTGGTGTACGGTAAAACCTCGGATCACGTGCTCGGTCTGCGAGCGGTGCTGATGGGCGGCGATATCCTCGATACCCAGTCAGTGCCGGTGGCGCTGGCGGAGACGCTGGGCAACACCCCATCGACGATTGGCCGGATCTATAACACGGTCTACCAGCGCTGCAAGACGCAGCGTGAACTGATCATTGATAAGTTTCCTAAACTTAACCGCTTCCTCACCGGGTACGATCTGCGTCATGTTTTTAACGATGAGATGAGCGAGTTCGATCTGACCCGTATTTTAACCGGTTCGGAAGGCACGCTGGCGTTTATTACCGAAGCGCGGCTGGATATCACCCGCCTGCCGAAGGTGCGCCGCCTGGTCAACGTCAAATATGACTCCTTTGACTCTGCGCTGCGTAACGCGCCCTTTATGGTGCAGGCGAAAGCGCTGTCGGTGGAGACTGTCGACTCCAAGGTACTGAATCTGGCGCGCGAGGATATCGTCTGGCACTCGGTAAGCGAACTGATCACCGACGTGCCGGATAAAGAGATGCTCGGGCTCAATATCGTCGAGTTTGCCGGGGATGACGCTACGCTGATTGACCAGCAGGTCACCGCCCTGTGCCAGCGGCTGGATGAGCTGATGGCCGGCAGTGAGGCGGGCGTCATCGGCTGGCAGGTCTGTCACGATCTCGATGGCGTAGAGCGTATCTACGCCATGCGCAAGAAGGCCGTCGGTCTGTTGGGCAATGCCAAAGGCGCCGCCAAGCCTATTCCTTTCGCCGAGGACACCTGCGTGCCGCCCGAACATCTGGCGGATTACATCGTCGAGTTCCGCGCGCTGCTCGACAGCCACGGCCTGAGCTACGGCATGTTTGGTCACGTTGATGCCGGGGTGCTGCACGTGCGCCCGGCGCTGGACATGTGCGATCCGCAGCAGGAGGTGCTGATGAAGCAGATCTCTGACGACGTGGTGGCGCTGACGGCGAAGTATGGCGGCCTGCTGTGGGGCGAACATGGCAAAGGCTTCCGCGCGGAGTACAGTCCGGCCTTCTTTGGCGAGACGCTGTATGCCGAGCTGCGGAAGATCAAAGCGGTCTTCGATCCTGATAACCGCCTGAACCCAGGGAAAATCTGTCCTCCGGAAGGCGTCGACGCACCGATGATGAAAGTCGATGCGGTGAAGCGCGGCACCTGGGATCGGCAGATCCCCATCGCGGTGCGCAGCAACTGGCGCGGGGCGATGGAGTGTAATGGCAACGGGTTGTGCTTCAACTTTGACGTCAAGAGCCCGATGTGTCCGTCGATGAAAGTCAGCAACCAGCGCATCCACTCGCCGAAAGGGCGCGCGACGCTGGTGCGTGAATGGCTGCGCCTGCTGGCCGACCGCGGCGTCGATCCCAACCAGCTGGAGAAGGCGCTGCCGGAGCAGGGTGTCAGCCTGCGTTCGCTGGTGGCGCGCACGCGGAACAGCTGGCATGCGCGTAAAGGGGAATATGACTTCTCGCACGAGGTCAAAGAGGCGATGTCCGGCTGTCTGGCCTGTAAAGCCTGTTCGACCCAGTGCCCGATCAAAATCGATGTGCCCGAGTTCCGTTCGCGCTTCCTGCAGCTGTACCACAGCCGCTATCTGCGCCCGGTACGCGATCATCTGGTGGCGTCGGTCGAATCCTATGCGCCGCTGATGGCGCAGGCGCCGAAGACCTTTAACTTTTTTATTAACCAGCCGTGGCTGAAAAAGCTGTCGGAGAAGCACATTGGGATGGTCGATCTGCCGCTGCTCTCGGCGCCGTCGCTGAAGCAGCAGATGGCCGGCCACCGCTCCGCCAACATGACGCTTGAGCAGCTCGAAACGCTGAGCGGCGAGCAGAAAGCGAAGATGGTGCTGGTGGTACAGGATCCCTTCACCAGCTACTACGACGCCCAGGTGGTGGCCGACTTTATTCGCCTCGTCGAAGCGTTAGGCTATCAGCCGGTGCTGCTGCCGTTCTCTCCAAACGGCAAGGCGCAGCATATTAAAGGATTCCTCACCCGCTTCGCGCGCACCGCGCAGAAGACGGCGGACTTCCTCAATCGCGTGGCGCAGCTTGGCATGCCGCTGGTTGGCGTCGATCCGGCGCTGGTGCTCTGCTACCGCGATGAATATAAGCAAACACTCGGCGATAAGCGCGGCGATTTCCAGGTGCTGTTAGTGCATGAGTGGTTGCCGAAGGCGCTGACGACCGCCGCCCGTCCCGATCAGGGAGGCGAGCCCTGGTACCTGTTCGGCCACTGTACGGAAGTGACCGCGCTGCCGGCGGCGACAAAGCAATGGGCAGATATTTTTGCCCACTTTGGCGCGAAGCTGGAAAACGTCAGCGTCGGGTGTTGCGGGATGGCAGGGACCTATGGTCATGAAGTGAAAAACCATGCCAACTCGCTGGCCATTTACGCGCTCTCCTGGCAGCAGGCGATGCAGCGGCTGCCGCGTAACCGCTGTCTGGTGACGGGCTACTCCTGCCGCAGTCAGGTGAAGCGCATTGAAGGCAGCGGCGTTCGCCATCCGCTGCAGGCGTTACTGGAGATAATAGGATGATTTGGAAACGTCAGGCCACGCTGGAGCAGCTCAACCGGCTCGGTGAGGGAAATATGGTAGGGCTGCTCGATATTCGCTTTGAGACCTTTACCGACGATACGCTGGAGGCCACGATGCCGGTGGATGGCCGTACGCAGCAGCCGTTTGGCCTGCTGCACGGTGGGGCGTCGGTGGTGCTGGCGGAGACCCTGGGGTCGGTAGCGGGTTATCTGTGCAGCGAAGGCGAACAGAAGGTGGTGGGCCTGGAGGTTAACGCCAACCACATTCGTTCGGCGCGCGGGGGCCGGGTGCGGGGTGTCTGTAAAGCGTTGCACGTCGGGACTCGCCATCAGGTCTGGCAAATCGAAATCTTCGACGAACAGTCGCGATTGTGCTGTTCATCGCGGCTAACCACCGCAGTAATATAAGCCGTGACCGGGAGGCGAATAGCCTCCCTTTTTTCAGGGTAATAAGCGGAAACGGGTTTGTCAGGACCAGAGATTTTGTCACACGGACCACCCTGCAGCGGCAAGGAATTATCTAATAAATATATTATTGCCGATCCACTCTCGTTATATATGCTACTCTTTTCAATACTAAATGCTTAAAGGTAACAAGAGGACGGTTAACCATGGGTATTCTTTCCTGGATCATTTTTGGACTTATTGCCGGTATTTTAGCCAAGTGGATTATGCCGGGGAAAGACGGCGGCGGGTTTATTGTCACCGTTATTCTGGGGATCATCGGCGCCGTGGTCGGCGGCTGGATCAGTACCCTCTTTGGTTTTGGCAAAGTCGACGGGTTTAATTTCGGCAGCTTCGTGGTTGCGGTTATCGGTGCGCTGGTCGTGCTGTTTATCTACCGGAAAGTGCGTAGCTAATTCTCTGCCATTCTGTTTCATTCAAGTTAACAAAGCTGCCGCGATAAGCGGCAGCTTTTTTTATTGCAGCCCCAGGTCGGGCGACCCGCGCAAGGGCTATTGCCCGTCGGCATCCCCGGTAACGGGCACCACCTCAACATGAACTTCGTAGTGCTTCGCCGGGCTGGCTGGGATCAGCGCGGTCAGTTTGTTAATGGTTTCTGCCGGCGTATCGGTCGCTACCGTGGCCGAAAAGAGCACCGGTCTGTGCGGCGGAAGCTGCGGCGGGAACGGCGGCAGGGGGCCACGGCCCATCTCCAGCGGGGGGCGGGCTCCGTTATCAACGGCGGGCGCCGGGCCGTCGGTTTTATCGGCCGCAAAGGCGCTGGCGGCGGCAACCGCGGCGATAGCGAACAGGGCAGTCAAAGCTTTTTTCATCTGGTATTCCTCGATTAGCAAGTACCAAAAGAGTAGAGGGCGGCGGCAGGCGGGACAATCCCGTGCGACGCGAATCCTCTGAATCTCCTTTTTTCTTCGCGAATGTGAAGGTCAGATGAGAGCTTGTGTCATTGGGGAAGCATTTTAGTTCAGCAGTACGCTCATAATCAGCAGCACAGCCATGCACATCGACATAATACTGATATCAACAATCATTCTTTACGACAAAAGCTCCAGCAAACGGGTACGGCACGGCGGCGACGTCAAAGCACGTATTATAGTGGTTAAAGATTGTACCCTGGCATACATTCACTGGACAAATGATTATTCGCCAGACGTTGCCTGAGTTGCCCGCGCCTGACCATAGTGCCATGACCACGACTGGTTCCACACCTTGCAACCAGCGCTCAGCGGAGCAACATGAGGATGGCTCATGTTGCAATGAATTTAAGTCGCTTTCCCTCCAGCGCCGACTCTGGCAAAAATAGACTCATTAACGAATCAACAACATTTACCGGTTGAAGCGCGCCAGGCCTGACCCCGCGTTGCTTGTGGAATGGCAATTTGCTCATTCAGCTTCATACCCAACACCAGAATGGACAATCGCCATGACTAACGAATTTACCTATACGATTAAGCGCAGTCGTTTTGATGAGAACTATAACCCCGCGGAAAATACGCGTATTACCACCAACTTTGCCAATTTAGCCAGAGGGGAGAACCGTCAGGAAAATCTGCGTAATACGTTAATCATGATGAATAACCGGTTTAATACCCTGGCGCACTGGGATAATCCCCACAACGATCGCTATGCGGTGGAACTGGATATTATTTCTGTCGAGATGAATATTGCTCAGGATGACGCCAGCTTCCCGGTGATAGAGATCCTGCAAACGCATATTGTCGATAAAAAGAGCGGTGAGCGTCATGCCGGTATCGCCGGTAATAACTTCTCTTCCTATGTGCGGGATTATGATTTTAGCGTGCTGCTGCTGGAGCATAATAAAAATCGGGGTAGCTTTAGCGTGCCCGATAACTTTGGCGAGCTGCATGGCAATATCTTTAAGGATTTCGTGCAATCCAGCGCCTATAAGGCCAGCTTCAGCAAGGCGCCGGTGATTTGCCTGAGCGTCTCCAGTAAAGATGTTTACCGGCGTACCGGCAATGAACATCCGGTCCTCGGCATTGAATATGCTCAGGATGGCGTGTCGCTGACGGAGCGCTATTTCAGTAAAATGGGCTTGCAGGTGCGCTATTTTATGCCGAAGCACAGCGTCGCGCCGTTAGCCTTTTATTTTACCGGCGATCTGCTCAGCGATTACACCAGCCTGGAGCTGATCGCGACCATCAGCACGATGGAGACGTTTCAGAAAATCTACCGCCCGGAGATCTACAATGCCAATTCCGCGGCGGGGCAATACTATCAGCCCAATCTCAGTCACCTGGATCATTCATTAACAAAAATTGTTTATGACCGGGAAGAGCGCAGCCTGTTGGCGATAGAGCAGGGTAAATTTACACAACAACATTTTATCAACCCGCACAAGACGTTGCTTGAGCAATGGTCTGCTAACTTCGCGCTTTGCTAAACCAAAATAAAAGGCTACTTATTATGAAAACATGGCTTCCGACATCGACCGCCGGCAGTTTACCGAAACCGTCCTGGCTGGCGCAGCCAGAGACCCTGTGGTCGCCCTGGAAACTGTCCAGCGAAGAATTACTGGCCGGCAAGCGCGACGCGCTGCGTTTATCCCTCGACGACCAGCTGCGTGCCGGGATCGATATTGTCAGCGACGGCGAGCAAACGCGGCAGCACTTTGTCACCACCTTTATTGAGCACCTCAGCGGCGTTGATTTTGCCAAACGTGAGATCGTGAAAATTCGTAACCGCTATGAGGCCAGTGTTCCAACCGTGGTGGGCGCCGTGGAGCGCCAGAAACCGGTCTTCGTGGAGGACGCGCGCTATCTGCGTCAGCTCACCAGTCAGCCGATCAAATGGGCGCTGCCGGGCCCAATGACGATGATCGACACGCTGTATGACAACCACTATAAAAGCCGGGAAAAGCTGGCCTGGGAGTTTGCCAAAATCCTCAATCAGGAAGCGAGAGAGTTAGAGGCCGCCGGGGTCGATATTATTCAGTTCGATGAGCCGGCCTTCAACGTCTTCTTTGATGAAGTCAACGACTGGGGGATCGCCGCCTTAGAACGAGCGACCGAAGGGCTGAAGTGTGAAACGGCGGTCCATATCTGCTACGGCTATGGCATCAAGGCCAATACCGACTGGAAAAAAACGCTGGGCTCCGAGTGGCGCCAGTATGAAGAGGCCTTCCCGCAGCTGCAAAAATCATCCCTCGATATTATCTCTCTCGAGTGCCACAACTCGCGGGTGCCGATGGATCTGCTGGAACTGATCCGCGGTAAAAAGGTGATGGTCGGGGCGATCGATGTCGCCAGTCATGCTATCGAAACGCCAGAAGAGGTGGCTGGAACCCTGCGCAAGGCGCTGGCGTTCGTCGATGCCGACAAACTCTACCCGTCCACCAACTGCGGTATGACGCCGCTGCCGCGCCATGTTGCGACCGGTAAACTGCATGCCCTGAGCGCCGGCGCCGAGATCGTTCGCCGCGAGCTGGCGGCAAAGTAAGGCGGGGCGCGTTCCCGTTATCTTCCCCTGGCGGTGTCCTTCATCGCCGGTTCACCTCCTGAGCGGGCTGTTGTCCGCTCAGCGTCATGTTGCCGCCAGCGGGCGGCAGATCGCCCGCAGGGCGACGGCACTGCACAGTGGAAACAGCGCCAGCAAGAGCCAGGGATAAACCGCCTGCGACGAGGGGGTGAGCGCCTGGTCAAGCAAATGACCGAGCAGCAAATTCCCGGCTAACACCGCGCAACCCCCCGCGGTGGCGAGCGCCCCGTAGTGGGCGCCCAGCGTCGACTCCTCGGCGAACAGCGGGATGAGATCCTTGGCTGAGGGCACCAACAGCATCTGGCCGAGGGTGAGCAGCGTGACAAAGCAGGCCGACGGCAATAATCGCAGCCAGCCTTCGGCGGGCGGGGTGGCGGCGAATAACGCCACGCTGGCAAAAGATGCCGACAGCAGCAGAAAGCCCACCGGCAGGATGCGCACGGCGCCCATTCGTCGGGCGAAGCGGGCGAGAGGGAGCTGCAGGGTGATAATCAACAGCGAGGCCAGCATAAAGAGCGGCGCCAGATCCTGCTCACGACCGCCGGAACGTTGGATCTCCACCGGCAGGGCGAGGTACAGCTGGTTGTAGCTCAACAGCCATGAGCTGTAGGCGAGAATAAACGCGACAAAGCGCGGCTGGCGCAAAGGCGTCCACCATGGGATTCGTCTGCGCGTTGTTGTCGTGTGCCCGTCGGCGGGCAGACAGAAAAAGAGCACCAGCAGCGCCAGGAGAAATATTCCCGCGCCGGCGAGGGCGATATGCCGAAAACCGATCCCGCTCATCAGCCCACCCGCTACGGGTCCGATCACCGCCCCCAGCTCACCGCACACCGCAAACAGCGCAAACCACTCGGCGCGGCTGCGTTTCCCGTTGGCCTGGCTGTGGGTACCGGTCCGCGCCAGCAGGGCCTCGATCGACGGGGAAAACAGAGCGCCGCCGACGCCGGTCAGGCAGGCACCGAGGATAATGGGCCACAGCGACGTAGCGCACGCCAGCAGCAGATAACCGGCGACGCGAACGACGCAGCCGGCGAGGATGATGGCCTTGGCGCCATAGCGGTCGGCCAGCGTCCCGCCGATGATAAACATGCCCTGCTGAGAGAAGGTGCGCAGCCCGAGGATCAGGCCGATAAGTCCCCCAGAGAGCAGCATGTCGTCGCGCAGGAAGAGGGCGAGGAAAGGAACGACCGCGTAAAAGCCAATATTAAAAACGAACTGGCTTCCCAGTAACACGGGAGGCCAGAGGGTTGCCGCAGGGCGCAGGGAGAAGAGAGACATATCCGCCCAACCTAAACGATGAAATGAATGTGCTTTTTACCGTGGTAAGGGGAGATCTCGATTTTGGTTTTCACCCGGAAAACGTCCCACAGCAGCGCTTCGGACAAAATCTCCTCCGGCGTCCCGCTGGCGAGGATCTGCCCCTGCTGCATCACGATCAGCGAATCGCAGAACATCGCGGCATGGTTAAGATCGTGAATGGCCACAATGCTGGTCACCGGCAGCTCGCTGATCAGCTGCATTAACTGCATTTGATGGTGTATATCCAGATGGTTGGTGGGCTCATCCAGCAGGATTTCGCTCGGGCTCTGCGCCAGCGCGCGGGCGATATGCACCCGCTGCCGCTCGCCGCCGGAGAGGCTTAACCATCCCTGTTCGCTTTTCTCCAGCATCGCCACCCGCTGCAGCGCGGCGGTGATCGCCTCGTCATCCTGAGCGCTCCAGTTTGAGAACGGAGAGTGGTGGGGAATGCGCCCCAGGCGTACGACGTCGCGCACCCGCATATTGGCCTCGGTCATGCCGTGTTGCTCGACGAAAGCCACGCGGCGGGCGAGCTGCTTTTTCGCCATCCGGGTGATGTCCTGGCCGTCGAGGGTGACGCGACCCGCATCCGGGCGGCGCAGGCCCGCCAGAACGCGCAGCAGCGAGGATTTGCCGCAGCCGTTGGGCCCCAACAGTCCGACCGTTTCGCCGCGGGACACCCGCAGCGAGACATTATTGACGATGACCTTTTTGCCTGCCTTCCAGGTGATATTTTCAGCGCAAATACTCATCACTTATTCCTTGAGCGGTAGATAATCACGGCAAAGAAAGGCACCCCAACCAGGGCGGTTACCACCCCAACGGGCAGACTCTGCGGGGCAATCAGCAGGCGCGACGCAATGTCCGCCAGCACCATCAGGATCGCCCCTGCCAGCGCGCTGGCAATCAGCAACGTCCGGTGTAGCGGGCCAAAGAAGAAGCGCATCACGTGCGGCACCACCAGGCCGACAAAGCCGATCGAGCCGGCCATACTGACGATGGTGGCGGTGATCAGCGCCGCAGTGGTGAAAAGGATCAGGCGTACCTGTGGCACGGCAATCCCCAGCGAGGCGGCGGCATCATCGCCGAAGGTGAACGCATCCAGCGCGCGGGCATACCACAGGCAGACCGCCAGGCCCGCGAGCACCACCACGATGACCAGCTGGAATTCGGGCCAGCGGACGCCGCTGAAGCTGCCCAGCAGCCAGAACATCACATCGCGCGCCTGCTGCGCGCTGGCGGAGGTGCTGATGGTGTAAGCCGTGATGGCGTTAAATAACTGCGACGCGGCAACGCCCGCCAGAATCGTACGCTCATTGCCGCCGCGCGCGCCGTTAGTCAGCAAGGCGACAAAGGCGAAGGCAGCGAAGGCCCCGGCAAAGGCGCCTGCCGAGAGGGAAATCGCGCCAGCGCCAAGGCCCAGCACCACGATCGACACCGCGCCGGTGGAGGCCCCGGCGGAGACGCCGAGGACGTAGGGTTCCGCGAGGGCATTTTTCAGCAGGCTTTGCAGCACGACGCCGCAGATAGCGAGGCCTGCGCCGCAGCAGGCGGCGACCAGCGCGCGGCTGAGGCGGAAATCCCAGATCACGCTCTCATAGATACGGTTGAGAGGCTCAGCGGTTAAGCCGGTTCTGTTGCTGATAGCGTAAAAGACATTCTGCAGCGGGATAGCCAGCTCGCCGACGCTGACGCCCACCGCTATCACCAGCGCCAGCACGATCACGGCCAGTAAACACCAGCCGGTGAGCAGCATGCTGCGGCGCGTCTGAAGCACGGCGACGCTCATCAATTCAGCCCCATTTTTCTCAGCTGTTCGCCCACCTGTTCCGCGCCATAAAGTGTGCGAATGGTCGGGTTCATCGCCTGACCGTCCATGACCACGATATGGCCTTTTTTCACTGCCTCCAGCTGACTGACGGCGGGATCGCTTTTGAGGAATTTGATCTTCTCCTCGGCCTTATCCAGCGCCCAGCGGTTACGATCCAGACTGGAGACCACGATCACATCCGGGTTGGCGGCAATAATGCTCTCCCAGCTCACCGTGGGCCACTCGGTTTCGGAGGTAATCGCATTATGTCCGCCCAGCACGCTGGCGATAAATCCGGAGGCGCTGTTTTTGCCGCCAACATAGGCATCGGCCGAAGGTGAGGCGCTGGAGAACCAGAAGACGAAGGAGAGATCCTTTTTGCTTTTACCAAACTCCTGGCGCAGGTCGGCTTCACGTTTTTTGAAATCGGCAATCAGTGCCTGACCACGATCTTCGACGTTGAAAATGCGAGCAAAATCGCTAATTTCCTGATACAGCCAGGTCATATCCCACAGCTTTTGCCGGCTGCCGTACATATCGCCGGTGGCCTTTTTGGTGGCGCACATCCCCGGTGAGACGTAGCTGTTTACGCCGACGGTAGCGAGATCTTCACGCTTAGCGACTTTGCTTTCCGGCCCCAGCAGCAGCGGCAACTGGGCGGGAACGAAATCGGGATTTTGCGCCAGCACGGATTCCAGGCTCGGAATTTCCACCGTCAGGGTTTTTATCTTCGCGTTTTGCTCAGCCAGCTGCGGTAAAACGCTGGTCGGCCAGAAGGCGCTGGCGACCACCTGCTTTTGCAGCCCGAGCAGCAGCAGAATTTCGACCGTATTTTGCCCCAGCGCGACCACGCGCTCCGGCGGCCGGGTGAAGGTCTCCTGATAGCCGCAGTTTTCAATCGTCAGGGGGTAGGTTGTTGCCAGCGCGGAACTGACGGCGGTGAACATCAAGCCTAACGCGCAGAGGACCTTCTTCATTAAACGCTATCCTTGTAAACAGGCGAGTGGATGACCAGCAAATGGGAGTAATGCAAATGAAACTCATTATTGGGGCGGGGTTTTATACAATGCAATATATTCAGTGTCAATGTGGGACTATTTCGGCACGGAATGAAACCAGAACATTGCCTGTGCGGACCGCGGGATCCTGTCGGGGAGGTGCCGATGCTTATCTATAACGTGTTTGGCCGATATCTCGGGGTGAAGCGTGAGGGGGCGCGCTGGCTGGTATTCCGTGTCGATCTGACGGAGCGCAAATTTTCCCGGCTGTATGACATCATCATCCCTGATGAAATGCCCGAGGAGGCGATCCCGGGCTGGCTGGACGATCTTTTTCATGAGGCGGCGACCGCACGCTATCCAGGCGTGCAGCGCGTGGAATAAACGGCGCGATGGATTAGCTCGCCAGTGGGCCGCGAATGTATGCCTGCAACCCCTGGGCGAGAAAATCAAATACCCGCTTACAGGCGGGACTGTGGCGCAGGTCCTCATGCATCACCAGCCAGGTATCGAGATTCAGGGAAAAGTCGGCCGCCAGTACTCGCTGCAGGGGAATGATGCCATCAGCAAGAGGCACCTGGCAGATGCCGATCCCCGCTCCGGCGCGGATCAGGCTCAACTGGGCGAGGTCGCTATCGGTCCGCATCGCGAAGGCTTCGCGCTGAAAACGGGGGTAAGCCTGCAGGGCCCGGCGAACGAGAGGGGTGGCGCTATCGAAACCAATCAGCGCGTGGCCGGCCAGATCGTCGAGGGTAGCGGGCAGCCCCTGGCGTGTCAGGTAGGCGGCGGTGGCATGTAACCCAAGCTCGATCCTGCCGAGACGGCGGGCGATTAGCTGCTCCTGCTGCGGGGCGACCATCCGCACCGCGATATCCGCCTCCCGGTGAAGCAGATCCTGAAACCGATTGGAGAGCATCAGTTCGATGACGATATTCGGGCACGCTTGTCTGAGCCGGGCAACCAGCGGCGGCAGCACCTCGGCGCCGACCACCTCGCTGGCGGCCACCCGCACCACGCCACGCAGATCGGTTTTGTCGCGACTGAAGTTGGCCGCCGTGCGTTCCAGCGCCCGGGCGGTATTGTCCATTGCCTCGGCGTGCACCCGCAGCGCCAGCGCCGCGTCGGTCGCCAGCAGACCGTTCTGCGAGCGGGTAAATAAGGCCTGGCCGAGCGCGGCCTCCAGCCCGGCAATATGGCGCCCCGCCGTCGGCTGGGTGATGTTCAGGCTGCGCGATGCGCCCGATAAGGAGCCTTCCTTCAGCACGGCGAGAAAGGTTCGGTACCACTCCCAGGGAATAGATGTATTCATACAAAAATGTATAGCTGCTCGATGATGGTATGCAATTTCATTTGATATGAGCGGCAGGTAGGCTGTCAAGCATCCATTAGCGAACGGGGAAAGACAATGAACAGCAGCGGCAAGGTACTTATTCTGGGAGCAAGCGGGGGCATTGGCGGGGAAGTGGCGCGCCGGCTGGTGGCGGACAACTGGCAGGTTCGGGCGCTGAAGCGCGGCGCTCAGATTCGCGGTCCCGCAGATGGCATGCAGTGGATAGCCGGCGACGCGCTGGATGCCGGACAGGTCGCGGCGGCAGCTGTCGGTTGCGACGTTATCGTCCATGCGGTCAATCCTCCGGGCTACCGGCACTGGCGGCAACAGGTACTGCCCATGCTGCACAACACCCTGCAGGCCGCCGAACAGCAGCAAGCGTTAGTTGTTCTGCCCGGCACGGTCTACAACTATGGACCGGATGCGTTTCCGCTGATTGATGAAGCGGCCGCTCAGCAACCGGTGACCCGTAAAGGCGCTATTCGGGTGGAGATGGAGCAGGCGCTGGAGGATTACGTGCAGCGTGGTGGCCGGGTGTTGATTGTCCGGGCGGGCGATTTTTTTGGTCCGCACGCTGGAAATAACTGGTTTTCTCAGGGGCTGGTCAAGCCTGGTCAGCTTCCCCGCGTCATTAGCCGCCCGGGGGCGATCGGCGTGGGGCATCAGTGGGCTTATCTGCCCGACGTCGCCGACACCATCGCCGCGCTGCTGGCCCGCAGGCAAGAGCTTGAGCCGTTTGCTCGCTTTCATATGCAGGGCCACTGGGACCCGGACGGCAGCGAAATGAGTCAGGCGATCCAGCGGGTGGTCGCCCGCTATGGCGGCCGAGCGGCAGTGAAGTCTTTTCCCTGGTGGCTGGTAAAGCTGGCGGCGCCCTTCAACGCCACCCTGCGGGAAATGGTCGAGATGCACTATCTCTGGCGTCTGCCGGTACGCCTGCGCAACGATAAACTGGTTGATTTTTTAGGCGCGGAGCCGCATACCCCACTCGATAGCGCGGTGCTTCAGACGCTGCAAGGCCTGGGTTGTCTGCCCACCGGCGCGATTAACACCGAGGCGCGCGAGGCGTGATGCGGCGAGAGGATCACAGAACGGGCGTCATTGTGACCAAATCATAATAACGTCACTCGTTGTCAAACGACAACGATCGCATTAAGCTAAACGGATGACGAAAAATACCCCCACCCCTGCAAGCCGTGGTCCCCATGACCACAGCGTTCGGGACCAGATTCTTGACGCGGCCATGGCGCACTTTAGTCGCTATGGCTATGAGAAAACGACGGTCACCGATCTCGCTAAAGCGATAGGCTTTTCTAAAGCCTATATCTACAAGTTTTTCGACTCCAAGCAGGCGATTGGCGAGGCGATTTGCGCCAGCCGGCTGGAGAAGATCATGGTGGCCGTCAGCGCGGCTATCGCCGATGCGCCGTCCGCCAGCGAGAAACTGCGCCGCCTGTTCCGGGCACTGACCGAGGCCGGCAGTGAACTGTTTTTCGAGGATCGCAAACTGTACGACATCGCCGCCGTCGCGGCGCGCGATAAATGGCCTTCAACGGAACAGTATGCCGGTCATCTGCAGCAACTGATTGGTCAAATCCTTGTCGAAGGCCGCCAGGCGGGTGAGTTCGAGCGCAAAACCCCGCTGGATGAGGCGACCCTGGCGGTCTATATGGTGATGTGTCCTTTCATCAACCCGGTGCAACTGCAATACAATCTCGACACTGCGCCCACCGCGGCGGTGCTGCTTGCCTCCCTGATCCTGAGAAGCCTCTCCCCCTGATTGGTGACTATTGACTTTATTGGTCACTCGTCTGAGAATGCGGTCACTGTCCGGTCTTTTCATTAAGGTTACCCATGCTCAGGCTCAACGCCGTCCATTTTGCCGTTTGCCTCCTGCCGCTGGCCCTCGCGGGCTGCGGCGAACCTGCCGATCATGACGATCCCCGCACCCGGCCGCCGATGGTCAGGGTGGCGACCGTCGAGCGCGCGGAGGCCAGCTCGCGGGCCTTTACCGGCGTGGTGGTCGCTCGTACCCAAAGCGATCTCGGCTTCAGGGTGTCAGGAAAAATCCTTGCCCGGCTGGTGGAGACCGGGCAGAGCGTCAAGCGCGGTCAACTGCTGCTGCGCCTGGATCCGGCTGATTTAATCTTGCAGGCGCAGTCTCAACAGCGGGCTGTGGATGCCGCGCGGGCGCGAGCCAAAAAGGCGACCAACGATCTGGCCCGCTATCGCGGCCTGGTGGCGAGCGGCGCCGTCTCGGCCGCGGAATTCGACCAGGTTAACGCAGCGGCAGAGGCGGCGAGAGCCGACCTCAGCGCGGCCCAGGCGCAGGCCAATGTGGCGCAAAACGCCACCGGCTATGCCGGGCTATTGGCGGACGCTGACGGCGTGGTGGTGGAAACGCTTGCCGAACCGGGGCAGGTGGTCAGCGCCGGGCAGGTAGTGATCCGCCTGGCGCGGGCGGGGCAGCGCGAAGCGCTGGTGCAGCTTCCGGAGACGCTGCGCCCGGCGGTCGGCAGCGAGGCGCTGGCGACACGCTATGGCAGCGAATCTCAGCCGGTCACGGCGACCCTGCGACTGCTTTCGGACGCGGCTGACGCCACCACCCGCACCTTTGAAGCGCGCTATGTGCTGAACGGCGCGCTGGCGAACGCCCCGCTGGGGTCTACCGTGACCCTGCGTATCGGTAGCGACCAGGCGCTAGGCCAGGTGCTGGAGGTGCCCCTGGCGTCGCTCTACGATCCGGGCAACGGCCCTGGCGTCTGGCGCATTGCCTCCCGTCCGGCCACCGTCTCGTGGCAACCGGTGACCGTGCTTGGCCTGAATGATGAAACGGCGCGGGTGACCGGCCCGCTGAAGCCCGGCGAGCCCATCGTCGCCCTGGGCGCCCATCTCCTGCGCCAGGGCGAGGCGGTACGTTTGGCGGAACGACGCGAGCAGAATGCCGCCGGGAGCCAGCCATGAGCGCCGGGCGTTTTAATCTCTCCGCGCTGGCCGTCCGCGAGCGGTCGGTGACCCTGTTTTTAATTATCCTTATCTCCGTCGCCGGGCTGGTGGCGTTCTTCGGACTCGGGCGGGCGGAAGATCCGCCCTTCACGGTCAAGCAAATGACGGTCATTACCGTCTGGCCCGGCGCCACCGCGCAGGAGATGCAGGATCAGATCGCCGAGCCGCTGGAAAAACGGCTCCAGGAGCTGAAGTGGTACGATCGCACTGAGACCTATACCCGCCCTGGCATGGCGTTGATCACGTTATCGCTGCAGGATCAGACCCCGCCGTCCGAGGTGCCGGAGCAGTTTTATCAGGCGCGCAAAAAGCTCGGGGATGAGGCGAAAAACCTGCCTGCCGGCGTCTCCGGCCCGATGATGAATGACGAATTCGCCGATGTCACCTTTGCCCTCTTTGCTCTGAAAGCGCGGGGAGAGCCGCCGCGGCAGCTGGTGCGTGACGCCGAAGCCCTGCGCCAGCAGCTGCTGCATGTTCCCGGGGTGAAAAAAGTGAATATCCTCGGCGAACAGGCGGAGCGCATTTATCTCTCGTTTTCTCATGATCGTCTCGCCACCCTGGGCCTTTCGCCAGAGGCGATTTTTGCCGCGCTGAACAGCCAGAATGTGTTGACCGCCGCCGGGGCTATCGAGACCCGGGGCGGGCAGATCTTTATCCGCCTCGACGGGGCGTTCGACCGCCTGCAGCAGATCCGCGACACGCCGATTATTGCCGGGGGCAAAACGCTGAAACTGGCCGATGTCGCCACGGTTGAGCGGGGATATGAAGATCCCGCGACCTTCCTGATCCGCAATCAGGGCGAACCGTCGCTGCTGTTGGGGGTGGTGATGCGCGAGGGCTGGAATGGTCTGGCGCTGGGGAAAGCGCTGGACACCGAAACGGCCAGCATCAATCAGAGCCTGCCGCTCGGCATGTCGTTGACCAAAGTGACCGATCAGTCGGTGAATATCAGCGCCGCGGTCGATGAGTTCATGATCAAATTCTTTGTCGCCCTGCTGGTGGTGATGGCGGTGTGCTTTGTCAGCATGGGGTGGCGCGTGGGCGTGGTGGTCGCGGCAGCGGTGCCTTTAACCCTGGCCGTGGTGTTTGTGGTGATGGAGGCGACCGGCAAAAACTTCGACCGCATCACTCTCGGTTCGCTGATCCTCGCCCTGGGTCTGCTGGTGGATGATGCCATCATTGCCATCGAAATGATGGTGGTCAAAATGGAGGAGGGGTACGACCGCCTCAAAGCCTCCGCCTATGCCTGGAGCCATACCGCGGCGCCCATGCTGGCCGGTACCCTGGTGACGGCTGTGGGCTTTATGCCCAATGGATTTGCGCAGTCCACCGCCGGGGAGTACGCCAGCAACGTGTTCTGGATCGTCGGTATCGCGCTGATTGCCTCCTGGATTGTGGCGGTGATTTTTACCCCCTGGCTGGGGGTGCACCTGTTGCCGGACAGAAAGCCCGCGGCGGCCGGCCACGCCGCGCTGTATGACACCCCGCGCTATCAGCGCTTCCGTCGGCTGCTGACCCGGGTTATCGCCCGCAAATGGCGCGTGGCCGCCAGCGTGGTGGTGCTGTTTATCGTGGCGATACTGGGAATGAGCGCGGTGAAAAAGCAGTTTTTCCCCACCTCCGATCGCCCGGAAGTGCTGGTTGAAGTGCAGATGCCTTACGGGTCGTCGATTATCCAGACCAGCGCCGCGACGGCGAAAATTGAGCACTGGCTGCAGCAGCAGCCGGAGGCGAAGATGGTCACCAGCTATATCGGCCAGGGCGCGCCGCGCTTTTACCTGGCGATGGCCCCGGAGTTGCCCGACCCCTCCTTTGCCAAGCTGGTGGTATTGACCGACGGTCAGGACGCCCGCGAGGCGCTCAAGCTGCGGCTGCGGGAGGCGGTGGCCAATGGCCTGGCGCCGGAAGCGCGGGTGCGCGTCACTCAGCTGGTCTTTGGCCCTTATTCGCCCTATCCGGTTGCCTGGCGGGTGATGGGGCCCGATCCGTACACCTTGCTCGACATCGCCGAACGGGTTAAATCGGTGCTGCAGGCCAGTCCGCTGATGCGCACCGTCAATACCGACTGGGGTTCGCGGGTGCCGGTGATGCATTTCAGCCTCAATCAGGACCGGCTGCAGGCGAGCGGACTCAGCTCCCAGTCCGTCGCCCAGCAGCTGCAGTTTCTGCTGTCAGGGATCCCCATCACCACCGTTCGGGAAGATATCCGCGCCGTGCAGGTCATCGGCCGCGCGGCGGGCGATATCCGTCTGGATCCGGCGAAAATCGCCGACTTCACCCTGGTGGGCAGCGGCGGGCAGCGGGTTCCCTTATCACAGATTGGCGACGTGTCGATCAGAATGGAGGACCCGCTGCTTCGCCGTCGCGATCGCACGCCGACCATCACCGTTCGCGGAGATGTCGCGGATAACCTGCAGCCGCCGGATGTCTCCAGCGCGCTGATGAAACCGCTGCAACCCATTATCGACTCGCTGCCGCCGGGGTATCGCATCGAGACGGCGGGGTCGATCGAGGAGTCAGGCAAAGCCACCCGGGCGATGATGCCGTTATTTCCGATCATGATCGCCCTCACGCTGCTGATCATTATCCTGCAGGTGCGTTCGCTGTCGGCAATGGTCATGGTTTTCCTGACCGCGCCGCTGGGGTTGATTGGGGTGGTGCCGACGCTGCTGCTGTTCAATCAGCCGTTTGGCATCAATGCCCTTGTGGGCCTGATCGCCCTGTCGGGGATCCTGATGCGGAATACGCTGATCCTGATTGGTCAAATCCATCATAACGAGCAGGCAGGGCTCGATCCGTTCCATGCGGTGGTGGAGGCGACGGTGCAGCGAGCCCGCCCGGTTCTGCTGACGGCACTGGCGGCGATCCTGGCGTTTATTCCGCTCACCCATTCGGTCTTCTGGGGAACGCTTGCCTATACGCTGATTGGCGGGACGCTGGGGGGAACCATCATGACCCTTATCTTCCTGCCGGCCATGTACGCGATCTGGTTCCGCATCCGACCTCAGCACCCGGCTGACGCAGTGCAACAGCCGGCGCTGCACCCGCAGGGGTAATTCCCCCTTGCCGGACCTGGCCGATAAACGCGGTCAGGCCCGGCCCCGGGCAACGTCAGGCGGGTAAGGATACCGGCACCGCATGGGGGCGGTGTTGATCCTGTTCGAGGCGGTCAAGGCAATCGAGGCTGATGGCCGATGGCGAGGTCGCGCCGGTGAGGGTCATGGTGACCTTCATATCCTCGGCAAATAAGCGCAGCAGATGCGCCACGCCCGCTTCGCCCGCCGCGGCCAGGGCATAAATATAAGCCCGACCGAGCAGCACACCCTTCGCGCCGAGGGCGAGCAGGCGAATGACGTCCACGCCGGAGCGCACCCCGGAATCAGCAAGCACCGTCAGATCGTCGCCGACCGCATCCACCACCCTTGGTAGCGCCCGGGCAGTGGGGATGGCGCCATCGAGCTGTCTGCCGCCATGGTTCGACACCACAATGCCATCGGCGCCGAGGCGCACGGCATTGCGCGCATCGTCGGCATCGAGGATCCCTTTGATGATTAATTTCCCTTGCCAGCTGTCGCGGATCCACTCCAGATCGTGCCAGGCGATGGACGGGTCGAAATTGTTGCTGATGAACCCCATATAGTCGTCCATGGTCATTTTGTGTCCGGTGTAGGCTTCGATATTACCAAACGACAGGGGCCTGCCCGCCAGACCGACGTCCATCGCCCAGCGCGGATGGGTGCAGGCCTGGAGGTATTGTCGCAGGGTGGCGTGCGGCCCGGACATGCCTGAGCGATTATCCCGATACCGCGAGCCGGGGATTGGCATATCGACGGTGAATACCAGCGTTTTCATGCCGGCGGCCCACGCGCGCTCCAGCGCGTTACGCATGTAGCCACGATCTTTCAGCACGTACAACTGGGACCAGAGCGCGCCGCTGGCCTGGCTCGCCACCTCTTCAATCGAGCAGACCGACACCGTGGACAGGGTGTACGGGATCCCGGCGCGAGAGGCGGCACGGGCCGCCTGAACTTCGCCGCGGCGGGCGTACATCCCGGTGGCGCCGACGGGCCCCAGCGCCACGGGCATCGCCCATGAGGCATCAAGGATCGTCGTGGCCAGCGTCGGTTCGCCCGCCCCGCACAGCACGCGCTGGCGAAGGGCTACCGAGGCAAGTTCGGTGGCGTTGGCGTTCATGGTATTTTCCGCCACCGCGCCACCGTCAATATAATCGAAAAGGAAGCGGGGCAGACGGCGACGAGCGGCTTCGCGATAATCGCTGGGGGCTGAAACAATCATTATTATGTCCTTATGTCTTTTAACCTAAGTGAATGTTCTGCAGGCAAAAAAACTATAGGCTTCTAAAAACAGGTGGGGAAATGAAATATTAGCATCCCAGCCATTCCCTGATGGAATAATCTGGATTTATCGCTGAGGTTGTTATTTCTTTTTTTACTCTTCGGCGCTCGCGTTATTTTTATTTATTTCCGCGCAATGTGAAGTTGGCAAAATAAAGACCCGGTATGAGGCGACAGCGCTTTGCGCCATCGCCACCAGGGGGAAGGAGAGGTCAGCACGGCGTCTGCGTTTTCCGGGAGGCGTAAAGAAGGTGAATTTGAAATTGAGCTGGTGGTATTTTTTGCTAGCCTTTCTCTGGAGGACAGACGGAGCGATAGCATGAAAGATAAAGATGAACAAACGGCATTGATTGGCATGGCCATCGGCGCGGCGGTCATTAGCTTAGTGGCTACACAGAAGCAGATTAATCAGGGGAGTATCGTGGATGAACTGGTGAGGCTGGGCAGACAGAAGGGGGACGGGGTGGAAGATGAGGTATTTGTTCAGGCCGCCCGCCTGGTCAGAAAAGGCAGCTAGCCCGCCGCTACCCTGACTGGCAATCCCTTTACCCGTTTCATCACGGTTTTCATTCCCCTGATCGCGGCCTGGCGAGCGGCGATTGTCCCTTTCCGAAAGCGTCACGGGCTGGCGCTTTCTCATCCTGAACCAGCGGACCTGCGCCTTCTCCGGCCTTGCTGTCCAGATGAGTGACAATGTCACTTATTCCTCCCGGCTCACGCGATAAACAGGAACCGGGTCATCTGCTATTGCATAAATCGGTATTTTCGATACATCTTTACCATTGCGTGCGGATATAGAACGATTTCAGAATAACATATTATAAATCAAAAGATTAACTTCACCTTGTGCACCCTGATATTCCCCGGGCGAGGGTCTATGCTTATAAAAAGCGCTAAATGGGGCAATACCCCTGCTGCAGATGGGTTGAAGTGATAATCATTATCACTAACATGGCGGTATGCCTTGATGGCGCCAACCAGGAGGTCTATCGATGGAAGTACAAGCAGGAACCTTTAATCCCGCCGATTTTAGCTGGCAGGGACTGACCATGACGCCGGCCGCTGCCGCGCATATTCGCGATCTGATGCGCAAGCAGCCGGACAAAAAAGGGCTGCGGCTGGGGATCAAAACCAGCGGCTGCGCCGGTTTTGGCTATGTGCTCGAAATGATTGCCGAGCCGGCCGCCGACGATCTGCTCTTTGAACATGACGGGGCGAAACTGTGGGCGCCGCTGCAGGCGATGCCGTTCATTGACGGCACGGAGCTCGATTACGTCCGTGAAGGTTTAAATGAAATCTTTAAATTTCATAACCCGAAAGCGCAGCACGAGTGCGGCTGTGGTGAAAGTTTTGGGGTGCAGGCGGAGTAACTATGTCGCGTAATACTGTAGCAACTGACGATGTCAAAACCTGGACCGGCGGCCCGCTCAACTATAAAGAGGGCTTTTTCACCCGGCTGCAGACCGATGAGCTGGCCAAAGGGATTAATGAAGAGGTGGTCCGGGCCATTTCCGCCCGTCGCAATGAGCCGCAGTGGATGCTGGAGTTTCGGCTCAATGCCTTCCGGGCATGGCTGGAGATGGAGGAGCCGCACTGGCTGAAAGCGCATTACGATAAGCTGAATTATCAGGATTACAGCTACTATTCTGCGCCCTCCTGCGGCAACTGCGATGAGACCTGCGCTTCAGAGCCGGGCGCGGTGCAGCAGACCGGGGCCAACACCTTCCTGACCAGCGAGGTGGAAGAAGCCTTTAACCAGCTGGGCGTGCCGGTACGTGAAGGGCGCGAGGTGGCGGTGGACGCCATATTCGACTCGGTGTCGGTGGCGACCACCTACCGCGAAAAGCTGGCGGAGCAGGGGATCATCTTCTGTTCTTTCGGCGAGGCGATCCACGACCACCCGGAACTGGTGAAAAAGTATCTGGGTACTGTGGTGCCAGGCAATGACAACTTCTTCGCCGCGCTGAACGCCGCAGTGGCTTCGGATGGCACCTTTATCTATGTGCCGAAGGGCGTCCGCTGCCCGATGGAGCTGTCGACCTATTTCCGCATCAACGCCGAAAAGACCGGGCAGTTTGAACGCACTATCCTGGTGGCCGATGAAGGCAGCTACGTCAGCTATATTGAGGGCTGCTCGGCGCCCGTGCGCGACAGCTATCAGCTGCATGCGGCGGTCGTTGAAGTCATCATTCATAAAGATGCGGAAGTAAAATACTCCACGGTGCAGAACTGGTTCCCCGGCGATAACAACACCGGCGGCATTCTCAACTTCGTCACCAAGCGTGCGCTGTGCGAAGGGGAGAATAGCAAGATGTCATGGACCCAGTCGGAAACCGGCTCGGCCATCACCTGGAAATACCCCAGCTGCATTCTGCGCGGCGATAACTCGATCGGCGAATTTTTCTCGGTAGCGCTGACCAGCGGTCACCAGCAGGCGGATACCGGCACCAAAATGATCCACATCGGCAAGAACACCCGCTCGACCATCATCTCGAAAGGGATCTCCGCCGGACACAGCCAGAACAGCTATCGCGGGCTGGTCAAAATCATGCCGACCGCCACTAACGCCCGGAACTTCACCCAATGCGATTCGATGCTGATCGGCCCGGACTGCGGGGCGCATACCTTCCCGTATGTGGAATGCCGCAACAACAGCGCCCAGCTGGAGCACGAAGCGACCACTTCGCGGATTGGCGAAGATCAATTGTTCTACTGCCTGCAGCGCGGGATCAGTGAAGACGATGCCATCTCGATGATCGTCAACGGTTTCTGTAAAGACGTCTTCTCCGAACTGCCGCTGGAGTTCGCCGTCGAAGCGCAAAAATTGCTGGCCATTAGCCTTGAACATAGCGTCGGCTGATAATTAAGGAAAAAAGATGTTAAGTATTCAAGATTTACATGTCGCCGTCGAAGATAAAGCGATCCTGCGCGGGCTGAACCTTGAGGTGCGCCCGGGCGAGGTCCACGCCATTATGGGGCCAAACGGCTCGGGGAAAAGTACGCTTTCGGCCACCCTGGCCGGGCGTGAGGATTACGAGGTGACCGGCGGCCGCGTCGAATTTAAGGGTAAAGACCTGCTGGAACTCGCTCCGGAAGATCGCGCCGGGGAAGGCATCTTTATGGCCTTCCAGTATCCGGTGGAAATTCCCGGCGTCAGCAACCAGTTCTTCCTCCAGACCGCGCTGAATGCCGTGCGCAACTATCGCGGCCAGGAGCCGCTGGATCGCTTCGACTTCCAGGATTTGATGGAAGAGAAAATCAGGCTGCTGCAGATGCCGGAAGATCTGCTGACCCGCTCGGTGAATGTCGGCTTCTCCGGCGGTGAGAAAAAGCGTAACGATATTCTGCAGATGGCGGTGCTGGAGCCTGAGCTGTGCATTCTTGATGAATCGGATTCGGGGCTGGATATCGATGCCCTGAAAATCGTCTCCCAGGGGGTAAATGCTCTGCGCGACGGTAAACGCGCTTTCATCATTGTCACCCACTACCAGCGCATTCTTGACTATATCAAGCCGGATTACGTCCATGTGCTGTATCAGGGGCGGATTGTGAAGTCGGGGGATTTCACCCTCGTCAAACAGCTGGAGGAGCAGGGCTATGGCTGGCTTACCGAACAGCAGTAACGCGCTGCAGCAGTGGCACCACCTGTTTGAAGCGCAGGGCGGCCAGCGTACGGCGGAGGCCAGCCAGCATCTGCAGCAGCTGCTGCGCCTGGGGCTGCCGACGCGCAAGCAGGAGGACTGGAAATACACCCCGCTGGACGCGCTACTGAACGGCCACTTTGTCGCCGATGAGGGGGCATCTCTTAGTGCTGAACAGCGTGATGCGCTGGCGCTACCGCTGGACGCCTGGCGGCTGGTGTTTATCGATGGACGCTATCATCCTGAGCTGAGCGACGATCTCGCCGCCAGCGGCGTGGAGGTCAGCGTCGATAACCAACGCCAGCATCTGCCGGATGCTTTGCAGCCGGAGGTGTTTCTCCATCTGACCGAAAGCCTGGCGCAGACGGTGACCCGCATTCGCGTACCGCGCAACCGCCGCCTGGATAAGCCGCTGCTGCTGATGCATATCACCCGCGGCCTGGCCGGCGATGCGCTGAATACCGCCCACTATCGCCATCATCTGGCGCTGGAGAGCGGGGCGGAGGCGACCCTGGTCGAGCATTACCTCAGCTTTAATGAGCAGCCGCACTTCACCGGCGGGCGACTGACCATGACGGTGGCCGATAACGCGCACCTCCAGCATATCAAGCTGGCGTTTGAGAACGCGCTCAGCTACCACTTCGCCCATAACGACCTGCTGCTGGGCCGCGACGCCTCGGCCTTCAGCAGCAGTTTCCTGCTCGGCGGCCAGGTGCTGCGTCATCACACCAGCACGCGCCTGGGCGGTGAAAACAGCAACCTGCGCCTCAATTCGCTGGCGATGCCGGTGAACAATGAGGTCTGCGACAGCCGCACCTGGCTCGACCATCAGGTCGGCTACTGCAACAGCCGTCAGCTGCACAAAACCATCGTCAGCGATAAGGGCCGGGCGGTATTTAACGGGCTGATCAACGTCGCGCCGCACGCGCTGAAAACCGACGGCCAGATGACCAACAACAATCTGCTGCTTGGGCGGCTGGCGGAGGTCGACACCAAACCACAGCTGGAGATTTACGCCGATGACGTGAAATGCAGCCACGGGGCGACCGTCGGACGCATTGATGAAGAACAGCTGTTCTATCTGCGCTCGCGCGGTATCGAACAGCAGGCGGCGCAGCAGATGATCCTCTACGCCTTCGCCGCCGAGCTCACCGAGGCTATCCGCAGCGATGCGCTCAGAGAGCAGGTGCTGGCGCGGATTGGACAGCGTTTGCCGGGAGGCACAGTATGACATTTTCAGTTGAACGCGTTCGCGCCGATTTTCCGGTACTGAACCGGGAGGTCAACGGTCAGCCGCTGGCCTATCTTGACAGCGCCGCCAGTGCTCAGAAACCGGAGGCAGTGATCGGCGCCGAAGCGGAATTCTATCGCCATGGCTACGCGGCGGTGCATCGCGGGATCCACACCCTCAGCGCGGAAGCTACCGCGCGGATGGAAGCGGTGCGCCAGCAGGCGGCGACCTTCCTTAACGCCGGGTCGGCGGAGGAAGTGGTGTTCGTCCGCGGCACCACCGAGGGTATCAACCTGGTGGCCAACAGCTGGGGAAACGCCAACGTCGGCGCCGGGGATAACATCATCATCAGCGAGATGGAGCACCACGCCAACATTGTGCCGTGGCAGATGCTCTGCGCCCGCGTCGGGGCTGAGCTGCGGGTGATCCCCCTGAACCCGGACGGCACCCTGCAGCTGGACGTTATTCCGCGACTGTTTGACCCGCGCACCCGCCTGCTGGCGATTACCGAGGTCTCCAACGTGCTGGGGACGGAAAACCCGCTGGCGGCGCTGATTGCCCTTGCACATCAGCATGGCGCGAAAGTGCTGGTGGATGGCGCCCAGGCGGTGATGCACCACCCGGTAGATGTGCAGGCGCTCGGCTGCGATTTCTACGTCTTCTCCGGACACAAACTGTATGGCCCGACCGGGATTGGCGTGCTCTATGGTCGGTCCGAGCTGCTGCAGGCGATGGCGCCGTGGGAAGGCGGCGGGTCGATGATCGCCACCGTCAGCCTGACGGAAGGCACCACCTGGAACCGGGCGCCGTGGCGCTTTGAGGCCGGTACGCCGAATACCGGGGGGATCATTGGCCTCGGCGCGGCGCTAACCTACGTCAGCCAGCTGGGGCTGACGCAGATCGCGGAGTATGAGCAGACCCTGATGCGCTATGCGCTGGAGGCCCTGCGCGCCGTGCCGGATCTGATCCTCTACGGGCCGGCGCAGCGCAAAGGGGTGATCGCCTTTAACCTCGGCCAGCATCACGCCTATGACGTCGGTAGCTTCCTCGACAACTACGGTATCGCCGTGCGGACCGGGCACCACTGCGCGATGCCGTTGATGGCTTACTACCAGGTACCGGCCATGTGTCGGGCGTCGCTGGCGATGTACAATACCACGGAAGAGGTGGACCGCCTGGTGGCTGGCCTGCAGCGGATCCACAAATTATTAGGGTAAAGGACGTGACGATGGCGGCACTACCGGACAAAGACAAACTGTTGCGCAATTTTAGCCGTTGCGCCAACTGGGAAGAGAAGTATCTCTATATCATTGAGCTGGGCCAGCGGCTGGCGCCGCTAAGCCCGGAAGAACACAGCGTGCAGAACATTATTCAGGGCTGTCAAAGCCAGGTGTGGATCGTGATGGCGCAGGACCCCTCCGGCGTTATCACCCTGCGCGGTGACAGCGATGCGGCGATCGTCAAAGGGCTGATTGCGGTGGTGTTTATCCTTTATGACCGGATGACCGCCCAGGACATCACTGAGTTCGACGTGCGCCCGTGGTTTGAAAAAATGGCGCTCACCCAACACCTGACGCCTTCCCGCTCGCAAGGGCTTGAAGCCATGATCCGTGCGATCCGCGCGAAAGCCGCAAATATTAGCTAGAATAAACAGGTAGATTTCATTCTGTTACGTCCGGTAGGGGTTCTGCTCCTGCCGCCGTTCAGTCTCCTGGCGTTTTATCAGCGAAAGAAGGAATCTCAGTATGAAACGCAAAACGATGATCACTTTAGCCCTTCTCAGCGCGCTTGGCGCCTCCTCGGCCGCCTGGGCCGTCGACTACCCGCTTCCTCCCGCCGACAGCCGACTGATTGGCCAGAACCAGTACTGGACCGTACAGGAGGGAGACCGCAACCTGCAGGCGATCGCCCGCCATTTTGATACCGCGGCGATGCTGATCCTCGAAGCCAACGATACCATTGCGCCGGTGCAGCCGAAGCCCGGTACTCAGGTCCTGATCCCCTCCCAGATGCTGCTCCCCGACGTGCCGCGAGAGGGCATCGTCGTCAACCTTGCAGAACTGCGGCTGTATTACTTCCCACCGGGAGAGAATCAGGTGCAGGTCTATCCGCTGGGTATCGGCCAGTTAGGGCTGGAAACGCCTGAGATGACCACCCGCGTCGGGCAGAAGATCCCCAACCCGACCTGGACGCCCACCGCGGGCATTCGGGCGCGTTCGCTGGAGAAAGGGGTGACGTTACCGGCGGTGGTCCCGGCCGGGCCTTACAATCCGCTGGGGCGCTATGCGCTGCGCCTGGCCTACGGTAACGGCGAGTATCTGATTCATGGCACCAACGCGCCGGACAGCGTCGGTTTGCGCGTCAGCTCAGGCTGTATGCGAATGAACGCTGATGACATCAAAGCGCTGTTCAACCAGGTGAAAACCGGGACGCCGGTACGGATTATCAATCAGCCGGTGAAGTTTGCCGTCGAACCGGATGGTAAACGCTATGTCGAGGTCCACAGGCCGCTTTCGCAGACGGAAGAGGAAAACACCCGGACCATCGCCTACACGCTGCCTGCAGCGTTTCACGCCTTCGCAGAGGATAAGGCGGTCGATGATGTACAGCTGAAAAAAGCGATGTCGAGAAGGGCGGGATATCCGGTGGTGGTGTCCACGGGGACGGGGAGTGCGGCAGCAACGCTGTCGGCGCAGAACACGCCGTCTGACAACAGCCTGCTTACCCAGTAGCCCTCATGCTGAGGGCAAAAAAAATGGCGCACAGAGTGCGCCATTTTTATTACCAGAACTCTTACTTACGGTAAGAGTGAGCCTGGTTGTCCAGACGCTGGTTAGCGCGAGCTGCGTCGTCTTTAGCAGCCTGAACGTCGGAACGCATTGCGTTCACGTCGTTGCTCAGCTGGTCAACTTTAGCGTTCAGAGTCTGAACGTCAGAAGACAGCTGATCGATTTTAGCATTGCTGGAGCAACCAGCCAGCAGAGTAGAACCCAGGATTACCGCGCCCAGTACCAGTTTAGTACGATTCATTATTAATACCCTCTAGATTGAGTTAATCTCCATGTAGCGTTACAAGTATTACACAAAGTTTTTTGGGATGAGAATATTTTTTTTACCTGAACGCACTTATTTTTGATCGTTCGCTCAAAGAAGCATCGAATTGGACAAAATCGCTGAAAAAGGCGAGTGAAAACAGCGCGCTTCCATCGGATTCATCTTAGATAATCTCTTATTAAATAGTAAATTCCGATTTGCATTTTTAATAGGAAGAGCTAATCAATGAATAAAAAAAAGCGCCCCGAGAGGCGCTTTATTAAAAAAAACCAATTAACCTGTAAATTATTACAGCACGTGTACGGAAGCCGTATTAGTGGTACCACTCGGCACTAATGCGCCGGAAACCATCACCACCACGTCGCCTTTACGCGCGAGGCCGCTTTTCAGCGCCAGATCTTTGCCCAGATGATAGAAGTCATCGGTAGAGGCAATCTCTTCGACCAGCTGCGGCACAACGCCTTTGCTCAGCACCAGTTGGCGAGCGGTGGTTTCGTTGGTAGTCAGGGCCAGGATGGTGGCATCCGGGAAGTATTTGCGTACAGCGCGCGCGGATTTACCGCCCTGGGTGGCGACAACGATCAGCGGCGCTTCCAGTTTCTCAGCGGTTTCTACCGCGCCGCGGCACACCGCTTCGGTGATGCGCAGTTTACGGTTGTCGTTGTTGAAGTCCAGACGGCTGGTCATTACGCGGTCAGTACGTTCGCAGATGGTGGCCATGATGGTGACGGCTTCCAGCGGGTATTTACCTTTCGCGGATTCGCCGGACAGCATCACTGCATCGGTACCGTCGAGGATGGCGTTGGCCACGTCGCCGGCTTCAGCGCGGGTCGGACGCGGGTTCTTGATCATGGAGTCCAGCATCTGAGTCGCGGTGATAACCACTTTGCGCGCGCGGATACATTTTTCGATGATCATTTTCTGGGCGAAGATAACTTCTTCAACCGGGATCTCAACACCCATGTCGCCACGAGCAACCATGATGCCGTCAGAGGCTTCGAGGATTTCGTCGAAGTTGTTCAGGCCTTCCTGGTTTTCGATTTTGGAGATGATCTGGATGTTTTCGCCGCCGTGGGCTTTCAGGTGCTCACGGATCTCGACGACGTCGGAACGTTTACGGATGAAGGAGGCCGCGACAAAGTCCACGCCCTGTTCGCAACCGAAGATCAGATCCTGTTTGTCTTTCTCAGCCAGCGCCGGCAGGGCGATGGAGACGCCCGGCAGGTTTACGCCTTTGTTCTCGCCAAGGTCGCCGTTGTTCAGCACTTTACAGATAACTTTGTTGCCTTCGATAGCCGTTACTTCCATGCCGATCAGGCCATCGTCCACCAGAACGGTGTTGCCGACGGTGAGGTCAGACGTGAAGCCTTCGTAGGTCACTGCAACGATTTCGTTGTTGCCGACGATGGATTTATCGGTGGTGAAGGTGAAGGTCTGGCCTGCTTTCAGTGAGACGTCGTTGCCGCCTTCCAGCTTGATGGTACGAATTTCCGGGCCTTTGGTGTCCAGCAGAATAGCGGCTTTCTTACCGGTTTTGCTCATCACATTGCGCAGGTTCTGGATGCGCTGACCGTGTTCCGCATAGTCACCGTGGGAGAAGTTCAGACGCATCACGTTCATGCCGGCTTCCAGCATTTTGGTCAGCATCTCTTCAGATTCGGTTTTCGGACCGATGGTGCAAACAATTTTGGTCTTTTTCATGACAGTTTTAGTCTTTAAGTTGTGAAGGATATGGAATTCTCGCTCCGCGGGCGCACTGCCGGGGAGCCAAACCTGTATTACGAAAGTTGCTAAGCCACGCCCTAAGGATAGGTGACAACCCCGGAGCGTGCAGAAGAATGTGTGCTGGCGGTTCAGCCCATGAAATGTGGCAAGGTGTTATGCGTTTTATCATGCAGTCCAATGCGCTGAAACCATTCAAGAAAGAATCGAAGCGCATTATACGCTGCCGAAATCAAAAAGGAAAATAAAAACCTCGTTTCAAATTATGGACAAAACGCGTAACAAAACCGGCACGTTATGCATAAAAGTACGCAACACATTTTTTCATCACCAGGCAGGCAAAGGGGCAGCAGAACGCGCTTTTTCTCGCATTATGAGCCAGTAAAACGCGCCATTGACCCTTTCTGTCGGGGATGATTTGCGTTGCGGAAAAAATCTATCAATAATGAATTGATTGATAATAATAAAGTGCGAGCAAAACCAGATGGGAAATAAAGCCAAAGACGACGAGCTGTACCAGGAAATGTGCCGCGTGGTGGGTAAAGTGGTGCTGGAAATGCGAGACCTGGGCCAGGAGCCGAAACACATTGTCATTGCCGGCGTACTGCGCACCTCGCTGGCGAACGCCAAAATTCAGCGTTCGGCGCTCACCGTGGAGGCCATGGAGAAAGTCATTCACGCCCTTTCCGGGCATTAACGTCTTTCGCCGGCGGGTCAGGAAATCACGAAGCGGATCACCGCCCGGACGGCAATGTCACAGTGGTGGGCCACCATCGCTTCGTCGTCGATGGCGGGCAACGGATCGTCAAGGTACAGGCTGCTGAAGGTGTAGAAGTTCGACACCTGATAAAAGCTGAAGCTGCTGATTAACCGGTGCACATCGCGTGCTTCGAGCCCCGCCTGAAAGACGCCTTGCTGCTGGCCGCGCTGTAAAATGTCTTCCAGAATCGACAGGGCGGTACGATTCAGCGGTTTCAGTTCACCCGAGGTTTGTAACCACTTGCCGCGCTGCATATTCTCCATGCAAATTACCCGCATATAGTCCGCGTGGGTGGCGTGATAACGCACGCTCCAGCGCACCAGCCGCACCAGCGCCTCCACCGGCGGCACATTCTCCAGCCCCAGCTGCTGCTCGGTTTCGCGGATCCGCGCATACACATACTGCAGCACCTCCTGATAGAGCTGCTCTTTGCTTTTGAAGTAGTAAACCACCATGCGCTTGGTGGTCTGCGCCTCGGTGGCGATCTGCTCCATGCGGGCGCCTGACAGCCCGTGTTCAGCAAAAACAGCGATAGCAGCGCTGAAAATCCGCGCCTTCAGGGATTGTGCTTCATCATGAGCAACGACGGTCATGGCAACTCCTTTTTCTTGGGTGACAAAAAATACACATAATGATCACAATTTAGCAACCTAGTATGGCGCAAATGAACCAAATGATACATATTCAAGGCTCACGTCAGTTGTTGACCCGAGGACCTTATGCTGCGCTCTATCGCCACCGTTTCGATTTCCGGCACCCTGCCTGAGAAGCTGCACGCTATTGCGGCGGCGGGCTATCAGGGTGTGGAAATTTTCGAGAACGATCTGCTCTATTATACGGGGACGCCGGCGGAAATCCGCCAGCTTGCCGCCGATTTAGGGTTAAAAATCACGCTTTTTCAACCCTTTCGCGATTTTGAAGGCGCCAGCCGGGCGCAGTTTGCGGCGAATATGGCCCGCGCTCGGCGCAAGTTTGCCCTGATGCACGAGCTGGGCTGCGACACGCTGCTGCTGTGCAGCAATGTGCAACCGGACTGCTCGGCGGATAGCGAATTGCAGGTCGCGGACCTGCGGGCGCTGGCAATGCTGGCGGAAGAAGAGGGGATCACCATCGGCTATGAGGCCCTGGCCTGGGGAACCCATGTGAACCGCTGGCAGCAGGCCTGGGAGCGGGTGCGGCGGGTGAACAGCCCGGCGCTGGGCCTGGTGCTCGACAGCTTCCATATTCTGGCCCGCGGCGACACCCTGGATGCGCTGTCGTCAGTGCCGGTGGAGAAAATCACCTTTGTTCAGCTCGCCGATGCGCCGTACATGAAAATGGATCTCCTGGAGTGGAGTCGCCACTTCCGCTGCTTCCCCGGGCAGGGCGAGCTGCCGCTGGAGGCGTTTGCCGAGCAGATCACCCGCTGCGGCTATCGCGGCCCCTGGTCGCTGGAGATCTTCAATGACGGTTTTCGCGCCTCGCCGAACGGCGCGACGGCCAAAGATGGTTACCGTTCGCTGCTGTGGCTGGAGGAACAAACCCGCCGTCGGCTCCCGACGTGCGATGCCGATCTGTTTTCACCGCCGCCGTTGCCGGTCTATCACGGGCTGGAGTTTATCGAGTTTGCCGCCAGCGCCGCCGAGGCGCAGCGTCTGGGGCAGCATCTGCAGGCGCTGGGTTTTCAGCACGAGGGAAGCCACCGCTCCAAACAGGTGACGCTGTGGCGCAACGGCGGGGCGCGGATCGTCATCAACCATCAGCCCCACAGCTGGGCCGATCATTTCTATCAACGCCACGGCGTTTCGCTCTGCGCCATGGCGCTGCGGGTCGATCGCAGTGCGCCGATTGTTGCCCGCGCCCGCGCGCTGGGGTATGCCACCTGGCAGGGCGATGCCGGGCCGAACGAAACGCCGATCCCGGCGATCTGCGCCCCGGACGGTAGCCTTATCTATCTCATCGACGCCGGGGAGGCGATCTATGAGCGCGATTTTCATCTGCGCGACGGGCTGATGGTGCGCGAGGATTATCTCGGTATCGACCATCTGGCGCTGGGGATGGAGGCCGACAGCCGCGACAACTGGGTGATGTTCTTCCGCACGGTGTTTGGTTTTACTCTTGAGCATGAGCAGACGCTGCCGGACCCGTATGGACTGGTGCGCAGTCTGGCGGTGCGCAGCCCGCAGGGCGATATCCGTCTGGCGCTGAATATTTCGCAGAGCCGGGCGACGCAGATCGCCCGCTCGGTCGCCTGCTACCAGGGGGCGGGGCTGCAGCATGCGGCCTTTGCCTGCCGCGATCTGCCGGCCACCTGCGACCAGCTTGCCGACGTTGCCCGCCATGCGCTGCCGATCCCGGCCAACTATTATGACGATCTGCTGGCGCGCTTCGGCGGCGAGCTGGACGTTGGGCAACTGCAGCGGCGGCAGCTCCTCTACGACCGCGATCCGCAGGGCGGGGCCTTCCTGCATCTTTATACCCGCCCCTTTACCGCCGGGCGCTTTTTCTTTGAGTTAACCGAACGACGGGCCGGCTACGCGCTCTATGGCGCGGCGAATGCCGCCGTCCGTCTGGCGGCGATGCAGTATTGTTAGCCCGAATCAAATGGTTCATTATGCCTTAAACACAATAACAACATCCTCTGTACCCGAGACAGGAACTGACTATGAGCTCATATAGCCCTAACCCGACGGCTGCCGCCCAGCCTGCCGTCACCGTGCGCCGCTCCCGGCGGCGCATCGGCATCCTTGCGCTGTTGGCCGTTGGTACCATGATCAACTACCTCGATCGCACCGTGCTGGGGATCGCCGCCCCAAAGCTCACCGGTGAGCTGGGGATTGACCCGGCGATCATGGGTATCCTTTTTTCCGCCTTCGCCTGGACCTATGCCCTGGCGCAGATCCCCGGCGGGCTGTTTCTTGACCGCTTTGGCAACAAAGTGACCTATTTTCTGTCGCTGACCCTGTGGTCGCTGTTTACCCTGTTCCACGGCATGGCGGTGGGGCTGAAAACACTGTTGCTGTGCCGCTTCGGGCTCGGCATTAGCGAAGCGCCGTGCTTTCCGGTCAACAGCCGGGTGGTCAGCGCCTGGTTCCCGCAGCATGAGCGAGCGAAAGCCACAGCGGTATACACCGTAGGGGAATACCTCGGGCTGGCCTGCTTTGCGCCGCTGCTGTTCTGGATCATGGACGGCTTTGGCTGGCGGGTGCTGTTCGTCAGCGTCGGCGCGGTCGGCATTCTGTTTGCCCTGGTGTGGTGGCGCTGCTACCGCGAACCGCATGAAGATCCGCGCCTCAGCCAGCAGGAGCGCGAGCATATCGAAAACGGCGGCGGCCTGAGCGCCCCGACGGACCAGCAGGTGGCGTTCAGCTGGCCGCTGGTCCGCCAGCTGCTGAGCAAACGGCAGATCATCGGCGCCAGTATCGGCCAGTTTGCCGGCAATACCGTGCTGGTATTCTTTCTCACCTGGTTCCCGACCTGGCTGGCCACCGAGCGGCATATGCCCTGGCTGAAGGTGGGCTTCTTCTCCATCCTGCCGTTTGTCGCCGCCGCCGGCGGGGTGATGTTTGGCGGCTGGATCTCCGACAAACTGCTCAAGGCCACCGGATCGGCCAACCTTGGTCGTAAGCTGCCGATCGTCGCCGGTCTGCTGATGGCCAGCTGCATTATCACCGCCAACTGGCTGCAGAGCGACCTGGCGGTGATCCTGGTGATGTCGTTTGCCTTTTTTGGTCAGGGGATGGTGGGGCTTGGCTGGACGCTGATCTCCGATATTGCCCCGAAGGGGCTGGGCGGCCTGACCGGCGGCCTGTTTAACTTCTGCGCCAACCTCGCGGGGATCCTCACCCCGCTGGTGATCGGTTTTATCGTTGCCGGGTTCGGCAATTTCTTCTACGCGTTGATCTACATCGGCGGCGCCGCGCTGCTGGGCGTGGTGGCCTATCTGTTTATCCTCGGCGACGTCAAACGTATCGAGTTATCGCAGTAAGCAAAGGAGCAAGGCATGGTGATTAGTGGGAATACGCGGCTGATAGCGCACCTTGGCTATCCGACCGCCAGTTTTAAGGCGCCGATGATCTATAACCCGTGGTTCGTCGACCAGCAGGTGGACGTAAAGGTGGTGCCGATGGGGGTCAGGCCGGAGGACTATGCCGCGTTTATTCCGCCGCTGTTTACGATGACCAACATCATCGGCGCGCTGGTGACGATGCCGCATAAAATCGCCACCTGCGATCTGGTGCAGCGCCTGAGCCCGACGGCGGCTATCGCCGGCGCCTGCAACGCCATCCGTCGCGAGGCCGACGGCAGCCTGAGCGGGGATATGTTCGATGGCGACGGCTTTGTGCTGGGCCTGCGTCGTAAAGGGTTTAATCCGCAGGGGACGCGGGCGCTGGTGGTCGGCAGCGGCGGGGTGGGATCGGCTATCGCCGCCTCCCTCGCGGCGGCGGGAGTCAGCGCCCTGACCCTGTACGATACCCGGCCCGAGGTGGCGCACGCCCTCGCCGGACGGCTGCATCAGCACTATCCGCAGCTCGATATCACCATGATGCAGCACGATCCTGTCGGACACGAGCTGGTGGTCAATGCTACCCCGCTGGGGATGAAGGCCAGCGATCCGCTGCCGCTGAACGTTGACCGTCTGGCGCCAGGCACCTGGGTGGGGGAGGTCGTCATGACCCAGGAGTACACCCCGCTGCTGAGGGCCGCTCAGGCGCGACAGTGCCATATCCAGCGCGGGACCGACATGTTGTTTGAAATGATCCCCGCCTATCTGCGCTTTTTCGACCTGCCGGTAGCCACCCCCGAGCAGCTGCGCACGCTGGCGGAAATTCGCTACTGACGCGACGGCAAACCGGGTAATATAGCGTTATATTATCCGGTTTATAGCGACTGTCTATGATGTCCACTCCTCTCACGCTGCTGGCGGCGGGAAGCCTGAGAAGCGCTTTCCTGCCGCTGGTGGCGCACTTTCAGCAGCACACTGGCCTGGCGGTCGATGCGCAGTTTGGCCCTGCCGGCCTGCTGCGCGAGCGGATCGAGGCCGGGGCGCCGTGCGCGGTTTTTGCGTCCGCCAACGCGGCGCACCCGCAGATGTTGCTGCAGGCCGGTCTGGCGCAGGAATGCCAGGGATTTGCCGGCAACCAGCTGATGCTGACCGCCCGGCGGTCGCCGGAAAACGATGGCCTGGACTGGCTGGCGCTGCTCTGCACGCCCCACCTGCGGCTGGCGACCTCCACGCCGGGATGCGATCCGTCGGGAGATTATACCTGGCAACTGTTTGCCCGAATTGAGGCGCATTATCCTGGGTTGGGCAATGCGATAGCCGGGCGAGCGCAGCCGCGGGTCGGCGGCAGAGACTCACTGAGCGTGCCGCCGGGCGAGATAGCTGGCGCGTGGCTTATTCGCCAGAACCTGGCGGATCTGTTTATCGGCTACGCGCACTATGGCTCCGCGCTGGCCGCCTGCGACGATCTGCGTACCCTGACTATTCCGGCGCCGTGGAATATTCGCTGCGATTACCAGCTGGCGCGCCTCAGGGCGGATCCCGCCGCGTTGGCCCTGTATCGCTTTATCCTCGGCGACGTTGGTCAGAGCTATCTCCGGCAGGCGGGTTTTATGCCGTTCAGCGACGCAGAGTAAACCCTGGCGCCAGAAGAGGGGACGCGGAGGCGGCATGGTGGATCAGACGTACCGGCAGGCCGTACGCTTGCCGGAGGTGCGTTTCGCTCAGCACGTCGGCGGTCTCGCCTGCCAGCCACTGGCCCTCCGGCAGAAGAAGCAGCGTATGGCTGGCCACCTGCAGCGCATGGTTTGGATCATGGGTGGTGAACAGGACGGTGCGCGCCTGGCGGTGAGCGAGGTCGCCGATCAGCTGCAATACCACCTGCTGGTTACCAAGGTCCAGCGCCGAGCAGGGCTCATCCAGCAGGATATTCTGGCTGGCGCTGACCAGCGCGCGGGCAATCAGCACCAGCTGCTGCTGGCCGCCGGAGAGGGCGTCGAAGTCATCTCCGGCCAGGGCGGCAATCCCCAGCTGCGCCAGCGCGTTCTCAACCCGCCGGGCATCCTCCTCGCCCGGCTGGGCAAAGAGATCCACATGACGGGCGCGGCCCATCAGCACGACATCGCTCACGCGCCAGCGAAAAGCGGGACGAAACGACTGCGGGACCAGAGCGACGCCGCCCTCGCACTGCACCTGGCCGCCCAGCGGCGGCAACACGCCGGTCAGGGTATCCAGCAGGGTACTTTTTCCCCGGCCATTGGCGCCCAGCACCGCCCAGATCTCACCGGGCCGGCAGGCCAGCGTGAGCGGGGCGAAGAGCGGCTGACGGTGGCCGTAGCGTAGCGCTTCCAGCGATAATGAGCTGTTCATCGGGCGGTACTCCGGCGCCGGGATTGCACCAGTAAAAAGGTAAACAGCGGCGCGCCGAGCAGGGCAGTGATGATCCCGATCGGGATTTCCGCCTGGGTCAGCGTGCGCGCCAGATCGTCCACCACCAGCATCAGGGCGGCGCCAAGCCAGAAGGCGGTAGGCAGCAGGCGACGATGGTCAGCGCCCACCAGCAGGCGGGCGAGGTGCGGGACCACCAGACCCATCCAGGCGATGCTGCCGCTGACCGCCACCTGGGCTGCCACCAGCACCGCACAGCACACCAGCACGCCGCGACGCAGCGCGGCCACCGGTACGCCAAGACTGCGGGCATCGCGTTCCTCCAGGGCCAGCAGGTTGATTCGCCAGCGCAGCTTCCACAGCACTCCGGCGGCCACCGCCATGGGCAGGAACATAAGCAGTACCTTATGCCAGCTGGCGGTCGCGAAGCTGCCGAGCAGCCAGAAAACAATGTTCGGTAACGTCTCTTCGCTATCGGCGAGGTACTGCATCAGGCTGACCAGCGCGGCGAAGAAGCCGCTGAGAATGATCCCGGACAGAATCAGCCCCAGCGTGCTGTCCCGCCCCTGCAGGGCGGCGAGGGCGTAAATCAGCCCCAGCGCGACGAGGCCGAAGAAAAAGGTCGAGGCCATCATCAGCAGACTGCCGACGCCCAACAGGATCGCCAGCGTACCGCCGAAGGCGGAGCCGGCGGTCACCCCGATGATGTGCGGGTCCACCAGCGGGTTCTGGAACACGCCCTGCAAGGTGGCGCCGCACAGCCCCAGCGCGCCCCCGGCCAGCAGGGCCATGACCACGCGCGGCAGGCGAACCGACCAGACGATCTGCCCGATCACCCCTTCACCTGGCGGCAGATGGACCAGGGTGTGCCCAACGACGCGCAGGCTTAACGGGTACTGGCCGAAACAAAGAGAGGCGACCGCGATCGCCAGCGTCGCCAGCGCCAGGCTACCCTGCAACCGCCAGGGATGGCGGTTAGCGCGCATCTGGCGTCCACGCCACGCGGTAAAAACGCTGATAGTAATCCCGGGCTTTACTGTCCACATCGATGTTCTGATAGCGCGAAGGATAGAGTTTTTTCGCCATCCACAGCTCGCCCAGCGCCAGGGCCTCCGGCATCGGGTAACCCCAGGCTTTGGCGTACTCCGGCATCAGCCACACGCGGTGGTGTTTCACCGCATCGATCGCCTGCCACTGCGGATCGTTCTCTATCTGTTTGACCACCTGCGGATAACGGTCCTGGACGAAGATCACCTGCGGGTTCCACTCCAGCACCTGCTCAAGCGACACCTGACGGGCGCCTTTTACGCTGGCGGCCGCCACGTTCAGCGCCCCGGCGTGCGCCATCATCAGCCCGGTGTATTTACCGGCGCCGTAGGTATTCAGATCGGGGTTGGCCATATACACCCGCACCCGCTGGTTCGGTGGAATATCGGCCACCGGCGCATTGGCTTGTTTACGCGCCTCGAAGGTGTAGTGAATCAGCGCCTCGGCCTCGGGCTGGCGTTCGACGACCTCGCCGATAAGGCGGATCCCCTCCACCAGCCCGGCGTTATAGGCCTGCTCTTCGTCTGCCATGGCGGGGTTCATTTTATTTTTTTCACCCGCGGCGTCCTGGCGCAGCGAGATGGCCACCACCGGGATCCCGGCCTGTTGGATCTGCGCGATCATCGCCGGCGGCGCATAGTTGGCGACAAAAACCACCTGCGGACGCAGCGTCAGCAGGCTTTCAATATTGACCTGGGTGAGATCGCCCGGCGTCGCCAGTTGCCCGATCTCGGGCATAAAGCGGGCGAACTGCGGCCCGAGCTGTTTCTGCCAGCTGCTTAAGACGCCGACGATATCCTCGGCGGCATGCAGTTGCACCAGCAGGTTGAGCGTCTGATGCTGCAGAACCACGACGCGGGTGACGTGGTCGGGGAGGGTGACCTGGCGACCCAGCTGGTCGGTGACGGTGCGGTCGGCAAAGGCCTGGCCGGTGAACAGGCTGGCGCTGAGCAGCGTCAGGCCCAGCAGTAAGGGGTGTTTTGACATGGTGTGGCCCGAATGGCGTGAAAAATTCGCTATGTATTAAATTATATAACGTCGCCGGGCGCAATGGTTGATCGCGTTTACCCTCATCACGATCAAGGCATTTCGTACCACACTTCTTCCTCTTCCATGCGGGCTTCTATCTGGCTCGCCACCCTCTGCAGGGCGGAAAGATGCTTCTGCGCCGCCTGCTCAATGGTCATCGCGCTGGCGATATAGACCAGGTTCAGGCAGCCGATAACCCGCTGCTGGCTGCAGACCGGCACGGCGATGGAGGCGATTTTCTCCTCCTGCTGCCAGCCGCGGAAGTTTTCACCGTAGCCGTTCTGCCGGGTGCGGGCGAGGATCGCCGCCAGCCGTTCCGGTTCGCGGGCCAGCTGATACTCAGCCTCCGGACGGGCGGCCAGCATGCTGACGATGGCGTCGCGTTCCGCGTCGGGGGCAAAGGCCAGCCACGTCAGCCCGGAGGCGGTGAGCAGCAGCGGCAGCCGCCGTCCGACCATCGCGCGGTGAAACGACAGTCGGCTGAAGCGGTGGGTGGTCTCGCGCACCACCATGGCGTCGACGTCGAGGGTGGTGATGTCTGTTGGCCATTGCACCTCGCGTAGCAGCTCGCCGAGCAGCGGCGTGGCGAGGGCAGAAATCCAATGTTCGTCACGAAATCCATCGCTCAGCTGGCGGACGTTAATGGTCAAACGGAAGCTGTCATCGGAGCGGCTGCGGCGGACAAAACCCTCCTCCTGCAGCGTCTCCAGCAGCCGGCGCACGGTGGTGCGATGCAGGCCGCTAAACTCCGCCAGCAGGCCCGGCGTCGCGCCGCCGTCGAATTTATTTAACAATTTTAATAACAATAAACCCCGGCTTAACCCGCGCACCGTTTTGTACGCTGTGGACCCATCGTCATGCATAAATCCTTCCTTAAAATGCTTTATAAACAGCGCTGTGCACCTGGTGCACATTCGGTGATGTTTTGATTGTAGCCGAAAACCCCCGCCCTATACTCAGCCCATTATAAAAATACGTTTACACATGATTAACAAATTGCCTGTCAGTCGGGCAGTTTCCGAGTCGTGAGGTCGCTGAGAATGACAACATCTACACCCGATATTCAACCCGCCGTGCAGCATACCGCTCAGGTCGCCATCGCCGGCGCCGGTCCGGTTGGCCTGATGATGGCCAACTACCTTGGCCAGATGGGCATCAGCGTGCTGCTGGTGGAAAAGCTCGACACACTGATCGATTACCCGCGGGCCATCGGCATTGACGATGAATCCCTGCGGGCGATGCAGGCGGTGGGACTGGTGAATGACGTGCTGCCGCACACCACGCCGTGGCACGCCATGCGCTTTCTGACCCCGAAGGGGCGCTGCTTTGCCGATATCCAGCCGATGACCGATGAGTTTGGCTGGTCGCGGCGCAACGCCTTCATTCAGCCCCAGGTCGATGCGGTGATGTATCACGGTCTGCAGCGTTTCCCGCAGGTCCGCTGCCTCTTCTCCCGCGAAGTAGAAGCCTTTAGCCAGAACGGTGACGGTGTCACGTTAAATCTTAAAGGACCGGACGGCGAGCGGGAGACGGTGCGCGCTGACTGGCTGGTGGCCTGCGACGGCGGCGCCAGCTTTATTCGTCGTACGCTGAACGTCCCCTTCGAAGGCAAGACCGCGCCGAATCAGTGGATCGTCATCGATATCGCCAACGACCCGCTGGCCACCCCGCACGTATACCTGTGCTGCGACCCGGTGCGACCCTACGTTTCCGCCGCGCTGCCCCATGGCGTGCGCCGCTTTGAATTCATGGTGATGCCCGGAGAAACCGAAGCCCAGCTCAGCGAGCCGCACAATATGCGTCGTCTGCTGAGCAAAGTGCTGCCGGACCCGGATCGCGTCGAGCTGATCCGCCAGCGGGTGTATACCCATAACGCCCGCCTTGCCGAACGCTTTCGCATCGACCGCGTGCTGTTGGCCGGCGATGCGGCGCACATCATGCCGGTCTGGCAGGGCCAGGGGTACAACAGCGGCATGCGCGACGCCTTCAACCTGGCGTGGAAGCTGGCGCTGGTGGTCAACGGTAAAGCGGGAGAGGCGCTGCTCGACAGCTACCAGCAGGAGCGCCGCGACCACGCGAAAGCGATGATTGATCTGTCGGTCACCGCCGGCCACGTGCTGGCGCCGCCGAAGCGCTGGCAGGGGGCCGTGCGCGACGGTCTCTCCTGGCTGCTGAACTACCTGCCGCCGGTGAAGCGCTACTTCCTCGAAATGCGCTTTAAGCCGATGCCGCAGTACCGCGAGGGGGCGCTGCTGACCGACGGCGCCGGCAAAACCTCGCCGGTGGGCAAAATGTTTATTCAACCGCAGGTGACGCTGGAGAGCGGCGAGAGCGTGCTACTCGACGACGTCATCGGCGCGAATTTCGCCATTATCGGCTGGGGCTGCAACCCGCAGTGGGGGCTCGACGCCGGGCAGATCGCCCGCTGGCGCGCGGCCGGGGTGCGCTTTATCCAGGTGGTGCCGGCGGTGCAGATCCATCGCGAGCAGGATAACGCCCCCGGCACGTTGCGGGTGGGCGATACGCAAAACCGCCTGAAGAGCTGGTTTGCTCAGCATAACACCGCCATTGCCGTGGTCAGACCGGACCGCTTTGTCGCCGCTCTCGCCATCCCGCAGACCCTCGGCGCGCAGCTGACCGCGCTGGCGGAAAAAATGACTCTCGCGGTCGGAGATACCGCCCACGCTGAAGAGAAGGTGGCCTGATATGCATGCCTATTTGCACTGTCTCTCCCACACTCCGCTGGTGGGATTCGTCGACCCGGAGCAGGCGGTCCTTGATGAAGTGAACGGGGTGATTGCTGACGCCCGGCGGCGGATCGCCGCCTTCGATCCCGAGCTGGTGGTGCTCTTCGCCCCCGATCACTACAACGGTTTTTTCTATGACGTGATGCCGCCGTTCTGCCTCGGCGTCGGCGCCACCGCCATCGGCGACTTCGCCAGCGCCGCCGGCGACCTGCCGGTACCGACCGAGCTGGCCGAAGCCTGCGCCCACGCCGTGATCAACAGCGGTATCGATCTGGCGGTGTCGTACAACATGCAGGTGGACCATGGCTTCGCTCAGCCGCTGGAGTTTCTGCTGGGTGGCCTGGATCGCCTGCCGGTGCTGCCGGTGTTTATTAACGGCGTCGCCGCGCCGCTGCCGGGTTTTCAACGTACCCGGCTGCTGGGCGAGGCGATGGGCCGCTTCCTCAACACCCTCAATAAACGGGTGCTGATCCTCGGCTCTGGCGGACTCTCGCACCAGCCGCCGGTGCCGGAGCTGGCGAAGGCCGACGCCCATCTCCGCGATCGCCTGCTCGGCGGCGGCAAACAGCTGCCGCCGGACGAACGCGAACTGCGCCAGCAGCGGGTGATCAACGCCGCCAGGCGGTTTACTGAAGATCCGCACTCGCTCCATCCCCTCAACCCGGTCTGGGACAACCGCTTTATGAGCCTGCTGGAGCAGGGGCGGCTGGCAGAACTGGATGCGATCGGCAACGACGAGCTGTCGGCGATGGCCGGCAAATCGACGCACGAAATTAAGACCTGGGTGGCCGCCTTTGCCGCGCTATCCGCTTTTGGCCGCTGGCGCAGTGAAGGCCGCTATTATCGGCCGATCCCCGAGTGGATCGCCGGGTTCGGCTCGCTGAGCGCCACCACCGAGATTTGATTAACCGGGAGACTAACATGAGCTATCAACCGCAAACCGAAGCCGCCACCAGCCGATTCCTCAATGTCGACGAGGGGGGCCGCACGCTGCGCATCCATATCAATGACTGCGGCGACGGGAAAGAGACTGTGGTTATGTTGCACGGATCCGGGCCGGGAGCCACCGGCTGGGCCAACTTCAGCCGTAACATTGACCCGCTGGTCGAGGCGGGCTATCGCGTGCTGCTCCTCGACTGTCCGGGGTGGGGCAAAAGCGATGCTATCGTCAACAGCGGCTCACGTTCGGACCTCAACGCCCGCATTCTGAAAAGCGTGGTCGATCAGCTGGGGATCGATAAAGTCCATCTGCTGGGCAACTCGATGGGCGGCCATAGCGCGGTGGCCTTCACCCTGAGCTGGCCGGAGCGGGTGGCTAAGCTGGTGCTGATGGGCGGGGGGACCGGCGGCATGAGCCTGTTTACGCCGATGCCGACGGAGGGCATCAAGCTGCTGAACGCCCTGTACCGCGAGCCGACCATAGAAAACCTGAAGAAGATGATGAGCATCTTCGTCTTCGACACCCGCGACCTCACCGAGGCGCTGTTCGAGGCCCGTCTCAACAATATGCTGTCGCGCCGCGATCATCTGGACAACTTCGTCAAAAGCCTCGAAGCCAACCCGAAGCAGTTTCCTGACTTTGGCCCGCGGCTGGGCGAAATCAGCGCGCCAACCCTGATCGTCTGGGGACGCAACGACCGCTTCGTGCCGATGGACGCCGGGCTGCGCCTGCTCGCCGGGATCGCCGGTTCGGAACTGCATATTTACCGCGACTGCGGCCACTGGGCGCAGTGGGAACATGCCGACAGTTTTAATCAGCTGGTGCTCAATTTCCTCGTACGGGCTTAAGGAGTTAATGATGACTTTTTCTCTTGACGCGCTGGCCCGGCAGCTGCGCGACGCGGAACAGACCGGCCAGGCGATCGCCCCACTGCGCGATATCCTCGGCGTCGACAATGCCGACGCCGCCTATGCCATCCAGCGTCTGAACGTCCAGCACCACGTCGCCCATGGCCGGCGGGTGGTGGGCCGCAAGGTGGGCCTGACCCATCCCAAAGTGCAGCAGCAGCTGGGCGTCAATCAGCCGGACTTCGGCACTCTGTTTGCCGACATGTGCTACGGCGACAACGCCGAGGTGCCGTTTGGTCGCGTGCTGCAGCCCAAAGTGGAAGCCGAGATCGCCCTGGTGCTGAAGCAGGATCTGCCGCATGCCGATACCACCTTTGATGAACTGTATAACGCCATCGAATGGGTGCTGCCGGCGCTGGAGGTGGTGGGCAGCCGCATTCGCGACTGGTCAATCGGCTTTGTCGACACCGTCGCCGATAACGCCTCCTGCGGCCTGTACGTCATTGGCGGCCCGGCGCAGCGCCCGGCGGGACTGGATCTGAAGCAGTGCGCCATGCACATGACCCGCAACCAGGAGCTGGTCTCCAGCGGTCGCGGCAGCGAGTGCCTGGGACATCCGTTGAATGCCGCAGTCTGGCTGGCGCGCAAGCTGGCCAGCCTTGGCGAACCGCTGCGGGCGGGAGATATCGTGCTGACCGGGGCGTTAGGTCCGATGGTGGCGATTAACGAAGGGGACAGCTTTGTCGCCCATATCGAAGGTATTGGCTCAGTCGCGGCACGCTTCGTCGCCGCCGGAGAAGGACATCGTAATGCGTAAACGTAAAGTCGCCATTATCGGCTCCGGGAATATCGGCACCGATTTAATGATTAAAATCCTGCGCCACGGCCAGCATCTGGAGATGGCGGTGATGGTCGGCATCGACCCGCAGTCGGATGGCCTGGCCCGCGCCCGGCGCATGGGCGTCGCGACCACCCACGAAGGGGTGGGCGGCCTGATGCAGATGGCGGAATTTGCCGACATCGATTTTGTTTTTGACGCCACCAGCGCCGGGGCGCACATCAAAAACGATGCCGCGTTGCGCGAAGCGAAGCCGGGGATCCGCGTCATCGACCTGACGCCGGCGGCGATTGGCCCTTACTGCGTACCGGTGGTCAACCTCGCGGCCAATCTCCATCAGGGCAACGTCAATATGGTGACCTGCGGCGGGCAGGCGACCATCCCGATGGTCGCCGCGGTCTCGCGAGTGGCGAAGGTGCATTACGCGGAGATTGTGGCCTCGATCGCCAGCCAATCCGCCGGGCCGGGCACGCGGGCCAATATTGACGAATTCACCGAAACCACCTCGCAGGCGATTGAAAAAGTCGGCGGCGCGGGCAAGGGCAAAGCGATTATTGTGCTGAACCCGGCGGAGCCGCCGCTGATGATGCGCGATACCGTCTACGTCCTGAGCGAGCTGGCGTCGCAGGAGGCCATTGCCGCCTCGATCGCCGAAATGGCGGCGGCAGTGCAGGCTTACGTCCCGGGCTACCGGCTGAAGCAGCAGGTGCAGTTTGAGGTTATCCCCGAGGATAAGCCGGTCAACCTGCCCGGCGTCGGCTGTTTTTCCGGCCTGAAAACCGCGGTTTACCTCGAAGTGGAAGGGGCGGCGCACTATCTGCCGGCGTACGCGGGCAACCTCGATATTATGACCTCGGCGGCGCTGGCGACGGCGGAGCAAATGGCCGGGGCAATGCACAGCGCGGCGGGAGCGACAGCATGAACGGTAAAAAACTTTATATCTCGGACGTGACGCTGCGCGATGGCATGCACGCCATTCGTCACCAGTATTCCCTGGCGCAGGTGCAGCAGATCGCCGGCGCGCTGGATAAGGCTGGGGTCGACTCCATCGAAGTGGCCCATGGCGATGGCCTGCAGGGATCCAGCTTCAACTACGGCTTTGGCGCACACAGCGACATCGCCTGGATTGAAGCGGCGGCGGAGGCGGTCAGCCAGGCGAAAATCGCCACCTTACTGCTGCCGGGCATCGGCACGCTGCACGATCTAAAAGCGGCGTATCAGGCCGGAGCGCGGGTGGTGCGGGTCGCCACCCACTGCAGCGAAGCGGACGTCGCGGCGCAACATATTGCCTTTGCCCGCGAGCTGGGAATGGACACCGTCGGTTTTCTGATGATGAGCCATATGATCTCCCCGCAGGCACTGGCGCAGCAGGCGCTGAAGATGGAATCTTATGGCGCGACCTGTATCTATGTGGTGGATTCCGGCGGGGCGATGAACATGAACGACATTCGCGACCGTTTCCGTGCCCTGAAGGCGGTGCTGAAGCCGGAGACCGCCACCGGGATGCATGCCCACCATAACCTGAGCCTCGGGGTGGCGAACTCTATCGCCGCGGTGGAAGAGGGGTGCGATCGCATTGACGCCAGCCTGGCCGGGATGGGCGCGGGGGCGGGCAATGCGCCTCTGGAAGTGTTTATTGCCGCCGCCGACAAGCTCGGCTGGCAGCATGGCACCGATCTCTACGCCCTGATGAACGCGGCCGATGATCTGGTGCGGCCGCTGCAGGACCGCCCGGTGCGTGTCGACCGCGAAACGCTGGCGCTGGGCTACGCCGGGGTCTACTCCAGCTTCCTGCGCCACAGCGAAGCGGCGGCCGAGCGCTATGGCCTCAGCGCGGTGGATATTCTCGTCGAGCTGGGCAAGCGGCGGATGGTCGGCGGTCAGGAGGATATGATCGTCGACGTCGCGCTGGATCTGCTTAACCGCAATAAATAACGAAAAACGTGCGGCTGACAAAGCATCAGCCGCCAGTCACCTGCTCCGTTTGTCCGGCTATCGCCAAGGTACCCTATGACCAAGATAACGACTGCAACCCCCTCGCGCCTGGTGGTCACCATCGGGCTCTGTTTTATGGTGGCCCTGATGGAAGGGCTGGATCTGCAGGCGGCGGGGATTGCCGCCGTCGGCATGGCACAGGCCTTTGCGCTGGATAAAATGCAGATGGGCTGGATCTTCAGCGCCGGGATCCTCGGCCTGCTGCCCGGCGCGCTGGTAGGCGGCATGCTGGCGGACCGCCACGGGCGCAAGCGCATTCTGCTGGGGTCGGTGCTGCTGTTTGGCCTGTTCTCGCTGGCCACCGCGGTGGCATGGAGCTTCCCGACGCTGCTGCTGGCGCGCCTGCTCACCGGCGTCGGGCTCGGGGCGGCATTGCCGAACCTGATTGCCTTAACCTCGGAAGCCGCTGGCTCACGCTTCCGCGGCCGGGCGGTAAGCCTGATGTACTGCGGCGTGCCCATTGGCGCCGCGCTGGCGGCGGCGCTGGGCTTTTCCGGTCTCGCCGCGGCCTGGCAGACTATTTTCTGGATTGGCGGCGTGGTCCCGTTACTGCTGATCCCGCTGCTGATGCGCTGGCTACCGGAGTCGCAGGCGTTTCAGCGCGCGGAGGCCAGCGTGCCGCTGCGTACCCTGTTTGCCCCGGGCCAGGCCGCCGCCACCCTGCTGCTGTGGCTGGGTTATTTTTTCACCCTGCTGGTGGTCTATATGCTGATCAACTGGCTGCCGATGCTGCTGGTGGGCCAGGGATTCCGCGCCAGCCAGGCGGCGGGGGTGATGTTCTCTCTACAGATCGGCGCTGCCTGCGGCACGCTGCTGCTGGGAGCGCTAATGGATAAGCTCACCCCGCTGCGGATGTCGCTCCTGATCTACTGCGGGATTCTGGCTTCCCTGCTGGCGCTGGGCAGCGCGTCGTCGCTGAACGGAATGCTGCTGGCGGGGTTTGTCGCCGGGCTGTTTGCCACCGGCGGCCAGAGCGTACTCTATGCCCTGGCGCCGCTTTTTTACCCCGCAGCGATCCGCGCCACCGGGGTCGGCACCGCCGTGGCGGTGGGCCGTCTTGGCGCGATGAGCGGCCCGCTGCTGGCCGGCAAGATGCTGGCTCTCGGCACCGGCACCGTCGGGGTGATGGCGGCCTCGGCGCCCGGCATTGTGCTGGCCGGCGTGGCGGTGTTCTGGCTGATGCATCGCCAGCAGCGCGCCGCGATTGTCTGAGACGCATCCGGCGGTCTGGCAAAAAAATGCCGGGCCGCCGCCTTGCCTGTCCGCGTCACCTGGCCTATGGTAAGACATCATTCCCTGACGCTTATCGTCCCTATGGCTTACACCTCCCGTTTGCTCAATGCTATCCCTGGCATCCGCCACGCTTTTCTCGATGTCCACGAAACCGCCGCCTTTCCCTATGCCGAGCTGGCTCCGGTGAAGCTGGTGCATGGTAATGAGGTTCATCATTATCAGCAGCCGCTGCCGACGCGCCCGCACGCCGACGCGGTGTTTACCGCGGTAGCCGGGCAAAAGGTGGGGGTGGTGACCGCCGACTGTCTGCCGATGCTGATCGCCTCGCGCGACGGTCGCTTCGTCTGCAGCGTGCATGCCGGCTGGCAGGGGCTGGTCAGCGGCATTGTCGACAACAGTCTGGCCTGTTTTCGCCAGCAGGGGGTGGCATTGGCCGATCTGGTCATCGCCGTGGGGCCGCATATTCACCCTTGCTGTTACGAAGTCTCCGCCGCATTTTATCAGCAACTGCTGGACCAGCCCGGCGGTGATCGGGTGGCCCGCCATCGCCAGCGGCTGTTTCATTCCCGTTCGGGCCCGGTCAGCGATGCGCTCAAAGCCGCCGCACGCGGCAGCGATAATCTGTGGTTTGATCTGCGCGCCTTTGCCGAAGCGATCTTCGCAGAGGCGGGAGTGTCGCCGGCGAGCGTTGAATGGCTGGGGAGTTGCACCTACTGCACCCCGCAGTCGCTGGGCTCCTACCGACGCCGGACCCATTTTCCGGCGCCGAAGAGCTTTCAGTATTCGTGGATCCTGCGCGAGGCCTGAGGCGCGCTCGCGCTAGAGCACCCGAAAACCGTGGGTGCCGTCGCGGGCCAGCTGATCCACCAGGCCATACTCCCACTCCAGATAGGCCTGCATGGCCTCGGCGGAATTATCGGTTCCTTCGTACGGACGACGATAGCGGTCACGGCGCTCGACGGCGAGGCCGCTGTCGCCATGCGCCAGCGGTAGACCGGCGGCGATCCACGCCAGCGTCCCGCCGGTAAGCAACTGCACCGGTTTACCGGTCAAGGCCGCCACCTCCGGCACCGCGTAGCGGGCCAGCAGACTGCTGCCGCAGGTCACCACGTATCGCTGTGCGGGAGGGATCACATCCAGGGCCTGGCGCAGCTGCGAGCGCGTTAGCCACCACGCGCCGGGGATATGGCGAGCGACAAAGTTGGCGCTGGTGGTGAAATCGAGCACCACCGTACCGGGTTCGTCCAGCTGTTGCGCCAGCTGCGCCGGGCTTATCTCCTCCGCCTGCGGGCCGGGCGGCACCTCGGCGGCCGGCACCCCGCGTTCGCTCAACTGGCTGGCCGACAGCGCGCTCAGCCGCGCCGTCTCCCAGCCCATCTGCGCCAGCCACGAGCCGGTTATCGCCGCCCGGATGCCATCGTCATCCAGCAGCACAATTCGCGCCCCTCGTACGCTGGCGAAGTGATCGGTCTCCTGCACCAGCTGGCCGCCTGGCGCGCTCAGGCTGCCGGGATAGTGACCCGCCGCGTACTCCTCGGGGCTGCGGACATCAAACAGGAAGGTAGTGCGGTCGTTCTGCTGCAGCCAGCGTTGCAGCGTGGCCTCATCGATGACCACCACCCCGGCCCGTTCGGCAAGATGCGCCACCTCAGCGGCCCGGGCGCCGGAGGCGCGGGCGGAGGGATCGTATTGCCGCTGCTGCTGGTGCGCCAGCGTCTGGCCGGCCAGCGTCCAGCCGATAGTGCCATTGCGCAGGGCATGGACCGGGTTTGGCACGCCGGCGTTGATCAGCGACTGGGTGCCGATGATGCTGCGGGTGCGTCCGGCACAGTTGACGATAACCGGCGTCTGCGGGGAGGGCGTCAGGCTCTCTACCCGCAGGGCCAGCTCGCCGCCGGGCACGCTGATGCTGCCGGGGATGCTCATGGTCTGGTACTCATCGAAGCGCCGGGCGTCGACGATCACCACCTCCTGCTGGCTGTCGATGAGCGCCTGAACCTCCTGGGCGCTGAGCGACGGCGTGTGACGCACGCTTTCCACCAGTTCACCAAAGGCTTTACTGGCGGAGTTAACGTCCTGAAACAGCTCGCCGCCGCTGCGGCGCCAGCCGGCGAGCCCCTCTGTCAGCAGGGCCACATCCTGATAGCCCCAGGCCCGCAGTCGTTCGACGGCGATCTCCGCCAGACCTTCGCCGTTGTCGTAAACGGTGAGCGGGGTGGTGAAGCGCGGTATTCGCCGGCGGACCTCCAGCTCCAGTTTGCTGAGCGGCAGATTGACGGCAAACAGCGGATGATCGGTGGCGAAATCGGCCTCTTCGCGGACGTCGATCAGCGCCAGTTCACGACGATCGAGCAGTGCCTGGCGGATCTCGGCGGCCTGGCGATAAGCGTAGGTGGACATAGTGGTTATCCTTGATGTTCGCGGGAGGAATCCCAGATATTGGGTAAATGGCGGTTGGAGTAGCCGGAGATAAACGGTTTCTGCTGTCCTTCCGGGGTATACACGGCGCGCTTCACCGCGCCGATATTGCCGCCGTAGATGTGAATGCTGATGGAGACGCGATCCGCCAGCGCATTGCTGACGCGATGAATATCGCCATCGTCAGCGGAGACTTTCTCCACCTGGCCTGCTTCCAGAAGCGTGGCGGCGCCCAGCGCGCGCGGTATGCCATCGGCATCCAGCTGGTAGCGTTGATTCTCTTCCGCGCCTCGCAGCATACCAATGGCCCCCCACACCCGGTGGTCATGGATCGGCGTCGCTTGCCCCGGTCCCCAGACGAAGCTGACAATCGAGAAGCGCTCCCCGGAGTCGGCATGCAGCAGATACTGCTGGTAATGGTGCGGATGCGGCAGGGTGTACTCTTCCGGCAGCCAGTCGTCGTAACGCACCAGCGCCGCCAGTCGCTGCGCCACGGCGTCAAGCAGCGGGGCGGTCTGGTGGTGCTCACGGTGCAGGCGGTCTACCTCATGAATGAAATGGCGTAATTTTTCCAGTCGTGGTGCAGTCATGTGCGGTTCCTGTCAGAGGGACTGGTCAAAACGCTAACAGAGGCGTTAATATTATTTAAATGCAATTTACGCATATATTAATATGCAAATTTCACATAAGGATCCTATGCGCATTGACGATATCGACGCTTTGCTGGCCACGGTGCAGTTTTCGTCCCTCAATCAGGCCGCGGAATATCTGGGGATCACCCAGTCGGCCATCACCCGGCGCCTGCAACGCCTGGAGCAGGAGCTGAACGTGACGCTGTTGGAGCGCCAGACCCGCCCGCTGACCCTGACTGCCGCCGGACATCGGGTGTACGAGCAGTGTCTGAGCATTAAGCGTGAGACGAAAAAACTCTACAGCCTATTGGATCCGGAAGGCGAGCCGCGCGGCGCGCTGCGTCTCGGCGTGCCGCAGAGTCTCAGCGAGATTGCCCTGCCGGCTGCGCTGTCAGCGCTGAGCCAGCAGTTTCCCGGACTGTCGCCGCAGATCACCTGCGGCTGGAGCGGACAGCTGCAGCGTAGGCTGGAAAACGGCGAGCTGGACGGCATGCTGGCGATGGGGCCGGCCCAGCAAAGCTTCGCCGAGGGCTATAGCGGACGGCTGCTGTGTCCCCTGGAGGTGGTGCCGATCGTCGGCCGGCGTTTGAATTTACGCGCGTCATCCCTGCGGGAGTGCGCCGAACAGGGCTGGATCCTTAACCCCGACGGCTGTGGCCTGCGCGCCGGGCTCATTCGCGAGCTGCAGAGTCAGGGATTGCGGTTGAAGCTTAATGTCGAGAGCGCGGGCGCGCAGCTGCAGATAGCGCTGGTGGCGCAGGGACAGGGGCTGGGTCTGGTGCCGCGGGCGGCGCTGGCCAGCAGCCCGTGGCGGGACGAGATCGCGGTCCTCAACCTCAGCGATTTTCAGCCTGCGGTCTCACTGTGGCTGATCCACGCCCAGTATCTGGCAAACCTGCAGCCGCCGCTGACCTTTTTCGCCAGCAAAGTGGTACAGCAGCTGACAGTATCCGACTGAAAGCACTATGCATTTTTGTTTAATGCTAATTCAGCATATTAAGATATGATAAAAATGCATTTTGCTCATTAACACACTCTGTATAGGGTAATGACCAGCGCCGCTGTCGCGGCCACTCCATTACCCTGACGCAAGGAGTTGTTCATGAGCATTCAGTTTCTCGGCATGATTGGCCACCGCCTCTCTTCCGAAACGATTGCCCCGGTGGGGCCGATCTTTGACCGCGACTATATCGTTCGCTTTGCGCAAACCCATGAAGCCGCTGGGTTTGATCGTCTGCTGGTCGGCCACTGGTCCGATCAACCCGACGGCTTTCTGGTGACGGCCCTGGCGGGGCTGTCGACGCAGAAAATCCATTACCTGCTGGCTCATCGCCCCGGTTTTGTTTCGCCAACCCTCGCCGCGCGCAAATTCGCCACCCTTGAGCACCTGTTGGGGGGCCGGCTGGCGGTGCATATCATCAGCGGCGGCAACGATGCCGAGCAGCGCCGGGATGGCGATTATCTCGACCACGACCAGCGCTACGCCCGCACCGACGCCTTCCTCGACACCGTGCGCCAGGTGTGGACCAGCGAGCAGCCGGTGGATATTCACAACGATTTCTATCAGGCCGAGCAGGCCTGGTCCGCCATTCGCCCGCTGCAAAAACCGCATCTTCCCATCTACTTCGGCGGCTCGTCGGAAGCGGCCATCGCCGTCGCCGGCAAACATGCCGACGTCTTCGCCCTGTGGGGCGAGTCGCTGGCGCAAACCGGCGAGACCATCCAGCGTGTGCGCGCCGAAGCGGCGAAACACCAGCGTGATATTGGCTTCAGCGTCTCGTTCCGGCCGATTATCGCCGACAGCGAAGCCGAAGCCTGGGAGAAAGCCGAGCATATCCTGCACGTCGCCACCGAGCAGGCGGCGCAGCGCGGAGGGGGTTTCAAAGCCAAACCGGACAGCATCGGCGCCCAGCGGCTGCGGGCCACCGCAGCGCAGGGCAGGGTGGTGGACAAACGTCTGTGGACCGGCATCGCCCAACTGGTGGGCGGCGGACATAACTCCACCGCCCTGGTGGGCACCCCGGAGCAGGTGGCGGATGCGCTGCTCGATTACTACGACCTCGGCGTGCGTAACTTCCTGATCCGCGGATTTGATCCGCTGAACGACGCGGCCGACTATGGCCGGGCGCTGCTGCCGATCGCCCGGGAAAAAGCCGCGCGGCGTGCGGTGGCGGAGCGCGCATCGTGATCCATCCTGAGCGCGACGACTGGGCCCGGCAGCTGACGGCGCTCCGCCAGCAGATGGCGGAGCAGGCGGCCAGCCTTGATGCCAGCGGCGAGTTTCCCCGGCGTAATATCGACCTTCTGCGCGCGGGAGGCTGGTTAAGTCTCGCCGTGCCGCCATCCTGCGGCGGCGCGGGCGCCACTCTGGCCCAGCTTCAGCAGGCCATCGCCGCCATCGCCTGGGGAGAGCCGGCGACAGCGCTGATCGTCTGCATGCAGTATCTGCACCATTTGCGGCTGGCGGAAAACGACGCCTGGCACGCGCCGCTGCGCCAGCAGGTTTTTCACGATGCTGTCGAACACGGTGGCCTGATCAACAGCCTGCGCGTCGAGCCGGAGCTGGGCTCCCCGGCGCGGGGCGGCTTGCAGGACACCGTGGCGACCCGTCGCGCGGAGGGCTGGGACATCAGCGGCCATAAAATTTATACCACCGGCATTGAAGGGCTGCGCTGGCTGGCGGTGTGGGCCAGAAGCGATGATAACCCGCCGCTGGTGGGCACCTGGCTGGTGCCTGGCGACAGCCCGGGTATCAGCGTGGTGAAAAGCTGGGATCACGCCGGGATGAGGGCCACCGGCAGCCATGAAGTTATTTTTAACCACGTGCGGGTGGCGGCAGAGCACGCGGTGGATGTCTGGCCGGCCGATGCGCCACCCGCCGCGGAGGCCGAACCGTTTCGCCTGTTCGCCAACCGGCAGACGGCGCTGCTGGCGGCGATCTATGACAGCATTGCCCACGCCGCTCACGACTGGCTGGTGAGGTGGCTGGCGGGGCGGGTACCCGCCGGTCTCGGGTATCCCCTCTCTCGTCTGCCACGGGTGCAGGAGAAAGTCGGGCAGATCGCCGGGCTGCTGCTGGTCAACCGCAGCCTGCTGGAGCAGGCCGCCGCGCTGCGCTTTTCCGCCATCGAGGCCAATCTGGCGAAAGTCACCATCACCGACAACGCCATTCAGGCGGTGAATATTGCGCTCGAGCTGACCGGCAATCATGGCCTGAGCCGACAGAACCCGCTGGAACGCCACTACCGCAATGTGCTCTGCGGACGGGTACATACCCCACAGAGCGACAGCGCCTGGCTGGCAGCCGGCAACTTCGTCTTTCAATCACAAGGATAATCACGATGCGTCTATCATTTTCAGGCCGGGTGGCGGCAGCGCTGATGCTGCTGGCGCTGGGCGGCTACGCGACAGCGCAGGAGCGGATCACCCTGCGTATCGCCGATCAAAAAGGCGGCATGCGTTCGCAGCTGGAGGCGGCCAACGCCCTGCAAAATCTCCCTTACGACATTAAGTGGGCCGAGTTCCCGGCCGCCGCGCCGCTGGCGGAAGCCCTCAACGCGGGCGCTGTGGACGCGGGGATTATCGGCGATGCGCCGTTGCTCTTTGCCCTGGCCAACGGTGCGCCGGTGAAAGCCATTGCCGTGGATAAAAGCAACCCGGCGGGGACCGCGGTGCTGGTTTCCCCCGGCAGCACGTTAAAAAGCGGCGCCGATTTAAAAGGCAAACGCATCGCCACCGGTAAAGGATCGATTGGTCATTTCGTGGCGCTGAAAGCGCTGGAGCAGGCGGGGATTTCACCGAAGGAGGTGCAGTGGGTGTTCCTCGGCCCGGTGGACGCCAAAGTGGCGCTGCTTAACGGTTCGGTGGACGCCTGGGCGACCTGGGAGCCCTACACCACCCAAATGGTGAAGACCAATGAGGGGCAGATTCTGGTGAGCGGCAAAGGGCTGCTGCCGGGGAATACCTTCCTCGCGGCAACGGATTCCGCGCTGAACGATCCGCAAAAACGCGCCGCGCTGCAGGATTATCTCCAGCGCCTGGCCGGCGCCGAGCGCTGGGCCTACGCCAATCTCGACAGCTACGGTAAAACGCTGGGGGAGATCATCCGTTTCCCGGCGGAGATCGCCCGCGCGCAATTTGCCAACCGCCAGTCGCAGTGGCAGCCGCTGGCAGAGGAAACCGTGACCCAGCAGCAGGCAACGGCGGACTTTTATCTCGCCAACGGCCTGATCCGCACCCGGCTGGACGTGAAGCCGACCTTTGACCCCAGCTTTAGCGTGCCCGCCGCCGAGGTGACACCATGACCAGAACCCCTTTTTCCCGCCGCCGTTTTTTACAGCTCAGCGGCGGCCTGGCGCTGGCCGGGGTCTCTCTGCCGCTGTGGGCTCACGATATGGCGGACATGGCCAGCGGCGATGCCCATCCGGCGCTGCGCCTGCCACAGCCCTACAAGATCAAGCTGGCGATCAATAAAAGCGCGGTATGCCTCGCGCCGGTCGCCGTCGCCGAGCAGCAGAAGATTTTCAGTAAATATAACCTCGACGTTGAGTTTGTTAACTTCGGCAACTCCACCGATGTGCTGCTGGAGGCAATCGCCACCGGTAAGGCCGACGCCGGGGTGGGAATGGCGCTGCGCTGGCTGAAGGCGCTGGAGCAGGGCTTTGACGTCAAGCTCACCGCCGGGACTCACGGCGGCTGTCTGAATCTGCTGACGGCCAAAGACTCGCCGTTCGGCGGCCTCGAGAGCCTGAAGGGACAAACCATCGGCGTCACCGACATGGCCGGGCCCGATAAAAACTTCTTCGCCATTCTGCTTAAGCGCCACGGTATCGACCCGATCAGCGACGTGCAGTGGAAAGTCTACCCGGCGGATCTGCTCAGCGTGGCGCTGGACAAGCGCGAAATCGCCGCCATCAGCGGCAGCGAGCCGTTCAGCTATCGTCTGCTGGAGACCGGCAAGTATCAGCTGATCGCCAGCAATATGACCGGGGATTATGCCAACCTCAGCTGCTGCGTGCTGGGGGTGAGCGGGAGCCTGGCGCGGGACCATAAACCGGCGGCCGCCGCGCTCACTCAGGCGATCCTTGAGGCGCACAGCTATGCCGCAGCGCATCCGGAAAGCGTGGCGCAATCCTTCCTCGCCCATGCCCTGAACACCAGTGAAGCGGAGGTGAGCGGCATCCTGCACGGGCAGGGCCACGGCCATCACGCGGTGGGCGAAGCATTCGTGAAAGAGCTGACGCAGTACGCGGTTGACCTGCAGCGAGTGCAGGTGATCAAACCGGGTACCGATCCCCATCAGTTCGCGGAGAGTATCTATGCCAACGTATTCGCCTGAGCAGGCTCTGGCGCGCTCCACCGGCCGCGCGCCGCTGTGGGGAGAAGGGCTGCTGGCCGCCGCGCTGTGGCTGCTGGGCGGTCTGTTTACCCTGGCCTGGCCCGATGCCGGGCGGCGCTGGCCGTTTAGCGAAGGGTGGGCGCTGGCGCAATTCACCCTCGGCGGCGGATTACTGCTGCTGGCGCTGAGCTATCGCTACTGGCGAGCGCGCGGCGCGCGTGTGCTGCATGCCGGCAAGTGGCTGGCGCTGTTGCCGGTGCTGTTTGCTGTCTGGGAAGGGCTGACCGCCAAGAGTGCCGTGCTGCCGGTGCCGTTTTTCGCGCCGCCGCAGGCGCTGATCGAAGTCCTGCACGACGACTGGCCGCGCCTGCTCGACAGCCTGCTGCACTCGCTGGGGCTGCTGGGGCTCGGCGTGCTGCTGGGCACCAGCAGCGGGTTCATCACCGGTCTGGCCATTGGCTGGTCGCAACGGATTGGCTACTGGGTTCATCCGGTGTTACGTCTGCTGGGGCCGGTGCCGTCCACCGCGCTGCTGCCGCTGTGCCTGTTTATTTTTCCCTCGAGCTTCGGCGCCAGCGTGTTTTTGATCGCGCTGAGCACCTGGTTCCCGGTCACGGTGCTGACCTGGTCCGGAGTGATGGGCATTGATAAGGCGTGGTACGACGTGGCGCGGACCCTCGGCGCCAGCCAGCGTTTCCTGATCCTGCGGGTGGCGATCCCCGCCGCGCTACCGAACGTCTTTGTCGGCCTGTTTATGGGGCTCGGCGCGTCGTTTTCGGTGCTGATTGTCGCCGAAATGGTCGGGGTGAAGTCGGGGATCGGCTTTTACCTCCAGTGGGCCCAGGGTTGGGCGGCCTATCCGAATATGTACGCCGCGCTGCTGGTGATGGCGTTGTTATGCTCCGGCCTGATAAGCGGATTATTTATGCTGCGTGACCGGCTGCTGAGCTGGCAGCGAGGAGGAATGCAATGGTAACAGCGACGCCAGATTCGCCGGCGAAAGCGCGCGGCGCGGCGGTCTCCATCAGCCATCTTCATCATGCGTTTACGCTTGGCAAACAGACGGTACCGGTGCTGGAGAATATCAGTCTGCAGCTGCGGCCGGGGGAAAGCGTGGCGCTGCTGGGCCCTTCCGGCTGCGGTAAATCAACCCTGCTGCGGCTGCTGGCGGGGCTGGAAGCGCCGCAGAATGGACAGATGCAGATCGACGGCGCGGCGCTCGGCGCCCCGGGGCCGGAGCGGATCCTTGTGTTTCAGGATCCGACGCTCTACCCATGGCTGACGGTACGGCAGAACGTGCTGCTGGGCCCGCAGGCGCAGGGCAAAAAGGGGCTGGAGGAGAAGGCCGACGCGCTGATTGACCGCATCGGGCTGCAGGCCTTCAGCGAGGCGTGGCCGCGGCAGCTGTCCGGGGGGATGGCGCAGCGTGCGGCGCTGGCGCGCGCCTTATTGAACGAGCCGCGCCTGCTGCTGCTCGACGAGCCGTTGGGCAAACTCGATTCACTGACCCGCATTAGCATGCAGCGGGAGCTGATCGCCCTCTGGCAGCAGCAGGGGTATACCAGCCTGCTGGTGACCCACGATATCGAAGAGGCGCTGCTGCTGTGCGAGCGGGTGCTGGTGATGTCGCCGCGTCCAGGGCGGATTATCGCCGAGTTCGCGCTGCCGCTGGATTTTCCCCGTCATCGCGATAACCCGCAGCTGCTGCAGCATCGTCAGGATATATTGCGCATCCTCGGCCAGGAGGAGGACTGGTAAGCTGAACGCATTGCCCGGTGGCGGCTGCGCCTTACCGGGCCTACAAACTCGACAGGAAGGGGAAGGGCCAGAGGCCAATGCTGTCGTAGGCCGGTGCAAGCGCAGCGCCGCCCGGCAATGAACATCCGGCACCAGGCGCCACATTTTTGCCCGGTGGCGGCTGCGCCTTACCGGGCCTACGAACTCGACAGGAAGGGCCAGAGGCCAATGCTGTTGTAGGCCGGTGCAAGCGCAGCGCCGCCCGGCAATGAACATCCGGCGCGACGCCATGGTCCGGCTTAAAAATCCATCTTCACCGTGAACTGTACCTCGCGCGGGTCGCCAATCTGGTTGCCGAGGTTATTGGTGCCGATCGAGGAAGTGTAATAGGTCTTATCAAACAGGTTCTTCACATTCACCTGCAGCGTCACCGGATACTGCAGCTTCATCTTATAGGCGGCAAACACATCCGCCACCGCATAGCCCTGCAGATAATAATCCGCGCCGTTGGTGCCGGAGCGCTTGCTGACCGCATGACCGCCGCCGCCGACGGTCAGGGTGTTGCTGTTATAGACGTTATGAATGTCATAGGTCAGGAACAGCGAGCCGGTATGTTTCGGCACGTTTGGCAGCGGTTTCCCGGCGTAATCCGGATCTTCCAGCACTTTGGCGTCGGTGTAGCCGTAGCTGGCGATCACGCTGAGGTTATCGGTGATGGACCCGGCCAGGTCCACTTCCACGCCCTGGGAACGCACCTTGCCCGCTGTTTTGGCCACCGTCTCATCGCCAATGCTCTCGGTGTACAGCACGTTACGCTTATGAATATCAAACAGCGCGATATTGGCGGTAATGCCGTTTAACAGGTCGAATTTGGCGCCGACTTCGTAGGAGGTGGACTCTTCCGGCGGCAGCTCGCCGATATAGCTGGCGATCGACGACTGCGGCATAAACGACTGGGCGACGTTGGCGAACAGGGAGACGTTCGGCGTCACTTTGTAGACCAGGCCGGCTTTCGGCGTCCATTTCTCATCGCGGCTGTCGGTATTGACGTTAAACGGTCGGCCTTTACCGGCGTACTGGGTGTAGTACTGGTAGCGCACGCCAGCGACGGCGATCCAGTTGTCAGTCAGGTACAGCGCGTCCTGCACGTAAGCGGCATAGCTCTCCTGCTGGATACGCTGATCGCTGTCGGATGCGGAGACGGTATTACAGGTGTCGAGGGTGCCGTAGACCGGATGATAGATGTTAAAGCCTTTCACGTTCTTGCAGCGCAGCATATCGGTGCGCAGCAGATCGTAATTCTCATAGGCGACGCCGGTCAGCAGTTCGTTATAAAAGCCGCCCACCACCACGTTGCCCTGCAGGTCAGCGCGGGTGGAGTGCATCTTCTGCGTTGAACCGTGGGTACCGTCGACCCGGCGGGTGAGGTTGCCGGTCGCCGAATCATAGGCCATCACCCGCGCCTGGTTATCGTTGTAATTATCCTGGCTGTAGCTGTAGTCGAAGCGCGCGGTCCAGGCGTCGTTAAGGCGATACTCGGCGTTGAGCTGAGCGAGATCGGAATAGCCATCGGTAATATTAAACGCTTCATCGAAGCGGGTTTTGCGATCGACGTTCACCGCATGGCCGGTATTCAGATCGAAAATAGTGCCGCGGTCAAAGGGCGCGCTGTAGTCGCGGTGCGAATAGGACGCGGTCACCGTCGCCCGTTCACCAAACCAGGTCAGGGAAGGGGCGATAAAGCTGCTTTTGTTTTTACCAAAATTGCGCCAGTAATCCTCATTCTGATATTCCCCAATCAACCGGTACGCCAGATTTGTACCTTCGATGGGACCGGTGACGTCGAAGCTGCCGGTACCGCCGCCAAAGCTGGTAGACGTCGCGGAAACCGAACCAGAGAACTGCCGCTCCGGCCGTTTGGTGATGACGTTGATCAGCCCGCCGGGGTCGAGGATACCGTACAGCGTCGAGGCTGGCCCCTTCAGGACTTCCACCCGTTCGGTGGCGGCGTTAAAACTGCGCGGCAGCACGGTGCGCAGACCGTTGGTCATGATCGAGCCGTCGCGGTTGGCGCCGAAGCCGCGGCGGGTAAAGGCGTCCTGGGTACCGCCGAGGGTGTTGGTCTGCACCACGTTAGCGACGTTATATAGCGCCTCGTCGAGTGAGGTGGCGTGCTGATCTTCCAGTACCCGATCGCTGACGGTATTGACCACCTGCGGAATATCCAGCAGCGGCATCGAGGTCAGCGTCGCGGTGGCGGAGCTGAGTGGCTGATAGCCGCTGGTGGCGCTCTGCTGCGCGCCGTCGGCCACCACGGTGATGGTCTCTTCCGCGTCGTTGTTACTTTTCGCCGCGCTATTGTCGGCGGCCATTAATCCCGGTGAGGCTAAAAAAAGAAGCGAAAAAAGCGCGCGCCCTTGCAACGCTCTGCAGGCGACATGGGGTTGAGTCATTATCTGTTTCTCGTGAACGAATCTGCCTTTGCGGTCAGATTAAGCCAATAAAATCATTGCCCTGAATAATAAAAGCACTCTGTTTAGCGTCTGAATGCGCCTTCAGATGTGTAATTGAGAATCATTCAATCATGAAGAGATGTAGTAGTAAACGTTATGTAAGATAAAAAATTGGCGATGGTCAATGGCGGGGTTATCACGTTTTCTTGATATGGGGTTTTGTTGTTATTTTATTGATATTAGATGATTTTATTGGTTTTTATTTAGCACGACCTCGCTGTAGTTATCGTGACAAACTGAAGACGGTGGCGAGTATTGACTACTACATCTATCCCCGTCATGATCAAAAGAGAATGAGATTTATTTTTGTTTGACTGCAGAATGTCCAGCGATGACCTGGAACGCTGCGGCGCAGGAGCGAGTTATGCCACAGCGGGTGAAACCTGCAGAGCAGGGGATCGTACTGGATGCCCTGTCGGCCGGATACGGCCAGACCCTGATCGTTAACGACATCAACCTGACCATCCCTACCGGCAAAATGACGGTGCTGGCCGGGGCGAACGGCTCCGGCAAATCCACGCTGCTCTCGACCATCGCCAGAATGCTGAAACCGCTCGGCGGTTGCGTGCGTCTGGACGGGCAAGCCATTCACCAGATGCCGACGAAGGCCGTCTCGCGCCAACTGGGCATCCTCCCGCAATCGCCGCTGACCCCGGAAGGGTTAACGGTTTTCGAGCTGGTCTCGCGCGGGCGCTACCCGTGGCAGGGGCTGATGCGCCAGTGGTCTGAGGCCGATGAGCTGGCGGTGGAGGAGGCGCTGCGCTTAACCGGTACCGCCGAATTCGCCCATCTGCCGGTGGACAGCCTCTCCGGCGGCCAGCGTCAGCGCTGCTGGATCGCCATGGCGCTGGCCCAGCAAACGGCCACCATTCTGCTCGATGAGCCGACCACCTGGCTCGATCTGCGCTATCAGGTCGATATCCTCGAACTGCTCCAGACCCTCACCCGCGAACATGGCCGCACGGTGGTGACGGTACTCCATGACCTCAACTTTGCCGTGAACTACGCCGATCTGCTGGTGTTCCTCAAACAGGGGCGCATCGCCGGCACGATTAGCGACAACGACGTCTGTAGCCCTGAGCTGATTAAACGCGTGTTTGACGTTGACGTGCAGATGTCGATTAACCCGCAAACCGGCAAACCGTTCTTTATGCCGTTTCGCGCCCGCCAGGCCGTTGACGCATGAGCGCCGCCGTTCTGTACGCCGCGCGGCGTCATGCCCGCCCCCGACTGGCGCTCTTGCTGCTAACGCTGCTGCTTATCGCCGCCTCGCTGGTGCATCTTGGTTTGGGTGCCCGCTGGATCGCCCCGCAGACGGTGCTGCAGGCGCTGCTGGAGTACAATCCGCGCAATTTCGACCAGCGGATTATCGTCGATCTGCGCCTGGTGCGGCTGGCGGCAGCGCTGCTGACCGGCGCGGCGCTCGGCGTCGCCGGGCTGCTGCTGCAGACGGTGATCCGTAACCCACTTGGCGAGCCGCATATTCTCGGCCTTAACGCCGGCGCCTCGCTGGCGGTGGTGGCGACCTCTGCGCTGGGCCTGTCTTTCGGCGCTTTCCCCGCCGCGCGTCCGCTGACCGCCGCCTGCGGCGCGGCGCTGCTGTTCGGCGGCGTGATGGCGCTGGCCTCTGCCGGGCGCGGCGGGGCGACGCCGCTGCGCATCACGTTGTGCGGGGTAGCGCTGTCAGCGTTTGCGTCGGCGGTGACGGCGGCGATATTGATTCTCGATGAACAGACGCTACTGGCGATGCGCACCTGGCTGGCCGGCGACCTGGCCGGACTGAACTGGAGCATGCTGCAGACGGCGCTGGTCCCGGCGCTGTGCGGCCTTGGCGTCGCGCTGCTCATTGCCCCACGGCTCAATGTGCTGGCGCTGGGAGATAAGGTGGCGCTGGGCCTTGGCGTTAATCTCGTCCAGACGCGGCTGCTGGGCCTGCTGGCGATTGCGCTGCTGTGCGGCGCGGCGGTGGCGGTGGCCGGGCCGATCGGCTTTGTCGGGCTGGTGGTGCCGCACGTGGTGCGCCGTCTGGTGACGGAAGATATCCGTCTGGCGCTGCCCCTGGCGGCGCCGGTGGGGGCGCTGGTGCTGGTGCTGGCTGACATCGCCGCCCGGACGCTGGTCGCACCGCAGGAGCTGGCGACCGGAGCGATGACCGCCCTGGTGGGGGCGCCGCTGTTTATCTTTATCGCCGCGAGGTTTTTTAAATGAAGCGCGCCGTTCACCGGGCCGGTTTTCGGCCGCTGGTTATCGCCTCCCGCCAGCTGCTGCTGCGCCCGGCGGCGCTAAAAGTTGCCGCCATCATGATGCTGATGCTGCTGGCGCTCGGGCTGTACAGCCTCAGCCGCGGCAGCTATCCGTTGCCCGCGTCGACGCTGCTGACGCCGCAGCGGTTGGGCGAGCAGCCGCGCTTTATTCTGTTTGATATCCGCCTGCCGCGGATCCTGATGGCGCTGCTGTGCGGGGCCATGCTGGGGCTGGCCGGCGCGGCGATGCAGAGCATCACCCGTAACGGGCTGGCCGACCCGGGGCTGATTGGCGTCAAAGAGGGGGCCAGCATCGTGGTGCTGGCGCTGGTGCTGTTTTTCCCGGCGGTAGGCCTGGTCTGGCGGCCGCTGGCGGGGATGGTCGGCGGCGTGGCGGTGGCCCTGCTGGTCCTGACGCTGGCGCGCGACTGCTCGCGGCCGCGCTTTATTTTAATTGGCATCGGCGTCTCCTGGACTCTGGCGGCAGCGGTCGGCATCTTTATGACCACCGCCGACGTTCGCGACGTGCAGACGGCGATGATCTGGCTGGCGGGCAGCCTGCAGGCCGCCACCTGGCCGCTGCTGGTGGTGGCCTTTTGCTGGGCGCTGCCCGGGGCTGTCATCCTGTTCTGTACCGCCCGGGCGGCGGACGTGGCGCTGCTGGGCGACCGGACCGCCATCGGCCTCGGCGTACGTCTGCAGCAGCTGACGGTGCTGCGCTTTTTCGCGCCGGTGCTGCTGACCTCGGCCAGCGTCTCCTGCGTCGGCAGCCTTGGATTTGTGGGCCTGATGGCGCCGCATATGGCGCGTTTCGTGCTGCGCGGCGGCCAGGTATCGCTGCTGTGCGGCAGCGCGCTGATTGGCGCCTTGCTGGTGCTGGTGACCGACACCTTTGGCCGGCTGGCGTTTGCGCCGCTGCAGATCCCGGCGGGGATTGTTATTGCCCTGGTGGGCTGCCCATTCTTTGTTGTCTTGCTCTGGCGTCGCCGTGATGCCCTTTAACCAGGAAGGTATTATGCGTTGGTTCGTCTCATTGCTGCTGTTGCTGACGGGGGCCGTCAGCGCCGCCGCCCCACAAACTCAAACTTTCACCGATGATTTAGGCCGCACGGTCACCGTGCCGCTGCATCCGCAACGCATTGTTTCGATGCACGATCTCGATATTACCATTCCGCTGATTGAGCTCGGGGTGCCGCCGATCGCCAGCCACGGCCGGACGCGCCCGGACGGCAGCCACTATCTGCGCGCCAGCGCCCAGCTTACCGGTGTCGATTTCGACAACAGCGATATCCGCTTTATTGGCACCGCCGATATCGATCTGGAAGCGGTAGCCGCCGCAAAGCCGGATCTGATTATCACCGAGCCCAGCCGCCACGTGTCGGTAGAGCAGCTGGAGAAGATTGCCCCGACGGTGAGCATCGACCATCTGCAGGGTAGCGCCCCGGAGATTTACCGCAAGCTGGCGCAGCTGACCGGCACCCGGCCGCGGCTGGCGATCCTTGAGCGCCGCTATCAGGAACAAATCAAACAGCTGAAAGCGATGGTCAACCCACCGCAGTACAGCGTCTCCGTGATCCAGGCGAACAACGGCAAGGTCACCGTGCATCATTCGTATCATGCGCTGGGCCGGGTGCTGCGCGATGCCGGGTTCCGCTTTCCGCCGCTGATTGAGCGGATCCCCGACGGCCAGCGAATTGACGTCAGCGCAGAACAGCTGCCGGAGCTGGATGCCGATTTTGTCTTCGCCACCTGGCGGTCGGATACCGGCGGTAAGCCGCAGGATGAGCTGCAGGCGATGGAAGGCGTGATGCCCGGCTGGTGTGACTTTTTGCGTGCCTGCCGCACCGGGCACTATATTTTGCTGCCGCGGGAAGAGGTGATCTCTAACTCCTACGCCGCGCTGTCTCTGATGGTGGCCCAGGTGCAGTCGCATATTGCCGGCCGGCCGATCCCGGCGGAGGCCAAATGAAAAGCGCGGTAAAAAAAGAGAAGGGCAAAGTCGACCTGTTCGGCGAACGCTATCGCGCCCGGGCGCACCAGCTTTCCCCCCGGCTGCGGGCCGTGGTCAGCTATATCAACGACAACCGCGAGGTGGTGCTGGAGCATACGGCGATGGAGATCGCCACGGCGACCCAGACCTCCGACGCCACGGTGGTGCGCGCCATCCAGGCGCTTGGCTTCGCCGGGCTGCGCGAACTTAAGCAGACCATGGAGCGCTGGTTCGGCACCTCGGTCACCTCGGCGGAAAAGATGCGCTCGACGGTCACGGCGCTCTCCAGCGACGTCAACTCCAGTATTGATTTTGTGCTTGAAGGCCATCAGCGGGTCTGCGAGGTCCTGTCGCGCGCCGACAACCGCGCGGCGGTGGCTCAGGCGGTGGCATTGCTCAGCGACGCGCGACAGGTAGGGATCTTCGGCATCGGCGCCTCGGGGATCCTCGCCGAGTACACCGCCCGGCTGTTCAGCCGCATTGGCTTGCCGGCGTATGTGATGAACCGCACGGGCTTCAGCCTCGCCGAGCAGCTTATCGGCCTGCAGCGCGGTGATGTGCTGATCATGATGGGGCAAAAATCCCCCCATCGCGAAGGGATGACCACCCTGCGCGAGGCGAAGCGGCTGGGTATCCCGACCATCCTGCTGACCCAGGCGGTGGACTCGCGCTTCAGCCAGGAGGCGCAGGTAGTGATTGACGTCCCGCGCGGCGGGGACAGCACCAGAATGCCGCTGCACGGCACGGTGCTGGTATGCCTGGAGATGATTGTCCTGTCGGTGGCCTCCACCACGCCACAAAAAACGGTGAAATCCCTGAAGCGAATCAACGACCTGCACCGGGCTATTGGTAAATCCGGCGGTAAACGCGGCAGTTAATACGATAATTCACCAGCGGGAAGGTTTCCGGTTGCATATAAAAGTCAGTGTGTGTATTTTTATGCAAAATAAATGCATAAAAAGGAAATATCATGGTCAAGAATTTGCTCAAAGCGTGTTTCATGATGGCCGCGCTGACGGCAGCCGGACAGGCGGCTGCGGAAACCTATACCGTCGGCTCCGGCGGCACCTACCGGCCGTTTGAATTTGAAAATAGCCAGAAACAGCTGGAAGGTTTCGACATCGACATCATCAAAGCCATCGCCAAAGCCGAAGGCTTTGACGTCAAGCTGGTCAATACCCCATGGGAAGGCATCTTCGCCACGCTGAACACCGGCGACCGCGACATCATCATCTCCGGGATCACCATCACCGATAAACGCAAACAGATGGTCGATTTCTCCGCGCCTTACTTCCCGGCCGAGCAGTCTATCGTCGTCGCCCAGGACTCGAAGGTGGATTCGCTGGCGGCCCTGAAAAACGAGAAGGTCGGGGTGGTGAACTCCAGCACCGGCGATATCGTGGTTTCTGAGGTGCTGGGTAAAAACAGCACCGCGATCAAGCGTTTCGACAATACCCCGCTGATGCTCCAGGAGCTGTTTGAGGACGGTGTCAGCGCCGCGGTGGGCGACGTCGGGGTGGTGAAGTACTACATCAAACAGCACCCGGAGAAGCAGTTCAAACTGGTGCCGGATGCCAAATTTGAGCGTCAGTATTTCGGTATTGCGGTAGCGAAAGGCAACAGCGAACTGCTGGGCAAAATCAACGCCGGGCTGCAAAAGATCGTTGCTGACGGGACTTACGCCAAAATCTATAAAACCTGGTTCGACGACAACGTGCCGACGCTGCCAGCGCAATAATCCACTTTTTTCAGTGACCACGGCTATCGCCCAGGCGATAGCCGTATTTTTTAGGGAAGGACTATGACGGGATTCCGTTGGGAGATCATCGAGGAGTACGGCCCGCTGTTTGTGGACGGCGCCCTGATGACGATTAAATGTACCATTATCTGCGTGATCCTCGGGACGCTGTGGGGGTTAACTCTCGGTCTCGGGCGGATGGCGAAGGCCGAGCACGGGCCGTGGAAATATATTCTCCGCTACCTGGTGCAGTTTCCGGTGCGTTTTTACGTCAGCGCCTTCCGCGGTACGCCGCTGTTCGTGCAGATCATGGTGGTGCACTTTGCGCTGGTGCCACTGTTTATCAACCCGCGCGACGGCCTGCTGGTGACCAGCGGCCTGATGAGCGCCGACTTTGCCCGCGAGCTGCGCGCGAGCTACGGGGCGTTCCTCTCCTGCATCGTGGCGATCACCCTTAACGCCGGAGCCTATGTGTCGGAGATTTTCCGCGCCGGCATCCAGTCGATCGACAAAGGGCAGATGGAGGCCTCCCGCGCGCTGGGCATGCCGTGGTGGAAAACCATGCGCAAGGTGATCCTGCCGCAGGCGTTTCGCCGCATTCTGCCGCCGCTGGGCAACAACGCCATCGCCATTGTCAAAGACTCGTCGCTGGCTTCGGCGATTGGCCTGGCCGATCTGGCCTACGCCGCGCGCACCGTCTCCGGCGCCTACGCCACCTACTGGGAACCCTACCTGACTATCTCTCTGGTCTATTGGGTGATCACCTTCCTGCTGGCGCAGCTGGTTAACCGTCTGGAAAAGAGGTTTGGCAAAAGTGATTCACATTAATAACTTACATAAGCGCTTCGGCGACAGCCACGTGCTGCGCGGCATCAGCTGCGATATTAAACCGCAGGAAGTGGTGTGCATCATCGGCCCGTCCGGCTCGGGTAAAAGTACCTTCCTGCGCTGCATGAATGCCCTGGAGACGGTCAGCGAAGGCGAGGTGGTGGTTAACGGCTTTGCCGCCCACGACCGGACCACCGACCTCAACAAGATGCGCGAAAGCGTCGGCATGGTGTTCCAGCGCTTTAACCTGTTCCCGCACATGACGGTGCTGGAAAACCTGATTATGGCGCCGATGAATCTGCGCAATATGCCGCGCCAGCAGGCGATCGACCTGGCGGACGCCTTGCTGGCGAAGGTGGGCTTAAGCGATAAGCGCGACGCCTGGCCCTCGAGCCTGTCCGGCGGCCAGCAGCAGCGGGTAGCCATCGCCCGCGCGCTGGCGATGAAGCCGTCGATTATGCTGTTCGATGAGCCCACTTCGGCGCTGGATCCTGAGCTGGTGGGCGACGTGCTGGAGGTGATGAAAAACCTCGCCAGCGAGGGGATGACCATGGTGATCGTGACCCACGAAATGGGCTTTGCCCGCGAAGTAGCCGACCGGGTGATCTTCATTGACCAGGGCGTGATTCAGGAAGAGGGCAAGCCGGGACAGATCTTTAGCGCGCCGACCAACCCTCGCACCGCCGCCTTCCTCAGCAAGGTGCTGTAAACCGAGCGGGCTGGCGCCAGGCCAGCCCGCTGAGCGCTGATCAGAAATGCATCACCATTATCGAGTTACTGAACCTCCATTTTTGCCACAATCCGCATTTCCACAAGGGCATTTTCGGGAATGAACTCTGATACACCGATGGCGGTCCATGCCGGGTATGGCGCTTTTATATACCTATCTTTCACTTTAGAAAAAAGGTCTATATGTTTTTTTAGATCAATATGAAAAGTCGTCATTTCAAGTATGTTTTCATAAGTTAATCCGGCAGCTTCTAAATAAACCCCCAGCTTATAAAAAGCATCATGGAATTGTTCTTCAGGATGTTGACTAATCGGTTTGTCTTTACGCGCGGCGGTGACACCTGAAAGGTACACTGTGCCATCTGACTCGATGATGGGGGAGAAGTGCCAGTCATTAAAATAATGTTGAAACTCTTCAGGAACTATCGACTTTTTCATGATTTTTCTCAAATGGATGACTTAAAAATGACAGCGTGCTCGAAGCGGTGATGTCCAAAAATACGGTTAAACAAGCTTAAACTATCTCTGCGGTCAGGGGGGCTGTTTGAGCATCGCGTATTCAATCAGCCACCTGCCTGTTGCTTTTGCTGCCAGCAAGACGGGCCTCAGTTGAAAATAAACCGGTGGAGCGCCTGATAAGCCGGATACTTAGCCCGGCGCCCGTGGCGAGACATACCGCCATCGTTAGCAGGGCGACGATAAAGGCATGCGTGATGTGTGCGCCACTTCTTCCGTTTTCCAACATGCTGTAAAAAATGCCGCCGATAATGGCGACGCTTAGCGCCGTGCTGATCTGGAGCGTTGAGCTGGTCACGCCGGCTATCATCCCTGAAAACTCTGGCGCAACGCGGCCTGTTACCATCCGCACCAGCGTAGGCATCGCCAGTCCCTGGCCAAGACCGGTGACAAAGAGCAGTAGCGCGAGAGGCAGCATGGGCGGAGGCGTGCCCGTCATCGTGTTGGCAATCAACCCTGCAAGGCCTGCTAGCCCGAAAGTCTCGCATCCCATCCCTATTGCACTCAGATAATTTCCGACAAAACGTCTCAGGAAAGGGGTCAGCAACGGACCGATAAGAAAGCCGACGCCAAAAGGCAGAAAAATCAGGCCCGCGTTCAGGGCGTTTAAATGTAGCGCGTCCTGGAGATAGACAGAAAACAACAGGAAAAAGGCGCCGATGGAATAAAACAGCAAAACGATCGCCAGTCCCTGGCCCAGGCCTGGGGCACGTAACACCGTCGGATCAAGCAGCGGAGAACCGCCATGCTGGCTAAGGCGACGTTCATAACGCCATAACAATGAGACCAGTAACGGGAAGGCCAAAAATGACAGCCATGTCCACCAGGGCCATCCCGCCTCACGGCCTTCAATCAGTGGCACAATCAGCGTGCTCAGCATGACGGTTGCCAGCAGCATACCGACGGGGTCGAGTTTCTGAGCAGATTGCGCCCGTGTCTCTTTTACCAGCGGCAGACCACAGAGAATGACCAGCAGCGCCACCGGCAGGTTAACGAGAAAAATAGCTCGCCATCCCAGGTGAAACAGGTTCACTGAAATGAGAATGCCGCCCAACACCTGCCCGATAACCGACGCCAGGCCAAATACTGCGCCATAGAGGCTCAGTGCTAGCGGTTTTTCCGCCTCCGGGAAAATAGCCTGTACGGAAGCCAGCGCCTGGGGTGCCATAATCGCGGCCGTGGCTCCCTGTAACACCCGTCCGGTAATCAGTACCCATGGTGACCAGGCTAAACCGCACAGCAGCGATGCGGCAGCAAAACCGACCAGCCCAAGAAAGAACATCTTTCCACGGCCATATATATCACCCAGGCGGCCGCCGGTAATTAATGTGACCGCGTACACGGCAGCATAGGATGAAATGACCAGTTGTTCAGCGGAGGATGAGGCACCCAGCTCACCCTGAATGGCAGGCAGCGCAACATTGACTATAAAAAAATCGAGCGGCGGCAAAAACGCGCCGACCAGCAGGATGACAAACATTGCCCAGCGACGCGGCTCGGCTTGCATGATGGTAGGTGTCGACATTGTACACTCCATAGTGAATGGCCGCCGTCCTCGGTAAGAAACGGCTGTCGTGAGGGTGGGGTCAGCGCATGCCGCCAGAGGCCAGAATCACCTCGCCGGTGACCCACCCCGCGTCGTCTGATGCAAGAAATGAGACAATTGGAGCAACATCCTGCACCTGGCCGATGCGTCCAAGCGGCGTCTGCTTTTCATTCCATATCTGAAAATCCGAGTTCATCGCGCCCGAAATATGGCTACCTTCCGTTTCGATAAGCCCTGGGTTGACCGCGTTGACGCGGATTCCTCGTGGGCCGAGTTCTCGTGAGAGTACGCTGGTGATGGCGTCAATTGCGCCTTTGGTGCCGCTGTAGATGGCGCTCTCGGGGATAGCGACGCGAGTGACGAACGAACTGATGTTGATTATGCTGCTGCCCTTACCCAGATGCGGGGTGGCGGCGCCAACCAACAGCAGCGGGCCGAGAACATTGATGTCAAACTGCCTGCGATAGAGTGCTTCCGTACTATCTTCAATCCTGGCGAACTGATAGATACCGGCGTTGTTCACTACAATGTCGAGGCGCCCGAAGTTGCCAATGGTTGAGTTAACCAGCGCCTCGACCTCTGATGGGTTGGTGACATCTGCCGCTACCGCCACGGCCCGTCCACCGGCAGCTTCAATATCTGCAACAACCTTATCTGCACTGCTTCTGTTTGACGCGTAGTTGACGATGACCCTCGCGCCGTCAGCCGCCAGCTGACGGGCAATACCTGCTCCGATCCCACTGGATCCACCGGTTACAATGGCCACTTTGTCTTTTAATTTGTTCATATCTAAGCTTCCTCGAATTGCCGTCCTGAGCGGTATGGTTGAGGAGGCTATAGTGATATCGACAAAGTTGTTTTAGAACTGACGATTTTGTATATTCGATGTTCATTTTTGAACGGCGAGGCAATGGCATGGAATGGGGCGACGTCCGGGTGTTTCTTGCTGTCATGCGTAAGGGGTCTTTCGGGGAGGCGGCCCGTAGCCTTGGCGTAAGCCATCCGACGGTGGGTCGGCGGATAAAGGCGCTTGAGGCTGAGGCGCAGCAGGCACTGTTTCGCCGGACAAAGGAAGGGCTGGTGCTGACGGATGCTGGTGATAGAGTGTTGAAGCTGGCAGAGGCGGTCGAAAACTCCGCACTGGCGATGGAGCGACGCCTGGCAGGGAATCACGAACGTCTCGAAGGGATACTGCGGATATCTTGCGCTGAATGGTTTGCTAACTACGTTCTGGCGCCGGTTCTGAGCGAGTTGACGCGCCGCCATCCCGCGATTGTACCGGAGATAATCGCGAGTTACCGCTTGCTTAATCTGTCGCGCCGTGATGCCGACATCGCGTTTCGCATCGTGCCCTTTACCGAACCGGATATTGTCCAGCGCCGCCTGATGACCATTCCCTATGCGCTGTATGGAACGCCGGATATGGCCGGGATCGCGCAACACGACCCGGCTGCAGTGGGGCTTATTCTGATGAATACGGCACAATCCCATTTCTCTGACGTCGCCTGGCTGCTCGACAGGTTCCCTCAGTCACGGCGTGTGTTTACCAGTACCAGCCGGGCCGTACAGGCACAGATGTGCCAGCGGGGGATGGGGATTGCTGTGCTGCCGCGGCCGCTTGGCGATGCCATCACCGGTTTGCAACCCATCAGCATGCCAGAGCCACCGCCATCCAAAAATATATGGGTGGGTTATCACTCTGACCTCCGGCATATGGACCGCCTGCGTGTCATGCTGGATATTGCCGATGTGTTGCTTGCGGATCCCGGGACGGCCGCAACGTGAGCTTATGGTTTACGGATGCCAGTCATGCTGTTGAACACGCCGTCACGTAGCACGAAAGCATGTAGCAACGCCGCCGCCAGGTGAAGCATCACTGTCGCGAATAATGCCAGAGCCACCCAGGTGTGAAGAGGCCGTAGTTCCGCATACCAGTCATTATTAACTCCCATGATGGGGGGCAGGACGATCCCGTAGCCAAGGGTGACGGGATATCCTGCAGCTGAAAGCATGGCCCAACCTATTAGTGGTTGGGCCAACATCATCAGATAGAGTACCCAGTGCGAAAGGTGGGCAATGCCACGCTGCCAGGCAGGGATGGTGGCGGGCAAAGAGGGAGTAGGTGTGGTGAATCGCACCCACAAGCGAACGATAACCAGAAGCAATATCATCACCCCCAGAGGCTTGTGGATCGACACCAACAGACTGTGCAAGGAGGATACGGTCGAGACCATCGCCACTCCGATAAATAACATACTGAGGATCGCAGCGGCCATCAGCCAGTGAAGGACGCGCAGAGCCGGATGAAAGTAAGCAACCTGTTTCATAAATGCTCTCCTGCTTGTTGTGCCTGTTCATGAGTACGTAGATTGTAAGATTTGGCATAAGCCGATGAGCGTGCGTTAAGTATCGGGTCATCAGACGCGGCAATGCCATCAGGCAAGATCAAGGGATCGTAGTTAATGTCATTACAGGGGCCTTGCTGTTGAGGGATGGCCTTGTTTAAGACTAACGTTCCGGCATTAATCGTTTTCCGGTCTGCGGGCCAGGCTTTGGTGGAATCGTTACCTTTGTCATCCGCCTGAGCCAGCGTGAAAACTAAATCCCACTCCAGCGTGCCCTGTTCCAGACGTTGCTGAAGATCCTGTTGCAGAAAATCTTTGTTCTGTTTATCGATATCGCTAATGGGGACAAACCTGGTGTGCGGCACCATACTCCAGCGTACCAGATGTTCATTGCCCGCCTGATCGATCAGGCGAAAAGCATTCAGGCTGTTAAAGCGATCGCTGGCCCAGCTTGAAGAGGGGATGTATTGCTTTGCCCAGGCAAAAAAAGGCTTGATTTCCGGATGGCTCATGACAAAAGCATTTACTTTTTCCGGATTCGGCTTGCCGGTTTTGGCGTCCGGCAGCGTCGCGGTTTGAAGTTCATAGAAACTTTCGACGGAACTGACGGGGAAAAATGGCATGGCGTTCATCCCGGTTCGCCACTGTTCACCATTGGCCTGTGTAAAGGACAGCGCCATGCTCCTGACAGGCACGGTATAATCCGGAGCTGCCGGGTTACCTCCTGCAATAGCCAAACGTCCTGTTACCGCGGTTTCGCCTTTGCTGAATAGTAAGGCGCGCGATAGCGTGCTGGCATTCCCGTTTGAGATAAAACTCCCCAGCACGCACATGCCTTTAGCATGATTCCGCCGATAGCCTTGATGAACGCCACCCGACTGTTGTAATACCGTGACAAGCTTATCCGACGTCAGCCTTTCAGGCGTAAGCCATCCACCAGCCCACAGGAATAATAAAATAAGGAACAGTGGAATAATGCCGACCAGCGCCAGACGCACTACCGTCTGTTTGTTTACCTGTACTTTGATATTCATAGTGTTAACTCATTCTGTCCACGATTTTTGCTAAACGAGAAGTGCATTCAGCCTGGTTGTTGTGCTTCTCTTTTTTGTCGAACGGTTAGCGACACGGTTGAAATACAAAAATAGAAGGCGCCAAACGTCGCATAACCTACAATGTTGTCTATAGACGGTGGTTCTGTTGTTCGGGACTGAAAGAGAAAAAAAGCACCGGCTAACGTAGACTGGGCGCCACTTAATATCATGCTCCATTGCGCACGATAGTTTTTCCAGCGCTGGACCGCTGCGCCCAACTGTAGCAGGCCTGATAATATTGCCCAGCAACCGAATATCCGAATCACATCATTCATGCTGCTGTTAATAGCCAATATCACCGCCAGCGTTGTGACGGCGCTTACGATAATATTGACGGTCTGCATCCGGTTACGGACGAATCCGCCGTTTCTAATAGCATCAATGTAATTCGCTATCGCATCCCAGGCGGGATAAAGAATTAACAAAAATGACGCCCAAAAATAAGAATGCCGGGCAGCGATAAATGTGGAAACAGCCCATAATATCGAGAAGATGGTGCGGGAAAAATAATACTGTCTGAGCCAGTTCTGCTGATTCCCCTGATGAATACTGTCGGTCATTTTAACCCTCTCAAGCTGGCATGTTGGACAAGCGAAGCATCGGCGTGAGCTTCTTCTTGTTAGTAAACCTACTAGTAGGTAGGTAAAAGATCAACATGTTTTGATGCAATCCTGGTGAGGTCATAAGAGCGTTATCGAGGTGCGAGAGGTAAGGGGCCGTTTTGCAACAAGTATTGCCCGGTAAGTCACCGGGCAACCGTCAGGCGACTTTTATGATTTTGTTTATCAGAGGCCAGGCAATCTGATCAAACACCATCGGATTATTGAATGCCCGTGCTGCCAGCATGGCACCATGTATACCAGCCATCAGGGCTCTGGCTTCTACTTCCGCCGTTTCATTGAGTTTGAAAACGCCCTGGGTTTCACCCGCCCTAAGTAACGATGCCAGCCAGTCAGAGAGATCGCTGAAATGGCCAGTGACCTCATCGGCAATATCGGCAGGTAATGTCGGAAGCTCAACAGCAAGCATGACACAGATGCAAAATGACGAAGTACCATCCTTGATACATGCTGACCAGAAATCGGCATACCCTTTCACTTTGATCAGCGGATCGTGTATTTGCTGATCCATGGCCTCCATGCCCGCCCGGGCTTCTGCACGGTACTCCTGTACAACAGCATGAACTAAATCTTCTTTGCTGGGAAAATGATGATGGATACTGGCTTTACGAATTCCCACGCGCTCAGCAAGATCGGCATAGCTAAAACTTTTATACCCTCCGACGGTGAGCAGCTGTCTCGTATTGGCCATAATTTCTCGCGCTTTCGGCGAACGTTCGATCATTTCACGCTCCAGCAATCATTGCGGTGAAAAAGTGCGCTATCTACAGCGGGTTCTATTCAGCCGGGACAACCTACTGGTAGGAAGTGAGATTGTCAAATTTCCTCTCCTGCCAGCAGCCCGCAAGCTCCTCAGATCTCAACGTTCAATCTGCAGACGCATAATAAACAAACGCCAGCTTATTGCCGTCGGGATCGCGGACGTAGGCGCTGTGAAAACCGTCGCCATACTGCGGCCGGTGACCGGGACCGCCTTCGTCACGTCCGCCGAGTTGCAGGGCGAGGGCATGCAGTTCCGCAATATGCTCGACGGAGCGGGCGTTAAGCGCCACCATCGTTCCATTACCCACCCCGGCAGGCTGCTGGTCAAAAGGGACGCCCACGCACAGCCCACAGGTGTGATTGCCGTTGAAGGTGCCCCAGGACGCCCCCTGTTCGTTACGGCCGGCTTTGACGTGTCCCAGCAGCGCCATTAACGGGTCATAGAACTTGATGGCGCGTGGCAGGTCATTGGTTCCAAGCATGATGTATGAAAACATGATGTCCTCCTGGAGCAGGTTTGATGGCGTAAAACCTCAGCCTGGTTGCTGGCGAGCGGGCTGGCGCCAGACCAGCCCCACGCAAAACTAGCGTGCGGACTCCGTCGCCTCGTCCATCTCCTCTTCCTGCTCACTGGCAAGCAGGGTTTTCTCGTTTTTGCACAGACACTGAATCAACAGGAACAGCACGCCGCTGGCCACCAGGGTGACGATCAGGCCATCGTAACCGGTGATGCCGATCAGCATGCCGCTGACCACCGGCCCGGCGACGCTGCCGGCGGACCAGAAAAAGCCGAACAGGGCGTTAATCATAATCAGCTTCTGCCCATTGAAGGTTTTCCCCGCCCGCACCAGCGACAGGGTATAAAGCGCGCCCGCCGCGGCGCCCAGCAACAGGCAAATGGCCATCAGCTGAATGCGCGAGCCGAGCATCAGCGGCAGGGCCAGCAGCGACAGGCTGAAGACTACCGCGCAGGTCAGATGCACGCGGCGAATGCCGACCCGGTCGGCCAGCCAGCCGAGCGGGGTCTGGAACATTGCATCCCCGGTGAGCACCACGGTGACCAGCAGCACCGCCATTCCTTCATTAAGTCCTTTGTCCATGCCGTACAGCGGCAGCAGCGCGAGGATGCTGGCGTCAAAGAAGGCGAAGCAGAACACCCCGGAGGCGAGTACCGGCAGGAAAGCGCCGAGGCTGCGCCAGCTGGCGCGCTCCCCGAGGCTTTCGCGGGTGCCAGTGGGCAGATGGCGCAGCATCAGCAGGCAGACGGCGGTGACCGCGACGATCGCCATCAGCGCCGAGGCCTGCCAGGCGGGGCCGACGGAGATCAGTAACGGCCCGGCCAGCTGGCAGCCGGTAAAGGCCGAGGCGTAGATGCCGGTGAGGGTGGCGCGCTGGCCGCCCGCCGCGCCGCCGGTGATCCAGCTTTCGCCCAGCACGATAATGACCCCGGAGGCCAGGCCGGTCAGCAGGCGCGGCAGCAAAAGCAGCGTCATATCGGTGGTCATGCAAGAGGCGATGGTCGCCAGCGCCAGCAGGATCAGACTGCCGCTCAGCAGCACGCCCATTTCAACGCGCCGGCACAGCGCAGGAGAGAGGAAAGAGGAGATCATCATGCCGGCGGGTGGCAGGGCGGCCAGCAGGCCGACGTACAGCGGCGCGATCTGCTGCTGCGCCAGCTCAAGACTGATTAACGGCACCGTATAGCCGGTGATAAATCCCACGAGCGACGCGGCCATGATCATCGCCAGCGTGGGGGCAAGACGATTCTGGTCTGGGTTAAACATTTTATTTCCGATGACGGAGAGGTCAGTAGTGGATCCTTCGGCAAATTGCCGTCCTGAGCTGCATAATAATTAATCGCCTGGCCGTTGTCACCGTTGAAATCACTACCAAAAAAGGACCGCAGGGCGTCGACAGGGCTGTACGCCGCGCCGCCGCCGCATTTCGTGACGTTGTCAGCGTGTTAACGACAGGATATAACGGAGGGAGCGGCAGCGACCCGACGCCGGTGAGCGACGGGGAAAAAACGCGACGCATGACCGATTATTCAGCATTACGCTATGCAGGAAAGGAGTAATACATGGCCGTATCGCCGTCACTGATCGCCGAAGCCACAGGCTGGCGACGTGAATTTCACGCCGCGCCTGAGCTCGGATATCAGGAGCAGGAAACCTCGCGCCGCGTTGCGGAACTGCTGGCCTCGTTTGGGCTGCAGGTACACCGCGGGCTGGCCGGCACCGGCGTCGTGGCGACGCTGGAAAACGGCCCCGGGCCGGTCATCGGCCTGCGCGCCGATATGGATGCCCTGCCGATCACCGAGCTGGGGAGCGTCAGCTATCGCTCGCGCCGTCCCGGGGTGATGCACGCCTGCGGCCACGATGGTCACACCGCGATGCTGCTGGCGGCGGCCGCCCATCTGGCGCAGACCCGCCAGTTCAGCGGCACCGTCCACTTTGTCTTCCAGCCGGCGGAAGAGAACCTCGGCGGCGCGCGCAAAATGGTGGAAGAGGGGTTGTTCGAACGCTTCCCGATGGACGCCATCTACGCGCTGCATAACTGGCCGGGGATCCCCCTTGGCGAAGTGGCGCTCAGCGATGGCGCGATGATGGCCTCGCTGGACGCCTTCGAGATCACCCTGCGCGGAAAGAGCTGTCATGCGGCGATGCCGGAGAGCGGGGCCGATCCGATCGTCGCGGCGGCGCAGCTGATTATGGCGCTGCAGACCATTCCTTCCCGCCGCCTGTCGCCGCAGGATTCCGCGGTGGTCAGTATCACCCAGATAAACGGCGGCGAGGCGATCAACGTCCTGCCGGACACCGTGGTGCTGCGCGGTACCTTCCGCTGTCTGAGCAATCGCGTTCGCGCCCGCGTGCGCGAGCTTATCGAAAGCTATGTGGCGACCCAGCCGCAGGTGTCCGATGTGCAGGGTGAGATTAGCTGGTTCCCGGGCTATCCAGTGACCAAAAACCATGCGCTGCAGGCGCAGCAGGTGCGCGAGGTGGCCGTCGCCACCCTCGGCGCGGAAGCGGTGCGCTGGAACCAGGCGCCGTCGATGGCCTCCGAAGATTTTGCCTGCATGCTGGAGGCCTGTCCGGGAGCCTATTTCTGGATAGGCACCGACGGCGAAACCCCGTCGAAGCCGCTGCATAACGCCAGCTATGACTTTAACGATGCGCTGATTAGTCCTGGGGTGGCCATGTGGGTGGCGCTGGTAGAGAAACAGCTGCCGGCGGCGTAACCACCGGCAGCGGCAGAGGGAGCGCGCGCGCTCCCTGAGGTCAGACGTCGGCGGCGGCTTTCAGTCGCGCCTTCATATCGCTGTAGGCCGTCCAGGCGTAGCGCTCCGCCCATTGCTGGTCGGCTATCGCTTCCACTTTTACCGCACAGTATTTGGTTTCCGGCGTTTTGGAGATCGGGTCGAGGTTATCCTGGGTCAGCTCATTGCAGGCGCCCACCCACCACTGATAGGTCATATAGACCGCCCCCGGATTGATGCGATCGCTGAGGTCGGCGCGGGTGATCACCTTCCCGCGCCGGGAGCTGACCCACACCAGCTGTTTGTCAGCGATCCCCAGTCGTTGCGCATCCACCGGATTCATCTGCACCCGTCCCGGCTCGTCGGCCAGCGACTGCAGCGCGGCACAGTTGCCGGTCATTGAGCGGCAGGAGTAATGCCCCACCTCCCGCACGGTGCAGAGCACCAGCGGCCACTCGTCATCCGGGCGCTCCGCTGGCGCGCGCCAGGCGGTGGCGAACAGTTGCCCTTTACCCGATGGGGTATCGAAGCGGTTGTCTTTATACAGCCACGGCGTGCCGGGGTGGTCGAGGGTCGGGCACGGCCACTGGACATGGCCCATATCGCCCATTTTCTCCCAGGTCACGCCGTAGAACAGCGGGCAGAGTTCGCGCATCTCGTCCCAGATCTGCTGGTTGCTCTCATAGTGCATCGGATAACCCATTTCGCTGGCCAGCAGGCTGATGATCTCCCAGTCGCGCTTCACATTCCCCGCCGGAGGGATCGCCTGTTCAAAGCGCTGGAACCCGCGGTCGGCGCAGGTGAATACGCCGCCGTGCTCTCCCCAGGAGGTGGCCGGCAGCAGGACATCGGCAATTTCCGCCGTTTTGGTCATGAAGATGTCCTGCACCACCACAAAGTCCAGCGCCTCGATGCCTTTGCGCACCAGGCCGAGGTCGGCTTCGGTCTGCAGCGGATCTTCGCCCATGATGTAGTAGGCTTTGATCTCGCCGGTCAGCGCTTTATGCGGCACCTCGGTGATGCGGGTGCCGACCTGGTCATCCATCAGCGCCGGGTCGACACCCCAGGCGGCGGCGAATTTGGCCCGCACGGCGGGGTCGGTGACCTCCTGATAACCCGGGAACAGGTTCGGCAGCACGCCCATATCGCAGGCGCCCTGCACATTGTTTTGCCCGCGGACCGGCCCCACGCCGACGTTCGCCCGCCCCAGGTTGCCGGTGAGCAGCGCCAGGCTTGCCAGACCGCGCACCACGTCCACCGCCTGGCCAAACTGGGTGACGCCCATGCCCCACATAATAGTGGCGGAAGGGGCCGAGGCGAAGATGCGCATCGCCTCACGGATCGCCTGCGCGCTGACCCCGACAATCGCTTCCACCGCTTCCGGGGCATAATCCTTCACCGCTTCGCGGTAAGCATCCAGCCCTTCGGTATAGCGTTCGACATAGGCTTTGTTGTACAGCTCCTCCTCCAGCAGTACATAGCCGAAGGCATTCACCAGCGCCATGTTGCTGCCGTTGTTGAGCTGCAGATGACGGTCGGCAATGCGCGCGGTTTCAATGCGTCGCGGATCGCAGACGATGATTTTGGCGCCATTTTCCCGGGCTTTGATCACCCGGCGGGCGACGATCGGATGGGAGTCGGCGCAGTTGTAGCCAAAGACCAGCAGGCATTTCGAGTTTTCGATGTCGCTGATCGAGTTGCTCATCGCCCCGTTGCCCAGCGCCTGCTGCAGCCCGGCGACGGAAGGGCCGTGGCAGACGCGGGCGCAGCAGTCGACGTTATTGGTGTTCAGCACAGCGCGGGCGAACTTTTGCATCACATAGTTGGTTTCGTTGCCGGTGCCGCGCGAGGAGCCGGTGGTCATGATGGCGCGCGGGCCATGCTTCTCTTTGATCTCCCTGAGCTTGCTGGCGGTATAGCGAATCGCCTCCTGCCAGCTGACCGGCGTGAAGGCGCCGCCTTTCTGGTAGCGGATCATCGGTTGTTTGAGACGGGGCGTCAGGAGCTGCGTGTCGTTAAGAAAATCCCAGCCGTAGTAGCCTTTCAGACACAGCTGGTTCTGGTTGGTGACGCCGTCGGCGGCTTCCGCGCGAATGATTTTATTGTTGTCGACAACCAGTTTAAGTTTGCAACCCGCCCCGCAGTAGGGGCACACGCTCGTGATTTTTTTCATCAGTAACAGACCTGTTAACAGTGAACAGAGGATCGCTGTCGCGCCGGGCCCGACGGGCAACGATCGCGGTAACGCCTGGTCGTGATGCAGACGCAGGCCTGCTGCGCTATGCAGGTCTTGTGCCAGAATTTAATTTGTTGATTTACATGTGAAAATTAAAATGGTGTGATGACGGGAACGTGACCTCGTCACTAATGACGATGACGCAGAGCGCCGACGTCAGACGCTCTGCGGGGGTAAACGTGGCTAGGCGAGAGGGCGGCACCGGTCGAAGTGCGATTCGCTCAGGCCGACGTCGCGCGCGGCGGCGCAGATAGCCTGCCAGCTGCCGGCATCCAGCGGGATCCCCTGCGCCAGCCGCGCTTCGCGGTTGGCGGCCTCCCATTCGCCGGGCGCCAGCACCGGGGCATCGGCATTGTGCGGCGACTGTTTACACCATGCGATAAAGGCCTCCGTCTGCGCCTGGCTGTCCGGGGCATCGAACGCGTCCGGGCGCAGGATCACCGTGGTCATGCAGTTAAAGATGGCGTCGACGCTGGTCTGCAGGCTCTCCTGATGGGTGGTTTGCCCCCCGGAGAGCGCGCCGCCGAGCACTTCGCACAGCGTCGCCAGGGCATAGCCTTTGTGCTGGGCGAAGGTGAGCAGGGCGCCCAGCGGCGAAGTCTGCATCACCGCCGGGTCGGTGGTGGGGAGCCCTTTGGCGTCGATCAGGCAGCCGGGGGCCACGGCTTCGCCTTTATGCCAGGCGACGCGGGTTTTACCAAAGGCGATGGCGCTGGTGGCGTAGTCCAGCAGCAGCGGCGGATGGCCCTCGCGGGGGAACACCACGCACAGCGGGTTAGTGCCGAAGCGGCTGTCCTTCCCGCGGAACGGGGCGACCATCGGGTCGCCAATCACGCTGACGAAGTGAATGGAGATCAGCCCGGCGGCGGCGCACTGCTCGGCCCAGTAGCCAATGCGCCCGACGTGATGCGCATTGCGCAGGGCGATTGCCGCCATACCATGCTGCTTCGCCTTTTCAATGCCTAACTGCATCGCTTCGTGGGCGACCACCTGGCCGAAGCCGGCGTTGCCGTCGAGGGTGACCACGGCGCCGGCGTCTTTGGTCACCGTGGCGTGGCGGTTGAGCTGCAGAAAACCACCGGCGTGGGATTTCACGTAGCTTGGGATCATCCCGACGCCGTGGGAGTCATGCCCGGCAAGATTGGCGGCGATCAGATGGTCTGCGACGAGGGTGGCTTCTCCTGAGGTACTGCCGAGATGGGTAAACAGTGAGACGACAAACTGATGCAGATCCGTCGCCAGAAAGCGGTGTCCTGTTGGCACTGATTCTCTCCTGTAGTCTGTTGTTATTTTGTTATGTTTGCCGTTTTATGCTGCGCCGCCCGGCGCAGAAGGTCAAGGTCGGGGGCTTCCGGCGGAACGTCACTGCGTCTGAGTCAGGCGACAGGCGATAAAAAACCGGGCCGGGATCGCGTTTTAATTAACGCCATAAACACCACATTTTTAAATTCTGTCAGTGTCACAAAAGCCAGAAAAAAGCCATCCCCGGCGTTGCAAGGGGAGCTGATACCACTATATGTTAAATTTGTGTTTATTAATTGATGATTAAAGGTTGGTGTCATGTATAAGAAAATAAGTGGTTTAGTGGTTTCACTGACGGCCGTTTTCGCCTGTGCCGCCTGGGCGGAGGTGCCTGCGGGCTATCCCGCGGATTATCAAAAAACGGTGGATGCCGCCGTAAAAGAGGGCAAGGTGGTTATTTATTCCACCACCGATACCAAAGCGGCCGGACCGTTAATTAAAGGATTTGAAGCGCAATATCCGGGCGTCAAAGTCGAATATAACGACATGAACAGCACCGAGCTGTATAACCGTTATATCAGCGAGCAGGCCGCCGGGGGCGGCAGCGGGGACGTGGTGTGGAGCTCGTCGATGGATACCGCGCTGAAATTAGCTACCGAATACGCCGAACAATATGCCTCGCCGGAGGTGAAGCAATTACCCGACTGGGCGGTCTGGCAGCAGAAAGCCTATGGCACCACCTACGAGCCGGTGGTGTTTATTTATAACAAAAGGCTGATCCCGCAGAATGAGGTTCCGGATTCGCATACCGCGCTGGCAAAACTGATCGCCAGCCAGGCTGATAAATTTAAAGGCAAAGTCACCACCTACGACATCGAAAAATCGGGCCTCGGCTTTATGCTGGCGGTGCAGGACAGCCAGGCCGACGCGAACTATTTTGCCGACCTGGCGAATATCGCTAAAGGCGGTCTGACAGTGCAGTCTTCTACCGGCACGATGATGGAGCGCGTCTCCTCTGGAGAAAACCTGATCGGCTATAACATTCTTGGCTCCTATGCCGAAGCTCGGGCGAAAAACGATCCCTCTTTAGGCATCGCCTATCCGAAAGATTACGTGCTGGTGCTCTCCCGCGTCTCGTTTATTAGCCAGGAGAGCGAACATCCCAATGCAGCGAAATTGTGGCTGGATTATGTCTTGTCGGAAAAAGGCCAGCAGATCCTCGCCAGCCAGGCGGATATTCCCTCTATTCGTCGCGATATTGAAGGTAAAAATGATATCGACGGCATGACTACTCTGCTGGGTAAAGCGTTAAAACCAATCCCGGTCAACGAAACGCTGCTGGATTATTTACAGCCGCAAAAACGTCTGCAGTTTATTAAACAATGGCGCAGCGCCGCCGCGAAATAATCCTCCCCAGGGGCATCGTTGATGCCCCAATTCCACACCCGGCGGGTTTTTTCTCCTGACCAAAGGGATGAACCATGAATGTATTACGCAGAAAGTGGCAGGGGCTGCCGCGCGGCGTGGTGGTGTGCATCACGGCGCTGGTGATTTATGTCCCACTGTTATTTATTGTGGTGCAGAGTTTTCTCTCCGCGCCATTCTTTTCCCGCTCCAAATCGTGGAGTCTGGAAGCGTTCGCCTTTATTTTTACCGACCCGGATTTTTATCTGGCATTAAGGTCAGGTTTTATTCTGGCCTTTGGCCTGGTGATTATTGCCATTCCGCTGGGCGGTATTTTGGCGTTTCTGATGGTGCGCACCGATTTACCCGGCCGGCGGATCATTGAGCCGCTGATCCTGGTGCCGATCTTCGTCTCGCCGATGGTGCTGGGCTTTGGCTACGTGGTGGCCGCCGGGCCGGTAGGCTTCTTTTCCCAGTGGGCGCAGCAGCTGATCGGCTTTGTACCGTGGAATATCTACTCGATGTTCAGCATTGTGGTCATCGCCGGGTTAACCCACGTTCCGCACGCCTATCTCTATATCTCCTCGGCGCTGCGCAGCGTCGGTTCGGACGTGGAAGAGGCGGCGCGCACCGTCGGCGCCACACCGCTGCAGGTGATGACCTCGGTGAGTCTGCCGATGGTGCGGCCATCCATTCTTTACGCCTGCGTGCTGCTCTTCTTCCTCGGTCTGGAAGTTTTCGGTCTGATGCTGGTGCTGGGCGACCCTGAGGGCAACATGGTGCTGGCGACCTATCTCTATAAGCTGACCAACAAGCTCGGCACCCCCTCCTACCATCTGATGGCGGCGGTGGCGGTGGTGCTGATCTGCATCACCATCCCGCTGGTGATGCTCCAGCGTCGGCTGATGCGCACCGCCAACCGCTTTGTCACCATGAAGGGCAAGGCGTCGCAGGCGCGGGCGCTGCCGCTGGGCAAATGGCGCTGGGTGGCCGGGGCGGTGGTAGTGGCCTGGCTGACGGTGACCATCGGCGTACCACTGCTCGGCGTGGCGCTGCGCGCCTTTATTTCCAACTGGGGCGTCGGCGTGTCGCTGTGGGATGAGCTGTCGCTGGCGACGTTCCACAATATCTGGCAGCAGCCCAACCTGCTGCGGGCGATCGTCAACTCGATGGCTATCGGCATCGTCGGCGGCGCGCTGGCGGTGGTCTGCTATCTGTTTGTCGGCATCGCCATGCACCGCAAAGCGGACAACGTCACCCGCTTTCTCGACTACAGCGTGCTGGTCCCGCGCGCGGTGCCGGGGCTGCTGGCCGGTCTGGCCTTCCTGTGGGTGTTCCTGTTTGTGCCGATGTGGCTCGATCAGTCGCTGAAGCACGGCTGGCTCTCAGCGCTGCCGGTGGCCGACTGGCTGCGCGAACACGTTATCGTGCAGCTGCGCGCCCTGCGCAACACCATCTTCAGCGTCTGGCTGGCCTACACCGTGGTGTGGATGGCCTACGGTCTGCGGCTCATCTCTTCGACGCTGCTGCAGGTGGGCCCGGAGCTGGAGGAGGCGGCGCGCAGCACTGGTGCCTCACGGGGGCAGATCACCCGCCACGTCACCGTCCCGCTGTCGCGCTATGGGCTGATTGGCTCGTGGCTGTTGATGTTCCTTATCTTTGAGCGCGAGTATTCCACCGGCGTCTATCTGCTGTCGCCGGGTACGGAAACCATCGGCTCGATGCTGGTGTCGCTGTGGGCGGCGGGGGCCATTGATATCGTCGCGGCGCTCTCCTTTATCAATATTCTGCTGGTGGTGATTGGCCTTGGCATCGCCCTGCGCTTTGGAGTGAAATTACATGATTGAGTTATCGGTAGAAAATCTGCATCTCACCTATGGCGACAACCCGGTGCTGAAGGGGGTGTCCATGACGCTTGGCCGGGGGGAGGTAGTATCGCTGCTGGGGCCTTCGGGAAGCGGCAAAACCACGCTACTGCGGGCGGTGGCCGGGCTGGAGAAGCCGACGAGCGGGCGGATCGCCATTGGCAACCGCACGGTGTACGACGGCACGCCGCGCAGCGAAATCCCGGCCGAAGAGCGTAACCTGGGCCTGGTCTTTCAGTCCTATGCCCTGTGGCCGCACAAAACGGTGTTCGACAACGTGGCCTATCCGCTGAAGCTGCGTAAAGTCGCCGCCGGGGAGATAAAAGAGCGGGTGCAACGCGTGCTGGATCAACTGGGGCTGGGGCATCTCGGCAACCGCCATCCGCACCAGCTCTCCGGTGGTCAGCAGCAGCGGGTGGCCATCGGCCGGGCGCTGGTCTACAACCCGCCGGTGATCCTGCTTGATGAACCGCTCTCCAACCTTGACGCCAAGCTGCGCGAAGAGGCGCGGGTGTTTCTGCGCGAGCTGATCATCAAGCTGGGCCTGTCGGCGCTGATGGTCACCCACGATCAAAATGAAGCAATGGCCATCTCCGATCGTATTCTGCTGCTGAACAATGGCGTCATTGAGCAGCAGGGGACGCCGCAGGAGATGTACGGCAGCCCGGCGACGCTGTTCGCCGCCGAGTTTATGGGCAGCAATAACCGCCTGCACGGTAAGGTGACGGCGCTGGAAAACGGTCGTGCGAGGGTTGAAGGCGCCAGCTGGACGCTGTGGGGACGAGCGGGCGAGGGGGTCAGCGTCGGCCAACCGGCGACGGCGGTGATCCGCGTCGAGCGCCTGCGTCTCGACGGCGCAGCGCAGGATAATAGCCTCCAGCTACCGCTGCTGACCAGCATGTACCTCGGCGACCGCTGGGAGTACCTGTTCCGTACCGAAGGCGACGACTTTCCGCTGCGCGCCTACGGAACGGCGCTGCGCGATGCCGAACACTGCCATCTGACGCTCCCGGCGGAGGATGTGTGGATTTTTCCGCAGAAGTAACTACGCGAAGCCACGGAAGGCAAGCATCAGTACGTCGCGCTACGTTCTGGGTATGACAAAAGCGTTTTGCGCCTGGCTGCGGGGCGGACAGGCCAGTAGGGTATATCGGTCCTGGTCAGCAGCAAGTCGACGGTGGTGATATGGGGACATACTTTTTCGTTTGATAAATGTTGATACTGATGCGGAAAGCCTGCGGAGTGCAACTATCGTAAATCTGGTGTTTTAATACGCCGCTAAACTCAATATGCTGGTGTCTTCCCCACATGCGTGGGGGGGGGGCTTCAGCATCATCTAGCAGGCGCATATACGTGACGTCTTCCCCACATGCGTGGGGGTGTTTCTGTTAAGCATGGTTTTGTCAGAGTATATGGACTGTCTTCCCCACGTGTGTGGGGGTGTGTCTAAAAAAGAAAAACTCTCCGGTTCCCTGTTCGGGTCTTCCCCACACGTGTGGGGCCTGTTTTCGTTTGATAAGGAAATTAAAATGAAAAGAGCCGAATTAGACGTTGTGGTTTTAGGTGAGGATTTACCGAATGAAGGGCTGGTAAAAGGAACGCTTGGTACGATTGTTATGGTTTTTAATGCGCCAACAACTGGCTATCTGGTCGAGTTTTGCGACGAGAAAGGAAAAACAATCGCAATGCCAGTTTTATTCCCCGCCCAGCTAAAGCGCTATTTCACGATTGGTAACCTGAAGTCTCTGATGGTTGAAGGTAATTATCCCGTAGCCGACCCTGTAGACCCAGACGTCATGGCAGATTTAATGCACAAAGTCGCGCCTGCTGAATGGGAGGACAAGAAAAGAAGGGTCTATGAGGATATTCAACGACTGTTGATTAGTCGGCCGGACTACGCGGATATGTTCAATATTATGGATGGGGGTGAGTACAATGGCATGACATTGTACAGCCTGGTGCAGGCAGAGAACGGTGAACCTGCATGGTCGAATATCTTTGTTCGAAACTTTGAGACGCGTATTAACGAAATCTATGTCGATCCGAACCTCAATGACAAAGTAGTGATTGGTGAAGAGGGCATGTCCGTGATTGTCTACAGCTTCACAGATGACCGTTTCGAAATCCGCGATAAAGTCTCCTCGGATTATGTCATTGAGTCACATACCCACTTCAACGGACTGTTGTCCGCCCTCATTGAGCCGGTCAGCTGAATCCGACACATCCATACCTTCAGCGTTTCCCACGGACGTGGGAATTTTTTTCCGCTCAGCTTACCCCGCCAGATGGCACACGGCTTCAATATTGTGCCCGTCTGGCGCAATCACAAAGGCGGCGTAGTAACTGGCGTGGTAGTTTGGCCGTAACCCCGGCGCGCCGTTGTCCTTTCCTCCGGCAGCCAGCGCCGCCTGCCAGAAGGCATCAACCTGCTCGCGGCTGTCGGCGCGAAAGGCGATATGCAGCGGCGTCGGTTTTTCCGCACTTTGATAGAGGCATAGAGAGACATCGCCGCTGCCGGCCAGCTCTGCGCCGTAGCTCGGCTCGCCTTCGCCGACCAGCGTTACGCCAAGCGGGGCCAGGGCCTGTAAAAAGAACGCTTTGCTGGCGGCATAGTCGCTAGCGCCGAATTTCACATGATCGAACATATCTTCTCTTCTCCTGTGGACGGGATATGGCCAGCTGAACAGTTCAGCCAAGAAATAGATGGGAAATAATTAACAACGGTTAGTAACTTTTTTAACAGCTCAAATTGTTTAATTATTCCTAAAACGAGTATTTACAGACGTTTAATCTGCCATGTACCATAAACAAAAAATAACATTTGTGATACAAGTCACTCTTTTATGGCGCATGGGTAAGCTCAGCGCGGTGTGAATGCCGCTGGTTTGCCGCCTCAAGGTTTATGGCAGCACCCTTCTCACGATGACATTCCGGTGAATTTCTCTCCGATTTCCCGCGTTTCGTTGAGAATCGTCTACTATCCAAACGATAACCCTATAAATGATATCGCCACTGGCGATGTTTTATCCGACTTGCCGGGCCGGGCCAGACGTTAAGTGGTTGCGAAGCGTAATGGTATCGGTTCCAGCACGACATTCACTGGGTTTGTCAGCGACAAAAACAGTAATTTTCAATGACAGGAATGTGATGATGTCGAGCGAGAAAACCAACAATTCCAGGCGTGATTTCCTGGTGAAATCGATGGCGCTGATCCCGACGGTGGTGATCGGCGGCGCGGGAGCAGGGGCCATTGGCGTGGCCACCAGCGCGACCGCGCAGGCGGCCCCCGCGTCTGAGCCCGCTTCCGGGAACACCGTGGCGGCCAGCGACTGGAAGCCGCAGTTCTTCAACGATCGTGAGTGGGTGTTTATCAACGCCGCCGTCGCTCGCTTAATCCCGGCGGATGAACTCGGTCCTGGCGCCAAAGAGGCCGGGGTGCCGGAGTTTATTGACCGCCAGCTCAATACCCCTTACGCCACCGGCTCCATCTGGTACATGCAGGGTCCCTTCAACCCCGACGTACCGAAAGAGATGGGCTATCAGCTGCCGCTGGTGCCCAAACAGATCTATAACCTCGGGATCGCCGACGCTGAGGTCTGGTGTCAGGACAAGTATCACAAAACCTTCGCTGAACTGAGCAGCGAGCAGCAGGACGAGGCGCTCGGCCTGTGGGAATCCGGCAAAGCCGAGTTCAAACAGCTCCCGGCCTCGCTGTTCTTCTCCTATCTGCTGCAAAACACCCGCGAAGGCTTCTTCAGCGACCCGATCCATGGCGGCAATAAAGGCATGGTCGGCTGGACGCTGATTAATTTTCCCGGCGCGCGCGCCGACTTTATGGACTGGGTTGAACGAAGCGAACGCTATCCCTTCCCACCGGTATCAATTAATGGGGAGAGGGCGTAATCATGGCCACCGTATTGAAAAAAACCGATGTCGCGATCGTCGGCTTCGGCTGGGTTGGGGCGATCATGGCCAAAGAGCTGACCGAAGCCGGGCTCAACGTCGTCGCGCTGGAGCGCGGCCCGATGCGCGATACCTGGCCGGACGGCGCCTATCCGCAGGTGATTGATGAGCTGACCTACAACATCCGCCGCAAGCTGTTCCAGGATCTGTCGAAAAGCACCGTCACCATCCGGCATAACACCAGCCAGCAGGCGGTGCCGTATCGGCAGCTGGCGGCCTTCCTGCCGGGTACCGGCGTGGGCGGTGCCGGGCTGCACTGGTCCGGCGTGCATTTTCGCGTCGATCCCATCGAACTGCGGATGCGCAGCCACTATGAAGAACGCTACGGCAAAAACTTCATTCCCCAGGATATGATCATCCAGGATTTCGGCGTCACCTACGACGAACTGGAGCCGTTCTTCGATAAAGCGGAAAAAGTGTTCGGCACTTCCGGGACTGCCTGGTCGATCAAAGGCAAGGTCGTCGGCAAAGGCCGCGGCGGCAACGCCTTCGCCCCGGACCGCTCGGACGACTTCCCGCTGCCGGCGCAGAAAAACACCTGGTCGGCGCAGCTGTTTGAAAAAGCGGCCCTGGAAGTGGGGTATCACCCCTATAACCTGCCGTCGGCCAACACTTCCGACTCCTATACCAACCCCTACGGCGCGCAGATGGGCCCGTGCAACTTCTGCGGTTTCTGCAGCGGCTACGCCTGCTATATGTACTCCAAAGCCTCGCCGAACGTGAACATCCTGCCGGCGCTGCGCCAGGAAAAACGCTTTGAGCTGCGGACCAACGCCAACGTGCTGAAGGTCAACCTGACCGACGACAAATCCCGTGCCACCGGCGTGACCTACGTCGACGGCCAGGGGCGCGAAATGGAACAACCGGCGGACCTGGTGATTATCGGCGCCTTCCAGTTCCACAACGTGCACCTGATGCTGCTCTCCGGGATCGGCAAACCGTACAATCCGGAGACCGGCGAAGGGGTGGTAGGGCGTAACTTCGCCTACCAGAACATGACCACCATCAAGGCCATTTTCGACAAAGACACCTATACCAACCCGTTTATCGGCGCGGGCGGCAACGGCGTCGGGGTCGACGACTTCAACGCCGACAACTTCGACCACGGCGCGGCCGGCTTTGTCGGTGGTTCTCCATTCTGGGTCAACCAGGCCGGGACCAAGCCCATCTCCGGTTTTCCGGTTCCGCCAGGCACCCCGGCGTGGGGCAGCAAATGGAAAGCGGCGGTAGCCGATACCTACACCCATCACCTGTCGATGGATGCCCACGGCGCGCACCAGTCCTATCGCCAGAACTACCTCGATCTTGATCCAAACTACAAAAACGTCTTTGGCCAGCCGCTGCTGCGCATGACCTTTGACTGGCAGGAAAACGATATCAAGATGGCGCAGTTTATGTTCGATAAGATGGCGCCGATCGCCAAAGCGATGAAGCCGAAATATATCCTCGGCAGCCCGAAAAACGCCAACAGCCACTTTGATACCACCAGCTACCAGACCACCCATATGAACGGTGGGGCGGTGATGGGGGAAGATCCGAAAACCAGCGCCGTGAACCGTTATCTGCAAAGCTGGGACGTGCATAACGTCTTCGTCATCGGCGCCTCCGCGTTCCCGCAGGGGCTGGGCTACAACCCAACCGGCACGGTGGCCGCGCTGGCCTACTGGTCAGCGAAGGCGATCCGCGAGCAGTATCTGAAAAATCCGGGACCCCTGGTGCAGGCATAAAGGAAGGCAGATGATGAAAATGCAATGGTTATCGGCCCTGGTGCTTGGGGCATTGAGCTGCGCGGCTTTTGCCGAAGAGGCGCCTGCGGACAGCAATCTGATTAAGCAGGGGGAGTATCTGGCGCGGGCGGGGGACTGTGTCGCCTGCCACACCAACGGCAAAGCGGGCAAACCTTTCGCCGGCGGTCTGCCGATGGAGACGCCGATCGGCACCATCTACTCCACCAATATCACGCCGGATAAAGAACACGGCATCGGCGGGTACACCTTCGAAGAGTTCGACGACGCGGTGCGCAAGGGCGTGCGGAAAGACGGTTCCACGCTCTATCCGGCGATGCCGTATCCTTCGTTCGCGCGGATCAGTGAAGCGGACATGCGCGCCATGTACGCCTACTTTATGCATGGCGTGGAACCGGTGAATGCTGCCAACAAGGACACCGACATCCCGTGGCCGCTGTCGATGCGCTGGCCGCTGGCGTTCTGGCGCGGCATCTTCGCCCCGACGCCGAGCGACTTTGTCGCCAACCCGCAGGTTGACCCGGTGCTGGAGCGCGGCCGCTATCTGGTGGAAGGCCTGGGCCACTGCGGCGCCTGCCATACCCCGCGCAGTCTGACGATGCAGGAAAAAGCGCTCAGCGAAAGCGAAGGCGATGATTACCTGGCGGGCAGCAATGCGCCGATTGACGGCTGGGTCGCCTCCAGCCTGCGCGGTGAAAACCGCGACGGTCTGGGAACCTGGAGCGAAGCCGAACTGGCCGAGTTCCTGAAAACCGGACGCAACGATAAATCGGTGGTCTTCGGCGGCATGAGGGATGTGGTGGAGCACAGTCTGCAGTATCTCTCTGATGACGACATTACCGCCATCGCCCGCTATCTGAAGTCGCTCCCGCCGCGTGGCGGCAAACAGACCCCAGCCCCGGTGGAAGACAGCGTGGCGAAAGATCTGTGGAAGGGTAATGACAGCAAAACCGGCGCCGCGCTGTACGTTGATAACTGCGCCGCCTGCCACCGCACCGACGGCGTGGGCTACCAACGCGCCTTCCCGTCGCTGAAGGGCAACCCGGTGGTGCAGACGGAAGATGCCACCTCGCTGATACACATCGTTCTGACCGGAAGCACCACGCCGGCGGTGAAAGAGGCGGTCTCCAACCTGACCATGCCGTCGTTCGGCTGGCGTCTGGACGACCAGCAGGTGGCGGATGTGGTCAATTTCATCCGCACCAGCTGGGGCAACAATGCGCCGGCGGTCAGCGCCAGCGATGTGGCGAAGGTGCGTAAGGAGACCGCGGCGCACGATGAGAAGGCGTTAGGCAACGCCGATATCTCGAAGCTGCCGGGGGCCGGACAGTAACCGTCAGGGTTGCGTCGCCCGCGCGGCGCAACCCATACTTAGCGAAGACGTAAAATACTGTCTGAATCAAGGAGTTTGCCTTCATGCTGCATGCAGAGCGACTGACCTGCATCGTTGACGATCGACCGCTGTTTGCGGCGCTGACGCTGTCCCTCGCTGCCGGCGAGCTGCTGCAGGTTGCCGGTGATAACGGCGCGGGGAAAACCTCGCTGCTGCGGATCCTCTGCGGCCTGGCGCGCCCGGAAAGCGGGGTGGTGAGCTGGCAGGGCCAGCCGCTGGCGAAGGTCCGGGAGTCATTTCACCGTCAGCTGCTGTGGCTGGGCCATAAACCCGGCGTCAACGCGGCGCTGACCGCCGATGAAAATCTGCGTTTCTTCTTTCCGGCCAGCCGCCTTCAGCAGCGGGAAAGCGCCCTCGCCGCCGTCGGCCTGGCGGGCTATGAAGATCTCCCCTTAAGCCAGCTCTCCGCCGGTCAGCAGCGCCGGGTGGCGCTGACCCGCCTGTGGTTAACCGACGCGCCGCTGTGGATCCTCGATGAGCCGTTCACCGCGCTCGACGCCACGGCGATGGAAACCCTGACCCGCCGCCTGGAGCAGCACGCCCGGCAGGGGGGAAGCGCGATCCTCACCACCCATCAGCCGCTGCGGCCGCTGGGCTGCCCGTTGCGCACCTTGCGCCTCGGCGGCGACGCGGGAGGCGGGCAATGATGCGGGCGCTGTTGGCCCGGGAACTGCGCCTGGCGTGGCGCAGCGGGGCGGAGATCCTCAATCCGCTCTGGTTCTTTCTGATCGTCATCACCCTGTTTCCGTTCGGCGTCGGCGCCGCGCCGCAGCTGCTGGCGCAGATTGCGCCGGGCGTGGTGTGGGTCGCCGCGCTGCTGGCGGCGCTGCTGGTGATGGATCGGTTGTTTCGCGACGACTGGCAGGACGGTTCTCTGGAGCAGCTGTTGCTCCTGCCGACGCCGCTGGCGGCGGTGGTGCTGGTGAAGGTGGTCGCCCACTGGATGATGAGCGGCCTGCCGCTGCTGATCGTCTCTCCGCTGGCGGCGCTGCTGCTGGGGATGAGTCTGCACGATGTCGGCGTGCTGGCGCTGACCTTGCTGCTCGGCACCCCGACGCTCAGTTTTCTCGGCGCGGTGGGGGTTGGCCTGACGGTCGGCCTGAAGCGCGGCGGCGTCCTGCTGAGCCTGCTGGTGCTGCCGCTGGCGGTGCCGCTGCTGATTTTCGCCACCGCGGCCTGCCAGGCCGCCGCCGCCGGGCTACCGGTCAGCGGCTATCTGGCGATGCTGGCGGCGTTTTTAACCGCCAGCGCCACCCTGTGTCCGTTCGCCACCGCCGCCGCGCTGCGGCTGACCGTGCAATAATTCGCTGCGCCTGCGGGCGCGGCCATCATAACCGTGTGAGTAAGCGTCTATGTGGAAAGCGTTACATCAACTGGCGATCCCCGAGCGGCTGTACCGCCTGTGCGGGTGCTGGATCCCCTGGCTGGCGGCGTTGAGCGCGCTGTTGTTGGTCATTGGGCTGGGGTGGGGTTTTGGCTTCGCCCCCGCGGACTATCAGCAGGGGGAAAGCTACCGGATCATGTACCTTCACGTCCCGGCGGCGATGTGGTCGATGGGGCTGTACCTGGCGATGGCCGTCGCGGCCTTCGTCGGGGTGGTCTGGCAGATCAAAATGGCCGACCTGGCGATCGCCGCCCTGGCGCCGGTGGGGGCGGTCTGCACCCTGGTGGCGCTGGTCAGCGGCGCGGCATGGGGCAAGCCGATGTGGGGGACCTGGTGGATCTGGGACGCCCGGCTGACCTCAGAGCTGGTGCTGCTGTTTCTTTACGCCGGGGTCATCGCCCTGTGGCACGCCTTTGACGACCGGCGACTGGCCGGGCGCGCGGCGGGGATCCTCGTCCTGGTCGGGGTGGTCAATCTGCCCATCATTCATTACTCGGTCTACTGGTGGAACACCCTGCACCAGGGCTCGACCAACCTGCAGCAAACCATTGACCCAAGCATGCGTCTGCCGCTGCGGATCTGTATCTTTGCTTTCCTCGCGCTGTCGGTCACGCTGACCCTGATGCGCCTGCGCAACCTGATCCTGCAACTGGAGCGCCGTCGACCGTGGGTGGTGGCGCTGGTGAATAAAGGAGCTGCCCGATGAGCCCCGCCTTTTCGTCTTTCGCCGCCTTCCTGAATATGGGCGGCTATGCCGTGTACGTCTGGCTGGCGGTGGCCGTGGCGGTCGCCGCCTTTGGCTTGCTGACGGTGCACACTCTGTGGGCGCGGCGGGCGCTGTTCCATGAGGTACGACGCCAGCAGGCGCGCGAGCGGCGGATCGCTGCCGCCCGCGAACATGACAAGGAGGCCGCGGATGCAAGCGCGTCGTAAAACCCGGCTGTATATCGTGCTGGCGGTGCTCGCCGGCCTCGGGCTGACCGTCAGCCTGACGCTGTACGCCCTGAGCAGCAATATCGATCTGTTCTACACCCCGGGGGAAATTATCTACGGCAAAACGGAAACCCGGGCGCTGCCCCATACCGGGCAGCGGCTGCGGGTGGGAGGCTACGTTCAGCCGGGCTCCCTGCAGCGCGACCCGCAAACCCTCGACGTGCGCTTTAAGCTGTATGACGCCCGCGGGGTGGTGGACGTCAGCTATAAGGGCATTCTGCCGGACCTGTTTCGTGAAGGGCAGGGTGTGGTGGCCCAGGGCGTACTGGACGGCGAGCGGCATATTACCGCCCAGCAGGTGCTGGCCAAACATGATGAAAATTACACGCCGCCGGAGGTGAAAAACGCCATGACGCCGGAGAAAACGGGGGCGCAGCCATGATGCCGGAGCTGGGCAACTTTTTATTGTGTCTGACGGCGGGGCTGGCGCTGCTCCTGAGCGTCTATCCCCTGTGGGGCGCGGCGCGGCAGGACCGGCGGCTGATGGCTCTGGCCCGGCCGCTGGCCTGTGGGCTGTTCGCCTGTATCGGCGGCGCCTTCCTGCTGCTGGTGCACGCCTTCGTGGTCAATGACTTTACCGTCCGCTACGTGGCGGAAAACTCCAACAGCGCGCTGCCGGTGTGGTATCGGGTGGCGGCGACCTGGGGGGCGCACGAGGGCTCGCTGCTGCTGTGGGTCCTGCTGCTCAGCGTCTGGACCTTCGCCGTCGCCATCTTCAGCCGCCGAATGCCGCTCGACGCCGTCGCCCGGGTGCTGGCGGTGATGGGGATGATCGCCTTTGGGTTCCTGCTGTTTATCCTCTTTACCTCCAACCCGTTCAGCCGCGGCCTGCCGCAGTACCCCATTGATGGCCGCGACCTCAATCCGCTGTTGCAGGATATCGGCATGATTTTCCATCCGCCGATCCTCTATATGGGTTACGTCGGCTTCTCGGTGGCTTTCGCCTTCGCCATCGCCTCGCTGCTGGCGGGGCGGCTGGATACTGCCTGGGCGCGCTGGTCGCGTCCCTGGACCCAGGCGGCATGGATGTTCCTCACCCTCGGCATCGTGCTGGGCTCGGCGTGGGCCTACTACGAACTGGGCTGGGGCGGCTGGTGGTTCTGGGACCCGGTGGAAAACGCCTCGTTTATGCCGTGGCTGGTGGGGACCGCGCTGCTGCACTCCCTGGCGGTGACCGAGAAGCGCGGCAGCTTCCGCGCCTGGACGGTGCTGCTGGCCATCGCCGCCTTCTCCCTGTGCCTGCTGGGCACCTTTCTGGTGCGCTCCGGGGTGCTGGTTTCGGTGCATGCCTTCGCCTCGGATCCGTCGCGCGGGCTGTTTATTCTGGTACTGCTGATTGTCGCCATCGGCGGATCGCTGCTGCTGTACGCCCTGAAGGGCGGCCGGGTGCGCGCGCGGGTGGAACATACGCTGTGGTCGCGCGAGTCGTTCCTGCTTGGCAACAATATCTTGCTGATGGCCGCGATGCTGGTGGTGCTCCTCGGGACGCTGCTGCCGCTGGTGCATAAAGAGCTGGGCCTCGGCAGCATCTCCATCGGCGAGCCGTTCTTCAATACCATGTTCACCGCCCTGATGGCGCCGTTTGCGCTGCTGCTGGGGCTGGGACCGCTGATCCGCTGGCGGCGCGATGACGTCGCCAGGCAGATTAAGCGCCTGATTATCGCCCTGTTGGTGACGTTGTCACTTTCTCTGGCGCTGCCGTGGCTGCTGCAGGACCGTATCACCGCCATGGCGGTTATAGGCCTGATGATGGCCCTGTGGGTGTTGGTCTTCGCCCTGATGGAGGTTCACGAACGGGCCACCCATCGCCACGGCTTCTGGCGCGGCCTGCGCACTCTGACCCGCAGCCAGTGGGGGATGGTGCTCGGTCACGTTGGCGTGGCGGTGACCGTTATCGGCATCACCTTTAGCCAGAACTACAGCGTGGAGCGCGATGTACGGATGCGCCCCGGCGACAGCATCGATATCCGCCACTATCACTTTGTGTTTAACGGCGTGCGCGATATCGTCGGCCCCAACTGGACCGGCGGCGAAGGCATTATTGCCGTGACCCGCAACGGCCGCCCGGAAGCGACGCTGTATGCCGAGAAGCGCTTTTACACCGCCAGCCGGATGATGATGACCGAGGCGGCGATCAGCGGCGGGCTGACCCGCGATCTGTACGCCGCGCTGGGGGAAGAACTGAGCGACGGCAGCTGGGCGGTGCGTCTGTACTACAAACCGTTCGTTCGCTGGATCTGGTATGGCGGGGTGCTGATGGCCCTCGGCGGTCTGTGCTGCATGCTCGACCCGCGCTATCGGATGCGTAAGAAGCTGCAGGAGGCCTCATGAACCGGAAGCTACTGTTTATCCCGCTGGTGCTGTTTCTGGCGCTGGCCGCTGCGTTGTTCTGGCAACTGATGCGCAACGCCGATGGCGATGACCCGACGACCCTCGAGTCGGCGCTGATTGGCAAACCGCTGCCGGAATTTCGCCTTGAAGCGCTGAATACCCCCGGTCAGACGCTGGACCGCCGCACGCTGATTGACGGCAAGCCGCTGCTGCTCAACGTCTGGGCCACCTGGTGTCCAACCTGTCGCGCCGAGCATCAGTTTCTCAACGGCCTGGCGCAGCAGGGCGTGCGGGTGGTGGGGATGAACTACAAAGACGATCGGCAGAAGGCGATGAGCTGGCTGCAGCGCCTGGGGAACCCGTACATGCTGAGCCTGTACGACGGCAACGGCATGCTTAGCCTGGACCTGGGCGTTTATGGGGCGCCGGAGACGTTTCTCATCGACGGTCAGGGCATCATCCGCTGGCGGCACGCCGGCGACCTGAACGAACGGGTGTGGCGCGAGGAGCTCCAGCCGCTGTGGGATCAATACAACCGGAGGGCGGGCTGATGAGACGTGTAATGGTCATCCTGCTGGCGCTGATGCTGACCGGCCAGGCGTGGGCCGCCATCGACACCTGGCAGTTTAAGGATGAGGCCCAGGAGCAGGCCTTCCGCGAGATCACTTCCCAGCTGCGCTGCCCGAAATGCCAGAACAACAGCATCGCCGACTCAAACGCGATGATTGCCGCTGATATGCGGCAGAAGGTGTACGAGCTGATGCAGCAGGGGAAAACGAAAGGGCAGATCGTTGACTATATGGTGGCCCGCTACGGCAATTTTGTCAGCTACGAGCCGCCGCTGACCGCGGGCACGGTGCTGCTGTGGCTGGGGCCTGGGCTGTTCGTGCTGGCGGGCGCGGGGGTGATTATCGCCCGCGCGCGTCGTCGCGACATCCCTGACGCGGCGCTCAGCGCCGAAGAGCGCCAGCGGCTGGCGGCATTATTGAAAGAAGGAAAAGAACGATGAGCCTGTTGGTGGTTATCGTCGCGCTGTTTCTGGCTGGCGCGCTGGGGCTGCTTTATTACCCTTGGCCGGGCAAAGGGGCGGTGGACCGCGATACCCTCAACCGCGCCCTGTACCAGTCGCGCCTGCAGGAGCTGGCGCAGGAGCGTGGCGAGGACAACCCGGCGCTGGTCGTCGAGCTGCAGCGCACGCTGCTGACGGATATTCCGCCCCAGGCACAGCCTGGCGAACGGCCGCTAAGCCGCTGGGCGCTGCTTCCGGGCGCGCTGCTGCTGGTGGTTCTGAGTCTGGGCCTGTATCTGAAAACCAGCGATATTGGCCAGGTGCTGCTCTGGCAGCAGGCTGAACGGCATTATCCTGCGCTGTTGCAGCAGGTTAAGGACCCGACGGCGGCGCCGCTGCGTATGGATGAGCTGGCGGAGCTGCGGCTCGGGCTGCGTAGCCATCTGCAGGATACCCCGAACGATCTCCCCGGATGGCAGCTGCTTGGGCGGCTGGGCCTGTTGTTGAACGATGGCGAGACGGCGATCGGCGCCTTTGGCCGGGCGCATTATCTGGCGGCGGATGACCCGGCGGCGGCTTTCGATTACGCCAGCGCGCTGGTGCGGGCGGGGGATAGCGGTCAGGTTCGGATGGGCGAGCTGCTGCTGCGTGACCTGCATCAGCGGCAGCCGACCAGCCTGCCGGTGCTGGAGATGCTGGCCCTGAGCGCGGTGCGTAATGAAGATTACCCCGAAGCCGTGGCAGCCCTGCAGGCGTTGCTGGCCCGGCTGCCGGAAGGGGATGCGCGGCGCGAGGCGATCGTCCGCCAGCTGGCGCAAGCGCAGCAGCAGGCGCAGTAACAGCCCGGCGGCGCAGCGCAGGCGTGGGCCGACGAAGGGCGCGAATAGAGCGCCAAATCGCGGGCAGCCTTTGTAGGCCGGGTAAGCGAAGCGCCACCCGGCAACATGTTGGGCTCGGAGCCTGATATCTTGCCGGCGGCGGTGGAGACTATTATCGGTTTTACAAGTTCTCAGCCTGGGGAAAGCGTTTAACACGCGTGACTTCAGCGTACTTTGTGCTCCCGCTTCGTGTTGCTGAACCCGGTTTTCTGTGGTGCGGGGAGCGGTATGGCAGCGGCAACGACTGCCGGACGGTTCCCTCTCCCTCCGCGAGAGGGCCGGGGTGAGGGAAAGCATTGCTGGCAAGTCTTTTATGTTATCTGTGGCTTCAGCGTAGTTTGCGCTCCCGGTTAATCTTCTGCGTTATGCCTGGCATGGCGCAGGGAGCGCACAGGGGGCGGCCAGTCGCCGCCGCCCCCTGTACCCCCGGGCTCCGGCCAGCAAAATCGCCACTGCGTGGACCCTTCGACTTATCCCTGCAGGCTTCGGGTCGGGCCGAGGCAGCGTCCGTGCAAAATACGGCCCTCAGCCCGCATCCATGCGGGCTGCCCCGGCCTTCCGGGAACGTCTCAGCGATGTTGAGGCCGCCAGCACCGGCAGTTTCAGCGACAATGGTGAATAAATTAACCCCAGGCCGGGTCAAGCGCAGCCGCCACCCGGCAAAAATACGGCACCAGAGTGTAGCCCGGATAAGGCGCCACGCACCGCCATCCGGGAGTTTCCCTGCCGGCACTACGCTTAGCCACTAGCGCGTTACGTCCCCCTGGTGCCGTTGGAATGACTGAAGAACATCCTCCTTAGCGTCAGCAGCAAGCTGCCGCTAAGGCCGTGGAGAACACCTCCTTAACGTCGCAAGCGCGGTAGAACCCGATCAAACGAGGTTAAAAGGGTCTTCAGCGCGGAACGCGAGTTAAGGCTAATCAGGGCAGTGGGACAGGCAGAATTTATAACCCGATAACCGGCTACGCCAAGCCTTCGGCGCCATTTCTTCAGCGACGGCGAGGAAACAGCCTAGATGGCGAAGCTCCATGATGAACTTCGCTTAATCCGCTTCTGAGCCTGGCTTCCAGTCTCCGGCTCTCGCTTTCCGTTCATTCAGGCCAACACCGACAGTCAGTAGCAATGCTACAGCGGCCAATCCGCCTGCCAACCAGAGATTGCCTGCCAGTCCAAATCCATCCACGCTCTGGCCTCCTGCCCATGATCCCAATGCAATCCCGATATTGAAGACGCCCACATATAACGCGGTAGCAATCTCCACGGCGTGCGGCGCAGCTTTCATCATCCAGGTCATCAGGCCAACTGACACTCCGCCGTAGGCCAGCCCCCAAACCAACAGTACCGCGCCACCACCCATGTGCGAACTGGCGACAGTCAGGAACAGTACTGGGGTCAGCAGTAACCCCAGCGCAATCGCCGTCAAGGTCAGGGCGGTGCGCCGCGCCGCGACGATGCCGGCCAGAAAGTTGCCGACAATGCCAGCGACGCCATAGGCGAATAGCAGCGCGCCGATCCATTGCGCATCGAATCCCGACACGGACAGCAATAGCGGGCGCACGAAGGTGAATGCCATGAAGTGCCCCGCCACCAGCAGCAGCGTCAGAAGCAGCCCGACTTGTAGTTTTCGATTGCCAAGCTGGGTCCCGAACTGACGCAAGGTGGCCGTGCTGGTAACGGGCAGCGCAGGAATGACGGCAAGGTGAAGTGCCAACACCAGAGCGCTGAACGCTGCCATGCTGCCGAAAGCCCAGCGCCATCCAGCAAAGTCCCCGATCAGCGCCCCGATTGGCACGCCGAGTACGGATGCGGCCGCCACTCCGCCAAAGATGATGGAGGTTGCCAAACCGATGGAATGGCCCGGAACAAGCCGGGCAGCCAAACCACCGGCGATGGCCCATATACCCCCCATGCAAAAGCCGACCAGAACGCGGGCGGCCAGCATCCAACCCAGGCTTGGCGCGAGTGCCGATGCCATGTTGGCGATCACCAACAGCCACAGCAACCCACACAAAATCCTGCGTCGATCAATGCCACCCGATGCGAGCACTACCAGGGGCGCGAAGAATGCCGCCAGCAACGCGGGAAGCGAAATTGTCAGTCCGGCTGTTCCAGTGGAAATGCCCAGTGTCTCGGCGATGGGCGTAAGCAGCCCAACCGGAAGCATTTCCGTCGTGACGACAGAGAAGGTGGCCAGGCCAACAGCGGCCACGGCGACCCAGGGGCTGCGCGCAGAAACTTCTGCCGCCGATGAAGCTGTGCTCATGGTTCAAATCCTTGCAATTGAAAAACAGGGTGCGCCGCCATCATTCGGCATCCGATACAGGCGAGACATGCGCGCGCAGGCGCTGATGCCCCCATAGCGACACGAGCAACACCACCGCACCGGCGCAGAGGGCGACGGTGAATCCAACCCGTACGCCGCCGTCATCGATAACCTGGCCGGATGCCGCCGCGCCCATGGCCACGCCGACATTCAGCCCAGCCAGCAGCCAGGCCATGCCTTCGGTCAACTGCTGGTCGGGCACCAGACGCTCGACCAGTGACATCGCCACGATCATGGTGGGCGCGAAGGACAGACCTGCTACCAGCACCGCTGCGGCCAGCGCGGGAATGCTCCCGACCAGCAGTAGCGGTAACGTGGTGGCAGCCGTTGCCAATCCACCAAGCAACAGCAGTCGATGCAATGGCATATGCAGCTTGAGTGCGCCGAACAGCAACCCGGCCATGCAGGAACCCAGGGCATAAGCTGACAAGACCAGGCTGGCCGCCGCCGGTTTGCCCACTTGTTCAGCGAAGGCCACGCTCACGATATCCACCGTACCGACGATCACGCCCATTGCCACCATTAGCAGCGCCAGCAGTCGCACGTTTGCCAACTGAATGACTGATCCAGATCCATCCGTGGCTGCGTCTTGCGCTTCGACGGGTGGTTCAGTGCCCCGCTGCACAACCAGAGTGAACACACCGAGGATCAGCAACAGTGCTGCCGCCAGCAGGCCCGCCTGCGGTAACACCGCAACAGACAGCCCCACCGACAATGGCGGCCCGGAGATGAAGGTGACTTCATCAAGCACCGTTTCCAGCGAATAGGCGGTCTGCAAGCGGAGCTGACCCCGGTACAGGGCCGTCCAGCGTGCGCGTACCATCGCCGACATACTGGGCATGAAACCAGCCAGGAAGGCACCGATGAACAGCGTCCAGTTGGCCGCCTGCCACCAGGAACCGGCAACCAGAATCAAAAAACCGATGACGCTGATGGCCGTGGCGGTGGGCAACACGCGGTGTTGTCCAAGCCGATCCACAAGCCGGGAACTCTGCGGCGACAACAACGCATAGGTCAGCACGAAGGTGGCAGAGACAGCCCCTGCCAGCGCATAGCTGCCGCGCAGTTGCGTCAGCATGGTGATGATACCGATACCCGTCATCGGCAGCGGAATACGTGCCAGCAAACCGGCCAAAGCAAAGCTCTTGGTGCCAGGCACGGCGAATAATTCTCGATAGAGGTTGGTCATCTCGTTCTCCAGAAGCCTTCGCTTGCCTTGGTAAGCTGGCGCGGCGATAATACATACAAAGCGTATGAATATGATCATATATTCATACGTACTGTTTGTAAATAATGATGCGTATCGTATGTAAGGAGAAAAAACATGGTTCGTCGCACCCGCGCCGAGATGGAAGAAACCCGCGCCACGCTGCTGGCGACTGCCCGCCGGGTCTTTACCGAGCATGGCTACGCCGACACCTCGATGGATGACCTCACCGCGCAAGCGAAGCTGACCCGTGGTGCGCTCTATCACCACTTCGGCGACAAGAAAGGACTGCTGGCCGCCGTGGTGGAGCAGATCGACGCCGAGACGGATCAGCGCCTGCAGGCCATCTCTGACGCTGCCGAGGACGCCTGGGAAGGCTTTCGCAGTCGCTGCCGGGCTTATCTGGAAATGGCGCTGGAGCCGGAAATCCAGCGCATCGTGCTACGCGATGCCAGGGCGGTGCTGGGTGGTGCCTCACCGGAATCGCAACGCCATTGTGTTGAGTCGATGCAGCGCCTGATCAACAAGCTCATGCAGCAAGGCATAGTGGACGAAGCTGATCCGCAGGCGCTGGCGTCGCTGATCTACGGCAGCCTGGCCGAAGCGGCGTTCTGGATTGCCGACGGCGAGGACAGCAGAGCGCGTCTGACACGCGGTATCGATGCGCTGGAGTTACTACTGCGTGGGTTGTTAGTCAAGCGATAGCCTTACGAGATGCCAGGGCCACGCTGCCGTTCGATCTCCCACGATACGCCACCGCCGCGAACCGTCGCGGCGATCTGCAGCCCCAGCCGCTGCTCAAACAACACGGTCGTTACTCATCGCTTGAGGGTATTAGCTCGGTCATGTTCCCTGGCGAACCGGATAGCTAAACGACCCCGGGAATAGCTAAAAGAGTAATCGTCATGATCCAACCCAAATCAGACGGCGGTCCCGCGAATAAGCAGTAAGCACTTTTGAGGATTAGTTGCCTGACGCATCATCTACGCCGGTAAAGTCCCTTGGGTGCCATGAGCAGACCTTTTTTAGGTTCACAGAAAAAACAAGCGGAGTGTTCGCCTGTTGATTTTACATCCTGGTTTCATTTATGGATTATGGAATTCTATATGTTCTGAAAAGGATTTATCCATGAGTGTCCTCTTTCCGCCCAGGCTGGCTCCAGGAGATGTTATTGGTGTAACCGCTCCATCTTCTGGCGTACCTGAACATCTGCATCCCAGACTGGAACTCGCCATAAAAAACCTAAAGAAAAGAGGTTACGAGGTCCGCGAAGGACGCTGCTTACGCTCGCAGCACAAAAATAAAAGCGCCACTAAATTTTCTCGCGTTGAAGAATTAATGTCTTATCTTACTGACCCAGATATAAAAGCTGTTATGCCACCTTGGGGCGGTGATCTGGCGATGGAATTGCTTGATTTGATTGATTTTGATCTGTTATCCCGGTCTAAACCAAAATGGTTTGTGGGCTTTTCAGATCTTAGTACACTTCATTTCCCACTGACGACGATATCGGGCTGGGCTACTTTGCATGGGCCAAACCTCATGGATCTTGGCGCTCGAAAGTTAGATGCCACCACTCAGGCCGTATGGGAAATTCTGGAATCGAATCGGGGAACTGTAATCAAACAGTACTCTTCAACAGCATTTCAAGCTGATGAAAATCAATGGGGAACAGCGTCAGACGGAGGTTTCAATCTGACCCAAAAAACACAGTGGAAACGCCTTGATGGTGTTACATCTTCTCTGACATTTAGCGGGAAACTGATCGGCGGCTGCCTCGAAATAATATCCAGGTTAGCAGGTACCCCATTCGGGAATGTGCCTTTGTTCAAGGCGAGCAATAGTCCTCAAGGAATAATCCTCTATTTTGAAAATGTGGAAATGGCTCCCTGTGAATTAACACGCGCATTATTTAGCTTACGATTACAGGGTTGGTTTGATAACGTAAATGGTGTTCTTATCGGCAGAAGTGCTGCACCCGACGTAAGCGACCCGACTAAACATAATTATCTGGATGCCCTTAAAGCCGCTTTTGAGAATGTTGCCGTGCCCGTACTGTATGATGTTGATATTGGCCACATACCTCCTCAAATATCCCTGGTAAATGGAGCCGATGCGACGGTTTTTTTCGCTGAAAATGGCAGCTGGGTAACTCAGCAGTTGTAGATAAGGCAGTATTAATAACAAAGGCGGGCCTTGCTGTTCTTTTGCACTGAAGATCCGCTCTTCGTTCAGAGCGGATCTTCAGTGCAGTTAACTTTTCCGATTCGTGCAAGGCGCGGACAATGGTCCGGATTAATTTCTGTTAATAAAGAAGCAAGTCGGTCCATATACTCTCCATAATTTGCAAAAAATAAATCAACAAACCTCTGTCAGAATTTCCTTTCTGAACCGGAGGTGTTATGAACAAAATAAACTATCAAATCAAATACATTGAATATTTGTTGAGAAAATGCAGAACAATTTTGACTAATGACATTTCATTTCATGCAGACAGGTTAAGAGAAATATCTGGCACATATCCGGATTTACTCAACCCTGTAACGCTTAATGAGAAAATTTGCCATCGCATTTTATTTATCCACAACCCATTTTATACATTGCTTGCTGATAAACTTCTGGTCAGGCAGTATGTTGAGAAACGGACTAATTTAATTAAGCTTATTCCTTTAGTAGGTGTTTATAACAGAGTTGATGATATTGATTTCGACAAACTTCCCTCAAAATTTGTTTTGAAATGCAATCATGATAGTGGTAGCGCGGTCATATGCACGGATAAAACGAATATTGATCCCGCTAAGGTTAAAAGCAAATTAAAACTATCTCTTAAAAAGAATATGTATTATACGACCCGAGAATGGCAGTATAAAAACATACCACCCGTGATCCTATGCGAAATGTATCTGGATCTATTTTCCAGTAAACACCGGAATATAACTCCGGAAATGATAAGAATACATTGCTTTCACGGTGTGGCATGTTTTATCGAGGCCGACTTTACTGACAGCGATGGAAACGAATTCATTAACGTTTATGACAGAGCGTGGAATTTACAACCCTTTCAGATGGAATACCCAAACACGCCATTGCCGGTTGATGAACCAGAATCATTTCATAAATCCGTTATTGCCGCCCAGGACTTAGCAAAAGAAATAGACTACTGCCGCGTCGATCTTATGCTAAAAGGAGATGATATCTATTTCAGCGAAATAACATTAAGTCCCAAAAGAGGCAAACTTAAAATCACCCCATCAATTTGGGACGCAAAACTCGGCAGTATGTGGGATCTGTCTGTTGCTAAAACAGGTTCGATCGAGCCTGTGTATTCATGCCCTTAAACAGGCCATGAGAGTTTGAAAAGTGAGCCATTTTCTGGTGTTAAACTATAGCTAACGTCTCCGCCGTGGGCGCACATAATGGCTTTAACTACCGACAACCCTAAACCACAGCCCTCTGGATTAATATTTTTGGCGTATTCTCCTCGTTGAAAAGGCTGGAATAAGGACTTCTGGAGTTCTTCAGGAATTCCAGGTCCTTTGTCCTGAACGATAATAAAATTATCGTTTCCTGTAATACCATTTTTTATTAAAAGCGTTTGTGATGTGGAATATTTCAAGGCATTATCAAAAAGAACGGTGAGGCACTGAATAATGCGTAAGGGATCGCAAACGCAATACTGATGGTTAATCTCAGTGACAATTTTGAAATGCTTTTTATCAAAGTCCGGCCAAAAGGTATCAAGCGCATTTGAAATCGTGGCCTTGAGATCGACTTCACTCAGCATCAAGGAGTATCCTGCTCCTCCTGATGAACTCACGACGCGGAGATCCTCAATTAAGTTGGTCAGACCTTCAGTTTGTTTAAGAAGGTTTCTGAATAACGACGGTTCTGGTTCGAAAACGCCGTCAACCAGTCCCTGAAGCCTCCCACGTAAGATAGTCACCGGCGTCCGGAGTTCATGAGCAATTGCAGCATTCCATAAATTTCGCTGCGCATCCAGCGTCTGTAACTTTTCAGCCATCTCATTAAAGTCATTGACGAGCCTATTCATCTCTCCCAACTTAGAACTGCTGTTAAATGCTCTGGCACTAAGGTTCCCCCGAGAGATTTGTTTCAGGCTGTATGCAACGTCATTCAGTGGGTTGAATATTCTTGCAGACAGCTTTACGGTAAAGAAAAGTGCAACGACCAGACTGGTAATGGACGCCATCAGAATCCACATCCAGTCAAGGAATGTCATAGCATCTTCACTACCTTCGTTCATTCCACCCGGCAGGTAATAAATCAGGAAACTATAAAATAAGTAGGAACCGAGTATTGCAATGGTAATAATAACAAACGTTAACAACAACATATATGTCAAAATCTGACGGCTCAGAATTGTTTCTTTGTTCATTTTTTGTCACCCAACCGGTAGCCTAATCCTCGGATGCTTTCCGGAATGCCCCTCAATCCGGCATGTTCAAGCTTTTTCCGAAGTTTACTCATATGACTGTCTACAGTACGATCCAGCGAGTCTCCCTCAGGTAAACACGCATCGAGTAACTCTTCACGTGAACAGACTTTTCTCGGGTTTCTCGCCAGATAGGTTAAAAGTTTAAACTCAGTGGTGGTTAATACTGGCGTGGAAACCTCACCTTGTGCAGTGATTTCAACGTAAAATTCATCAGGATAAATCGTTAAAAAAGGCGTTCTTAAAGGCCGTGAATGTGTAGACTCTGCAACCGGTCTGGTTCTGCGAAGCACTGCTTCAACCCTGGCAATAACCTCAGATGGATTGAAGGGTTTTATCACATAGTCGTCAGCCCCGAGCCGTAGCCCCATCAGTTTATCAACGTCTTGATCCAGTGCTGTCACCATGATGACCGGTACATTCGTTTCCTTTCTTAACGTGGTGAGAACATTCCAGCCATCGTACACGGGCAGGTGGATGTCCAATAGCAGGAGGTCAGGCTTGTTCAGACGGGTAAGATTGATTGCCTGCTCACCGTCTTCGGCTCTTAAGGTTTTCATACCTGCCTTACGTAAATAGCCTGTCAGTATGGCAGCGATGTCATCATCGTCTTCTGCGACGATAATCAGATTGTTGTTGTTCATATTTTCTTCCACAGTGCTGATGACAACATGCATTTTACCCTGAAAGCACTTTTATCGTCATGCTTAAAGCTCTTTAACTCAATTACAAACATTAATTTTCAATTTGATGTCTTTTGACAGGTACTTTTTGGAAAAGTTCATCAAGAAATTTTCTTAAAATTTTAACAGACTCACTCTCCATATTCACTACACATTTTATAAATAATTAATCAACATCGCTAAGTGATAATCTACAACCAGGTTAAGTGGTGCATGCAATATGTACTTTGTCTAAGGAGTTTTATGGTGCTGACTAAATGTTTTTTCCGGCGCGAGAATTTGATGGCCTCACTTTTATTTTGCATCGTTTCATATGGGTTGCTATCTACCTGGCTTTACCTTGTGCATTCAATTAATGAAAAAGTAGAATCAACATTACCCTCATCTTTACTGATTCGTGTTTTGATAATCATTACAGCATTATCATTTATTATTCAGAAAAAACCTGGAGTTTTTAAAAACTTCATTGCAATAACATTCGGTCTGGTTTTACTGTTTATACACACCATCATTGTATTACATCTGCTTTTGAATACTTTTCCAGATATCTATGATTTTGTTTTTTATTATGAATTTTTTTTAATGGTTTTCTTTTGCGGACTACCTTTATGTTTATGTATAAGAATGGTTTGATATTATGCAATGTCAATATGATACATAACCTCAGGAGTGAGTACACATATCCTCCATAAAACATCCATTCACGGTTGACATCATCACGTTATACTTAGTTGAAATAATAAAACAACGGCAGAAACCTTTACACCCATATGTTTAATACAATTTATCATGATTTATAAAGGCAACAACAAACCTATAGCCCCCGGGGTTGCTATCTCACTTAAGAGACTTGCCTGGCGGCACAGAAAGAAATTGTGCATTACTTTCATGCTGGTTATTGCTGAAAACGTTGCATTCCTGCTCTACCCCGTTCTGGCGGGCATGGCGATAAATGCCATCCTGGGCGGACAGACGTCACATGCGGCCCTTTATGGCCTGATGGTTCTGTTCATGTGGTGCATGGGAGCCGCCAGACGTAGTGTCGATACGCGAACGTTTGCACGTATCTACGCAAGTCTTGCTGTGACTGTAGTATTATCCCAGCGAAAATATTCACTTAATCACTCGACTATTGCTGCGAGAGTCACTCTATCACGTGAATTTGTAGATTTCTTCGAGTTGCACCTGCCCGTATTGATCACCTCGATCATTTCCCTTTTCGGCGCAGCAATTATGCTGTTATGGATTGAATTCTGGACAGGTATAGCCTGTTTGATCATCGTGGCAATACTGATGTGTTTTGTCTCAAGCTATGCCAGCAAAAATGAGACATTCTACAGACGGCTGAATAATCGCCTTGAGAAAGAGGTCGATTATGTTAATAAGGCGTCTTTTGGTGCTCTTAAGCGACATTATGACACACTTGCCCGTCTGCGCGTAGTGTTATCCGACAGAGAGGCATGGGGATATTTATCAATAGGCCTTCTGGTCTCTGCTCTCTTTTCCATGACCATTATCAGGATGAGCATGGAATCCGGAATTAATGCCGGACATATTTATTCCGTCATGACCTATATGTGGATGTTTGCAACAAGCCTGGATGACGCACCACAACTTCTTGAGAAATTTTCCCAGCTCAGGGATATCGGTAAACGGGTTTCGACAGACGATGAGACCTCTTTGTCAGGAAAACCATGCTGAACTTTTACCCTTTGAATGTTGACTGGAAGTACACCTGATGCCGCACTTTTTCATTGAGCGACCCATCTTCGCATGGGTTATTGCCCTGTTTATTGTTCTGACGGGACTGTTGTCCATACCTCGTTTACCGGTTGCGCAATACCCTGAAGTTGCGCCACCCGGTATTATCATTTCAGTGAGTTACCCTGGAGCCAGCCCGGAAGTGATGAACACATCCGTCGTGTCTCTGATCGAGCGTGAAATTTCGAGTGTTGACAATTTACTCTATTTTGAATCTTCCAGTGACACGACAGGGATGGCGTCAATTACGGTAACTTTCAAACCCGGCACCGACATCAAACTCGCCCAGATGGATCTGCAAAACCAAATTAAAATTGTGGAATCCCGCCTGCCGCAGTCGGTAAGACAGAATGGGATAAATGTTGAGGCAGCTAATTCCGGTTTTTTAATGATGGTGGGGTTAAAATCGCCAAGCGGAGCCTATCAGGAAGCTGACTTAAGCGATTATTTTGCAAGGAATGTTACTGATGAACTCCGTCGCGTATCTGGTGTAGGTAAAGTCCAGCTTTTTGGCGGAGAAAAGGCACTCCGCATATGGCTGGACCCGATGAAATTACACAGCTATGGGCTCTCTGTTACGGATGTATTAAGCGCCATCAGTCAACAAAACGTGATTGTTTCACCGGGCAGAACCGGAGATGAACCCGCGACGAGCAGTCAAGAGGTGACCTATCCAATAACGGTAAAAGGGCAGCTCTCTTCGGTTGAAGAATTTCGCAATATCACGATTAAATCACAGGTCTCAGCCGCCCGGGTGACACTGGCAGACGTTGCCCGCGTGGAATCCGGGTTGCAAAGTTACGCATTTGGCATCCGTGAAAATGGCGTGCCTGCAACGGCTGCCGCCATTCAGTTGTCTCCTGGCGCAAATGCGATTAGTACTGCGTCGGGTATCCGCGCGCGATTAACAGAACTGTCCGGTGTGCTTCCCGAGGGAATGACATTCACCGTGCCTTTCGATACGGCTCCATTTGTAAAGCTATCGATATTGAAGGTAGTTGAGACATTTGTTGAAGCCATGGTTCTGGTCTTTTTCGTGATGCTGCTTTTCCTTCACAAGATACGCTGTACGCTTATTCCTGCGATTGTGGCACCCGTGGCGCTGCTCGGCACATTTACCGTAATGCTATTAAGCGGTTATTCCATCAATATTTTAACCATGTTTGGAATGATACTGGCCATCGGGATTATTGTTGACGATGCTATTGTTGTGGTGGAGAACGTCGAACGACTGATGGAAGACAAAAAAATGTCTCCACAGGATGCAACGCGAGAAGCGATGCGTGAAATTACGCCGGCAATCATTGGTATTACGCTGGTGCTCACTGCGGTGTTTATACCAATGGCCTTTGCCAGCGGTTCTGTGGGTATTATTTATCGACAGTTCAGCATTTCGATGGCGATATCCATTTTACTGTCGGCATTCCTGGCGCTGACGTTAACGCCTGCGCTTTGTGCAACCCTGCTCAAACCACATGTTATTCATCAGGGTAAAAGCAGCGTATTTTCAGCGTGGTTTAACGCTCACTTTCATCGCCTGACTTCGTTTTACGCCACTGGTCTGGGATTTGTACTGAAGCGTACTGGCCGTATGATGATGATCTACGCTGCATTATGTTTGGCATTGTTTGCCGGGCTGTCCACCTTACCATCATCATTTTTACCCGATGAAGATCAGGGTTATTTTATGTCCTCAATCCAGCTTCCTTCTGATGCCACGATGCAGCGGACGCTTAAGGTCGTCGATACATTTGAAGAGGAGATCGCCCATCGGCAGGCGGTAGAAAGTAACATTATGATTCTGGGATTTGGTTTTTCAGGGTCAGGCCAAAATTCGGCCATGGCATTCACCACCCTCAAGGACTGGAGACAACGCAAAGGAACCACGGCACAGGAAGAAGCTGACCATATTCGGTCCCAAATGGCAAACGTGCCGGACGCCGTAACAATGAGTCTGCTGCCTCCGGCTATTTCTGATATGGGAACCTCATCCGGGTTCACTTATTATTTACAGGACAGAGGGGGGAAAGGCTATCAGGCACTCAAAAAGGCGGCCGATGAGCTTATTGTACAGGCAAATCATAATCCTCACCTTGCCGATGTCTATATTGATGGACTTGGTGAGGGAACAAGCCTTTCCCTGCATGTCGACAGGGAAAAAGCGGAAGCCATGGGGGTTTCGTTTGATGAAATAAATCAAACCATTTCCGTTGCAGCAGGTTCCAATTATGTTAATGACTATACCAATAATGGTCGGGTTCAGCAGGTTATCGTCCAGGCGGATGCGCCATACCGGATGCAGCCTGAACAACTTTTGGCTTTGTCTGTTAAAAACCGTCTGGGGCAGATGCTTCCATTATCCACTTTTGTGACGCTTTCGTGGAATGTTGCACCGCAGCAACTGATACGCTATCAGGGATATCCTGCCATACGCATAACCGGGAGTTCCGCACAGGGAAAATCGTCAGGTACCGCAATGGCGGCAATGGACAATCTGGCTAAGCACTTACCACCGGGGTTCGCCGGTGAGTGGGCGGGAAGTTCGTTACAGGAAAAAGAGTCTGCATCACAGCTTCCGGGTCTTATTGTGCTCTCGGTACTGGTGGTATTCATGGTGCTGGCTGCTCTTTACGAAAGCTGGTCCATTCCCTTCGCGGTCATGCTCGTTGTTCCTCTGGGGCTGCTCGGCGCTGTGCTGGCCGTATCCGTTACAAATATGACGAATGACGTCTTTTTCAAAGTGGGTCTGATAACCCTGATTGGACTTTCCGCCAAGAATGCGATTCTGATTATCGAGTTCGCGAGACAATTGATGAAAGAAGGAAAGAGCCTTATTGACGCCACATTGACGGCTGCAAAGCTACGCTTACGGCCAATTCTGATGACTTCTCTGGCTTTCACATTAGGTGTTGTTCCGCTGATGCTTGCCAGTGGAGCCAGCGACAGCACGCAGCATGCGATTGGTACCGGTGTATTCGGCGGGATGATTAGCGGAACGCTACTGGCCATTTTCTTTGTTCCGGTATTTTTCGTGACGATCACACGATTTACAGGCATGCGAAAATACAGACTGGGGAATAGCCGGAACGGCTAATCTCTGCCCTGTGTTCCGGCCAGTTTAAAGCAGACTTCTTGCTGAACTGGCTGGCATTACATTATCAAGGACATTATGACCATCATTACCACTCAAAGATTAATCATTCGCCATTTTAAGGAAGAGGATGCGGCAGCTCTTTTCGATTACCTCTCTTCACCACGTACTCCTTGCTTTAAGGATGAAAAGTTACATTCACTCGCTGAGGCAGAGGTCGACGTGGCTAAACGAGCCTCTGACCCAACACAGTTTGCCGTTTGTCTAAATGAAACCGATACGTTAATCGGACATCTTTTTGCGGACAATAGCAACGAGCCAGACAGCAATACCTGGTCAGTAGGCTGGCATTTTAATCAACGTTTTGAACATCAGGGATATGCAAGCGAGTCAGTTGCTGCACTGTTTGATTATTTATTTAAAGTAAAAGGCGCCAGACGTTTGTATGCCTGGGTGGAAGATTATAATTACTCCTCTCAAAAACTATGCGAGCGACTACTTATGCGACGTGAAGGATGTTTTAAAGAATTTGTCTCCTTTGAAAACGAGGAGGGTAAGGCAAGGTATGACGACACATACATCTATGCGTTACTGCATAAAGAATGGACGAAGTAGAGGACGAAGAAAAATGTCCGCTCCTCGCTCATGGCGGACCTTTGGCTCAGTTAACAGTTCGCGCCGTGCCAGAAGCGGATCTCGCTTACTGCCAGGTATCAGTATTTACGGGAAGCAGATCAGCAGGCTAGGGATATCTATTATTGAGTATTGAACTGAAATCGTATGTCTTGGATTTAAAATCGTTTGCGGGTGGGATATAGGCATTGAGCTTTTTACTGATGCTTGATACTCTCAGAGCACAAGCAGCGACCCAACACCATACTATAAAAGCCACAATAACGACGTATAGAGATTTCAAAATCTCTATACCATCACTCTGTGAAGAACCTCTGTATATCTCAGCACCGATATATAATAGCAACGATATTAACACAAAAGGTATTATCCACTTATGGAATTTATGAGGGTATATATTCCCGTTAGTAATTGTGTACATGCCCTGATAACGCAAGACTGCCTTCAAGGACGGAATTAATGACTGTGCATAATCGGAACTCAAGCATATGATTTTATAAGATAAATGCCAATCTCTATGCAGTCCGAACGACTGTAGGCGGAACTGCTGTTCCGCCTTTGCTAACGGATCGGAGATGGGTACAGAAGAGGTTCTAAGCCATTCGACTGCTTTTATCTGCTCGGAGGATGAGCGTGAAAAAAAGTCTCTGCGATGAAACTGAATATACTTTTTTGTAATCGCTCCAATGATAGTAAGAATGACTGCGGAAACCACTTGGTTACTAAATAGGTCCTTTATTACCGATATCATAGCTTTTCTCCTGCTTATCTAATTTCTAAAAGAGATAATATTTTATTTTTTAAAAGCTAAAAAATTTGGTTCCTCAATTTTATAGCAACTACAGTTCCTTTCAAAAGATCTCAGTCTAAAGAATACTACTTTCTCCGGCAGCAACTCCATTACCTGTGGTTTAACACGTAGCATAAAGTCATCAATGGAGCTATCCCGTTCCCGAACTTCCGCTCCTCGCTCAAATCAGACCTTCATCCCAGTCAGATTGCCCACGTCGTGCCAGAAGCGTAAGTAGGAACGCCAGAAGCCCGCAAATATTGATGCTTCGTTTTGCTGGGATGCTTACACCCAAACAAAAAAAGCCCCTGCGTGAAAGCAGGGGCAAGCCATGTCAGAGCTTATTTTTTATTAGTTAAATACCATCCCGCCGTCGATCAGCAATGACTGACCGGTCATGTAATCAGAATCCGGGCTGGCAAGATAGGAGACGCAGGCGGCGACATCTTCCGGCTCGGACAGCCGACCGAGAGTGATGCGTTTGGCGAACTCGGCGGTACCGTAACCCAACGGTTTACCGGCGGCTTCGGACACCTGGCGGTCAATTTCGGCCCACATTGGCGTTTTGACAATCCCCGGGCAGTAGCCGTTGACCGTGATGCCCAGCGGCGCGAGGTCGCGAGCGGCGGTCTGGGTTAAGCCGCGTACCGCGAATTTGCTGGAGCTATACACCGCCAGCTCCGGGTTGCCGACGTGGCCGGCCTGGGAACAGGCGTTGATGATTTTCCCGCCGTGACCCTCTTTCTTAAAGGCCTCGACCGCCGCCTGAATGCCCCAGATCACCCCTTTGACGTTGATGTTGTAGACTTTGTCGACAATCTCCGGGGTGATGGACTCGATCGGCGTGGACGGCGCCACACCGGCGTTATTGACGATGACGTCGAAGCCGCCCAGCGTTTTGCGTGCCTGTTCGACGGCGGCAAACACCTGATCGCGGTCGGAAACATCCACTTTCACCGCCACGGCGTGTCCGCCGGCCTGGTTGATTTCCGAGGCGACCGCTTTGGCGGTGGCATCGTTATAATCGGCAATGGCCACGGCAAATCCATCCTTCACCAGACGAAGGGCGATAGCTTTACCAATCCCCTGGCCGGCGCCGGTAACAAGTGCGACTTTTTTCATTTTCCTTTCCTTATTGTGATGACTTACAGAATCTGACTCAGATGCAGCTGACCCATCAGCAGCGGGTTATCGCGATAATCCACCGGGATGGCCACCACCGCCGGGCCGTCGACATCCATCGCCGCGCGCAGGGTCGGTTCCAGCGCCTTGGCGCTTTCCACGGCAAACCCTTTGGCGCCGAAGGATTCGGCATAGGCTTTAAAATCCATCGGCCCGAACTCGACGCCGGACAGGCGCTGGTATTTTTTCTCTTCCTGGATGGCCACCATGTTGTAGCCGTTATCGACCCAGATGAGATGCAGCACGTTGGCTTTCAGGCGGACGGCGGTCTCCAGCTCCATGCTCGACTGCAGGAAGCCGCCGTCGCCGGAGACGGAGACCACTTTGCGCTCAGGATTGACCAGCCAGGCGCCGATGGCCCAGGGCAGGGCGACGCCCATGGTCTGCTGGCCGTTGGAGATCATCACCTGACGGGCGCGGAAGCTGTACAGGTAGCGGGCGATCCAGATATGGAAGCTGCCCATGTCCACGGTCAGCGTGACGTCGCTGTTGACGATATCCTGCATGGCGCGAACGATGCGCAGCGGATGCAGGGCAAACTGATTCAGCTGCGCGCCGCGGCGGTCCAGCAGCTCGCGCTGGTGCTGGCGGTCGCGGAGGATCTCCGCCGCCTGCGGGGAGAGCACCAGCCGGTGATCGATATTTTGCGCCAGCTTGTTGAGGGTGCCGGCGATATCGCCCACCAGCTCGACATTCGGGGTATAGTTGCGCTCTTCATAGGCGGGCAGCACGTCGATATGCACCAGCGTCGCGTTGCCGCTGTTCCACATCGCCGGTTCATATTCCACCGGGCTGTAGCCGATGCAGATCACCAGGTCGGCGAGCTGCAGCAGACGGTCCCCGGCCTGGTTGTTAAACAGCCCGACCCGGCCGGCGAAGCGAGAGAAGTTATCCTGATTCACCGCCCCGGCGGCCTGATAGGTGCTGGTGACCGGAATATGGCTGGCCTCCAGCAAACGGCGCAGCGCCGCGCTGTTTTCCGGCTGGCTGGCCATCAGGCCGAGCAGGAAGATCGGGTTCTTCGCCTGAGCGATAAGCTTCGCCACCTGATCGATGGCGTCATCCGGCGCGGCGCCCATCTGCGGTGCCCGGCTGGCCGGCAGCACTTTACCGCTGACCGGACCATCGACCACATCCTGCGGCAGGCTGACGAACGCGCTGCCCGGGCGGCCCTGCTCGGCGGCACGGAAGGCGTTGGAGACCACTTCCGCCAGCGCATCCGGCGCCGTCACCTCGACGGCGTATTTGGTGACCGGGCTGAACATCGCCACCGTATCCATACTCTGATGGACCTGCTTCGCCTTATCGGCGCGTTTCACCGCGCCGCCCAGGGCGACCACCGGGTCACCTTCGCTGTTGGCGGTGGCCATGCCGGTGATCAGATTGGAACAGCCCGGACCGGAGGTGACCAGCGCCACGCCCGCTTTGCCGGTAATGCGTCCGACCGCGGCGGCCATAAACGCGGCGTTGGCTTCGTGGCGTACCGGAATAATGCGAATCGAGGAATCCAGCAGTGAGTCGAACACCTTGTCGATTTTGGCGCCGGGGATGCCGAAGATCTGACGTACGCCCTGAGCTTCCAGCTGGCTGACGACGAGATCGGCGCCGTGCGCCCACTGGCGTACCGGATACTGTTTGTCCATGTGAACCCCTTAACTTTCTACGGAACGGATGGCGGCATCGAGATTATCGGGATGCAGATTGGCCTGCAGGAACGCGCTGTCGGCGGGCAGGTCGATCATCAGCTTGTGAATTTCGCCGAAGGTCAACACCCCGTGATCGAGCTGGTAATCCAGCAGGTGACCACCGCCTTTGCGGTCATCGGTAATAAAGTGCTCGTGATACCCGGCGACGTTGATCCCCTGCATATGCTGCGGGGTACGGAAGCCAACCAGCACCCCTTCGCGCTGGTTAAAGCGGAACACCGGCTGATCGTCGAGGACGTCGGTCATCGCCCGGTACGGCGGCGTCTGGCGCGGCACAGTGCGGGTATGGGCATGGCGGAAATGGCCGTCGATGCGCAGGGCGCAGAACAGGTTGTCTGAGGGAATTTGCTGGTCAATAACGTCGTGCAGTTGCTGGCGGCTCACCGGATGGTCAAAGGTTTTCCGGTACTGCGGCTGGAACCAGGTCATCACCGCGAACGGCGTTTTCTGCTCCGGCTGGGCTTTGCGCGCGCTACCGTCGGCGCGCAGCTGATAGACCTGACTGCTGAAGGCGATCAGCTCCCCGTCCAGCTCATTAAAGGTCCCAAGGCCGAAATCGCCGTGTTTCAGCAGGTCCGCGATGGTGGTGCTGCCTTCGTAAACCCCGCTCAGCAGGGCGCTCATGAGCGATGTCTGATAGAGCACGCTCTCCGGATGCTGCGCGGAAAACGCCCGTAGGGTTTCGCACAGTCTCTCTTCGCAGGTGCATTCAGCAGAGTGATTCATATACCACTTCCTCGTTCAACAAATATAAGAAAGGTTAAATAAATGTTGACCCGATTCAGCTCACAGTTCCAATATAGAAACCATGCTGGTTTGAGACGTTTTCGATATGGAACTTCGTTATCTTCGTTATTTTGTCGCCGTCGCCAGGACGCGGCACTTCACCCAGGCCGCTAAGGAACTGGGTATTTCACAACCTCCGTTAAGTCAGCAAATTCAGCGACTTGAGCGAGAGGTGGGGACCCCGCTGTTTCGGCGTTTAACCCGCGGGGTGGAGCTGACGGAAGCGGGAGAGTCGTTCTATGAGGATGCCCGCCAGATCCTCGCCATGAGCGATGCGGCGCTGGAGAAGGCCAAGGGCATTGCGCGTGGGATGAACGGCAGCCTGTCGCTAGGCATTACCAGCTCTGATGCTTTCCATCCGCAAATCTTCACGTTGCTGCATCGTTTTCAGCTCGACCACCCCGGGGTGACCCTGCACCAGATGGAAGACAATATGGCCAATCTGATGACCGCCCTGAGCGAGGCCGAGCTGGATATCGCCTTCGTCCGTCTGCCGTGCGAGAGCAGTAAAGCCTTTAATCTGCGGATTATTGATGAGGAGCCGATGGTCATCGCGCTGCCGCGCGATAACCCGCTGGCGACGCAGCCGACCCTGGCTCTGGAGCAGCTGCGCGACGTGGCGCCGATCCTCTTCCCGCGGGAGGTGGCCCCCGGGCTGTATGAGCTGGTGTACAACAGCTGCCTGCGCGCCGGAATCGACATGGAGCGTGCCTGGCAGTCGTCGCAGATTTCGTCGTCGCTGAGCATGGTCAATGCCGGGTTCGGCTTCGCGCTGGTCCCGCAGTCGATGACCTGCATTCAGCAGCCGAACGTCAGCTATCACCCGCTCAGCGGGGCGCCGCTGAAGACCGACATCGCCATCGCCTGGCGGCGCTTTGAGCGTTCGCGCACGGTGAAACGCTTTCTGGCGATGTTTTAATTGTCTCCCCTGATAATTGGCAGGCCGCATGCTCTTGCTTTCACGTTACAGTTAGGCGGTCTTTCAGTGCTTGTACAAACAGGGAAGGATTATGAAAAAAAGAGTGATGCAGGTGATGTTGCTTGCGGTGCTTAGCGGCTGCACGCCGCTGCACCCGTCAGATTGCCATAAAACCTCGGCCCTCGGCAGCTGTAGCTCCGGACGTTTTAGCGACGAGGATGAATATGGGCAGCAGGCAAGGGCGATTAAAAAAGCGCTGGAGGCCCAGCTTGCCGATCGATATGCGTGGCACGGGAAAAAGTGCCGTCTGCATCTTGAGTTTGCCCGCGATGGTAAACTGGAAAAAATCGACGCCGTCGAGGGAAATAAAGCATACTGCGCCGCGCTGCGCGAAGCGGCAGCACGGGCGACCTTCCCGGCATTTACCAGTCAGCAAGTCTATGATGCCTTTGCCCGGTCACGTTTTAATATGCAGGGAGACTAGATTGAGGAAAGTCTTTTTTGGTTAACTAACTAATAATTTCCCGAGAGAAAGGAGGGGTGATATTAATATGTAACTGCAATGTGTTTTTTATTGTTTTCAACAGTAGGTTATTGTATTAGCTGATTAAATTAATGCTTTTAAGTATTTCAGGAAATAGAAATTGAATTTCACAGGGTTAAATCATTTGCTGCCTTAAACAAGGAGTGGTCAGTGAATAAAATTAATTTACAGGTGTGGTCAACATTCAGACTTTACGGCAAAATTTGTGAAAATTGCTCCGGCGCAATGGCACTGTGTTTGTTGCAAGCGCTGGCAATGTTGGGTTGTCTCAGCAACCGTGGTGTGGGGGGGGCATATTACTGGCTATTAACGTTTATAGCTGTTTTAGCCACCGTTGGTTTCCTGGGGTCTCTCATTAGTATTGGTAACACCATCTGTTTCTATACCAGAGACCGGAAAATCGAGTGTTATATCATTTATGCTGTTTTTTATCCTGTGGTGATTGGCGTATTGATCACTGCAGCTGCCACCTTGAAGTCAATTGGCGGTTAGTCAGCCTGTCGCTGCAGTAACAGGGGAGCCATTACCAGACTCCCCGAGTTCGTCTACTGCGCCACCCAGCCGCCATCCATGTTCCACGCGGCGCCGCGCACCTGGGCGGCGGCGTCGCTGCACAGAAACAGCGCCATTTCGCCCAGTTGCTGCGGGGTGACAAACTCCCCGGAGGGCTGTTTTTCCGCCAGCAGCTGGGCGCTGGCCTGCTCCGGATCGACCCCCTCGGCGATGCGCTTATCGATCTGCTGCTGCACCAGCGGGGTCAGCACCCAGCCCGGGCAGATGGCGTTGCAGGTAATGCCGCTGCGCGCGGTTTCCAGGGCCACGGTTTTGGTCAGCCCGACCACCGCGTGCTTGGCGGCGACGTAGGCCGATTTCTCTTTCGACGCCACCAGGCCATGCACTGAGGCTATGTTGATGATGCGCCCCCAGTTGCGCTGGCGCATGCCCGGCAGCGCCAGGCGAGTGGTGTGGAAGACGCTGGAGAGATTGATCGCGATAATATCGTTCCATTTGTCCACCGGAAACTGATCCACCGGGGCGACGTGCTGGATGCCGGCGTTATTGATCACGATATCGACGCCACCGAAGGTGCTTTCGGCATAGTGCATCATCGCCTCGATCTGCCCGACGTCGCGCAGGTCGGCGTCGTGATAGCCGGGGATCTTGCCCAGCGCGGCGACTTCAGCGCGGGCGTGGCTGCTGTCGCCGAAGCCATTGAGCACCACCTGCGCGCCCGCCTGAGCCAGCACTTTGGCGATCCCTAAACCGATCCCGCTGGTGGAGCCGGTGACCAGCGCCGTTTTACCGTGCAAATTCATTTTATTACTCCTTCAATCTGGTATCAGACAATGCCGGTCACATAGAACGTGGCAATGACAAACAGTACCGCGAGGCTTTTGATCACTGTGATGGCGAAAATGCCGCCGTAGGCCTGGCGATGGCTCAGGCCGGTGATCGCCAGCAGGGTGATCACCGCCCCGTTATGCGGCAGGGTATCCATGCCGCCGCTGGCCATGGCGGCGACGCGGTGCAGGACCTCGAGCGGAATATTGGCGGCGTGGGCGGCGGCGACAAAGGTCTCGGACATCGCCGCCAGCGCGATGCTCATCCCCCCGGAGGCCGAGCCGGTGATCCCGGCCAGCACCGTGACGCTGATCGCCTCGTTTAACAGCGGATTGGGAATGGCCGCGAGGGCTTTCGACAGCACCAGGAAACCCGGCAGGGCGGCGATAACCGCGCCGAATCCGTACTCAGAGGCGGTGTTCATCGCCGCGAGAATAGCGCCGCCGACCGCCGTTCGGCTCCCCTCCGCCAGCCGGCCACGGATATTGCGATAGCCGCAGACCAGCACCAGCACAATGCCGGAGAGCAGCGCCGCCTGTACCGCCCAGATGGCGGTGATTTTCCCCACTTCGGTGACGACAGGCTTCGCCAGACCCGGCAGGGTGAGCTCATGGCTGGCGCCGTACCACTGCGGGATCCAGTGGGTAAACAGCAGATTCAGTACCCCTACTAACAGCAACGGGGCGATAGCGATCAGCGGATGCGGCAGATCGATGTCATCCGGGGTTTCCGGCTCATTTTGCAGGTCGGTCCCATAGCCTTCGCCGCGGGCCTGCGCTTTGCGGCGCTGACGCTCCAGCCACAGCAAACCGAAGATGATGATGAACAGCGAGCCGATAAGCCCCAGCCAGGGGGCCGCCCAGGCGTTGGTGCCGAAGAAGCTGGTGGGAATAATATTCTGGATCTGCGGCGTGCCGGGCAGGGCGTCCATGGTAAATGAGAATGCCCCGAGGGCGACGGTGGCCGGGATCAGCCGTTTGGGGATCCCGCTCTGGCGAAACAGTTCGGCGGCGAAAGGGTAGACGGCAAAGGCCACCACAAACAGCGACACCCCGCCGTAGGTCAGCAGGGCGCACACCAGCACGATCACCGGGATCGCGTGGCGGCGTCCGAGGATGCGGATGGCGGCGGCGACAATCGACCGCGAGAACCCCGACAGCTCAATCAGCTTGCCGAACACGGCGCCCAGCAGAAACACCGGGAAATAGAGCTTCACGAAGCCGACCATTTTTTCCATAAACAGGCCGGTAAAGGCCGGGCCGACCGCGCCCGGGTCGGTGACCAGCACCGCGCCGAGGGCGGCGATCGGCGCAAAGAGGATCACGCTGTATCCACGGTAGGCCGCCAGCATCAGTAACGCCAGCGCGGCCAGGGCAATTATCACACTCATCACGACGTCTCACTCTCATTGTTATTGTAGGGGTACAGAACGCGATACTAGGGCTTCAGGGCATAGCGAAGCTGATGTTCCCGGCGCGACTGGATGCGCTGTTGCCGCGCCTCATCCCAGCGGTAAAAGCCTTGCCCACTGCGGGCGCCGGTGTCGCCTCGCGCCACCTTCTCCGCCACCAGCGACATCATCTCCGTCCCGCTGGCCAGCTCCGGCAGCAGGTGCTGGCAAATATCCTGGACCGTCGCCAGCCCGGTCATGTCCGCTGCCTCCAGCGGGCCGACCATCGCATAGCGGCGGCCCAGCGAGGCGCGCATCACCTGGTCCACCACCTCGGCAGAGGCAATGCCGCTGTGGACGATATGCAGTGCTTCGCGCAGCAGGGCGAACTGCAGCCGGTTGCCGACAAAGCCCGGCGCGGCGCGATTGAGCACCACCGCTTCCAGCGCGCAGGCGGCGCAAAAGTCGCTCACCTGGCGCGCCAGATGGGGCAGTGTGGCGCTCCCGGGCACCACTTCCACCAGCGGGATCAGGTGCGGCGGATGCCAGAAGTGGGCGATCAGCAGCCGTTCAGGGTGGCGCATGCCCTGCGCCAGCGAGTCCGGCGGCAGGCCGCTGGTGTTGCTGGCGATAATCGCCTCGTCGGCGATCAGCGTTTCCAGTTCGGCATACAGGGCGTGCTTCAGTGGTAGCCGCTCGGGGATCGCTTCTATCAGCAGCGTGGTGTCGGCCAGGGTATTCAGCGCCGGGGTGGGGGTCAGACGGGCCAGCACGGCGTCGCGGTCGGCGGGATCCTGCTGGCCGCTGGCCTCCAGCTCGCACAGGATGGCGCTGGCCACCGCCGGAACCTCGGCGAGACGCTGCGGATCGGTGTCATACAGGCGGACGGCGTGACCGTGACGGGCGAAATGACAGGCGATGCCGACGCCCATCAGTCCCGCGCCGAGTACCGCCAGGCGTGGTGTAAACATAGTAGCTCCTGTTAACGTTGAAGGGTCATGGCGATGCCCTGGCCGCCGCCGACGCACAGGGTTGCCAGCCCTTTGCTGGCGCCCCGGCGCTGCATCTCATGCACCAGACTGACGAGGATCCGGCAGCCGGAGGCGCCGATGGGATGGCCAAGGGCGATGGCACCGCCGTTGACGTTGACCTTCTCGCTATCCCACTCAAGCAGCTGACCGACGGCCAGCGCCTGGACGGCAAAAGCCTCGTTAGCTTCGATAAGATCCACCTCGTCCAGCGTCCAGCCGGCGCGCTGCAGCGCTTTGCGGCAGGCGCTCACCGGGCCGATGCCCATCACCGATGGGTCGACCCCGGCGACCGCTGAGCTGACAATGCGCGCCAGCACCGGTAGCCCGAGCGCGTGCGCTTTATCGACGCTCATCAGCAGGACCGCCGCGGCGCCGTCGTTCAGCGACGAGGCATTCCCGGCAGTGACGCTGCCGTCAGCGGGACGAAACGCCGGGCGCAGCTGGGCCAGCTGCTGCTCGCTGGTCTCCGGGCGCGGTTGCTCGTCGTCAGTCACGACACGCGGCGGCTTTTTGCCCTGCGGGACGCTGACCGGGACGATCTCCTCACGAAAACGCCCGGCGGCGATGGCGGCCGCCGCTTTGCGCTGGGACCCGGCGGCAAAGGCATCCTGCCGCTCGCGGCTGATGTCGAAGGCGTCGGCGAGGTTCTCGGCGGTAATGCCCATGTGGTAGTCGTTAAAGGCGTCCCACAGGCCGTCCAGAATCATGCTGTCCTGCAGGCTGGCGTGGCCGAAACGCAGGCCGTCGCGGGCGCCGTGCATCAGGTAGGGGGCATTGCTCATGCTCTCCTGGCCGCCGGCGATGACGATCTCGGCGTCGCCGCAGCGGATCGCCTGCACCGCCTGCTGAACCGCTTTCAGCCCGGAGCCGCACACCAGATTGACGGTGACCGCCGGGGTGTCCACCGGCAGGCCGGCCCGCAGCGCGGTCTGGCGCGCCGGGTTCTGCCCGCAGCCGGCGGTGAGCACCTGGCCGAAAATCAGTTCGTCGACCGCCGCGGCGGGCGGCGGGCAGCGTTCAAGCAGGCTGCGTACCACCGCGGCGCCGAGGTCAACGGCGGAAAGAGGGGCGAAGGCGCCGCGAAAGCTGCCGACCGGGGTGCGTACTGCAGCAACAATGGCAATATCGGTCATGATCTCTCCTTAGCTGAAGCGCATTTCGCGCACATCGTCGGCCACGATCAGCCGTCCCGCCGTTTTACGCATCACCTCGTCGGGGCTCACCCCCGGGGCCACCTCGCGCAGGACAAACGCGCCGTCGACAATGTCCAGCAGGGCCAGGTCGGTGAGCACCCGGCGAATACAGCCCACGCCGGTGAGCGGCAGAGTGCACTGCGGCAGCAGTTTGGATTCACCGTTTTTTGAGGCGTGGGTCATCACCACGATGATGTTCTGCGCGCCGGCCACCAGGTCCATGGCGCCGCCCATCCCCTTGACCATTTTTCCAGGGATCATCCATGAGGCGATGTTGCCGGCGACGTCGACCTCAAAGGCGCCAAGAACGGTCAGGTCGACGTGACCGCCGCGGATCATGGCGAACGACTGGGCGGAGTCGAAGATGGCCGCCCCGGTTTGCGCGGTGACGGTCTGCTTGCCGGCGTTAATCATGTCGGCGTCGATTGTGGCTTCGTCGGGAAATTCGCCCATCCCCAGCAGGCCGTTCTCCGACTGGAGCATCACCTCAATACCGGCGGGAATGTAATTGGCCACCAGCGTCGGGATACCGATCCCGAGGTTGACGTAGTCGCCGTCGCGCAGCTCCTGGGCGACGCGCATCGCCATTTGTTCACGGGTCAGCATCTCAGTGCCCTCCGGCGCGCAGGGTGCGCTGTTCAATACGTTTTTCAAATTGCCCGACGATCAGTCGGTCGACATAGATCCCCGGGGTGTGGATGGCGGAGGGCGGCAGTTCGCCCGGCGGCACAATCTCTTCCACCTCCACCACCGTAATACGCCCGGCGGTGGCCATCAGCGGGTTGAAATTCTGCGCGGTATGGCGATAAACCACATTGCCGTACCAGTCGGCTTTCCAGCCTTTGACCAGCGCGAAATCGCCGCGGATCGCCTCTTCAAGGATGTAGTGCCTGCCGTCGAACTGGCGCACCTCTTTGCCTTCGGCGACCGGGGTGCCATAGCCGGTGGCGGTGTAAAAACCGGGGATCCCGGCGCCGCCGGCGCGAATTTTTTCGGCCAGCGTTCCCTGCGGGGTGAGCTCAACCGCCAGCTCGCCGCTCAGCACCAGCTGTTCAAACAGCGCGTTCTCCCCGACGTAAGAGGCCACCACCTTGCTGATCTGGCGTGACTCCAGCAGCATACCGAGACCGAAGCCGTCGACGCCGCAGTTATTGGAGACCACTGTCAGCCCCTGCACCTGGCGACGCTGCACCTCGGCGATCAAGTTCTCGGGAATGCCGCACAGGCCGAAACCGCCAGCAAGCAGCGTCATGCCGTCCGTTAACCCTTCCAGCGCCGCTTCATAGCTGGCGACGCGTTTATCCAGTCCTGCCATCTTGTCTCTCCTGCCTTGCGATAGCCTTATCATTGGCGCTGGAGACTGATTTGATAATTTTGAATTTGTGACCCACTCATTTGGAATTTTAATTAATTTCCTGTTAACTAATTTTTTTCAATTAGTTAACAGGAAGAAAAATGAGAATGAGTGTCAAACAGTTACGCGCGTTTTTAGCGGTAGCTCACACTCTGAATTTCGCCCACGCCAGCGAAAGGCTCAATTTGTCGCAGCCAGCCCTCAGTTTGACCATCAAGGGGTTGGAGGAGGCGCTGGGTGGCGCGCTGCTGCAGCGCAGCACCCGCAAAGTGACCCTTACCCAGGAGGGGGAACTCTTTCTGCCGATGGCCCGTCAACTGCTGGCCGACTGGGATAACGTCGAGGAGGCCATGCGTCAGAGCTTTACCCTGCAGCGGGGTAAAATTTCGGTGGCCGCGATGCCGTCGTTTGCCGCCAACGTCCTGCCGGAGGCGCTGAAGGCCTTTCGCGACCGCTATGCCGGCGTGAACGTCACGGTGCATGACGTGATTAATGAGCAGGTGATCGAGATGGTGCGCGAGGGGCGAGTGGAGATGGGCATTGCCTTCGAGCCATCGCCCACCCACAACCTGCTGTTTACCCCGCTGGCGGTGGACCGCTTCGTGGCGATCGTTCCCCGGCAATCGCCGCTGGCGAAGAAAAAGCAGCTCACCTGGCAGGAGCTGTTGACCCTCGATTTTATTACCCTTCAGCGTCCCTCGGCGGTACGCTTGATGCTGGAGGAGGCGCTGGCGTGCAGCGGTCGCCAGCTGGACGTGGCGCTGGAGAGTCACCAGCTGGTGACGGTGGGAAGAATGGTGGCCAGCGGCCTGGGGGGCAGCGCGGTACCGGCGCTGTGTAAAACGCAGATGACCTCCCTGGGGGCCGTCTGCATCCCGCTCAGCGATCCGCCGATTGAGAAATGCGTCGGCGCGATCCATGCCGGGCATATGCCGCTGTCAAAGGCGGCGCAGGCGCTGCTGGATACGCTGAAAGGGTTCTTGCCGACCTGAGCAGGCGGGAGGGGCAAAAAAAACCGGCCTGCTGGCCGGTTTGACAATCAGATTTTGCAGGCGTCGCCGCAATCGTCATCGGCAACGATCGCCTGCGCTTTTTTGTCCGCTTCTTCCAGACGCTCCGCGTTGCGTTCTTCTGCTTCATCCAGGCCGCTGAAGACCAGGTTGTCGAGATCAATTTCCATAAGTTACCTATCGTTGCTGGTTTTTAATCAGCGTCAAGTATAGGGCAAAACCGCCAGCGGATGTAGCCGCTCTCCGCGCCGAACGCACAGAGCGTTAAGTCGCTGAGCGCCAGGCTTCCCCTACCATAAATAACCGTTGACAGACTGGCGTTGGCTTTATTAATCACCAGGCAGAATGATTTCCTGTGTATATATTAAATGAAAGGACAACGAAGGAGTAATTAAGCGTTGACGAAAAGCTTTTATGTTAATATGCCCGCGATTATGGATGAATCTATGGATCTTAATCAATGGAACATACTGTTGCAGGCGCCATCAAAGAATGGCGTAAACATAATAAAGTGATCGGTCAGGTCAAAATAAACTATAAAAAAATTTTACGAAAATGCAGAGAGCTCTCGCTCGCAGGAGGTAAATACAGAGAATATCAAGAACTTTGTGCAAAATATCAGTGCGCGCGGTTGACAGCCGTAACCAAAGGGCTGGTGCCTTTCGAGGATAAACCATTTAAGGCGTATCTCAATAAACGGCTGTCAAAACGACGCAAGCTGGATATTGCCCACGGTTCACTGAATTTTATTGAGAAAACGTTTCACCCTGATGTCTTGCCGCAGCTGTACAATGTGGCGGATTTTGGTCGCGCGATGTTCTCTATTCCTTTGAAAAATGGCGATAATCTTGACGTTAAGCTGTTGGCGTCGCCGTTTCAGGAGGAGGGGGAGCTGATGCTGCAGCTGTTTCTCGGTGACCGGCGCGTCTATAGCGTCTGTTTTTCCTGTACCGATGATGGCCGCGCCTATATTGGCGGCATCCAGGGCGGGAAAGATATCACCAATGACGAAGTGAAGGTGCTGACTAAAGAGCTGCATGGCACGCGGCCGAAAAATATCATCATGAGCGTGCTGTATGGTTTCCTGCGTTATTTCAGCATCACCACCGTCTACGCGATCGATTCCGATTACCACGTGAAAAGCGATCTGGTGAAAGCCAGTTATTCATCGCTGTGGCTGGAAATGGGTGGTGAGAAACAGGCTCGCGGCTGGTATAAATTACCGGCGCAAGAGATCAAAAAAAGTATTGAAGAGGTGAAAAGTAAGCACCGCAGCCAGTTTATTAAGCGCGAAGGTGTCAAGGAGTTGATTCAGCTCGATATGGCGAACGCCCTGCAGCACATTACGTTGCGAGCACGGGTGAATTAACGCCTCTCATACGCCAGCCGGGCTGCAGGGGGCTGCTGTCCGGCTGGCGATTTCCTCTTTCCCCAGGTCGCTCTGCCGTAGGTTACTGCCCGCTCTCGCAGATTGGCGGTGACGCGGAGGCGGTGAGCAGTGGAGCGCTGCGCCACCATACTATCAGGGCGACAATCGCGATAACGCTCAGCACGCCGAAGGCGGTGGCATAGGAGTAGTGCCCGGCGATAGACCCGGTTAACGCCGGACTCATTGCCGCCCCGGCGCCCTGCATCAGCATCACCACGCTCTGTCCGGCGTTAACGTGCCCGCTGCCGCGCAGCAGCGAGACGATAAAGCTGGGCACCGCCACCCCCAAAATCCCTGCCGCCAGGCCATCAAGAATTTGCACCGGGACCATCATCGCCGGGGCGTCGCTGGACGCCGCCAGCGCCGCGCGGATGGGCATGATCAGCAGCGCCAGCAGGATGCATCGCCAGTAACCGTATTTGTCGATGCTGCCGGCGACCCGGATGGCCACCGGGATCATCACCACCTGCGAAATAATCACCGTGGCGGCAGCAAACAGTCCGGGATTGAGGTGTCCGGGCGCGGCGGCGATCCGCATGCTCAGCATCGGCAACAGCGCGGCATTGGCGAGATGGAACAGCATCAGGGTCACGCCGGCGATCAGCAGCGGCGTATGGCGGAACAGGATGGCAAACCCCGGCAGGGAGGGCGCGGATGCCGCTTCGATGCCCCGGGCGGCGTCATCGTCTATATCGCCGCCGCGGATCGCCAGCAGGGCGACCAGGGTAAGCAGCGTGGTACAGGCCATCAGAATGAAAATGCCGCCGATGCCCCAGTACCAGGCGATAGCCCCGGCCATTAGCGCGGTGAAAAAATTCCCCGCGTGGTTGAAGGCTTCGTTTTTCCCCATCTGGGCGCTAAAGCCGCGCTGTCTGGCAAGACCGAGGGTAATCCCGGCGATCAGCGGTCCGACAAAGGCCGCGCAGATGCCGCTGGCGACTTGCGAGAGGCCGACCACGCTGGTCTTCTGACTAAACCAGAGCAACAGGGTGGTGAGGGTGATCACCAGGCAAACCCCGGCCAGCAGCAAGCGCTTATGCCGCGAGCTGTCGGTGATGAAGCCGGCGGGCAGGGTCGCCAGCAGGCCGGCGATACCGCCGACGGACATCAGCAGGCCAATGTCCTCCGCCTGCCAGTGACGCTGGGTGAGAAAGATCCCCAGAAACGGGCCGAGGCCGTCGCGCACGTCGGCAATAAAAAAGCTGGTCAGACATAAAGCCCGCAGAGAACGAAGCGACATTTTCTACCTTTAGCATGCACGATCTGCGCGTCGGAATGGCCGGGTCGTGGTTACCGGATGCCTTCATCCTTTATCGCACAGTTCGATGAAACAAAAATGTCCCGCGCTCGTCGGGTACCGTGGCTATGCAACATACCCGCTTGCGGCGGCTTTCGCCAGAGGCGTACGAAAGTTCTGTAGCGGCGCAACCGCGACCTTGTCAGGGTCACGCCTCAGGAGGATCAACCTCCCCGGCTTTGACGATCTGCAGGGCGGCGGGGCTCGCCACGGTGCCGCTGGCAGTAATAAACCCCGGATGGACGGCCTCGCCACTGGCGCTGTCCACCAATGCAATATGCGGCGCGCTGTGCAGCACGTGCTGGTGGCCCCATTCCATCAGGGCGAACAGCACCAGCGCCAGGCTACGGCTTTTATCGGTCAGAACATATTCATACCGTTCGCGGGAGCCGGCTTCCCGGTAAGGCACTTTGCTGAGCAATCCCGTTTCGGTCATGGTTTTTAACCGGGTGGTGAGCGTCTGGCGGGTGATATGGGTGTGCGACAGCATCGTTTCAAAGCGCGTCACGCCGTAAAACGCTTCGCGGAGGATCAACAGCACCCAACGGTCGCCGAGGATTTTCGCCCCTTCCGCCAGGCCGCACAGCGCCGGGTCGAGGTAGGGCAGTGATTTATTTTTTGACATCGCGAGAATGACCTTCTACTCTGAGTTTGAATTTTAGACCTAGATGCTAAGGAGAATAGCGTGCCATTTGTTAACGTGCAAACCATTAAAGGGATCATGACCGCGGAACAGAAAAGTGAACTGCTGCGACGGATGACCGATCTGCTGGTGGAGATTGAGGGGCAGGGCGATCCGCAGTTCCGCCAGTCCGTCTGGATCCGCATTGACGAACATGACCCGGAGCAGTGGAGTCTGGGGGGCGTCCAGCCGACGGCCGCGATGATCGCGGCGAAATTTGCCGCCGCGCGGCGCGACGGATCCCCGGAATAAAACGGGCGGCGAAGCCCGGCCCGGCGATCTGACGCAGAAGAGGGGCCAGATCGCCGGGTGATATTGCGATTCGCTATGGTGCAAAAGCGCATTTTGCGGCTAAGGTAACGGTCAGGGAACCCAACAAGCAGGGCGCGATGCCAGACGGCCAGCCTGGCGCCACTCTCAAACCGGTGAAAACAACGGATGTCTACAGAACACATGCTGCCGCTGGCGGTGCAGAACAAAAATATCCTTCGCCTGGCTGCCGCTCAGGCGCTGGCCGGCGCCAACTCGGTGGTCTTCTACGCCACCGGCGCGATTGTGGGTAACGCGATTGCCCCCAGCCCGTCGCTGGCCACGCTGCCGATCACCCTGTTTGTGCTGGGGATGGCGGCCTCCATTCTGCCTTTCGGCGCGCTGGCGCGAACGCGGGGCCGCAAAGCGGCGTTCAGGCTCGGCACTGGCGCCGGGGTGGTGACCGGACTGACGGCCGCGCTGGCGGTAGTGCTGAATTCTTTTCTGCTGTTTTGTCTCGCCGCGATGCTTGGCGGCGCCTATGCCGCCGTGGCGCTCAGTTTTCGTTTTGCCGCCACCGACGGCGTCGCCCCGGCGCGTCGCGCTCGCGCGCTGTCGCTCGTGATGGGCGGCGGCGTGGCCGCCGGGATCATTGGCCCGATGCTGGTCACCGGCACCATGCACCTCTGGCCGGCACATACCTTCGCCGTCACCTTCCTCGCTCAGGCGCTGGTTGCAGTGCTGGCCGCCTTTCTGTTGAGAGGGGTGACGCCGGCGGAGCCCACCGCGGCCAGCGTGCGCGGTGGGCGGCCGCTGCGCGAGATTGTCCGCCAGCCGGGTTTTGCCACTACGGTATTCAGCGGTGCGGTGGCCTATATGGTGATGAATTTTCTGATGACCGCCGCGCCGCTCTCCATGCATATGCACGGCCTTTCCCAGCAGGCCGCTAACCTCGGGATCCAGTGGCATGTGATGGCGATGTACGGCCCGGGATTTTTCACCGGCCGGCTGATCCAGCGCTTCGGCGCAGTGCGAATGGCGGCTGCGGGATTGCTGATCACCGCCGCGTCGGTGGCGGTCGGCCTGAGCGGTCTCGGCGTGTATCATTACTGGCTGTCGCTGATTTTGCTCGGCATCGGCTGGAACTTTGGCTTCACCGGGGCTTCGGCGAAAATCATCGATTTCCACCGCCCGGAAGAGAAGACCCAGGTTCAGTCGCTCAACGATTTTCTGGTCTTCGGCGTAATGATCGTGGGGTCGTTTTCCTCCGGGGTTCTGCTCAACGCCTTCGGCTGGAACGCCGTGCTGTGGGGCTCCCTGGTCCCGGTTGCGGTGGCGTTGTTGACCCTGCTGCTGCTGCGCCCCTTATCCCCACCCCGCGCTTAGCGCCTGGCCTGCCGCTGCGCAGGCCGTCTTTTGCTTTTTTCAGCTATGCATTGCTGAAGTTCATCTAACCCCGTGCACGTAAAAACGTCACAGACGCTACATGCTGTAGTAATCTCTACAACATGACAATGCATCTCTTGATCCTTAACCTGACGACGTCTCAAGCCACGCTGCGCATGCGTGTCTGGCGAACCCTGAAGCAGAGCGGGGCGGCGGTCCTGCGCGATGGGGTCTATCTGCTACCCGACGTGCGCCAGGGCTATGACACTTTCCTCAGCACCTGCCAGGCGATCCGCGCGGAAGGGGGGGCCGGGTATGTTTTCACGATTGAGGCGGCGGAAGAAGAGGCGCTCAGGCCGCTATTCGATCGCCGCGAACAGTACGACGCGCTGTTGCAGGATCTGCAGGCGCTGCAGGGGACGTTATCCAACGACGAACTGGCGGCTCAGCTGAAACAGCTGCGTAAAATTCAGCGTGACTACCGACGGATCGAGGCCATTGATTTCTTTCCGGGGGCCGCCCGGGAGCAAGCCGCTGAGCGACTGGCCACTATCGAGCAGGTCATTAATCAGCGGCTATCGCCGGACGAGCCGCAGTCGGTGGCGGGCGAACTGAGCCTGCTGGACAGAGGCGCCTTTCGCGGCCGGCTGTGGGCCACCCGCCGACGCCCGTGGGTCGATCGTCTGGCCAGCGCCTGGCTTATCCGGCGCTTTATTGACGACGAGGCGCGGTTCCTGTGGCTGGCCGCGCCCGAGACCTGTCCGGCGACGGCGGTCGGTTTTGATTTTGACGGCGCGCCATTCAGCCATGTCGGCACGCTGGTGACCTTTGAAGTACTGGTCCGGCGTTTTGCGCTGGAGGCGGTGATCCCCGACAGTCTGGGGCGGTTGATCCACTTCCTGGACGTCGGTGGGGTACCGACCCCGGAGGCGGCGGGCGTGGAGAGTGTTCTTGCAGGGCTGCGGGAAACCATTACGGACGATGACCAACTGCTGGCGACAGCTTGCTCGCTGTTCGACGGCTTACTGAGGTCCTGTGAAATGAGGTCTGGCAATCATGAGCAAAACGGTCGTTCTTCCGCAGACTGACAGTCCTTCCGTCGTCGCTTCCGTCTCCTTCTGGCAGGCATTTCGCTTTTGGCTCAAGCTTGGCTTCATCAGCTTCGGCGGGCCTGCCGGGCAGATCGCCATGATGCACCAGGAGCTGGTGGATAACCGACGCTGGATATCGGAAGGGCGATTCCTGCATGCGCTCAATTTTTGTATGGTCCTGCCCGGCCCGGAGGCCCAGCAGCTGGCGACCTATATCGGCTGGCTGATGCATAAAACCTGGGGAGGCGTCATCGCCGGGGTGCTGTTTATTTTGCCCTCTCTGCTGTTGCTTATTGTCCTGGCGTGGATCTATCTCGTCTGGGGGGATGTCGCGGTGGTGGCGGGGATTTTTTATGGCATCAAACCCGCCGTGGCGGCGATAGTATTGCAGGCGGCGCACCGCATCGGCTCGCGGGCGCTGAAAAATGGCGCCTACTGGGCCATCGCTGCCGCTGCTTTTGTCGCTATTTTTGCGCTGAACGTTCCTTTTCCGCTGATCGTCCTCGCCGCGGCACTAGTGGGTTTTATCGGCGGACGGCTGGCGCCGGCGATATTCGGCAAAGCGGACGCCCACCGTGCGCAGAGTCACCCTGGCGGAGCCGCCATCATTGATGACACGACGCCGATCCCGGCCCATGCCATTTTCAGCTGGCGGCGTACCTCCCAGGTGCTGATCGCCGGGATGCTGCTGTGGCTGGTGCCGATGGCCGCTCTGACGCTAATGTTGGGCTGGGCGCATCCGCTGACCCAGATGAGCTGGTTCTTTACCAAAGCCGCGCTGATGACCTTTGGCGGGGCATATGCCGTCTTACCTTATGTTTACCAGGGGGCGGTGACCCACTATGGCTGGCTGACGGCAGGGCAGATGATGGACGGCCTCGCCCTTGGGGAATCGACCCCCGGACCGTTGATCATGGTGGTGACCTTTGTCGGGTTTGTCGGCGGCTACACCAAAGCGGTGTTGGGCGTCGATGATGTGCTGCTGGGGGGCATCGCGGCGGCGTGCCTGGTGACATGGTTTACCTTTTTGCCCTCGTTCATCTTTATTCTCGCCGGTGGGCCGTTTATTGAAACGACCCATAATAAGGTGGGATTTACCGCGCCGTTGACCGCCATCACCGCCGCGGTGGTGGGCGTTATCCTGAATCTGGCGCTGTTTTTTATCTGGCATAGCGTCTGGGGACCGTCCGGTTTCGACCCGTGGTCCGCAGCCATTGCCCTGGGCGCCGCCGGGCTGCTGTTTCGCTATAAGTGGAAGCTGACCTGGGTACTGGCCGCCGCCGCCGCAGTAGGGCTTATCGTCCATATGGCGGGACTGTCCGGCGCAGGATAAGGTCGGCGTTGGGCTGAGAGAAACGTGGCCAGATGGGGGATTGGGTAAGAGGCCAGTGCCTGAGCAGGCCCTGGCCGGATGGGTGGCAATTATTTATCTACGGGAGGCTCCTCCGCGAGATGCAGTTGACAATATTGCTCAACGCCCGCCTTCAGCATGTTAATAATCACCAGCAGCGTGGGTAAGTAAGGCACCAGTTTAACTAACAGCGAACTGATGGGTTCATCAATCAGCGCCAGCAGAGTATCCACTTTCTTTTTCCAGGTGGTGTTATATTCCACACAAAAATTTTTAATATCGGCCGGCTGCGCTGTACTGGCAATCTTTTCGAGTTCCTCGATGGCGTTGAGGGCCGCTTTTATTTTCTCAAGTTCAGTTTGTTGAGTCATGTTAGCCTCACGGTAATCGGAAAAATTAGCTCATTATTTAAATGGATTAAATAACAGCCACGGTAAGGTGTCATCGTACAGCGCTTTCACCGGCACCACGGATAAGTGGAAATGTTTATCGTGCGGGCTGACGCCATGGTAATCCCGCCATACCCAAGGCTGGACAGAAGCGCTAATGATCCGTTTGTTCCAGATAATATATTTAATTCGTTTGTCTTTGCTGGCGACCAACGCATCGACAATCACCTGAGCATCACATTTATGTTGAGGATCGTGGGTAATATCGATAGCCGTTACCACACCAATATTTCCATCTATCACCTGCGGATTATGATCCGAGTTGGTGTGGGCATGATGTTCATCACCAATGGTGCCATCGCTGTCCTTGTTGCGATGCGGAGCATATTGATTAATCTGATCTCTGAGTATCAGCAGACTCTTTGCGACACGCCATACCATGTTATTTACCCTCCGGATTGAAACAGGGGTTTGAGCTGACCGGCTCTGCGCCATGAACCACGTCCTGATGAACCGGAGAAGGGGGGGCAGGATCGGCGACTGGATCCGCTACTGGGTCTGCTTTTACGCTGCTGACTTGTTGCTTTTTCAGGTTTTTCACTTGCAACAGATAATTAAGAATGACGTTCCAGAACGCCGATCCGCCGCTTGCCATCAGGCCAATACATAATGTCATCAGGTCCGGATGTTTAATGGCCGAGAAACTGCCGGCGACGAAAGGTTGGGTCAAAAACGCCGTCAGAATACCGGCAACCACCGCTAATATCTGCAGGGCAGATTTGCGTCGTCCTTCGATGACCGGATCCTGATTTTCCAGATTAAGCCAGGGACAATACCCTTTGATTATCTCTACCAGTCTTTCCGAGGCGATACTGATGGCGATCAGCATCGTAATGATGTTTTCAAGTTGCGAAGAAATAGCATCGCTCATATTATCCTCACTATTGCTGTGTTGAATAAAAATAATTTACAACGTTTTTATCATGTGCTTAATTCATAGGGGCAAATTCATGTCGACTCATTTTACGGTCATTTTTTGTCGGACGCGTAATAAACAATCCACCAGAGCGTGTTCGGAATAACTATTTAATCCGGCACGAAAACTGAACCGCGGAATTAACCCGCGATAATAAATTTATCGTCGCTTTTTTGATGAGTATAACGGAGGAAACAGAGACGCCACTCATTCATATGAATGAGTGGCGTAAAAAAACTCGCCGCGCGGGCAGGAGGAAGAGAAGCGGGCCAGCGACCGGTTAGCGCGCCCCGCAATGGGGCGCTCAGGTCGTGGGGGTTTCGCGGGTGGCCAGTGCCAGCGGGTTGCTGTCCAGCTCCAGCTGGTCGCGCAGCGCCCAGCCGCGCAGCTTGCCGGGGTTAAGCAATCCCGCCGGGTCGAGAGACTGTTTCACCGCCACGACGTCGGGGCGAATCACGCCCTGTTTGCCGTCCTCAACCTGCAGTACGTGGGGGTTGTTAATCTTGACGTCGTTGTCGCGAAATATCTGCATGATGGCGTTGAGCCGCGCGGGCGTGGTATAGCGCACCAGTTGCAGACCGCTGGCGGTGACATTGCCCTCGATATCGCGCAGGAATTCAATATGGGAAATCACCTCCCCGGCGAAGTGCTGCTCCATCTGTAAAATTTGCTGCGGATAGCGCAGCGGATCAAACGCCGTCTGCAGATAAGTCAGCGTATTGTCCACCTTGAGCGCATGCAGGGTGGTGTGGTTCCAGCAGTATTCCATTAACGAGGCGTTTTGCGTCCGGGCCTCGTCGCTGGCCTGACGGATGGCGTTGCACCCGCGATGGCGCTGTAACAGGTTGGCGCAGAGTCCTTCGCTCTCCTCGGCGATCAGGCTGATAACCGCATGCTGCCCGGTGCGGTAACGATCGTTGAGGTGGCTAAAGTAGTCGGCGATCGGCGTGGCCAGTAGCGCGACCTGACGTTTCACCAGCCCCGGCGAGCGGACGCAGGCGTTGGCATAGTTCAGCGCATCGGCGAAATCGTCAAACACGTCCAGGCGTTCTATCCACTGGTGCACGGGCGCCAGCGCCAGCTCAACCTCCAGGATAATGCCGTTGGTGCCGTAGGCGTGATGCAGCAGCAGCGCTTCGGGAGCCGGGACGGTCAGTACGCGGGGGACCGGCTCGACGGTCATCACTTTGACGCTGAGCACATTGCCGGGCGCCGCCAGCGGCCCATAGTTGATGGAGCCGATGCCGCCGAACCCGCCGCCGTAGAGGCCGCCCAGGCTCGCCAGGCGGTAGGTCGACGGCATGCAGCGCAGCTCCCATCCCGTTGGGCGGGCGGCGGTTTCGATGTCTGCCAGACGAATGCCGGCCTGGGCGCGTACCGTGCCGTTGCCGAGGGCGACGATCTGGTTGAGTCCGGTCATATCGACCAGCAGCCCGCCTTCGAGGGGGACCAGTTGGCCATAGTTGCCGGTGGCGCTGCCGCGCAGGGTCAGCGGCAGCTGGTGCTGCGCGCAGGCGGCGACCAGCTGGCGCAGCTCCTCTTCGTCGCGTGGGCGAACCACCGCGTCCGCCTGTTTCCCCGCCAGTTGCTCAGTGAGTACCGGACTGAACCAGTGAAAATCGCGGGAAAGCCGTTTGATCTTCGCCGGCTGTAAGGTCCACTCCAGCGTCGGGAGTGCCTGCTGGATCGCCGCGACCGCGTGTTGACGCTGCTCATCAGTCATCATTTTTCTTCCTGTTCGTCAGCAAAACATTAATGAGATTGCACGGCTTCGCTTTCATGCCAGGCGCTGAGCGCCCGGCGCGAAACCCAGGACATCACGCCAAACAGAGCGATCCCGGCGAGAGAGATCAGCAGCAGCGCGGCAAACATCAGCGGAATATCCAGCTGGTAGCCAGCCTGCAGGATCTGATAGGCCAGACCGGTATTGGTCCCGCCGGTCCCGGCGACAAACTCCGCCACCACCGCGCCAATCAGCGACAGCCCACTGGAAATACGCAGCGCGCCGAAGAAATAGGGCAGCGCCGAGGGGATACGCAGCCGCACCAGCGTTTGCCAGCGGCTGGCGTGATTGAGGCGAAAATAGCTCAGCAGGCCGGGGGAGACGCTGCGCAGGCCCTGAGTGGTATTGGAGATGATGGGAAACACCGCCATCAGGGTGGCGCACGCCACCAGCGAGAGCGTGGCATCCTTCACCCAGATGATGATCAGTGGGGCGATGGCGACAATCGGCGTCACCTGCAAAAACACGATGTAGGGAAACAGGGCGGTTTCCACAAAGCGGTTCTGCACCAGGATAAACGCCACCGCGGCGCCAATGACAATCGACAGCAGAAACGAGATCAGGGTGATCTTGAGGGTGAACAGCAGCGCCAGCAGCAGCGGCGTGAGATGTGTCCACAGGCTTTCCAGCATCACCAGCGGCGACGGCACCAGAAAGGCCGGGATGCGAAAATAGCTCACCGCGCCCTGCCACAGGAGCACCACCGCCACCGCGACGAGGGTCGGATAGAGAATTTTGAGAAAACGCGGATGCTGGACCCACGGCGTTGAGGTTGTATTTTTCATATTATGACTCCATGCCGGACTGGCTGGCCTGCAACAGACTGTCCTGCAGCTGACGGGCATACAGGGAAAAGGCCGGACTGACGCGGAACGCCTCGCTGCGCGGGAACGGCTCGCGGATGGCGATATCTTCGACCACCCGTCCGGGACGGGCCGCCATCATGATCACCCGCTGTGAGAGAAACACCGCTTCGTGGATCGAGTGGGTGACGAACACCACCGTCAGGTTCTGCTCCTGCCAGAGACGCAACAGGTCGCTGTCGAGTTTGTTACGCGTAATTTCATCGAGCGCGCCGAAGGGCTCATCCATCAGCAGCAGCTTTGGCCGGGTGACCAGGCCGCGGGCGATGGAGACGCGCATTTGCATGCCGCCGGAGAGTTCGCGCGGCAGGACGTCGGCGAATTTGCCCAGCCCCACCAGCTCAAGGACTTCACTCACCCGGGTATTACCTTCCGCGCGCGGCACGCCGGCCAGATCCAGCGGCAACCTGACGTTATTGCGCACGCTGCTCCACGGCATCAGGGTGGCTTCCTGGAAGACGAACGAGAGCGGATGCTGGGCTTTCTCCCGGCTATCGCGCCGCCACAGCATCAGCTTGCCGTCGCTGGGCTCCACCAGGCCGGCGACCATTTTCAGCAGCGTACTCTTCCCGCAGCCGGACGGGCCGAGCAGGGTAATAAACTCCCCCTGATTGATGGTCAGGTTAACGGGCAGCAGCGCCCGGGTACCGTTGCTGTAGATCTTCTCCGCCGACAGCACCTCGATGGCCGGGGTGGCAGAGGCGGGCGTAAAGCGGGTGTCGCTCATCACGGTCAGTTTCGGGGCGGTATTCATGGCATCACTCCGGCGTCTTTGACCATCTCCAGGGTGTAAGTCTGCTCAAACGGCACCTTGCTGGCGTCGATCAGTTTGTTTTTCACCAGCATGTCCCAGGTTTTCTTCAGCCGCGGCTCGGTGATGATGCCGATGCCGCCGGTCTTGGCATCGCCGCCGGTTACCAGCTGGTACTGCTTCATCTGGGCAATACCAAAGGCGATCTGCTCGGCGCCCATTTGTGGATTTGCTTTACCGATCAGACTGTTGCCGGGGGTGGGATCCTGCAGGTAACTTTTCCAGCCCTCCATGGAGGCTTTGACGAAGGCCGCCACCGCCGCCGGACGTTTGCGGATGGTGTCCGCCATACAGATAATCGAGTTGCCGTAGGGCGGGTAGCCCCAGTCGCTGAGCGGATAGACATAGAACGGCTGCCCGCCTTTGGCGACGGAGAACGGCTCGGAGGTCACGTAGCCCTGCTGCACCAGATTTTTATCGGCGAGGAACGGCTGGACGTTAAAGGTATAGGGGCGCACTTTGCTGCCAGCCAGACCCAGCTCGCTCTTCGCCCACGGCCAGAAAGAGGTATAGGCCTCGGTGGCGAGCAGGAAGGTTTTGTCTTTAAGCTCCGCCGGGTTCTCCACTTTATCATGGGTGATAAACACCGTCGGCGAGTGCTGGAACACGGTGGCGACGGTCACCGCATGTACCCCGGCCTGCCAGGTCTCCAGCGCCTGACCGTTGTCGCCAAGGGTACAATCCGCCTGACCGGCCGCCATCAACTGCATGACGTTGATCTGCGGACCGCCCATTTTAATCTCGACATCGAGACCGGCGTGCTGATACAGCCCGGTGGCCTGGGCCTGGTAAAACCCGCCGTGCTCGGCCTGGGCATACCAGTTGGTGAGAAACGTAAACTTCTCCGCCGCGAAGCCGGAGGCTGAGGTGGCGAGGGCGGCCACGGTCAGCAGGGTAAAAACGGGCGTCGATCTGGTATTCATCAGGGCTCCTTGGATTCAGCAGCGAAAGAGGGGGGGAGGGACTGCACAAAGCCGTGCCAGTGCTGTTTGCCCCAGGTCGGTTCGTGACGTTCGACCCAGGCCATGCGGTGGATCTCGATGATCGCTTGCGCCCAGCTGGCGGCGAGGGAGTCGAGAAGCCCTTCGCCTTGCTCCCGCGTCGCCGGGGTCGGGTCGCCAATCACCCCGCTGGGGCCAAAGTCATAGGACGCCCACGCCGCCGCCGGATGGCCTTTCGACAGGGTTGGGCAGGGGAATTCCGGCGGGAAGTTGGCGACGGCCCGTTCCATATGAACGCACTCCGGGGCCAGCGCCAGCATCAGCGCCGTTTCGCTATGCCCGGCGTGCATCGCCATCCGTTGTTCATGCGGGCTGAGAAACTGTTTTTCGCAGTTGGGCACGTTGAACACGTCGTGGGAGATGGCGATGAAATCCCCGTGGCGCAGGCGCATTTCCCGGCTGGCTATCTGCAGGATCTGCGGCTGGCCGCCGTGGCCGTTGATCATCAGCAGCTTGCGAAAACCGGCCCGATAGAGGGATTCGGCGATCTCCAGCACGGTATGCAGCAGCGTATCGCCGCTGAGGGTCAGGGTGCCGGGAAAATGCAGATGCTCCTCTGACTTACCGTAGGTGATCGGCGGGATGGCGTAGGCCGGGATCGCTGCCGGTAGCCGGGCAAGGGCATGGCCCGCCACGCCGGAAGATATCACGCTGTCCACCGAGCAGGGCAGATGCGGACCGTGCTGTTCGATCGCCCCGGTGGGGAGGACGATAACCGTGTTGCTTTTATCCGGCAGGGCGGCCACGTCCGTCCAGCTCAGAAAAGGGAGAAAGCGCGCTGCAGGAATGTAACCGTTAATCATCGCGGAGCCTCGGAGTTAAATGACGGGGGTAACCAGACGGTTGCTTCAACTTCAATCAATACCGTGGCGTCGGGCAGCATTTCGCTGACCTGGACCACGGTGGAAACAGGCGGCTGGTCGGGATAAAACAGCTTCCTGACCCGGCTGTAATAGGGAAAATGGTCAAGGTTGCGAAAGTACTGCACCAGCTTGATAACGTCGCTCATCTGCCCTCCCGCGGACTCCACGGTGCGGCGGATGCTTTCCAGTACGTACCAGCTCTGGGCGAGGATCGGGCCCTGTTTCGCATCGGTCGAAAATTCGCCGGTCGCCCCCAGCAGCTCTCGCACCGGCTCAGGCACATCCTGAAAGCCGTTGACGATGGTGCCGGTCAGGGGATTGACCGGAATAATGCCGGAGAGAAAAATAAAATCACCGGCTCTGCGCCAGGCGGCATACCGCGCCAGCGGCGCCCCCGCGCCTGTTTCAAGACTCATGTGCCATCTCCTCTTGCCACACGCGCCGGTGGGTTAACCTGCCGTGGTTAACCACCAGACGGGCGGCGCTGTTTAAAGGCCAGGTAAAACGGTCGCTACCCGGGAAAATCACCACGCTGGCCGCCGCGCCGATGGCAAAGGGCGCCGCGTCTGCCGGCGAACCGGTTAACGCCGCGCGATCGCAGATCAGCCGCGATTGCCGATCGAACAGCTCGCTGAGCTGGGTGCTGAACAGGCCGCAGGCCAGGGTGTCCAGCGGGTCATAGCTCCCCGCCGGGCAGAAGGCATCCTGTACGTTGTCGCAGCCGAGCAGGGTGGCCACGCCGGCGGCCTGCGCCTCGTGCAGCAGGGTGATCCCCCGCTGGCGCGGCGTGCGACCGAACGTCGCATCCTGCAGCAGCAGGTTGGTCATCGGCAGAGCGATAAGGGTGACCCCGTGCGCCGCCAGCTGGCGCAGGATCGGCGCCGCCTGTTCGTCGCTGCCGGCGGCCAGCGCGCAGCCGTGGCTGCAGCAGATATGCCCGGGAAAAGGGTGGCGGGAGAGATGGTCCGCCAGCCAGGTCAGCCCCTGAGACACCTCGCTGAGCTCCTCATCAATATGCAAATCCAGATCCAGCTCCCAGCGGGCCGCGCTACGCAGCAGGTTTGCCATGGCGGCGGCGTCCCAGTTGGAGGAGTGGATGAAGCCGCCCAGCAGGCAGCGCTCCCCGCTGGTGGCGACCATTCGGGCAATGGCCCCGGCGTCCGCCGGATCGCGAAACAGGGTCAGCGGGACCAGCGCCACCCGCTCCAGGGTGATGCCGACGGTGTCGAGGCGGGCGATCTCCTGCCAGGCGTCCGGTGCGTCGGTGGTAAACCAGTCGATATGGCTACGCAAATGGGTCACGCCATTTTCTGCCGCCCGGGCCAGCGCGGCGGACGCCCGACGTTGAATATCCGCCCTGGTCCAGTGCTGGCGATCCTCGTGCATGGCGTGGATCGCCGCCAGCAGCCCGGCCTGCGCCGGACGGCAGCGTTCAATGGTAAAGGTCTTGTCCAGATGGGCATGAGGTTCCACCAGGCCGGGGAGCGTCAGGGCCCCCGCCAGGTCCCACAGGCCGGGAGTCGGCTGGTCGGTCGGGGTCAATGCGGCAATCCGGCCGTCGCGAAAGGTCAGGTCCGCCAGCAGCGGTTCACCGTTGGCCTGCGTCGGCCAGCCGTCGGGCAGCGCCCAGGCCGGGAGTCGGGCGCGGCTGATACCGGCGAGCGGCGCGGAAGAGGAGGGGAACGTCATCGTCAGTCTCCTCACAGATCCAAAACCAGAACCGGCGATTTCGCCCGCGAACAGCAGAGCGTGATCTGGTCGTTGCCCGCTTTCTCTTCCGCCGTCAGCACGCTGTCCCGGTGTTCGGGGATCCCGTCGAGGACCCCGGTAATACACGACCCGCACATTCCCTGTTCGCAGGAGAGCATCACCTCCACGCCGGCGTGCTGTAATACCTGAGCAATGGTTTGATCCGCGGCGACCTGCAGGCGCTGCCCGCTGGAGGCCAGCTCAATATAAAACGCATTTTTCGCCGCAGTATTATTTTCCGTCGCGGGAGTAAAACGCTCGAAGACGAATTGCGACGGCGACCAGCGATATTCCTCCATGACCGACTGCAGTCGCTGAATAAAACCCTCCGGGCCGCAGGCGACCACTGTGGTTTCAGGATCGGGCGTGGTTAAGCAGGCGGGGATCCGCTGGCGAAACGACGCGCCTTCCTCGCTACAGTGGATCGCCACCGTGCCGCCCGCAGCCAGCTGGGTCAGGCGCGGGGAGAAGGCCGTCTGGCGCGCGCTGGCGACATAATAATGCAGCTCCAGCGCCCCCTTTCTGGCGGCAATCGCTTCAGCCATCGCCAGCAAAGGCGTGATGCCGATACCGCCGGCAAACAGCAGGTAGCGCCCGGCCTGCGGCAGGGGAAAATGGTTGCGCGGAGGCGAAATGGAGAGCCGATCGCCGGCTTTGAGCTGCTGGTGCATATAGCGTGAGCCGCCGGTGGAGGTGTCAGCCAGCCTGACGCAAACTTCATAGTCTTTGCCGCGGTCAGGCATGCCGCACAGGGAATACTGCCGTGGGCCAACGCCGGGAATAATAATATCGATATGCGCCCCGGCAGAGTAGGCCGGTAATATTTCCCCGGCCGCCGCCTGCAATATTACGGATAGATTTCCCTGTCCGTTGGGGCGTATTTCCCCGACCGAGACCGAAATAAGATCGTGGCTGTGCATTAACGTTTACTCTCCCTCATTCCGCTGTCTGCAGGGCGGCCAGGGTCGGCGAAGAGATAACTCCCCCTTCGCGGTAAACTGTCCGGCGTGCAAGAAAATGGGTGAAACGATCGTTTCTCCGCTATGAATGCTACGGTATTGTGATAAAACTGTTGCGTCCAGAGCTTTGATTCGCACAACCCGTTGCAAAAAAGAGAGCACCCAAACCATGTTTGCCTTCTCCCGATTTCTGCTCTATTTCACCGAAGTGGCCCGTCAGGGATCGTTTCGTAAAGCGTCAGAGGCGTTGCATGTGTCGGCGTCTTCCATCGACCGTCAGATTTTGCGCGTGGAACAGGAGCTGGCGATGCCGCTCTTCGAGCGCCATCCCACCGGGCTGCGGCTGACCGCCGCCGGGGAGCTGCTCCTGCACGCGGCCAATAACTGGAAAAAGGACTTTACCCGGGTCTGCGAGCAGCTGGATGACCTGCGAGGGTTGCGGCGGGGGCATGTGCGTATCGCTACCATCGATGCCATTAACCGGCATTTTTTTTCGACGATGCTCAAAGAGGTGCATAAACATTATCCCAACATCTCTTTTACATTGACCACCATGAACAATATCCACATTCAGCAGGCGCTGATCTCCGGCGAGGCGGATTTCGGCATCATGCTCAATCCCCAGACCTCCCGCGAACTGCAGGTGCGGGCGTTTGCCGAGATGAATATGGGTATCGTAGTGCCGACCGGCCATCCGCTGGCCAGCCGCAGCGCCGTGCGCTTTAGTCAGTGCATCGACTACCCGTTTATCCTGCCGTCCGCCCCATTGATGATCAGCGAGCCGGTGGAGGCGCTGGTGAACATCAGCGGCAACGAGGTGAAGGAGGTGGCGGTGTCGAACAACATTCACATGATCCGCACCCTGATCAAAGAGCAGATGGGCATCGGCATCCTGTGTCGGCTGGATATTCTCGATGAGATCGAGTCCGGCCAGCTGGCGTTTGTACCGCTAACCGATCCGCAGCTTAAGCCTTTCACGCTGGCGCTGTGCGTCTCGCCCGCCCGCCAGCTTTCCCTCGCCGCCTCGATGATGTTGAACCAGCTGGAGATGCTCTTTAGTCAGCTGTGAGAGACCGGGCAGGCACTAAAATCATTCATTAACGCACCATGATGGTGCTTTTTTTGTGTGCATGAATCAAAGGTTGCATGCCCAGGGGCGGCGGCGCAGGCGATTTCTCGCGGCCGCTCGCGGGGCAATCAAATCTGGCATTGTTTTTGTATAACTGAGTGTGAGTAGAAGCGGTCAGTACGGGTTATCCATACGGGACATTGCTCAGTCACCATGTCGCGGTTCAATGTTGACCGGGATGGGAGGCTGAGCCGTGGTTTGCTCGCCCCTCTCCCGGCATGAAGAGGAGAGGGATAATGAAAAGTCGTGCACGCCTTCCCCGGGGCTTTCGCTGGCTGGGCCTGATGGCTCTCGGCGGTGTCTCGCTGGCCGTTCAGGCCGAGGAGAAAATCGTTCTGCTGACCTCCTGGTACGCTCAAGCGGAGCAGGGCGGTTATTATCAGGCTCAGGCCACTGGGCTGTACAAAAAATACGGTCTCGACGTCGAGATCCGCTCCGGCGGACCGCAGGTCAACGGCATGCAGTTGCTGTTGTCGAAGCGGGCCGATGTGATCATCGGCTACGATCTGCAACTGCTGGAAGGCATTCAGCGCGGCTTCCAGGCGAAAGCCATTGCCGCGCCCTTTCAGTACGATCCCCAGGGGCTGCTGACCCATGCCGATGTCACCTCCCTGCAGGGGCTGAAAGACAAAACGCTTCTGGTCTCCAGCTCTGGTCAGGCGACGTGGTGGCCGTGGCTGAAGGCGCAATATCAGCTGAGCGACGCGCAGGTTCGCCCCTATACCTTCAATATTCAACCCTTTGTCGTCGATGACGCTGTCGCCCAGCAGGCCTATGTCAGCTCCGAGGTGTTCCAGGTGCAGAAGGCTGGGGTGAAGGCGAACTTCTTCCTCTTTTCCGAACACGGCTATCCCCCCTACGGCGGCATTCTCATCGCCCGCCCGGATACCATCGCCGAGCGTAAAGCGGCGATGGCGAAGTTCGTCCGCGCCTCGATGGAGGGTTGGGTGAGCTACCTCAACAATCCGGCGCCGGGAAATGCGCTGATTAAGCAGGACAATCCGAAAATGACCGACGATCTGCTCGCCTGGGGCGTGACCCAGATCCGTGAGCATCACCTGATCGACGGCGGGGATGCCGCCAGCCAGGGCTGGGGCACGATGACCGACGCGCGCTGGCAGAAGACCCGCGATTTTATGGTCAGTACTGGTCTGCTGGCGGCGGCCACCGACTGGAAACAGGCCTACACCACCGAATTTGTCCAGGCCATGCAGGTTAAACCCTGAGGAGCAACGTCATGTCATTAATGATTAAAAATGCCCATGCCATCCTCAGCGGCTTGCCCGGAGAGGCGGCGCGGCTGGCCGGGCCGGATATTCGCATCCGCGACGGCAAGATTGCGGCCATCGGCAGCCTGACCCCGCTGCCGGAAGAGCGACTGATTGATGCCCGCGACTGCGTGATCTATCCGGCGTGGGTGAACACGCACCACCATCTTTTTCAGTCGCTGCTGAAGGGCGAGCCGCAGGGGCTGAACCAGAGCCTGACGGCCTGGCTGAGCGCCACGCCGTACCGCTTTCGCGCGGCCTTCGATGAACACACTTTTCGTCTGGCGGTGCGCATTGGTCTGGTGGAGCTTCTGCGCTCGGGCTGCGCCAGCGTGGCGGATCACAACTACCTGTACTGGCCGGATATGCCCTTCGATACCTCGGAGATTGTCTTCAGCGAAGGGGAAGCGCTGGGGATGCGTATCGTCCTGTGCCGGGGTGGGGCGACCCAGGGCCGGGCGGTGGAGCAGGATCTGCCGGTGGCGCTGCGTCCGGAAACCTTCGACGGCTATATGGCGGATGTCGAACGGCTGGTCAGCCGCTATCACGACCCCCGGCCCGATTCTCTGCGCCGGGTGGTGATGGCGCCCACTACCATACTGCACTCCGCGCCGGGCGCCCAGCTGCGGGAGATGGCGAAGCTGGCCCGCCAGCTGGGGATCCGGTTGCACAGCCATTTATCGGAAACCGTCGATTATCTCGACGCCGCGCGGCAGAAATTCGCCATGACGCCGGTGCAGTTCTGCGCGGAGCACGACTGGCTGGGAAATGACGTGTGGTTTGCCCATCTGGTGAAGCTGCTGCCGGAGGAGATTGCCCTGCTGGGCCGCACCGGAACCGGCATTGCTCACTGCCCGCAAAGCAACGGCCGGCTGGGCAGCGGCATCGCCGATCTGCTGGCGCTGGAGCAGGCCGGGGTTCCGGTCTCGCTGGGAGTGGACGGCGCCGCCTCGAATGAAGCGGCGGATATGCAAAGCGAAGCCCATGCCGCATGGCTGCTGCAGCGCGCGCGCAAGGGGATGCTGGCGCAGCCGCGCTACGCCGGGGGCACCTTTGAGGGCGGGGCCGATGCGGCCACGGTGGAGGATGTGGTGCGCTGGGGCAGCGCCGGCGGCGCGCAGATCCTTGGCTTAGCGCAGAGCGGCACCCTGCAGGTCGGCATGCAGGCGGACCTCGCCATTTACCGGCTGGACGATCCGCGCTACTTCGGCCTGCATGATATGGCTATTGGGCCGGTGGCCTGCGGTGGGCGCGCCGCGCTGAAGGCGCTGCTGCTGAATGGCCGGCCCATCGTGGAAGATGACGCCATTCCCGGTCTCGACCTTGACGCGATGCGCCACGACGCGCTGGCGGCCGTCCGTACCCTCCAACAGCGCGCCGCTGTTTAACTGATAACAGGATAATGACGATGACCTCAACCACCCAGAATCAACGCTACGCCTTACAGGAACTGGAAAAAGAGGCGCTGATGGGCGCCCAGGGCGAAGAGACCTTCGCCCGCGAAGTGCGCTGTATCGACCTGTCGAACTTTGCCGAAAGAAAAAATGACATTGCCGAACAACTGTGGGAGGCGGCGGTGGAGATTGGCTTCTTCCAGGTCAGCCACCATGGTATCCCGCTGGCGGATATCCGTCAGGCGTTCAGCATGACCGAGGCGTTTTTCGACCTGCCCGACGAGGTGAAGCGCCAGTATCCGCTGGCCGGCAACGCCGGCTGGGAAAGCAAAGCGCAGGTTCGGCCATCGACCCGCACGCCGGATCAAAAAGAGTCGTATCAGATCACCCGGCCGCTGATGGCCGGGCGCTGGCCCAGCGATCGGGAGTTGCCAGCATTCCAGCAGACGATGCTCGGGTTTGAATCGCAGTGCTGGCAGTTGGGGATGAAGATCCTCTCCTGCTTTGCTTTGAAGCTCGGTTTTCCGGAATCGTTTTTCACCACCGCGCACGATCCGCAGCGAGACACCTACCAGAGCACCTTGCGTATGCTGCATTACTATGCGACCGAGCAGTCGCAGCAGGGGATGTGGCGGGCCGGCGCGCACACCGATTTTGACTGCCTGACGCTGCTGTTCCAGCGCCCCGGTCAGGGCGGCCTGCAGGTTTGTCCCGGTAAAGACCGCGAAAGCCAGCAGTGGACCAGCATTGAACCGCGGGAGGAGGTGATCACCTGCAATATCGGCGATATGCTGATGCGCTGGAGCGACGACCAGCTGCCGTCTAACTTCCACCGGGTGAGAAACCCGCTGCCGCACGAATATCAGGGGCCGCGCTACAGCCTGGCGTTTTTCTGCCAGGCCAATAAAGATGTCGAGATCCTCGGGCCGCAGAGAAAGTACCCGCCCATCAGCGCCGAGGATTATCTGCAGCAGCGGATCCAGGCCAATTTCGCCAAAGGGTAAACTTACCGGCGCGGGTCACTGCTGTTCAGGAGCGGCATGACCACGCGCCACGACCACCTTTTCCCGGCCGAGTACGGTAGCGAGATGGTCGGGCAGGGGCTGGTCAGTAATTAAACGGCTGATGCCCGACCAGCCCGCGTAGTGGTAGGGGTAAGTGAGGTCGAACTTCGAGTGGTCGGCGACGACAATGCTCTTCGCGGCGCGCTGGATCATCGCCCGGTAAACCGTTCCGCTGTCGATTAACGCCTCGCTTGGCCCATCGGCGGCGATACCGCTGGCCCCCAGTAACGTATAGTCCGCCGTGAACTGATTGAGGAACTGAAGCGTCTGCGCACCGGTCATTGCCCCTTCGGTAGCGCAGTACTCCCCGGGAGCGACGATCACCCGGATGGTTGGATTCATCGACAGCACCGTTGCGACGCCGAAGGCGTGGGTGATGACCGTAATATCCCGCAGCTCGCTGGCCATCCGGCGGGCAACATGTACCGTGGTGGCGCCGGAGCCGATCATAAATATTTTGCCCTCGCGCATACAATGGACGGCGTCCCGGGCGATGCGCTCGCGCTCTTCGGTAAACAGCTGGTGGCGCTCCGTGACCGTCGGTTCACTGTTCATGGCCCGCACCGCGCCGCCGTAAGTTCGGTTCAGTACGCCCCGGCGGGTAAGTTCGTCGAGATCGCGACGGATGGTTTCGGTAGAGACACCGTGGGTGCGCGCCATATCCCCAATCCGCAGGGTCGGGGTCTCAGCCAGTTCGCGCAGGATCTGTTGCTGACGGTCTTCTTTTCTCTTCGACATGAACGCTGGTTACTCTCCCTGAAGTCGCTGATGCCGTTAATATACCTGCACGCCGAGGGCAAACAAACTGGATGTTTGCCCTGTCGGTTAGACTATCCGTTCAGGCGGCCCATTACTTTCGCCAGCCGTTCGAGGAAGAAATCTGCATCATCGCGACTGAAGCACAGCGGCGGACGGATCTTCAGGCTGTTGCCAAAGCGACCGGCCGCGCCAATCAGCACGCCCTCAAGCTTCAGGTGATAGATAACGCGACTCGTCAGCTGCGGATCCGGCTCTCCGCTGTCTGGCCGGGCAAACTCGATGGCGTTGAACAGCCCGGCGCCGCGAATGTCGGCGATGGCCGGGAAATCCTGGGCCAGCTGGAGTAGTCCGGCACGCAGATAGTCCCCGTTGCGCTGGGCGTTGGTCATCAGGGCCTCCTGCTCAATCACCTCCAGTACCGCGAGGCCCACGGCGGCAGCCACCGGGTTACCGCCAAAGGTGTTGAAGTACTCGGTCTTTTCGCTGAACGCCTGCAGAATAGCCGGGCGCGTGATGACCGCGGCCATGGGAAAACCGTTCCCCATTGGCTTGCCGAGCGTGACGATATCCGGTTGCACACTGTGACGCTGGAAGCCCCAGAAATGAGAGCCTGTCCGACCAAAGCCCGGCTGGACTTCATCGGCGATAAACAGTCCGCCCCGGGCCTGTACACGGGCTACCGCCTGGGCCAGAAATCCGGGCGGATCGGCGAAAACGCCGTCGCTGGAAAAAATGGTATCCACCAGTAGCGCCGCGCAGCCGTAGCCTCGCTCATCCAGCGCGTCCATGGCGCGCTCAACGTCGGCGGCGAAGAGGTCAGACAGCGTCTGGCCCGCTGACAGCCTGCGCAGGTCAGGGGCGGGAATGGTATGCACCCACGGGGGCAGGAGGGTCTCTTTGTGCCCGGAGGGAGAGACCTCCATCACCGCCGTTGTATTGCCGTGATAGGCACTCTCGGTGACGATGATCCCCTGCCGACCACTGATAAAGCGGGCCATCCGCAGGGCGATGTCGTTGCTCTCGCTGCCGGTGCAGGTAAATATCACATTCGACAGCCCGGCGGGGAACGTCGCCAGCAGGCCGTCCGCGTACTGCTCCAGTACCGGGAACAGATAGCGGGTGTTGGTGTTCAGTAACCCGGCCTGGCGCACCATCGCCTGGGTGATATGCGGATGACAATGCCCCACGCCCGGCACGTTGTTATACATATCCAGATAACGGTTGCCGGCGGAGTCCTCCATCCAGGCTCCGGAGGCCGACGCCATGACGATCGGTTGTGGATAAAACAGCACCGAACCGGTCCCCTGGGTGGCGTGGCGACGGGCAATCTGTCGGCTCAGGTTTTCGTCGGCCACGCCGGTCAGCGCGTCAAAACGGTTCAGTTGAAGAATGGGGGTTTTATTGTTCATCAGCAGGTTCCTTGCAGTTAACGGTAGCGCTAAGCGGTGACGCCTGGAGGAGAAACGCCTGGGCCAGGCGTACGGTGATGGCGCCCCATTGCGGGCTGTAGCGACGGGCGGTGGCTGTCTCACTATGGCTGGCCAGCCAGGCCGTCAGCTGTAAGCGGCGCAGCATCACTAGCACCGGAAGCATCACTTCGTCCTGCTGGCTGAAGGGACGGACGCTACGGTAGCCCGCAAGCCACGCAGCGCGGTAGTCCACAAGGGCCGGGTCGTCTTCAATAAAACTGACGGCGGAGGCAAAATCCCAGCCAAACCAGCAGATGCCGCAGTCGTCAAAATCAATCACCGTCAGCGAATTCTCATTCACCAGCAGGTTGGCCAGCCGCATGTCGCAGTGCACCAGCCCATAGCGGTCGGCGTCCTGTCCGTACGCTTCCAGTCTGGCGACCACTGTGGCCTCCACCGCCTCCAGCAGCGTAATATCGTCGGCGCTCAGTTGCGTCATCTTCCGCCAGTCCCCCCACCAGGCATGACGTCCGATAATCGTCTCGGTGTTCCACACCTTGCGATGAAAACCCTCGGGTTTTACCCAGCCTTCGCTGTGCCTGTGCAGTTCTCCCGCAACCCGTCCCAGGGCATGGTACCAGCCGGTGAGATGGCTACCGGTATCAGGTTCGCTGCCCGCAACAAAGGTGAATCCCACGACGTGGGTGACCGTTTCGCCGTCGATGAGGCTGGCGATACAGGTCCCATCATCCAGTACAAGCGGTACGGCGATGTTGATATCTCCCCGGGCATGCAGGGCGTTTAGCCACATCAGCTCAGAATGGATCTCCACCGCTGAGCTGTAGTTTGGGCGATGCACTCGCAGCACGATCTTTCTCTGCGTCATCTTATCGCTGACCAGAAACGTGGCATTTTCTGAAACCGTCAGCAGGCCAATCTCTGCGCCTTCGCTGAGGCCCCAGCGGGGCAGGAGCGGCCGCAGCTTCAGGGTAAGTGTTGTTAAATACTCGTCGTTAAACATGCTGTCCTCAATTTTAAATGACACACTTGACACATATTTATGTTGTAGTTTCGGGATTTGCAAGATGTGTGAGGGTTTTTTTGTTTCCTGTTGTGCTTCAATCATGCTTTTTGTTTATTTATTGCTTTAATAATAGTAAGTTAGTTTGATTTCGTTGGCTGGGGTCAGCCGGTTGCACCATAACAGAACGTATAATGTGTGTTTTTCTCATTCAGGCGTAATAAAAGCGTGAAATTAATTATTAATTTATTAATATATATTGATAAATTAATCTTCTCCCTGCACCAGTTTTGTGCCCAATCATAGCGCATTATTTTTATGCTGAAATATCACATTAAAATGTTGAATGTTCAACATTTACGTGATTATTCTTTTCCTGCCAGCGACGGAGATCGCTGCACGGCCAGGCCAAACGGATGGGATCGCAGAACTTTCACAGACGGGGATAAATGATGTCAGATTTTATGAACAAACATGTGCTGGTGACCGGCGGGAGTAGTGGGATCGGTCTTGGCATTGCACTCGGCTTTGCCCGCGCCGGGGCGAAGGTGACTATTACCGCCCGCACACCATCGCGTATCGATAGCGCGATCGGCCAGGCGGCGGAGCAGGGACTAACGCTACGCGGCCTGACCTGCAACGTCAGTCATGCCGAAGAGGTAAAAGCCTGTGTGGCAGAAGCCGCACAGCAGTGGGGGGGGCTGGATATTGTCTGCTGCAACGCGGGAATTTTTCCTTCGGCGCCGCTGGCAGACATGAGCGAACAGCAGTGGGATGAGGTGCAGGCGATCAACAGCAAAGGGACTTTTTTAACTGTCCAGGCGGCGCTGCCATGGCTTAAACGGGCAGAGTATGGCCGCATCATCCTCACCTCTTCGATCACCGGCCCCGTAACGGGCTATCCGGGCTGGGCTCACTATGCCGCCAGCAAAGCGGCCCAGCTGGGTTTTATGCGTAGCGCGGCGCTGGAACTGGCCGGCGACAACATTACCGTCAATGCCGTCCTGCCGGGGAATATCGTCACGGAAGGACTGAGGGATATGGGCGAGGACTATATCGCCGGGATGGCCAGCGCCGTGCCGCTCAAACGCCTCGGAACGGTGGAAGATATTGCCGCGGCAGCGCTGTTCTTCGCCTCCCGTCAGGCTGGCTACATCACCGGCCAGTCGCTAATTGTTGACGGTGGGCAGATCCTGCCTGAATCCGCCGCGTGCCTGAACTGAACGGAGCGTTCATCATGAGCAATGAAATTCTTGCCAATCCCGCGCCAGCGGCGGAAAAACATGTTGTGCAGCGGCTGCGGCCAAATGCGGTAGGCCTTGGCGGGGTGCTGTTTATGACTATCGCCACGGCGGCACCGATCACTGCGATGCTGGGCAATGTGCCGATCGCGGTGGGCAGTGGTAATGGTCAGTTTGCGCCCGCGGGGTTTATGGTCGCCACCCTTATCCTTGCCCTGTTTGCCATCGGCTATGCGCAGATGGCCAAGTATATTACCGCTACTGGCGCATTTTATGGCTTCATTTCGCACGGCCTGGGGCGGATCGTTGGCATGGCGTCAGGAGTGACGGTGACCATGACCTACATTGTCTTTGAGGCCGCGCTGGTCGGCATCTTCGCCTTTTTCTGCGAGGATTTAATCAATACGGTCTTCAGCGTACATATCCCCTGGCTCATCTTCGCCTTCGCCATGCTAATGACCACCGGAGTGCTGAGCTATTTCGATATTTCGCTCACTTCCCGGGTGCTCGGCCTGTGCCTGGTACTGGAAATTTTGATCCTCACCGCCGTCGCGATGGCGGTGCTGATCCATGGCGGAGGGCCACAGGGTTTTGTCCCCGAGTCGATCAACCCACTGAACGCCTTTACCCCGGCGAAAGGGGTGGTCGGCGCCAGTGCCGGAATTGGATTATTCTTCGCCTTCTGGTCATGGGTGGGCTTTGAGTCATCGGCAATGTACGGTGAAGAGTCGAAGAACCCGAAAAAAATCATTCCCCTGGCCACCCTGCTGGGCGTGATTGGTATCGGCGTGTTCTACGTGTTCATTTCGTGGATGGCGATTGCCGGAACGGGACCTGAGCGGGCTATTGCCCTTGCGCAGGATCCTAACCGCGCAGGAGAGATTTTCTACGGTCCGGCACGCCAGTATCTGGGGGAGTGGGCGGTCGGGGTGTTTAAGCTGCTGGTGATCACTGGCTCTTTTGCCTGCGGGATGGCGTTTCATAACTGCGCGGCGCGCTATCTCTATGCGCTCGGGCGGGAAAATCTGTTTCCGTTTGCCGGGCGCACGTTGGGTCGTTCACACTCGCGCCACGGCTCACCCCATGTTGCCTCTACGGTGCAGACCGTTATCGCCACGCTGATTGTGTTGCTGTTCTTTATCACCGGTAAAGATCCTTACGCGGATATTTACACCCTGCTGGCGCTGTTGGGTACGATGGGCATTATGATTGTCCAGGCGCTCTGCGCCTTTGCGGTGATCGTTTACTTCCATGGCAATAAAGAAAATATTGGTAAAGGACACTGGTTTAAAACAGGCGTTGCGCCGTTGCTTGGGGGGATGGGGATGATCTATATCGTCTACCTGTTATTCAAAAATATGGCGTTTGCCGCGGGTGCTGCCGCCAGCTCCTCCTTTTATCATGCCATTCCGTGGATCGTGTTGGCCTGCTTCTGCTTTGGCGCCGCCATCGCGGTTTGGTTTTACCTCTTTGATGCGCAAAAGTACCGAGTCATTGGGCGCATTGTACTGACGGATGATTGATGATGCGCACCTGCCGCCGGCTTTCGCTGGCCGCGCGGCAGGATATCCGGCGCTGGGCTTTTCAAGGAGTAGGGGTTGCCGATGCGGGTGACAAAGGTATCTCTGCCGCAGCCATAAAATCGATAAAACAGCGTATTCTCGGTGACAGGTAGCGGCTGGCTGGCCACAGGACGGAGAAATGCCCATCCTTGACGCAACAGCCGGGCAACACCTCCTGCAGTTGTCCCTCATTGATGGCCTCGCGCACGACAAAATCAGGCACATAAGCGATGCCCATTCCCGCCGCGCTTAAGCGAATGGCGGCCTCAATGTTATTGACCGTCATAACGGCAGCTGCCCTGAAATCTCCCGTCAGCCGCATACCGCGCAGTTCCCAGGGCTGGATCAGCCCCGTCGCGGGGAAGCGGAAAAAAATGCACTTGTGCGCCGCCAATTCCGCTGGCGAGCCGGGGACGCCGTATTCCGTCAGATAGGCCGGACTGGCGCAGAGCACAAAACGAAAGCCTCCCAGCTTTCTGGCGATCAAGCGGGAGTCCGCTAATTCACCGCTGCGGATAGCGACATCAAATCCTTCATCGATCAGATTGACCAGCCGGTCACTAAAGTCGAGATCCAGTTCAACCTGCGGATAAAGACGGGTAAAGGCGGTGAGGGCGGGGAGCAGCAGGCGGTAGCCGATGACGGGCAGTGAAATCCTCAGTTTGCCGGTGGGCTGTGAGAGACTGCTCGTCAGCTCTGACTCGGCCTCCTGGATCTGCTCAAGGATACTCTGGCAGCGGGACAGAAACGCGGCCCCCTCCGCCGTCAGGCTGACATTTCTGGTGTTGCGGTTGAACAGCCGGACCCCCAGTTTATGCTCAAGCCGGGCGACATTCTTACCCACCGCCGAGGCTGAAATGCCCAGCAACCTGGCGGCCTGAACAAAGCTTAGCGTTTCGGCGGTGCGGACAAAGGACGTCAGCGAGGTGAGGCTGTCCATCGATTATAAACCTTATGTCTCTTAAGAAGATATTTTCAGTCTATTTATCGGCAATAACATCCGCAATAGGATGGCGGCAGTTTATTTATTCCTTCCTTGTCACCTTATGAGGGCCGCCAGATGTCACGTACCGCCAGAACACCTTCCCGATACGCCAGCGCCCTGGCCGCGCTTTCTGTCTTTATGGCGGCCATGCTGCTGCCGTTAAGTTTTACCGGCGGCGTCATGACCACCCCCGCGATACAGCAGTCGCTGGGCGGCTCTCCCGCTGCGCTGTCGTGGCTGACCAATGGCTTTATGTTGACCTTCGGCAGCTTTTTGCTGGCCGCAGGCGTGACGGCGGATGCCATCGACAGAAAACGCATTTTCATTGCCGGCGCCGCGCTGTTTTGCCTGAGCAGCCTGCTGTTTTGCCTGACACACGATCTCTTGCTGTCAGGCATGCTGAGGTCACTGCAAGGCCTGGCCGCGGCGATGATTTTAGCCAGCGGCAGTGCGGCGCTGGCCCAGCTGTATGACGGCGCTCAGCGGACCCGGGCATTCAGCATCCTGGGCACGGTGTTCGGCGCCGGCCTGGCGTTTGGCCCGCTGCTGATCGGCTTCATGACCGACGCGGTGGGCTGGCGCGGCGTATACGCCCTGTTTGCGCTGCTTTCGGCAGGGGTGCTGCTTATCGGACTGGCGTATCTGCCCGCGGCAGAAAAAAGCGAGCCGCGGACACCCGACAACCTCGGCTTAACCCTGTTTACGCTGGCCCTGATGTTGTTTACCTCATCGCTCATGGTCATTCCTGCCTGTGGTTTTTTATCGCTGCCGACGTTGACCTTGTTCATCGCGTCGGCGGGACTGTTCGTGGCGTTTGTCGTGCGCTGCCAGAGGGTGAACAACCCGGTGCTGGACATCTCCCTGCTACGCCATCCGCGTTTTGTCGGCGTACTGTTGCTGCCTGTCGCCACCTGCTGTTGCTACGTTGTCCTGCTGATTATTGTTCCACTGCATTTTATGGGCGGAGAAGGGATGAGTGAGTCGCAGAGCGCGCTGTATCTGATGGCGTTAACCACGCCGATGCTGGTTTTTCCTTCCGTTGCAGCCCTGCTCACCCGCTGGTTTTCGCCCGGGATGGTGTCCACGGGAGGACTGATGATGGCCTCCGTCGGGTTGCTGTTGCTGGGAGAGGCTTTTCACAGCCAGCACCTCCCGCGGCTGGTGCTGTCGCTGATCCTCTGTGGGACGGGGGCAGCGCTTCCCTGGGGGCTGATGGACGGCCTGGCGATTTCCGCTGTGCCGGTGGCGAAAGCCGGTATGGCGGCAGGCCTGTTCAACACCGTTCGTGTTGCCGGAGAGGGAATCGCCCTGGCGATAGTCTCCGCGGTATTAACGGCAAGCAATACCCTGACGCTGCAGAGTCGCGTTCACGGGTATGCGCCTGAGGTGATTGACCGCGCCGCAGGCTGGCTGGGGGCCGGCAATATGCCGCAGGCGGCTGCGCTTTTGCCTGACTTTTCCCTCCGGGCACTGCGCGAGAGCTATGACTCTGCTTATACGCTACTGTTTAGCGTGCTGGCGGTCGTCACCCTGCTGTGCGCCCTGATGGTCTGGCGGACGCTATGCCGGAACGGGAGCGCTTTCCAAACCCGCAACAGCGAATCCTGAACCCCCTTGATAGCGCATTGGCGTCATGCTTCCCGGTTTGCTTAGCGAACCGGGACTGTCATTGTTTCGCTGGCGGAACTATGCTGATTAGGGCGGCCACATGCGCCGCTCCGGCCGCGGAAACAGTGACTCACAGGTGTCGTTATGGCGATTGATCCGGAACTGATTTACATCGAGATCCTGGAAACGGTGCTGATGGCCACCCTGGATCCTGATTTGTGGAAATCGGCGTTGCAGAAACTGGCGTTACTGACCGGCCATCAGTACGCGGCATTTCTGTTTTACGACAAAGGCAATGCGCATCTGTTGACCGATTCATTCCTGCTTGAGGAGAAGGTCTTTACCGCCTATCGCGATGTATTTCTGGCTATCGATCCCGCCGAAAAAATATTGACCGCGTTACCGGTCGGGCAAATATATCGGGACCGCGAGTATTTGGGCGATAAGTTTATTGCCGGCAGCGTCTATTACAATGAATTTCATCACCCCAACGACCTGAATAATCTCACCAGCGTCAAGCTGTGCACCATCAATGGCTATGCCACCTATCTGTCACTGATGACGGCCAATACGGCGGCTTATCCGCAGCCGGTGCAGTTTGAACTGTTCAGGCGCCTGATCCCGGCGTTAAAAACCGCCTGCCAGCTTCACGCCCGGTTTGAACAGCTGCGGGACACCATAAAATACCAGAGCGCGGTGATGGACAACGGGATCTACCCGGTATGGCTGGTGGATCATGGCGGTAAAATTCTCTACGCCAGCGCGCATGCCGAACGCTACCTGCGCGCCAACGCCCGCCTCTCCTGGTATAGCGGGGGCGATACGCTGTGCCTCAATACCGACAGTAAAAAACTCAAACGCGCCATCGAGCAGGCCACCCGGACGGCAGAGCCGCCGAAGGCAGGGCTGTGCTATACCGCCGGGCGTCAGCCGAAACCGATCCTCGTGATCCCGGCGGCCCGTCTTGCCGGGGTCGCCTGCGTGATTATTCCCGAGCCGTTTCTCACCGGCAGCGCCTTGATGGAGCTGTTTAACGTTAAGCCCGCCGAGAATGCGGTGGCGGAGCTGCTGGTGCGGGGCATGACGCCGGATGAATGCGCCTTACATCTGGGCGTATCCATCGCCACGATCAGAACCCACCTCAGCGCCCTGTACCGGAAAACCCATACTCGTCATCAGGCTGAACTTCTGCTGATCCTCCGCGCGATTCACGGCTGATTTATTTCATCCACTCATTCATATGAATGAGTGAGTCTGTTATTGCCGCCATTATAATCCTCATAAAACGAATGAAGGATTTAATCGCTCCCTGAGCGGTCAGTCCGTATATCTAATTCCTGCTGGATGGGAGTGGTTAATATGTTTTTCTTTCGTGTGATAGCCATCGTGACTTTATTCCCCGCGTTAATATCCTGCACAACGCAAAAAGCACTAAACGAAACCGGAAAGGAGATTGATAAAGGCCATTATGGTGTCGCGACATGGTATGTCGCGACCTTGCCGATTGCCATGCTTTATGACGTATTTACTCTCGGCGGTACCAGCGATCCGCAAACGGGATATAATACGGTCGCCAGCGTCGCGAATAAACAACCGGTGACTCAATTATCCCACAGTTCATCAGGTTCGCGATCTCAAACCACAACTCAAAGCGCGGCTGGCGGTTCAGTCTCGACCGTCGCCACACCCCAAAACGCCGCCCTGAGAACGGCGTCTTCGCAGGGGCAGTCATCGGTTTCTTCGTCAGTTAAATCCTATCCTCCGGCCGATAATTGCCTTACCCGTGACTCGACGTCGAATTCATTGGCTGACTTCTGGATTAATCATTGTGGCTTTGCCGTTACCGTGATGTGGTTTGATGCGAATGATTGCCGTACAGGGTGTATGGATGGCGTAGGGGCGAATTCACGCCAGACAATAACAAAAGGAAGGGCGGGAAGCGCTTATACTTCAGTGGCTTGTCCTAAACCTTCTACACCAAAAGGACCCGATGGCATTCATCAATGGGCCAATGAAGGGTACCATCAATGTACTTCCTGAGCCGTGGATAACGCCAGGCCAGAGGCATCCTGGCCTGGCTATCCAGGTCTGCCGAGCGGGCGCCAACGTTAGCAGGAGCAGCGCCAGCTCACGTCGCTCACTATCAACAGCATGACTCAGCCAGCAGAGCATCGCGCCGTCTGGATCGCCATCAGCGCGGCCACGACCAGCATCCCGGCGCTCAGGCAAAAGGTGCTCTCATAGCCCAGATGATCAAATAAAATACCGCCGACCGTTGAGCCAATGGCAATGGAAAACTGCACTGTCGCGACCATCAGTCCCCCGCCTGATTCGGTATCCGCTTTGGTGGCATGGGCGACCCAACTCCACCAACCCACCGGCGCTGCCGTGGAGAGTACGCCCCACAGGGCCAGCAGAATCGATACCGCGACAATGTTTGTCGCCAGCGGGATCAGCAGCAACGCAATCAGGGCCATCAGTAGCGGAATAATCATTAACGTTTTATAGAGCTGGTTTTTAATCACCAGCCCAATAGCCGTGGTTCCCGCCAGTCCGGAAATACCGATTGCTAATAATATTAGCGAGATGGTCCTGGCATCGACCTGAGCGATCAGTTCGAGGTACGGCCGAATATAGGTGAATAAGGTAAACTGCCCCATGAAAAAAATACCGGCCGCGCCCATGCCGATCGCCACGGAACGATCGCCCAGCAGTCTTCCCAGACCTGAACCGCTGGCGGCCTGATGCGATCCCGCTTTCATTGAGGGAAGGCTTATCCACTGCCAGATAAAGGTCACCACCGCGATGGGCACCAGGCTCAGAAAGGCACCGCGCCAGCTGGTGACTGACGCCAGATAGCTGCCAAGCGGTGCAGCCACGACGGTGGCAAGCGCATTGCCGCCATTAAAAACGGCCAGAGCGCGCGGAACCTGACTAATATGGACCAGCCTGACCGCCGTGGCGACAGACATTGACCAGAAGCCGCCAATGACCACCCCAATCAGTGCGCGCCCCAGCATGTAGATACTAAAATTCGGCGCCATTGCCACGATTAAAGCAGAAATCCCCATCAACGCGGTCAGCAGTAACAGCAGATATTTGCGGTTCATTTTTCCAGCCAGCTTGCGAATAAGCAGGCTGGTTAAGACCGCAAATATTCCCGAGATCGTCATTCCCTGACCCGCGGTGCCTTCGGTGATCCCCAAATCCAGAGCGATGGGGGAGAGCAGACTCACCGGCATAAATTCTGAAGCGATTAGCGTAAATACGCAGAGTGTGATAGCAAATACTCCCGTCCAGTTGGAGGAAGGGCGTTTTTCATCAGCATAAGCTGAATGATTTCTGAGATTCATAATGGGGTTTATTACACCTTAACGTTTACGACAGGCGTCGCTACCTTCTTTATCGGCAGCGAATTCAATACGGGTTGGATTATAAAAACCAAAATTAGGCATATTGACTCCTGTGCGCCGGGTTAGTCCCGGCGCAGAGATTAAAATGGAGGTCAATTTAAAATTATTTCATGCTGGCTTTAAAGAAGCGGTCCAGTTTATCAAACGGAATTTTCCCGCTTTGATTGTCATATAAGTCCACGTGGTTCGCACCCGGAACAATGACCAGCTCTTTGGGTTGAGCCGCTTCCTGGTAGGCGGTTTCCGCAAAGTAACGCGAATGCGCTTTCTCACCGGTAATAATCAGCACTGGCCGTGGCGAGATTTCCTTAATATGATCCAGCTGCGCGAAATTCATAAACGGCATCGGGGTTGTCACTGACCATGCTCCGGCGGAGTTAACCGACCGCGGGTTATACCCACGCTGGGTGCGATAATAATCGAAGAACTCACGAGTAATGGGATCGGCATCTGCTTTCAGCGTTGCTGGCAGGATAGTTTTATCCCGGACTACGTTACCCGCTTTATCAAAGCTGACATTGTGGCTCTCATAAGCAGGCACGCCATTCTCGGCGTCTTTCCAGCGCTGCAGGCTCATGTTTTCCAGTACTTTGCTACGCTGTTCCGGGGTATAGCTATCCTGGAAGCCTTTACCCCACAGGCGCGACATATCATACATCACCGAGGTGGCGACGGCCTTGATACGTTTATCCATGGCTGCCGCGCTGAGGTTCAGCCCGCCGTAGCCGCAGACGCCCAGCAGGCCAATGCGATGCCGATCAACGATATCCAGCAGACCCAGATAGTCGACGGCTGCCATGATATCTTCCGTGTTGATATCGGGAGAGGCGATATTACGCGGCTCGCCGCTGCTCTCGCCGGTATAGGAAGGGTCAAAAGCCAGGGTGACAAAACCACGCTGGGCCATTTCCTGAGCATAGAGACCGGATGACTGCTCCTTAACGGCACCGAATGCCCCACTGACCGCCAGGGCAGGAAGCTTACCGGCCGGGCGCTTTTTCGGCACATAGACGTCGGCGACAAGGGTAATGCCGTAGCGGTTTTTAAACGTGACTTTTTGATGGTCGACGGCGCGGCTCAGCGGGAAGGTTTTATCCCAGGTCTGAATGAGCTTAACATCTGCGTCGCCTTTCATGGGCAGCGTCAGGTCTGCAAAGGCGGCATTTGAGCCAAACAGCATCGCCATCCCAAGGATCAATCCCGTATGTCGCGTTCGATGAGAAAAAGCAGCCATAAATACTCCTGAAGGGTGTGAAGTGCAGACCAGGATGTCCCGCTCTGTGTGAGTGTTGAAGGCGCTTATAGTAGAGAACTAAAGCTGTTCTGATTAGCGGGTAAAACCGCACTTCATTAATGCATCCATGTTATAAATAAAACCATTGAGACCGACCAGACACAGGAGCCAGGGTGGATATTTTTCGTCGTGAGGATCTACACCATCTCTATCTTTTTTATCATGTGGCGAAAGAGGGGGGATTTACCCGCGCCGCGGCCAGACTGGGCCTCGCCCAGTCGAGCATCAGCCGCAGCATTACCATGCTGGAGAAAAGTATTAATCTGCAGTTACTGGTAAGAAGTACCCGCAAGGTCGCGCTCACCCCGGCCGGGGAAAAACTGTTGCGTTCGCTCGATCAGGGTTTCGGTCAGCTGGAGAATGGCTGGATACTACTGAATCAGCTCAGGGAGAAACCTGCCGGAACCGTGCGCATTAACGGTAGCAGGCAGGCTATCGAACAACTGTTGCTACCGCGATTGCAGTCGTTACGCGATGCTTACCCGGATATTGCACTGGAACTCATTGAAAATAATACCTTTGTGGACATTGTGAAGGAGCGATACGATGCCGGGGTCCGCTATGGCAGTATGGTCAACGAGGATATGGTCTCCGTGCGTATTGGCGCCGATGTGCCGATGCGGGTTGTCGGTAGCCCCGATTTCCTCCGCCAGCATGGGACCCCCACGCATCCCCGCGAACTCGAAAAGTATCCCTGCATTGGCTATCGCATGTCGGATGGTTCACCGTGGGGATGGGAGCTGCATGATGGCGATCGGTTGTACCGACATAATCCCGCCGGAGGGTGGGTATTCAGCGATGCCGGCACCGTCATTAAAGCCGCGACGCTGGGCGTGGGGCTGGCCTATGAAGCGGCGGATCTGATGCAGGACGAACTGGCAAGCGGTCGGCTGATACCGGTTCTGGAGAATTACAGTCATACCTTCCCGGGGTTTCATATCTATTATCCGCACCGCAATGTGTCCAGTGCGCTGCGAGTGATTATCGACATCCTGAGGGACTATCCCGGGGCGGACAGCCGCGCTAACGGACCCGGCTGATCCCTCGCTGGCCATTTTCTATCAGGCTCATGGTTACGTTGACGGGCTCATTCCTCTGGGGAGACTGGACGAGCCTGACGCATTACCTCTGCAGCCTTTATCATACCCGGCACGATTCGAATTAGCCGCGGAAGCATCCTCCGGGAGTGATTAGCAAGACGTCATGGCGACGGGCAGGACTGCGTCATTCGCCATGAAGCCGTTCCCCTACGCCACTTGCGCAGAGGGACATCACATGACGAGACTCAGGAATGATGGTCGCGTAGGAAAACCGTCAGCACCTCTTTCGGCGGCACGCCGCCGCATTCGCCAATCATCCAGCCCACCGCCCCGCGGTGATAGGCGCCGTGAAAGAGCATGTGGTTCAGCATCTCCATCGCGGTCATATTGCCGTCACCGCCGTCGACAAATTTGAAGGCGATACGTTCGTGGAAATCAGCGGGGGTCATGGCGCTGACATACTGAATGTATTCGTCCGTACAGGCGGTCATGGCCGTTTCCAGCTCATCAACGGTTGGCGTCTCGGGGGTATTCAGCGCGGTGTAACCGTGCGGCCTGCCGCGCAGGTTCGCCCGGAAAATCATGTCAACGACATGGATATGGTTCATCAGCCTGATGGTCAGGTGACGTTTCTCGCCATATACCGTACCGTCAATCGCGCGGATCGCCTGTAAGGTGGCAAGGTCAATCCAGCGCTTATATTTCAACAGCGTCACTACTGTGTCTTTGTCCATAGTCTGTCCCGGGTTGGTTGAACCGTTATCATACTGGTTATGCCGGTGAGTCGTCACGCTCCAGCGCCAGGCACAAAAAAGCCTCGCCGGGGCGAGGCTTTTCAATAAGCAGGTGATTTAGTCAAACACACCGTTAATCACGGCGGTGACGATGGCGGTGCTCAGGGCGACCAGCACCAGGTCATCGCCGACCGCGCGCCATTCATAGCCAGGATAATAGGGCAGGTCGTTAATCATGGAAGCCGGCAGGGTCTTTTTCGCGATCCCCGGAGGCAGCGGTTTGCCGCGGGCGACGTTTTTGGCGATACCCGGCGGCAGTGCCTGATAGCCGACCAGACCGTAGTTCACGGCAAGGGAGCGCGCTCGTGAAAAGCTGATATCGCTGTCGACATGGTCGGGTTTACCGTAGTTTTTACGGTTGCCATGATCGTCAGTGGACTGACCTTTATTCTGGCCTTTATTACCATGGTCGCCATTATTGCCGTCATTGCCATGGTTACCACTATTCCCGTGATTACCACCGCCGTTGCCGTTACCCGGGTTGGCATAGACTGGCGCGGCCAGCACGGCAAGAGAGATAACCGCCGCCAGTGCTGTTTTGAGAGTGCGACGCTTAAGCATGATGCTGTTTCCTGAATGGGGAGTACACGCTTAAAAAATAAGAGAAAGCTATGCCCCTGGCAATCTCATCATTTCTTATTTTTTGCCGGTTTTTAATCACCGGCGGGAAAGATAAAGGGAAAGGGATAGCGGGACGCGGACAAGCAATTCCATTGCTGCGTTTTGACAGACGGGCGACCGCGCCCCGCTAAATGTGTTGCCGACAGGATCGCTCCCGGGCGTAGAGAAAAAAATGCCCGAAGCCATCGGGCAAAAATGAACAAAAATATTACGCTTCATTCATAACGCGTCTCACAAGACGGGGCGGATAGTAAATCCTGGCGCTGCCGCGCACAATCGGACGGTTGTTTAGAAATAAATAACCCCATCGACTGTGCTCAGGACGCGACCCAATGGCAGGCGACCCGATGACCCGGGGCCACCTCGCGCAGCGCCGGAGCCTCTCTCCGGCAATGTTCGCTGACCTGCGGGCAGCGGGATGAAAAGCGGCAGCCGGCGGGCGGATTGGCCGGATCCGGGATCTCGCCTTGCACCAGCGCCTGCGGTTCGCTGTGCGGATCGAGGGTTGGCACCGCGGCCAGCAGGGCACGGGTATAGGGGTGGAGGGGGCGGCTGAACAGCGCATCGCGGCTGGCGCTTTCCACCAGCTGTCCCAGATACATTACCGCCACATCGTCACATAAATGCTCCACCACCCCGAGGTCGTGGGAGATAAACAAGAACGTGACACCGCGGTCGTCGCGCAGGTCGGAAAACAAATTGATGATCTGCGCCTGAATCGACACATCAAGGGCCGAGATGGGCTCATCGGCGACGATAAAATCCGGGTTGAGGATCAGCGCCCGGGCAATACCGATCCGCTGTCGCTGGCCGCCGGAGAACTGATGCGGAAAGCGGGCATAGTGCTCCGGCGCCAGGCCGCAGATCTTCATCACGGCTATCACCCGGTCATACAGCTCATCGCGGGTGCACAGCTTGTGCTGCAGCATGGCTTCGCCAATCGCGTCGCCAATACGCAACCGCGGGTTCAGCGAGCTGTAGGGGTCCTGAAACACCAGCTGCATTCTGGGCCGGATGGCGCGCAGGGCAGGCGCGGTCAGGTCGGCCAGCTCCTGACCGTGAAATTTTACGCTGCCGGCACTCTTCTCATACAGGCCAAGCAGCGTCCGGCCGACGGTGGTTTTACCACTGCCGGACTCGCCCACCAGGCCAAAAATGGTGCCCGGACGGATGTTAAAGCTGACGCCGTCCACCGCGCGAAGCTCGCCGGTCTGCTGGCCAAACAGGCCGTCGCGCAGCGGAAAATATTTTTTCAATCCATCCACTTCAATAACATAGCGTTCGCTCATGCTGTCGCCTCCGCAAACTCGCTGTAAAAGCAGGCGGCCCGCTGGCGCTCACCGAGCAGCGGCGGAATCGCCTCCCGGCAGCGCGCCGTCGCCCGCTCGCAGCGCCCGGCAAAGGCGCAACCCGCCGGCAGAGCGGCCAGATCCGGCACCTGGCCGGGAATAGAGTACAGCCGCCGACGCCGCTCACCCGGCACCGGGCGGGAGGCGATCAGCCCACGCGTGTAAGGATGTTGCGGATGCCGTAGCACCTCTGCGGTGGCACCTTGTTCCACGATCCGTCCGGCATACATCACCACTACCTGCTCGGCCATCTGCGCGATCACTCCCAGATCGTGGGTAATCAGCATCATCGCCATCTGGCTGGCCCGCGCCCGGTCACGCAGCAGGCGCAGGATTTGCGCCTGCACGGTGACGTCCAGCGCGGTGGTCGGTTCGTCGGCAATCAGCAGTTTGGGCTGACAGCTCAGCGCCATGGCGATCATCACCCGCTGCAGCATGCCGCCGGAAAGCTGGTGAGGATAGCGGGTCATCAGGCTGTCGCCGCGCGCCAGGCCGACCTCGCTTAACAGCTGGATGGCCTGCTGCCAGGCGGCTTTCGGCGTGGCGCCGAGGTGGCGGATCAGCGGTTCGCACAGCTGTTCACCGATGGTCAACACCGGGTTCAGGGCCGACATCGGTTCCTGAAAGATCATGGCCAGCTGGTGGCCGCGCAGGTCGGCCATCTGTCTGGCTTTCAGCCGCAGCAGATCGCGGTCCGCGAAGCGGATCTCGCCGCCATCGATGCGCGCCGCCTGCAGTGGCAGGAGACCCATCAGCGCCATGGCGGTGACGCTTTTGCCGCAGCCGGATTCGCCCACCACGCCAACGGTTTGCCCGGCCTGAATGGTGAAAGAGACCTCCTGCACCGCGCGCACGCGAGTGCGTTCGCCGGCGAAAGAGACGGAGAGATGATGAAAGGCGACTAACGGCGTGGTCATTTCAGCCTCGGTTTCATATTGGGATCCATGGCATCGCGCAGGCCATCGCCCAGCACGTTGATGGCGATCACGGTGATAAAGATGGCGATGCCCGGCGGCATCCATAGCCAGGGGCGGCGCTGGAAATCGATCAGGCTATTGGCAGCATCCATCATATTGCCCCACGACGGCGTCGGCGGTACCACGCCGAGGCCGAGATAGCTCAGCGCGGATTCACTGAGAATGGCGTTGGCGACGGCCATGGTCGCCATCACCACCAGAATCGGAATGGTATTCGGCAGCAGGTGGCCAAACAGCCGGCGACGCGCCGACAGGCCCAGCACCTGGGTGGCCAGCATAAAATCGCGTTCGCGCAGGGAGAGACATTGTCCGCGCACCAGCCGCGCCAGTCGGGGCCACTCCAGCAGGCTGAGCATCACCACCACCATATAAATGCGCGAGTCCGGCGAAAAATCGAGCTCAGAAAGCATCGCCCCGGCGACGATCAACAGCGGTAACCCGGGGATAGTCATCACCAGGTCGGCCACCCGCATGATCAGTTTGTCGGTTAACCCGCCGACATAACCCGAGAGGGCGCCGAGCAGGTAGCCGAGGCACACCGACATCACCATGGTCAGCAGGCCGATAATCAGCGAGATGCGCCCGGCCAGCAGCAGGCGGGTGTAGACATCGCGACCGAGGAAATCGGTCCCCAGCCAGTGTTCCGCCCCGGGCGGTTGGTTGATGCTCAGGGCGTCGGTGGCATCATCTCTCCATGGCGACCAGACGGGCCCCAGCACGCACCACACCGCCATTACCGCCAGCAGGATCAGGCAGAACATGGCCAGCCGGTTACGGCGCAGCTGTCGCCACCCCTGTCGCCAGGGAGAGGGGGTCATGTGCGCCAGCGCCGGGATAGCCGCCTGCCGTTGGCGGCGACGGGAAGCAAAGTAAGACAGGATCATCATGACCTCACCCGAATACGCGGATCGGCCCAGGCGTACAGCACGTCGGCGAGCAAATTACCAACGATCGTCAGCACCGCCAGAAACAGGGTAAATCCCATCAGCACCGGATAGTCGCGGGCGGCCAGCGAGTCGATATGGATGTGGCCTGCCCCCGGCCAGTTGAACACCTTCTCGGTAATGATCGCCCCGGAGAACAACCCCGGCAGCTCGAAGCCCAGCAGGGTGATAATCGGCAGCAGGGCGTTGCGCAGGGCATGTTTGAGGATCACCGTGCGCTCCTGCAATCCCTTGGCGCGGGCGGTACGGATAAAATCCATTTTCACCACGTCGAGCATACTGGCGCGCACATAGCGCGTCAGGCTGCCCGCCTGCAGCATCACCAGCGCCAGCACTGGCAGCGCCAGGTGGGCGGCCACTTGCAGCACATACTGCCAGCCGCTCTCGTCGCTGCCGGTATTGGTCATCCCGCCTACCGGTAGCCAGTGGAGATCGACGGCAAACCATTTAATCAGCAGCAGGCAGAGGAAAAAGGTGGGGAACGACATGGCGGCAAACACCGCGACGCTCACCAGATGATCAAACCAGGAGCCGGGTCGCAGGGCAGAAACCACGCCGACCGCCAGGCCAATGCCCCAGTAAAAGACCAGCGCGACGCTGGCCAGCAGAAAAGAGTTCCAGATGTACTGGTTGAGCAACTGGCTGACCGGGATCTGATACTGCAGTGAAAAGCCTAAATCACCGCGCAGCAGCTGTCCCAGCCAGTGGAGGTAGCGGGTGAACAGCGGCTGGTCGAGGCCGTAGATCGCCTTCAGCTCCGCGGCGCGGGCGGCGGTCAGGGTGATATTGCCATCGATAAAGTCGCCGGGGGTTTTGGCAAACAGCATAAAAATAATGAAGGAGGCCAGCAGCAGCATCGGCAGCGTTTGCAGCAAGCGCCTCAGGATGAAATTTTTCATGACGGTCTCACATCAGCCGCCGGTTAACCCGGCGGCCAGGGGATTTACTTGACGATTTTTACATCCGGCAGGCTGCCGGTCAGGCCGTTGTAGATATCCGGCTTAAAGCCGCTGACGCGGGCGCTGCTGGCGGAAAGGATGTCGCGATAGCCGAGCAGGATCACCGGCGGATCGTCGGCCAGCACTTTATACAGCTGGTGGTAGATCGGCTTGCGTTGTTCAATGTCGAGCACCGCGTTGCCGGCGTTAATCAGCTTATCGACTTCCGCGTTATGGTAGCCGGACTCTTTAGCTTCGCTGCTGTAGAAATCCCATACCCCGTCGTGCGGGTCGTTGAGGGTGCTGGTGCTAAAGGAGGCCAGATCGTAATTTCCGGCTTTGCGCTGCGCCATCAGGGCGTTGAAATCCACCACCTGCGGCTTCAGCAGCACGCCAATCTGCCGCCAGTTCTCCTTGGCGATGGGGATCAAAGCGTCGTTGATCACCTTCTTGCTCACCAGCAGGGTCAGCTCCAGGCGCTCGCCGTCTTTGGCGCGGATACCGTCGGCGCCAGGTTTCCAGCCGGCCTCATCCAGCAGCTTTTTGGCCTGTGCCGGATCGTAAGGGTAAGGGTTGACGCCTTCAGCGTTAAAGGCCCAGGAGATCGGGGCGATCGGCTCGATGGCGACTTTGCCGTACCCCTGATAGACCACGTCGATCAGCTTCTGCCGATCCAGGCCGTAAATCAGCGCCTGGCGCACGCGCTTATCCTGGAGCGCCGGGCGATGCACGTTGAACTCCACCTGGCTGTAGTCGCTGGAGCCGTAAAGATTAATGTTGGCGAAGCCGAGCATTTTCAGCTGCTCAATATCGTCGGGGCGTGAGGTAAAGGCGTCATAGTCGGTCTCTCCGGTCTGGAACAGCTGGAAGTTGGTCGACGGATTGGTCACGCGGTAGATAAAGCGCGGTGTTGGCGGCGTTCCGCGGTAAAAATGGCTATTGGCATGGAAGCGTATTTCCTGACCGGGAATGTATTTGTCGTACACGTAAGGGCCGTTGCCCAGCGGCTTGCCGTGCAGTGAACGCAGATAGTCGAGATTTCCCCGCTGATATCCTTTGCCGTACCAGGCTTTCGACAGCACCGGCCCGCCAATTTTGGCCAGCGTGGTGGCGCCTGGCTGGGTGGTGGTCACCTGCAGGGTGAGTGGGTCGATGACTTTCAGGCCGCTGACGCTGTCAGCTTTGCCGGCTTTGTAGTCCGCGCCGCCGGCGATATTGGCCAGGGTGATGTCGGTATCGCCATCATATTTGGGGTCGAGCAGGACCTTCAGGGTAAAGGCGACATCTTCCGCCGTCAGCGGTGAACCGTCGCTGAAGGTCAGGCCAGGGCGCAATTTGATGGTGTAGACTTTGTTATCCGGGCTGACCGTCCAGCTCTCCGCCAGTCCCGGGACCAGCTTACCCTGACTGTCCCAGTCGATCAGGCGTGAAAAAATCACGTTAGTCACGTTCTCATCCCAGCCGTTGACGAAAAAGTAGGGGTTAAAGATCCCCTGCGGCTCGGAGATCCCGGCCACCACCGTGTCTTTCCGCAGTTTGGCGCTGGCCGGGATCTGGCTGGCGTCGGTGGCCGGGGTGATACCTTCTTTCAGGATCCCTTCCGCATGGGCAACAGAAGAAAATGCTACCACGCCGCCGAGCAGGGCCACTTTTAGCGCCAGGGCGAAGCGGGTTTTTCGGGTTTTTAATCCTTGTTGTAATCTGGACAAAAGTGCTACCTCATCAAATAATTGCGTGGTTATTTACAATTCATGACGAAAGATAAGAGGCGCACTTCGCCCTGTCTAACACTGAAACGCTATGATTTATAACTAATTATCCTTAGCAAAGGATCGGGAATATAATCCCATTCGATGGCTAAGAAGCAGTGGTTTCCGCTGTCTGATGATGGTGGGTCAGAATGCTGTCTGCGACCCAGCCATCCTGCGCCAACGCGCTGGCGGCCAGCGGCCCGCTCAGCCGGACCTGCAGCTGGCCGATCACCCGGCCCTGAATGCGCTCGCAGTTGCTGTACAGCAGTCGGGCGTCGCCTCCCAGCAGGCTGGCGATATGCTGCAGATTGGGTTCACGACCGCTGCTGCCGTCAAAACGTAAGGTCACGATCTGCTCGCCGTCGCGCAGCGCTGGCCCGGCCTCCGGGCGATCGGGGTGCTGCAGGCCGAGCATGGCGCGCGTCACCGGGTGCTGCGGGTTGCCAAACACGCGCCAGACATCGCCCTGTTCGACAATGCGCCCGCCCTCGAGCACGCTGACCCGATCGCAGAGGGTGCGAATGACCTCCATTTCGTGGGTGATCAGCACGATAGTCAGGCCCAGGCGCTGGTTAATCTCCTTGAGCAGGGTTAGCACCGACAGGGTGTTTTCCGGATCCAGCGCCGAGGTTGCCTCATCGCACAGCAGAATTTCCGGCTGAGTGACCAGCGCCCGGGCGATGCCGGTCCGTTGTTTCTGGCCGCCGGAGAGGCGGGCCGGGTAGCTGTCGCGCAGCGCGCTGAGGCCCACCAGCTCAAGCATCTCGCTGACCCGACGCTGGCGTTCGCCGGCCGGGACGCCAGCCATCTTCAGCGGCAAGGCGATGTTCTGCGCCACGGTTTTGGTGGCCATCAGGTTAAAGTGCTGAAAAATCATCGCCACCCGTCGACGCAGGTCGCGCAGCTGGCGCGTGGAGTAGCGCACGGTTGACTCGCCGTGGATGAACATCTCGCCGCTGTCGGCATTTTCCAGGCGATTAAACAGGCGCAGCAGGGTGGATTTTCCGGCTCCGCTGCGGCCGATGATGCCGAAAATTTCGCCCTGACGGATGGTCAGGTCAATGTCCTGTAGCGCCTGCACGCCGTTAGGATAGGCTTTGCTGATACCAGCAAACTCAATATGGGTCGGTGGGGCAGGGATATGCGTCACGATGATGCGCTCCGTTAGCCCGGGCAGCGGCTGACGCCGCTGCCCGCGGTGATTAGAATCCAGGTAAAATTTTGCCCTGATAACGCGTCAGAATGAACTGACGAACCGCGTCCGAATGCAGCGCTTGCGCCAGCTTCTGAATGCCCGGGTCCTGAATGTTGTCCGGGCGCGCCACCAGATATTCGACGTACAGATCGCTGCCTTTTTCCACCAGCAACGCTTTATCGGTGTCGATACCAGCCTCCAGCGCATAGTTGGCAAAGATAAAGGCCAGGTCGACCTGCTTCACCGCGCGCGCCAGCATGGCGCCCTCCAGTTCGCGGATCTTAAAGTGATGCGGGTTGCTGGTAATGTCCTTCGTTGCCGATTGCGGATTGTGCGGATCCTTGAGGGTAATCAGCCCGGCGTTGCTTAACATCACCAGCGCGCGGCCGGTGTTCACCGGATCGTTAGGGATGGCGATCGTGGCGCCGTCAGGCACCGCGGCGAGGGTCTTGTATTTGCTGGAGTAGGCGCCGAAGGGCTCGATATGCACTCCCACCACCGGTACAAGGTTGGTGTGGCGGGTCTGGTTGTAGTTATCGAGGAACGGCCGGTACTGGTAGTAGTTGGCGTCGAGGTGTTTCTCCGCCAGCTGCTGGTTAGGCTGAATAAAATCGTTAAACACTTTGACCTGTAAATCGACGCCCTCCTTCGCCAGCACCGGCTTCACAAATTCAAGGATTTCCGCATGCGGCACCGGCGTGGCGCCGACGATCAGCGTCTCGTTAGCCAGCGCTGCGGTGGAGAAGAGGGCCAGCAGTCCGGCGGCAATAATGGATTTTTTCATGATAAGGGTTTCCTGAGCAGAGAAGGGTAAGTTATTTGCGGCTGACGTAGCGCACCAGGCGGTCGCCGCTCATTTGCAGAAGCTGTACCAGCGCGATCAGCATCAGGACGGTGACCACCATCACGTCAGTCTGAAAGCGCTGATAACCAAAACGAATGGCCAGATCGCCCAGCCCGCCGCCGCCGATCACCCCTGCCATCGAGGTGTAGTCGACCAGCAAAATGGCCGTCACGGTCACGGCGGCGATCAGCCCGGCCCGCGACTCCGGCAGCAGCGTGTGCCAGATAAGCTGCCAGGTGCTGCCGCCCATCGACCAGCTGGCCTCCACCAGGCCGTGCTCCACTTCGCGCAGGGCGGTTTCCACCAGCCGGGCGAAGAACGGGGCGCAGCCGGCGACCAGTGGCGGAATGGTTCCTTCCACCCCCAGCGAGGTGCCGGTCAGCAACGTGGTCACCGGGATCATCACGATGAGTAAAATGATGAACGGCAGGGATCGCAGCACGTTGACGCACAATGACAGCAGGCGGTAAAGGCGCGGGGCGTACAGCAAACGCGGCTCGCCGGTGAGATAGAGCACGATCCCCAGCGGAAGCCCCAGCAGTACTGTCCATCCCAGCGACCAGGCCAGCATGGTAAGGGTATCGAGGGCGGCCTGGGCCACATCGTTCCAGTCGATTTCCGCGAAAAACGCCAGCAGACTCGTCATATCAGTTCCAGTCATGTCGTTGCGGGCGAATGCCGTTCAGCACCCAGTTGCCAAGCAGCTGATACTTCCAGCGAACCGGGTCGTGCAGGGTGTGCACCCGGGCATTGCGCCAGTGGCGGTCGAGGTTGAGCGACTCACCGGTGGCGCGAGTCCCCCCCAGCTCGAACAGGCGGCTGGCGGCCTCCAGCGCCACTTCGGTGGTCCAGATTTTGGCGCGGGCGACAGCCAGCGACGCCTCGGCGACATGCTCTTCGCTGAGGTCATTTTTATAGCGGTCGAGCACCCGTCCCGCCCGCTCCAGCAGCGCGTCGGCTGCGGCAAGGCGGCTGTCCAGTTGACCGATATGGTAGATAGTCAGCGGATCGTCGCTCGCCCGCGCCACACCGGCGTCGATCCACGGCCGGGCGCTGTGGCGCACGAACGCCACGGTATCGTCCAGCGCCGCACGGGCGATACCGGCGTCTATCGCCGCGGTGGTCAGCTGGGCGAAGGGGCCGGCGAGGGTCGGGCTGGCGTAAGACTTCCAGGTTGGAAAAAGGTGGAAAGGATTAACCGGCAGATTGTCGGCCAGCACGGTACCGCTGGCGGTGGTGCGCTGACCGAGGCACGCCCAGTCATTGACCACCGTCAGTCCCGGGCTGTCGTGCGGCACGAAAGCGAGCTGGGCGCGTTCGTCGGCGTCCAGCGCCAGAATGCCAATCCAGTGGGCGTACAGCGAGCCGGTGCAGTAGCCTTTACGGCCATTGATCCGCAGGTCCCCGGCGCCTTCCTCGATACGGGTACGAATATCGAGCACCGTTTTCCCTCCGGTTTCCGACAGGGCATTGGCGAAGCGATAGCCCTGCAATACCTGGGCGAAAAAAAACGCCTGCTGCTCGTCGCTGCCCTGCAGACGAATGTCCTCCAGCAGGCAGTAGTGATTCTGGGGGATCTGGCCTAACGACGGATCGGCCGCGGAGAGAATGGCGATAACCTGCGCCAGAGTCGCGGCCGAAACCTCGGCGCCGCCAAAGCGGCGTGGCACCGTGATGCCCCACAGTCCGCTGTTGGAATAGGTGTTGACGATCTCCGCCGGAACGATACCCGTGCGGTCGCGCTCGGCGGCGCCGGGTTTAAGCACGGCGGCGATCTCATGGGCGATGGCAAGGGCTTCCGCATCGCTGGCAATAATATGCGCCTGCGGCGTGGACTGGGTGTAAGGCAGAGCGGGTGAACTGGCTGACATCATCTTCTCTCTTATTCAGTAGATAGCTTATGCATAAATTAGATAAATAAATAATTCATAATGCCTGGGGGTTATATGCATGAATAAGCAAAACCTGTGCCAGCGAGAGAGGAAGGCGCGATGGCGGTATTTAGCGGGTTGCAGAGGTCTGCTGGTGGTGCGGACTGCTGCAAATGCAGCGTACTTTTGCGCCGGCTGTTGCAAAGGCAACAGGAGGGGGAACGACCGCCGGGCGTGAAGGAAGGAACAAGGCGGTCAGTTCAGAGCGGACGTCAGCGGTGCGTCGTCGCAAGGGCGGTCTGCCGATCAGGCGACGATTTCAATCAGGTTGCCATCGGGATCGGCGATCACTGCCTCATAATAGCCGTCGCCGGTGGTGCGCGGCGGCGAAACCAGTATCCCCGCAGCCTCGGCGCGTTGGGCGAGGGCATCGACCTGTTCCGCCCCGCCCACCGAGAGGGCCAGATGTACCCAGCCGGTATGGTTGTTATCCGCGCTGGCCGGCTGCAGGCCAGGCTTGGTCATCAGCTCGATCACTACCTCATCGTCAATGGTGACAAAATAGGAGGCAAAGCCGGGGTTGGTCTGGCTTAGGTATTTTTCATTGATGCTGGCGGCAAAGAACTCGACCCAGAAGCGGGCCTGGACGTCGAGCTGTTGGGTCCACAGGGCGAAATGGGCAATTTTCATGGTAAACCTCCGGGCAGGAACATTGACAATCAAAGCAGCGCAGACGATCATGCTTGCTGTTGCTCGTTTTTGATAATTTAAGGAGTTATCGTGCTCGATTATGCTGCTTTTCCCCAACAGCGACAAGCGTTGATTTGCCAGATCCTGCAGGAAAACGGCAGAGTGGTGTGCGCGGAGCTGGCGGCGCGGCTTCAGGTGTCGGAGCACACCATCCGCCGCGATCTGCATGAGCTCAGTCGTGAGGGGTTCTGTAAAAAGGTGTATGGCGGGGCGGTGCTGAGCCTGCCGGAGGCCGGGGACTACAGTGAACGGAAAGATAAAAATCGAGCAATAAAGCTCAGGATCGCGCAACAGTGTGCCAGGCTGGTGAAGCCCGGCGGTACCCTTTTCATTGATACCGGGACCACCAATCTGGCGATGGCCGAGGCGCTACCCGCCGAGCTGGCGCTGACGGTGGTAACGAACTCACCGGAGATCGCCGCGGTACTGGTGAAAAAACCGTTGTATGACGTGGTGATCCTCGGGGGGCAGGTGCAGCGGGCGAGCGGCGGCTGCGTCGGCGCCGCGGCGGTGGCTCAGGTGCAGGGCATGTTATTCGACCAGGGGTTTATCGGCGGCTGCGCGATGGCGCCAGAGTCGGGCCTGACCGGTTTTGACTATGCCGACTGCGAGTTCAAGAAAGCGGTGATTAAGCAGTGCAGCGAAATAATCATCGGCCTGACCTCGGATAAAATTCCGGCGGTGGCGCGGTTTGTGGTCGCCGCGAGCAGCGATATCGATGTGCTGGTGGTAGAAGAGAATATCAGTCGCGAATATCGCGTTGCCTTTCAGCAGCACGATATTCGCATCCATACCGTGTAGCCCGTTAGCGGGTGAGGGAGGTGGCGATAAGCCGCAGGCCCAGCGCCCCCAGCACCGTCGCGGTGGCGATGTCGATCCGCCGCTTCAGCCGCAGGTAGACGCGCCGCGGGCGATCGGCAGATAGCACCAGCGCCACCAGCGAATACCAGCTGACGTCAATCAGAAAGCTCATCAGCGGCACGATGTAGTAAAAGGCGGTGGGGATCTGCGCTGGCAGCAGGGCGGTAAAAATTGAGGCGAACACCAGCGCGGTTTTGGGATTGCTCAGCTGGGTATACAGCCCATCGCGGAAGGTCTTCAGCAGCGAATGGTTGCCAGCCATGCCGCTGGCGGAAAAGTCCATCGGCTGCGCCGACCCGCGGAAAATTTTATAACCAAGCCACAGCAGATAGATCCCGCCCGCCACCTTCAGCCCAATAAACAGCTCCGGCACCGCGGTGAGCACCTTCTGCAGGCCCAGCATTGCCATAATGGAAAAAATGGCGGCGCCGGCGCCAGTACCGAGGGCTGTCACCAGACCGTGCACGCGCGAGCGAGCGACGGCATTGCGCGCGACAAAGATAAAGCTTGGGCCGGGACTGATCACGCCCATGATCAGCACCGCGGCAATGGCCATCAGGCTGGATAAGAACATAGCGACTCCTGTGATGTCCGCCGCCGGCAGGCGGTCGGTACCGTGTGGACGGTTGAGCTAAACAGAGTAGCAAACTGGTTCAGGAAAGCACGTCAAAAAGGTGTGGACAAGGCAGGGCGGAGCGGGCGTTGGCGGCGCGCGTTTTCTGCGCAACTGTTTGAATAACGATTCCCATTCTTGTCATCAATGGTAAACTGAATAACTGTGATCTTTGTCATACCGTAATAACTACAGAGAAGAGACACTGCTATGCAACATATCATTGAGGGCTTCCTCAACTTCCAGAAAGAGATCTTCCCCCAGCGTAAAGAGCTCTTCCGTAGCCTGGCCTCCAGCCAGAATCCCAAAGCGCTTTTCATCTCCTGTTCAGACAGCCGTCTGGTGCCTGAACTGGTAACCCAGCAGGAGCCGGGACAGCTCTTTGTCATTCGTAACGCCGGGAATATCGTGCCGTCTTTCGGGCCGGAGCCAGGTGGCGTTTCTGCTACCATCGAATATGCCGTCGTTGCGCTGGGCGTGACGGATATCGTGATCTGCGGCCACTCCAACTGCGGCGCGATGAAAGCGATCGCCACCTGCCAGTGCCTTGAGCCGATGCCGGCGGTGTCCCACTGGCTGCGCTATGCTGATGCCGCGAAAGCGGTGGTGGAAAAGAAAACCTGGGCCAGCGAAACCGATAAGGTCAACGGCATGGTGCAGGAAAACGTCATCGCTCAGTTGAACAACATCAAAACCCATCCGTCGGTGGCGGTCGGTCTGCGCGACCATACCCTGCGCCTGCACGGCTGGTTCTACGACATTGAAAGCGGCGACATTCAGGCGCTGGATAAAAACACGAAATCCTTTGTTTCCCTGTCGGAAAATCCGGACGTCTTTTTCGAATAAAGCCGTTCCCAGGGCACGGAGGCCCTGTTCATCTCCTCACCACTCCACGCAAATTTTGCCGAAATGGGCGCCGCTTTGCAGATAGCGGAAGGCATCCGGTAAGGCTGTAAAATCAAACACTTTATCGATAACCGGCCGCGACGCCTGCAGGTTCAGGGCGTTGACGTAGTCCTGTTGTTGCCGTCTATTACCTACCACCAGCCCCTGCAGTCGGGCCTGTTTACTCATCAGCAGATGGGTGGGGACATGCCCCTCGAAGCCGGTCAGGACGCCGATCAGGGCGATGTGTCCGCCAACACTGACCGCCTCGAACGACTGCCCCAGGGTGCCCGGCCCCCCCAGCTCCAGAATGAGATCGGCCCCGCGATGGCCGGTGATATCCTGCACCGCGGCGCCCCATTCCGGGGTGGTTCGGTAATTGATGAGATGATCGGCCCCCAGCGTGCGAGCACGAGCGAGCTTTTCATTTGACGACGAGGTGACGATCACCTGCGCGCCCATACTTTTCGCCAGCTGCAGGGCGGTTATCGACACGCCGCCGGTGCCGAGCGTCAGTACCGTATCGCCTGCTTTTAACCGTCCTTCGACAACCAGCGCGCGCCAGGCGGTAAGACCGGAAGTGGTTATGGTTGCCGCTTCCCTGAAACTCCACCCCTCAGGTGCATGGGTAAAATGGCTGGCCGGCCTGACGACATACTGGCAGGCGAACCCCTCCGCGCCATCGCCCGGGGTCTGACTGAAGTCGCTCACCTGTGGACCGGGGCGGCCATCCAGCCACTGCGGGAAAAAGCCCGCGACCACCCGGTCACCCGGCTGAAATTCGTTCACCCCGGCGCCAACCGCTTCCACCACGCCGGCGCCATCCGCCATCAGGATCCGCCGATCGGCGGTGGGAATAACGCCCGTTGCGACCAGCAAATCATGGTAGTTCAGCGAGGTGGCGTGCAGCGCCACCCGGATCTCGCCTGCGGCGGGCGCGCCGGGGTCAGCAAGATCGACAAGCTGCAGGTTCTCAAGCGAACCGGGTTTTTTGACTGTCCAGGCTTTCATCATCAGGCTCTCTTTTCTGGAGGATACAGTCAGTATTGGTCGGGAACGGGGAGAGCGCCACAGCCTGTCTGTCGGGACATCACTGAAAGGGAAAAGGGGAAAAAATAAAGCGCCGTTAAAAACGGCGCTTTATTTATTGCTAACGGCTAAAAGGATTATTTGCTCAGCTCAGCCGTCATATGGACACGATTGTTAAACTGGGCGCTGGTGATTTTATAGGATGCACCCTGTTCCGCGGCCTGGGCGGCGATTTTTGCTTCAGCACGGTCCAGTGTGGAAGCGGTAGCGCTGACGCTCTGGGCGAAGCTGACAGAAGAGAACAGAGACAGTGCAGCAACAGCAACGAAAGTTTTGATGGATTTCATGGTCGTATTCCTTAATCTGGTGTCTGATAAAGGGCTTGTTGCCCTGATGTGATAAAGAATACGCTTGACTCTTGCAGGTTAAAATCAAAACAATTTGCGAATCTTGTTCAAATAATATGAATGATTTTCCGCTGCGTGCAACGCGGCCTGTTGCTGCCGGGCAAGTCTTGCCCCTGGCGTATAACTGGCAAGGTCGGATGAGAGCGGGTTAAATGTTGGCCCGGTGGTCATAAAATGGTGAAAATGGGTATGGCTGACCAGATGAAAATTCACCTTAATCCGTTCCAGTCCGTTATAGACTCGCTTGCGATTGATCCCCAGCGTGGTCGCCAGTTGATTCACCGACTGTCCCTTCATGGTGGCGGCGATCATGCGCATTTCCAGGCGGTTGAGGGGGGCTCGTTGACGGGAAGAGGTACTCTGACGCTGATGACGCGGCACCAGAGGCCAGCGACGATCGGCCAGCCTGCGCAAAAGGCGGCCAACCTCCAGAACGCTTTCCCGCTGGCTAACCCACAGGAGGGTATCCGCGAAAAAGGCGCGTCCGCGCCTCACGTTGCCGGCCGAGGTAAAGCCGATCACCAGACTCTGATAACGCAGGGCTAATTCAGCGGCGGCCTGATAATCGTGAAAGTTTTCCAGCGATAAAATAATCACATCCAGCCCAGCCGGATCGGGAAAATGGCTAAGTGGCAGCGAATGAATAATGTTCAGCCCGGGCAGGGTCTCCTGAATATCTCTGAAACACTGGGCGAGGCCGATATTAAAAAAAACATTATTGCTGTGAATTAAAATATTCAACGGATAAACCCTGTTACAAGCGATGTAAACGGCGCGGAGAGGGGATTAGCTGCGTACCAGGAGTTTATTCATATCAGCAGGCGAGGTATTAATGTAATTCATCATGCCCGGTGGTTTGAATGAGTAAATTTCGGCTACGACCGCATTGTTAATATAATACCCGGCGCACTTGACCCGAATAATTAATGCGCTTTCAACGCCAGCCTGGCTAAGACGAGCTTTTAACGTCTGAATAACCTGCCATAATCGCTGCGCAGACGGGCGAAGGTTATTTTTTTCCCAGACGTTAATCATCAACTCTTCATCGCTGACCACCCGTTCTCTGCCATGCGCCAACAGATATTCCAGTAAACAGGCCATGGTACTGCGTAGCTGAACTTGCGTTCGCGTCCCTCGCAGCGCGATAATTTCCCGATGATGCAGGCAGTAGAAAATATTATCTGCTAACTTATAGCCAAGCAGTTTATAGCCCTTAGTCATCTACCACTCCCTGACAAATCCAGTTATTGCCGGTGCAGAGTACCTGCCTGCTGCTGACTGACCAAGTGAATTTTATCTGTTAGAATAATCAAAACAAATAACCATATTCGTATACATAACTAGAATAAAAATCTGAAAAATGATTATTTCTCTGCAGGATTGTATGGTATAGGAAAAGTCTTAAACAAACGTCAGGCACTGGTAAGCGGTTGAATATATAGGTGTCAGGAAAAACTAAATACATTTATATTGATCTAGATCAATTTTGCTCATTTCAGGAGGCTTTCACCATTTACATAGTAAAACAAAGATTGAAATAACTTCCGTTACGCGATGATAAGCTGATTCTGAACTTATGGAACTACCCAGGGAATTGTTCATTACTTTTCAGGAGCGTTTTTATGGTCATTGCAACTCGTAAGCCTCTGTGTACCAAACGCTGGTCGGCCAGCCCGGCCTCCCAGGATCTTCAGTTGACTCAGCTACGCCACCCGTGGGTCGCCACCAAAGCCAGCTGCAAAAGCAAAAAAGCCTGGAAAAGCCGCAGTTAGCGGCCTGCCCAACCCCCTGACATAAAGCCCTGCTTGTTCCTGCGGACAAGCAGGGCTTACCTCTGCGACTTTTACACCGACTGCAACAGATAACCAGAAGGGTTCTCCACTACCCTGGCAAAGCCGGGCAGACCAAGATGCATGCCGGCGATCAGCCATTGTTCGCTGGCGGCCTGGCGCAGCAGGCTTTCCCGGGTTCGCCGGGCCTGTTCAGGATCGACGTCGAAGGCGACCGACACCGATGGCCGGGTGGTCTGAATGGTCGGGAAATGGACAATATCCCCCCAGATGAGCAGCGAGGTATCGCCCGCCGCGAGACGATACCCGGTATGGCCGGGCGTATGGCCGGGCAGAGGGCTCGGGTGGATCCCGGCGATCGTCTCCTCACCATCAACTTCGCGAATTTGCGCTGCGCAGATCGCCAGTACGCGGCGGACGAGCAGCACGTTGCGTCGACCGCGATCGCTGGCGTTGTCGAGCGTGGATGCCGCCAGCCAGTAAGCGCGTTCCCGCGAAGGCAGGAACACCGTGGCGTTGGGATACGCCGGGGCGTCGGTTGCCGTCAGCAACCCGCCGATGTGGTCCGGGTGCGCGTGGGTGAGGAGGATGGTGTCAATCTCCTCAGGGCGTACGCCGAGCAGCGCCAGATTGGCGATAAGCGCACCGCCGACGCCATTGACTCCACCGGTGCCGGTATCCACCAGTACGGTGTGCCCGCGTCCGCGGATAAGATAGGCGCCAATCGCAATGACCTCCGGTGAGGCTAACCCGGCGTTCCGCTGCAGGTGCTCCGCCTCCTCAGGCGTGATACCTGAGAGTAAGGACAGTGGCGCCGACATCTGACCATCACTGACGGCGGTCACCGTCAGGTCGCCTGCGGTCAACGTATAAAAGGGGACTGGTGTCATGGTGACCTCACGCGCGTTGCGCCGGGTTACGTAACCGGGCGGTGATGGGCTGATAGATAAAGACGGCGGCAGCCGTGGCCAGGTGATGCAGGTCGTTATGCGGGACGATGGCGGCATACCGGGTTTGTTGTGTCGCCAGGCCGCCAGGCAGCAGGACGATTGCCGGAGAGATGGGTAGCGTCTGAGGCGTATCGCTCAGCAGTAGCACCTCATCAGACCGGACCTCCCGCACGCCGCTATCTGCAACATAGAGGTGGCGGTGCCAGTCGGTGATCGCCGATTGCCAGCGGGCAAAATGGCCGCCACCGTTGCGGCGGTAGGCGTCGCTGTCGATGACGGTAGCATCGCGGATATCGTGCAGCGCCAGGTAGCGGGGGCAGCCCTCGCTGAGGGCGCGGAAGCGCTGAGAGGCATAAAAACCGGGCACAGAGACCAGCGCCGGCAGTTTTTCCTGATTGTAAAAGGTATTCCACGCCGCTTCGCTTTGGGGATCGGTGTAGGCGCATTCGACGACATAGAGCATAGTGACCTCGAGGGACAGATGATTGAGCGCGCAAAGCGCTTTAGTGAGTTTTCATCATTCTATCGGCTAAAAATGGCGCTGAAAAACGATGTTAATTCAATAGTCAGTGATATTCTGTCACTAACTATCGCTGAGTCCGTTCAAGGAGCATTGGCTATGCGTCGTAAAATCCCCAGCAGCGCTGCGCTACTGGCTTTTGAGGCCGCTGCCCGTCACGGCAACTTTGCCCGCGCGGCGGCGGAGCTCGCGTTAACGGAAGGGGCCATCAGCCGGCAGATTGCCCGTCTGGAAGCGCTCCTCGACAGTAAACTCTTCGACAGGACGGGGAGCCGGGTGCGGCTCAATCCGGCAGGCGCCCGCTATGCCCGCCAGGTTCGCGAGATCCTTGCCCGTCTGGAGCGGGACACCCACGACGTCAGCGGGATGCCCTCCGATGGACATAGCCTGGAGATCGCCGTGCTTCCCACCTTTGCCAGCCGCTGGTTAATCCCCCGGCTTGGACGCTTTGCAGCGCAGCATCCGCATATTGTGGTCAATATTGCCGCCCGCAGCGAGCCTTTCATCCTGCCGGGCAGCGGTTTTGATGCGGCCATCCATTTTGATCACCCGGCGTGGACTGGCATGGATGTGACGTTTTTGTTCGAGGAGTATCTGCTGCCGGTCTGTCATGCGGCGCTGCTGACCAATGACGATCTCCCCGGGCAACTGAACCGATTACCGCGCATTCACCGGCGGCAAAACCCTGACGCCTGGCTGCATTATGCCCGAGAGTGCGGGCTGGCGCTGGATAATCCGGCGCAGGGGCCGCGCTACGATCTGCATGAGATGGCCATCGCCGCAGTACTGAGCCAGCAGGGGGTGGCGCTGGTGCCGAAGATGTATGTGGAAAGCGAGCTGCGCGCCGGGACGCTGGTCGCCCCGTGGCCGGGCTCTCCGACGCTGGCCAAGCGCTTCTGTCTGATCAAACCCGGTGGCGGGGAGGGGGAGCCGGCGCTGCAGGTGTTTGAGCGCTGGCTGCAGACGGAGATTGCAGCCGGTTAAGTCAGGGCGGGCCCGGAGACATTTAGCGTCGCCCGCTGGCGGGCATATTTCCCCGGCGATATCCCGGTATAGCGGGTAAAGGCTACGCTGAACGCGCTGGCCGAGCCATAGCCTATGCGCTCGGCGATATCCGCAATGCTGATGCCCGTCTCGCCCAGCCACTGCATGGCCAGGGTCATTCGCCAGCCTAACAGATAGCCCATCGGGGTCATCCCGGTCAGGTCGGTAAAGCGTTCAAATAACGTCGAGCGAGACAGCGCGCAGTCGGCGGCCAGGGCGTTGACCGTCCAGCGTCTGGCGGGGGCCTGATGCAGCAGGCGGATTGCCTGGGCGACCCGCGGGTCGCCCAGCCCGCGCATCAGACCGGGAGTCGCGAGCGTGCCGGAGGAACGGATAGCCTCGATAAAAAGCAGCTCAACCATCCGCGCCAGAACGAAAGATTTGCCCGCGCGATCCGCCTGCGCTTCCTCTTTCAGCAGCCCGACAAAGGTGGCCAGCCGCGGTTGATTGCGGACCACCACAAAGGCTGGCAACAGCGAGGCCAGCAGGCTGGCGTTCGTCGAACAGGAAGCGCAGTGGCCAATCAGCGCCTGCATCTGCGCAGGCTTGTCGAGGGCTCCCAGCCGAAAGTGTCCCTCCGCCAGTTGCACCGGGATGGTCTCCAGCGTCGGTGAAGGGAGCGGGGTCAGGCTGGTTAGCGCGAAGCGGTACGCCGCCGGGATCAGAATAAAATCCCCGGCGCGCAGGATCTGCGGCTCATGCTGGCCAATTTCCAGCCGACAGCCTCCTTCCAGCACGACGCCATAAAATGACAACCCCTGGTCCGAGCGTATCACTCGCCAGTCTCCCGCCCCCTCAACGGTTTTGGTCAGCACCGCTCTGAGGTTTAGCATGGCAATGACCTCCGCCAGCGGATCGCTCATTTCCGGACTCCTGCTAAAGAATGATGGATTATTGACCCTATATCGTCCGGCATGGTCTGTCTATGATCAAAAGGAAGAAGCCATTCGGAGACAGAGATATGCAAACCATAATGATCACCGGCTGTTCATCGGGTTTTGGCCTGGAGACGGCGCGTTATTTTCTCGAGCAAGGCTGGAAGGTTATCGCCACGATGCGCGCTCCGCAGGAAGGTGTGTTACCCGCCAGCGACCGCCTGCGGCTGGTACGTCTTGACGTCACTTCGGCGCAGAGTATCGCAGAGGCCATTGCCGAAGCCGGAGAGATTGATGTGCTGGTTAACAACGCCGGGGTGGGGATGCTTAATGCCCTGGAGGGCGCGTCACGCGAGGCGATAGCAGACCTGTTTGCCACCAATACCCTGGGAACGATTGCCATGACCCAGGCGGTGATCCCCCGGTTCAGAGCGCGCCGAAGCGGGACGATCGTTAATATTACCTCGGCGGTCACCCTGCAACCGATGCCCCTGCTGGCGGTCTACACCGCGAGTAAGGCGGCGGTGAATGCCTTCACGGAGTCGCTGGCGCTGGAGCTTCGGCCCTTCAGTATCCGTGTCGGGCTGATCCTGCCGGGACGCGCTCCCCAGACCCGCTTCGGGGAAAACGCTCGTCGAACGATGGGCCAGCTCCCGGAGAGCTATACGGCGCTCGGCCAGCAGATCTTCGACAGCATGCAGGATAACGCCAGCGTGACGCAGGCGACCGATGTCGCTCAGGCCGTCTGGCGAATGGTGCACGATCCTGATGCCCCTTCGCGGCTGCCGGCAGGGGAAGATGCCCTGGCGATGGCGATGGCGCAGGCCAGTCTTCGCCGCGGATAAATGGGATTAGATTTGTCGCTTGCTGGGGCTGATGACGGTCAGGCTGAGGCGTAAAAGGAGTGCACTGTTTCAGTCAAAAAAAGCAGGGTAATCATCAAATGGAATTAATGAAGGAAAATTTGAGATTGGTGCGTCTGAATGGACTCGAACCATCGACCCCCACCATGTCAAGGTGGTGCTCTAACCAACTGAGCTACAGACGCATTATGGTGCGTTTAATTGGACTCGAACCAACGACCCCCACCATGTCAAGGTGGTGCTCTAACCAACTGAGCTATAAACGCATTATGGTGCGTTCGATTGGACTCGAACCAACGACCCCCACCATGTCAAGGTGGTGCTCTAACCAACTGAGCTATAAACGCATTATGGTGCGTTCGATTGGACTCGAACCAACGACCCCCACCATGTCAAGGTGGTGCTCTAACCAACTGAGCTACGAACGCAATGTTGTGGTGACAACGGGGACGCATATTAGCGGCAGGGAGAGGATGTGGCAAGAGGTAAACGTCACTTTTCTTGCACATTGCATGCGATTGCGGAACTTTTACCCATTCCGGATATATTTTACTGAACCACAAGGATATTTCTTCGCCAGCGAGCGTCACTGCTCTCTTTTTTTAGCCAGTCTAACCCTGCGCGGGAGGGTTGCCGTTGTGTTAAATTATCGGCCACCAGAAGAGAGGGAGTAATAACGAAGATGAAATCGATTGGTATTTTTTGCGGTTCTTCAGCTGGCGAACATCCGCTGTATCTCGACACCGCCCGTCTGGTCGGACGTACGCTGGCGCAGCAGGGGCTGGCGCTTGTCTATGGCGGCGGCAAAGTCGGTCTGATGGGGACGGTCGCCGATGCGGCGCTGGAGGCCGGTGGCGTGGTGATCGGCGTGATGCCGCGCGGCCTGGTGGAGCGGGAAATTGCCCACCGCGGCTTGACGGAGCTGCATGTGGTCGAGGATATGCACGAGCGGAAAACCAAAATGGCGGCGCTGGCGGATGGCTTTATTGCCCTGCCGGGCGGGGCGGGGACGCTCGAAGAGATTTTCGAACAGTGGACCTGGGCGCAGCTGGGGATACATGAAAAACCGTGCGCGTTCCTGAATATCAAGGGTTATTACGATCCGCTTCAGGCGATGGTCGACAACATGGTGAGGGAAGGGTTTATGCACCCGCGCTACGCGGAGATGCTGCCGTTTGCTACCTCGGCAGACGAGATTATCGCCGGTTTTCGCGACTATACGCCGCCGGCCCGTAAATGGGTTCAGCAGCCCGCTATTTAAACATCAAGCGAAGGGTAAACAGCGCGCAGACGATGAGCAGTAACAACAGCAATTCGAAGCGATAGCGTTGCAGCATGATGTCCTCCTGAAAAAAAACCGGCGCTGTTCAGCGCCGGTTTATCACCTTAACGCTCTGACCATTATGCCGCTGGTTTAACCGCCGGTTTAGCAGCGTGGTGCGCCGCTTTATGGTGTTTCTTCGCAGCCTGCGCTTTCTGCGCGACTGCCGGTTTCGCAGCGGCTTTATGGTGTTTCTTCGCAGCCTGTGCTTTCTGCGCTACTGCCGGTTTCGCAGCGGCTTTGTGGTGTTTCTTCGCCGCCTGGGCTTTTTGCTCAGCAGCCGGTTTTGCAGCGGCTTTATGGTGCTTCTTTGCCGCCTGCGCTTTTTGCTCAGCAGCCGGTTTTGCAGCGGCTTTGTGGTGTTTCTTAGCGGCCTGCGCTTTCTGCTCGGCTGCCGGTTTTGCAGCGGCTTTGTGATGTTTCTTATGGTGTACGGTGGTGTGGCTGGCAGCTGCAGCCGGGGTGGTGCTGGCGGCGTCGGCAGCGAAAGCAACTGATGACAGACCCATAGCAGCGGCAACGACCAGAGCTAATACTTTTTTCATTCTGAAATCCTCGAATTGGTTTCTTGAGTAACCCCACTGCGGGGCTGTTGGCAACACTATATGCGTCTCGGGGAGTGCCATCAGTGAGTCTTTGGTGTCGGGGAGTAACGGAATGTACAACGCGGTCGCAATGCCGGAGAACGAAAAAGCCCGCCGGAGGGGCGGGCTTTGAAGGGATTAGCGCGCGGCGCGCTGTAAGATGATGCTGGAAGACTGGCGCTGGAGAAAACGCATCCGCAGCATCATCATGATGGCGGCGGAGGTCAGGCCGATGATAAATCCACACCAGAAACCGGCGGGCCCCATGCGTGGCACAACCATATCGGTCAACGCCAACAGATAGCCGCTCGGCAAACCCAGCACCCAGTACGCGGTAAAGGTAATAAAAAAGATAGACCGCGTATCTTTATAGCCGCGGAGAATGCCGCTACCGATCACCTGGATGGAGTCGGAGATCTGATAGATAGCCGCCAGCAGCATCAGGTGCGAGGCCAGCAGCACCACCTCGGGATTATCGTTATACAGCAGGGCAATCTGTTCACGCATCAGCACGGTAAAGATAGCGGTAAATACCGCCAGGCAGACGCCTACGCCCACGCCGGTGCGGGCCGAAACCTGGGCATCGATCGTTGAACCTTGTCCGAGACGGAAGCCGACGCGAATGGTGACCGCCGCCGCCAGCGATAGCGGCAGAACGAACATCAATGAGCTGAAGTTAAGCGCGATCTGGTGACCGGCGACGTCAATGATCCCCAGCGGGGAAACCAGCAGCGCGACGACGGCAAACAGCGTGACTTCAAAGAACAGCGCCAGAGCAATGGGCAGCCCCAGCTGCACCAGCCGTAACAGGACGGCGAAATCGGGGCGGCTGAAGCGCTCGGCGCAGCGGATATCCCGCATCGAACGCGCCCGACGCACCCACCACAGCATGCTGGCGAACATCACCCAGTAAACCGAAGCCGTCGCTACGCCGCAGCCGACACCGCCCAGCTCGGGCATGCCGAAATGACCATAGATAAAGATATAGTTCACCGGAATGTTGACCAGTAAGCCGATAAAGCCCATGACCATCCCGGGTTTGGTTTTCGCCAGCCCTTCACACTGATTACGGGCAACCTGGAAGAACAGATAGCCCGGCGCGCCCCACAGCAGCGCGCGCAGATAGCCAACCGCCTTCTCAGCCAACAGCGGGTCGATATTATGCATGGAGCTGATGATATAGCCGGCGTTCCACAGCACGACCATGATCAGCACCGAGACAAAGCCGGCCAGCCAGAAGCCCTGACGTACCTGCTGTGCGATGCGATCCCGCCGTCCGGAGCCGTTAAGCTGCGCCACCACCGGGGTCAGCGCCAGCAGCAGCCCGTGGCCAAAGAGGATCGCCGGCAGCCAGATGGAGGTCCCGATGGCCACGGCGGCCATATCCGTGGCGCTGTAGCCACCCGCCATCACGGTATCGACAAAACCCATCGCCGTCTGCGCCACCTGCGCAAGGATGACGGGTATAGCCAGAGCTAATAACTGACGCGCTTCAACGAAATACTTCTGCACGTGAACACCTTTGTTTTGTTGTTATTTTGAGACTAAAAAAGCCGCCGTAACTGGCAGCAAGGGGATAAAAATGAGGAATTTCCAGTCTATTGTAGCGAGGATTAGCCATTAAGCCAGTGAAAAAAGAGTCGAGGCACGAAGCGCGCTGGCAACCGCTTTGCCCTCCTGTTATTGTTCCCGATAGCGAAAACGGTAATGATACCGTCATGATTTTCAACAGGAGCCTAACATGTTTACTGGTATTGTTCAGGGAACCGCGAAAGTGGTCTCCATTGATGATAAACCCAATTTTCGCACCCACGTGGTGGAACTACCGGCGCATATGCTGGAGGGGCTGGAAACCGGCGCCTCGGTAGCCAATAACGGCTGTTGCCTGACGGTGACCGAAATAAACGGTGCGCACATTAGCTTCGATTTGATGAAAGAGACGTTGCGTATTACCAACCTCGGCGATATTCAGATCGGGGATGAAGTGAACGTCGAGCGGGCGGCGAAATTCAGTGATGAAATCGGCGGGCATCTGATGTCCGGCCATATTATGACCACCGCGGAAATCGTGAAGATCCTCACTTCCGAAAATAACCGTCAGATCTGGTTTAAAGTGCAGGATCCGACGCTGATGAAATATATCCTCTATAAAGGATTCATCGGTATTGATGGTATCAGCCTGACGGTGGGTGAGGTGACGGCAACCCGTTTCTGCGTGCATCTTATCCCGGAAACGCTGCAGCGGACCACGCTGGGCGCGAAAAAGCTGGGCGACCGCGTCAATATTGAGATTGACCCGCAGACTCAGGCGGTTGTCGATACGGTTGAACGCGTGCTGGCCGCGAAAGACGCTGCATCTAAGGTGAATGAAGCCTGAAAAAAATCCCCCGCCGGTGAGCGGGGGAGATTTTGTTAGCGGGCGATGCGCAGTCCATGTTCAATACCGCGCGAGAACACCACCTGCCAGAGCTGAATGTCACGGGCGCGGAAGGCGCCGGCGCAGGCGTTCAGGTAATAGCTGAACATCCGTTTGAAACGTTCAGAATAGTTATCGGCAATTTCTGGCCAGCTGGCGAGAAAACGCTCATGCCAGGCCATCAGGGTGGTGTCATAATCGGCGCCGAAGTTATGCCAGTCTTCCATCACAAAGTGCTTCTCGCTGGCATCGGCGATCTGCCGAACCGACGGCAGACAGCCGTTGGGGAAGATATATTTATTGATCCACGGGTCGACGTTATGGTCGGTGACTTTGGAACCGATGGTGTGCAGTAAGAAACGACCATTAGGTTTCAAATTACGATCCGCGACCTCGAAGTAGGTAGCGTAATTTTTCGGTCCCACGTGCTCGAACATACCGACGGAGACGATGCGGTCAAAGCTGTCGTGCAGATCGCGATAGTCCTGGAGCCGAATCTCCACGTCAAGGTCAGCGCAGCGCGCCTGGGCCATCTTTTGCTGCTCGGCGGAGATGGTCACGCCGACAACGCTGACCTGGTAATGTCGCGCCATATACTCGGCGAGCCCGCCCCATCCGCAGCCGATATCCAGTACCCGCATCCCCGGCTCAAGCTCCAGCTTGCGGCAGATGAGATCCAGTTTATCCTGCTGCGCCGCTTCGAGGGTTTGCGCCTCTTTCCAGTAACCGCAGGAATATTGCATGTAGGGGTCAAGCATCCGACTGAAGAGATCGTTGCCGAGGTCATAATGCTCTTTGCCAACAATCCAGGCGCGTTTTTTACTTTGCAGATTGAACAGGCGAGCACCTGCGATGCGGAGTGTGTCTTTGAAATGGTGAGGGAGCTGTTTTTCCAGCCCGGCGCGAAGCACTTTATGGAAGAAAATATCCAGACGCTCGCAGTCCCACCAGCCGTCCATATAGCTTTCGCCTAACCCCAGCGAACCCTCCTGCAAGACACGTTTAAAGAAAAGAGGATTTTTAATTCGCAGGTCTGACGGCGCGGAACCATTGATGTTAATTCCCGCACGGCCCAATAATTCAGCTGCAATCCGGTACCAGTCATCATTTGGTACACTTACTTCTTCTATACACGATGAACTCATAGCTTCTCCATCACGCCCAAGTGATCAGAACCTTAAAACAGCGTAGACGCTTTTTTGGCTTTGTGAGAAATCTCACGGATAATCCGTGAAGTCGCTATCCGACGTAGAACAGAGGAAGGGAGATAACCCTTGCCGAAAGGCCTTCCATGGTGAAACGGAGGCATCCTGCATCCGTTAATCTGTAACTATTTTCTATTTATGTGAACCCGGATCCAGTATAGGACGCTAAGTACTGGCTTTCAATAAAATTTTCTTAGCATGCTAATGACTGGCCCGGGCTCTGGCGATAAGCGTTACGCGTGGGAAGAGTGGGGAGTCAGCTCAGGCGTTTGCTGCAGGCGATAACCTATTGCGGCTAAGCCAATAGAGACCAGCATCACGCTGGTGGTGGTCAGCAGCGGCGTAGCGATCAGCGCCGATACCAGCAAACTGGTCAGAAAGCACAATCCCAGCTGCAGTGTATTCTGCAGCGCCGCCGCGCGGCCCGTTGCCTGCGGGAAGGGCTTCAGCGCCTGGGCGACCACGATGGGGTAGATCCCGCCGTTGACCACCGCCATCATGCAGAACGGGATCATTAACGCCACCAGTGAGGCATGTGTCTGCAGGCCGACCAGCCAGGTGGCGGCAACGCTGACGGCAAAGACCACCAGCAGCCACGGCAGCATCTGTTGTCCGGACCATTTTTGCAGCAGCGCGCGACAACCATAGCCGCCCACCAGAAAGGCGATAGTCTGCGGGATATAGCTCAGGCCGATAGCGGTTGGGCCATAGCCCATTTCGTGCAGGATAAAAGGTGAACCGGTGAGCCAGGCGAAGAAGCTGGCGGAGCAGGCGGCGTAGATCAGGACGTTACCGCTGTATTCCCGTGAACGCAGCAGCGAGAGAAAGGTGATCTTCTGCTGTGCCACGGCCACCGGCTTCCCGGCTGCCTTCAGGCGCAGGGCAGGCAGCATCAGCAGCAGAGTAATGGCAAACAGGGTGGCGAAGATGGCTTGCCACTCGAAGTGTACCAGCAGCCAACTGCCCAGCAGCGGGGCCAGCGCCGGCGATAATCCCACCAGCGGCATAATGGTGGCGAAGATGCGGTTTGTGCGCTGGGCGGGATAGTAATCGGTGACCATCGCCTGCCAGGTAACGGCCGCGGCACAGACGCCAATCGCCTGCAAAAAGCGCAGCGCCAGCATCAGGGTGGCATTGTGCACCCACAGCATCCCCAGACAGCCGGCCGCGAAAATCGCCAGGCCACTCAACAGCACCGGTTTGCGCCCATAGCGGTCCGACAGCGGCCCCCAGAACAGCTGCCCCAGTGCGAAGCCGGCGAGGAACAGGCTCAGGCTGGCGCTGATGGAGGCGGCGGAGGTGTTAAGATCCTGCTGCATGGCGGCAAACGCCGGCAGGTACATATCGGTGGCCAGAAAGCCCAGCACGCTCAGGCCGGCCAGCCAGACTAAAAATCCTTTCCCAGGTTGTGACATAACGTTCTCATTTTTGGAGTACAGGTACGATGCCGCAGAGTGTAGGGAGTGCATTGTGGCTTGTGAAACGCTAATATTTGTCACATGCATTCAAAAATTTTGCAGGCAGAAAATGTGGTCTGAATACTCTCTGGAAGTGGTTGATGCCGTGGCCCGCAACGGCAGCTTCAGCGCGGCCGCGCAGGAGCTGCACCGGGTGCCCTCCGCCGTCAGCTATACCGTGCGTCAGCTTGAAGAGTGGCTGGCCGTTCCCTTGTTTGAGCGTCGCCATCGTGATGTGGAGCTGACGCCCGCCGGGGTCTGGTTCTTACAGGAAGGGCGCTCTGTTATCAAAAAAATGCAGATCACCCGCCAGCAGTGCCAGCAAATCGCCAACGGCTGGCGCGGGCAGCTGTCGATCGCGGTGGATGATATTGTGAAACCGGCGCGCATGCGCCAGATGATCGTGGATTTCTATCGCCATTTTCCCGACGTCGAGCTCATCGTTTTCCAGGAAGTGTTCAACGGTGTATGGGATGCGCTGGCCGACGGCCGCGTAGAGCTGGCGATTGGCGCAACGCGCTCTATTCCGGTCGGTGGCCGCTATGCGTTCCGCGATATGGGGATGCTGAGTTGGGACTGCGTGGTGGCGAGCGATCACCCGCTGGCGAAGATGGAGGGTCCCCTGAGTGACGATGTCCTGCGTAACTGGCCGTCGCTGGTGCGGGAGGATACGTCGCGTTCACTGCCCAAACGGACAACCTGGCTGCTGGATAACCAGAAGAGGGTGGTGGTCCCAGACTGGGAATCATCGGCCACCTGTCTGTCGGCGGGCCTCTGCGTCGGCATGGTGCCGAGCCATTTTGCCCGGCCATGGCTAGATAGCGGCGAGTGGACCGCGCTGGCGCTGGAGAATCCGTTCCCGGATGCCGCCTGCTGTCTGACGTGGCAGCAGAGTGATGCCTCACCGGCGCTGAACTGGATGCTGGACTATCTGGGGGACAGCGAGACGCTGAATCGGGAATGGCTGCGGGCGCCGGAATAATCTGCGCCCGCAAACGTCTTAGCGGCGATAATCGACAAACGGGCCATCCGCGACGGAGCGGCGTTCGACCAGACGAGGATGCACTTCGATAGACTGCGACTCTTCGCGCTTATTAACGATACGATCCAACAGCATGTTAAATGCGGCTTCACCCAGGGAATCTTTCGGCTGATGAATGGTGGTTAATGCCGGGCTGAAATAGCGGGCGTTGCGCACATTATCATAACCGATCAGCGAAATGTCCTGCGGCACCCGCAGCCCCATTTCATCTGCCGCGCAGATAGCGCCCATCGCCATGATATCGCCGCCGCAGAAGACCGCGGTTGGACGGTGCTGCTGGCTTAAGATCTGCTGCATAGCGCGGTAGCCGGACTCAGGCTCGAAGTCGCCCTGCACAATCCAGTTTTCCGGAATGGCGATATGCGCCTCTTTCATCGCCTGCATAAAGCCGGCCAGGCGGCCTGCGCCGGTGTTACGCTCCAGCGGACCCGGGATCACGCCGATTTCGCGGTGGCCGCGTTCAATCAGGTAGCGTCCGGCGATATAGCCGCCCTGGAAGGCGTTATCGATCACCGCATCGGTAAAGTCGGCTTTTGCTTCGCCCCAGTCCATTACCACCATCGGGATATGGCGATACTCTTCCAGCATGCTCAATACCGAATCCGGATACTCGGAACACATCACCAGCAGTCCATCGACGCGTTTTTGCGCCATCATCGACAGATAGGCGCGCTGTTTTTCCGGATCATTCCATGCGTTGCCGAGGATCAGAGTGTAGCCCTTCTGGAAGCAGCTCTTTTCAACGGACTCAATGATTTCAGCGAAATAGGCGGCTTCGCTACTGGTCGCCAGCAGACCAATCGATTTTGTATGATTGACTTTCAGGCTGCGGGCCACGGCGCTCGGCGAGTAGTGCAGCTCTTTGATCGCCGCCCACACCGCATTGCGCGTCTCTTCGGCAACGAAACGGGTTTTGTTAATTACATGTGATACAGTTGTAGTGGAAACGTTTGCGCGCTTCGCTACATCTTTAATAGTTGCCATTACATCTCACTCCATGCCTTGACCTGATCGCCTGATCATCGATACGTAAACGTTTGCCTACACACACCCTGAATACAATTTTCAACATTGCATCACGTCGGGAAAACGACACAGAACGACAGGAAGGGGTCAATGGCCGATACGCTTTTAAATTAGCGTGGGATTTTGTCCGATCTTGGGGCAAAGTGGAAGAGCAAAAATGTGCATCGCCCTAAATCCCGGAAGATTTTTGCGATTTTTTGTGCAAAAATGAGCAGGCTCACTTTTGGTGTGGGGATAACAAGAGGGAAAAATGATGGATACCAATTTAAAGTTTTCGCTGATCACCACGGTTATTGCCCTCGGCGTGATCGTTACTTTCAGCCTGACCGCCATACTGCACTAATGTTCCAGTGAGGGAGGAGCGCGGCCTCCTCCCCGTATCCCGCCATTATTATCAATTCTGCAAAAATCTTTTGTCATTTCGTTCACTTTTGTTTTTTTGTGATTGATGTCATGCTTTTGGCTTCTGATGTTACGCCGTCATTCCTGACGGTCTGATGGAGTCATTGAATGAAAATCAACTTTCCTTTACTTGCGCTGGCGATCGGCGCCTTTGGCATCGGGACCACGGAGTTTTCCCCGATGGGATTGCTGCCGGTGATTGCGAGAGGTGTGGACGTCTCAATCCCAGTGGCGGGAATGCTGATCAGTGCGTATGCCATCGGCGTCATGGTCGGCGCGCCGTTGATGACCCTGCTGTTGTCACATCGCGCGCGGCGCAATGCGCTGATTTTTCTGATGGGGATCTTCACCGTCGGCAACCTGTTGTCATCCATTGCGCCGGATTACACCACGCTGCTGCTGTCGCGCATTATTACCAGCCTCAACCACGGTGCTTTCTTTGGCCTGGGGTCGGTGGTCGCGGCCAGCGTCGTGCCAAAGCATAAGCAGGCCAGCGCGGTAGCCACGATGTTTATGGGGCTCACCATCGCCAACATCGGCGGTGTACCGGCGGCCACCTGGCTTGGCGAAACCATCGGCTGGCGGATGTCCTTCCTGGCCACCGCGGGGTTAGGCCTGCTGGCGATGGTCAGCCTGTGGTTCTCTCTGCCGAAGGGCAGCGCGGGCGAGCGCCCTGATGTCAAAAAAGAGCTTTCAGTCCTGCTACGCCCGCAGGTACTCTCCGCCTTGCTGACTACCGTGCTGGGTGCTGGGGCAATGTTTACGCTGTATACCTATATTTCGCCAGTGCTCAATACGCTGACCCACGCTTCATCGCTGTTTATTACCGCGATGCTGGTGCTGATTGGCGTTGGCTTTTCGCTGGGCAACTATCTGGGCGGCAAATTCGCAGACCGGTCGGTCTCTGGCACGCTGAAAGGCTTTCTGTTACTGCTGATGGTAATCATGCTGGCGATCCCGCTGCTGGCGCAATCTCAGGCCGGGGCGGCCATCAGCATGATTGTCTGGGGCGCAGCAACCTTTGCGGTGGTTCCGCCGCTGCAGATGCGGGTCATGCGCGTGGCGCATGAAGCGCCGGGGCTCTCTTCTTCGGTGAATATCGGGGCGTTCAACCTGGGCAACGCGCTGGGCGCCGCCGCCGGCGGGGCGGTGATCTCTGGCGGACTGGGCTATGCGTTTGTGCCGGTGATGGGGGCGATTATCGCCGGTCTGGCGCTGCTGCTGGTCTGGTTTAGCGGACGAGCACAGCCGGAAGAGGCCTTTGCCAGCCAGTAACGCGAGTGTAGGGAAGGGCTAAAAAAACCGCAGCCGGGGAGACCCTGCTGCGGTTTATCGTTTATGCCGCCAGGTTAGCCGCAACAAACTTCCAGTTAACCAGCGCCCAGAAGTGGTCCAGATAGCTTGGACGGGCGTTGCGGTAGTCGATGTAGTAGGCATGTTCCCAGACGTCAACGGTCAGCAGCGGCTTCGCGTCGGTGGTCAGCGGGGTGCCGGCGTTGCTGGTGGAGACGATAGCCAGGCTGCCGTCGGCATTTTTGACCAGCCAGGTCCAGCCCGCGCCGAAGTTTTTCGCTGCGGCATCGGTAAATTTGGCTTTAAAATCCGCAAAGCTGCCGAAGGATTTGGCAATCGCGGCCGCTAACTCGCCTTCCGGTTCGCCGCCGGCGTTAGGCGCCAGGCAGTTCCAGTAGAAGGTGTGGTTCCAGACCTGCGCTGCGTTGTTGAATACGCCGCCTTCAGAAGTGCGGACGATCTCTTCGAGGGATTTGCCTTCGAACGCAGTGCCTTTGATCAGGTTGTTGAGGTTAGTGACATACGCCTGGTGGTGTTTACCGTAGTGATATTCCAGGGTTTCTGCGGAAATGTGCGGCGCCAGGGCGTCTTTTGCATATGGTAATGCAGGTAATTCAAACGACATTGCTACTCTCCTTATAACTTTTTGTTTTAGCTCACATTGACAAGATGAGGCTTTCGCCTGAATCGTGTTCTGGCCACCCGACGCTGTCGCGTCACGGGCTGTTATTGTATTGAGAATGTTAACATTTGCCGCAAGCAGTGAAAAGCCTTACAACGATAAAGGCTATTACTGCAGGCGCAACTGATGAAGGCTTAACCGTTTTCTGCGGGACGAGGCGTCAAACCGCTCGCTGATGTTGCAAAAATGTATAAGGAGACGCTGTCCGCGCTTTTCTGAATCTCGCGGGGAAGGTTTAACTGCGTCTGCTTTTCCTCTGACGATCGCTGCCATGCATCCTCGTTGAGGATAAATATTTCATTAAAATCAGATTATTAATAAAAATATGCACCCAGGCAATCGCCGCTATGCCAATAATTCATTGTCTATTTTGCTATTTGTATGACAAATGTGGCCACCGACATGAATTTCCCACAGGATGGTTACGATGGCAAAAACAGGTGAGGTGGTGAGTCCGAAGATGATCCCGGTTGTGCAGGGGATCGTTGACTGGATCGAAGCACATATTTTAGACACCCTGCCGGTAAGTACGATTGCGAAAAAGTCCGGTTATTCGCACTGGTATTTCCAGCGGCAGTTCGCCATGGTGACCGGCTGCACGTTGGCGAGCTACGTCAGTCGGCGAAAAATGACCATTGCGGCAATCTATTTAACGCAGACGCAAGCATCGATGCAGAGTATTTCTCAGTGTCTGGGATACGACGGACAGGCCGCTTTCTGCCGGACCTTTCACCGCCACTTTGGCATGTCGCCCACCCGCTATCGTCGGGAAGCGCCGGGCGAGGAGATGAATATGCAGTATCCCCTGACGGTAGGGGGGAAAGACGCGCAGGTGAGGCGGTCTGCCGCCGTAGCGGCAGACCAGGATCAGCGAATGGTTTTCGGCGTCATGACGCGACGGGCGCCAACATAATGGCGAACCCAGTAATCTTCGCTCAGGGAGGTGATTTGAATATCACGACCTGTGCGCGGTGACTGAATAAATTTCCCGTTGCCGACGTAGACGCCAACGTGGTCGGCGGTGCCGCGTCCACGGGTGCGGAAGAAGACCAAATCGCCGCTCTGCAGTTCATCACGATCCACCGGACGCGCATCGCGCAGGTGGTACATTTCGTTAGCCGTTCGCGGGATGTGGATCTTGACCAAGTCCTTATAGGCGTAATAAACCAGTCCGCTGCAGTCAAAGCCAGTACGCGGCGAGGTGCCGCCCCAGCGATAGGGTTTACCCAACTGGCCCATCAATTTGTTCATGGCGGTACTTTGCGCTTTCTGCACCCGGACTTTATGGGCGTCGGCGATCGTTAAATTGGCATCGCTGGCCTCAGGTTTACAGCGTTTTTTATAGCCCTTGCGCACCACGCATTTGCTTTTGACGCTGTTCAGCGCCAGGGTCGGCTCGGCACTGGCGGCGACCGTTTTCGCGCACTGTTTTTTATAACCTTTACGCAGCACGCATTTTTTCGTCGCGCCGGCGGCCTGACGATGAAGTGCGGTTTGGCTTGCTGCGGTAGTGCGGGAAGGGAGCCGGGTGCTCGAGGACTTTTTACTGGTGGTTTTAGCGGTGGTTTTACTTTTTTGACTGGTTGCTTTTTTCTTGCGCTCTGAGCCACTTTTCGCGGGCAACGCCTTTGGCGAAGCGGAGGCGTGCGTATGCCCTGACGCCTGAGCCAGTGGCGTGAATGAGATAGACGTGAACAGTAATGCACAGAGCGATATCGCGATTTTGTTTAGCCGCGCCACTGAGCAATCCCCTGATTAATTACAGACATGTACAAATGCCTGACGATGAATGACAAACCGGAATGATTCTAAAGCATAAAAACCCGGAAAGTTAATATTCTTTTGTATCAAAAATGTCGATTGGTTAACGATTGCAAGAAAACGCGTCAGACATTGACCGCCTCGCACAGAAAATGCGCAATGAGCGCCCGCCTGCGACGGCAAAATGATATTTTTAAGGCAACTTCGCGCAACAGAAGATAAAATATGAATAGTGAAAAAAATGTTATTATCCGTCCTGCCTACAGGACGCTACAATGACAAGTTACTGCCGTAGAAAGAAGTTTAAGGAAGCACGACAATGAGCTCGACTTTAGAAAAGATCCAACACCAAATCGCTGAAAACCCGATCCTGTTGTACATGAAAGGGTCGCCGAAGCTGCCAAGCTGCGGTTTCTCTGCCCAGGCCGTTCAGGCGCTGTCCGCCTGCGGCGAACGTTTTGCTTACGTTGATATCTTGCAGAACCCGGATATCCGCGCCGAGTTGCCTAAATACGCCAACTGGCCGACTTTCCCGCAGCTGTGGGTAGACGGTGAACTGGTGGGCGGCTGCGATATCGTTATCGAAATGTACCAGCGCGGTGAACTGCAGCAGCTGATCAAAGAGACGGCGGCGAAGTACCACACCGACGAGCCGAAAGCGGAGTAATTCCCGCCATCAGTAAAAAAGCGACTTCCTGGAAGTCGCTTTTTTTTATCACTCCGGTGTGGCCACGGGCAGCGGCCAGCCGCCCAGACGCTTCCAGCGGTTCACAATCTCACAAAACAGCTGCGCCGTCTGCTCGGTATCGTACAGAGCGGAGTGGGCCTGCGCGCCGTCGAACGCCATGCCGGCGGCGATACAGGCTTTGGACAGCACCGTCTGGCCCAGCGCCAGCCCGCTCAGCGCGGCGGTGTCGAAGGTAACAAACGGATGGAACGGGTTGCGTTTTAGCCCCGCGCGTTCGGCGGCGGTCATGGTGAAGCTGTGGTCAAAGGTGGCATTGTGCGCCACCATGATGGCCCGGCTGCAGTCGCTCTCTTTCATCCCTTTGCGTACCATTTTGAAGATGGCATGCAGGGCATCGTATTCGCTGACGGCGCCGCGTTCCGGGTCGTGCGGGTTAATTCCGTTAAAGGCCAGCGCTTCGGGCTGCAGATTGGCGCCCTCGAAAGGTTCAACATGGAAATGCAGCGTTTCATCGGGCATCAGCCAGCCTTGCTCATCCATCTTCAACGTAATGGCAGCGATCTCCAGCAGGGCGTCGGTTTTGGCATTAAATCCTGCGGTTTCAACATCAATCACCACCGGATAAAAACCGCGGAAACGGTCGCACAGACCATTCAGTTGAGCATTCTCAGACATCAGATTCTCTTAGCTGGAAAAAAGTAGCGCGCATTATGGCAAATTTTGCCGCGGCTTGCAGCAGGCAGGGGTGAAAACAACGGGCGCCTCAGCGCCCGGGCGAGCCATGGCATTAAAGATGCCAGGGTCGTGAAGCGTTAGTTGCCCAGACCTTTGCCGGCATCTTTCTCTTCAATCAGCTCGATTTTGTAACCGTCCGGATCTTCCACGAAGGCGATGACGGTGGTGCCGCCTTTTACCGGGCCGGCTTCACGGGTGACGTTGCCCCCGTTCTGGCGGATCCGCTCGCAGGCTTCGGCGGCGTTGTCGACACTCAGCGCGATATGACCGTAGGCCGTACCCAGCTCATAGCTGTCCACGCCCCAGTTGTAGGTCAGTTCGATCACCGCGGTTTCGCTTTCTTCGCCGTAGCCGACAAAGGCGAGGGAGTACTTATACTCCGGGTTTTCGCTGGTGCGCAGCAGCTTCATGCCCAACACGTTGGTATAGAAGTCGATAGAACGTTGCAGGTCGCCAACGCGCAGCATGGTGTGGAGTAAGCGCATAATGTCCCCTATGCAGTTTATTTGATAGATCAGAACCTTGAGTATAGCGGCGATATGTCGCCGCTATCAATGGAGGGATTACAGCGTAGGGTAATCGGTATAACCTTCCGCGCCGCCGCCGTAATAGGTTTCCGGGCGCTGCGGGTTGAGTGCTGCTTTTTTCTGCAGGCGGGCCACCAGATCCGGGTTGGCGATATAATCGCGGCCAAAGGCCACGGCATCAATCAGCCCTTTATTGATAAGATCGTTGGCTTTTTCTACCGTGTAGGCGCCAGCGCCAATGATCACGCCCGGGAAGCGGTCACGAACTTTCTGACGGAAGGCTTCGCTGTACGGCTTGCCGCCCGCCCAGTCCGGCTCGGACATGTGCAGATAGGCGATACCGCGTTTTGCCAGCTCGCTAATCAGATACAGCGCGTCTTCTTCTTCGTTCGGGCCGTTATCCACATTCTGGAAGCTGCCAATCGGCGACACGCGGATGCCGATCCGGTCAGCGCTCCACTCTTTGCTCACGGCATCGACCACTTCCAGTACCAGACGGGCGCGGTTCTCCACGCTGCCGCCGTACTGGTCGGTACGCTGGTTCGCCGACGGCGAGAGGAACTGGTGCAGCAGATAGCCGTGGGCCGAGTGCAGCTCGACCAGATCGAAGCCGGCGTCACGGGCATTGCCGACCGCCTGACGGAAATCGTCGACGATCCCCGGGATCTCTTCGGTTTCCAGGGCACGCGGCATCGAGGTGTCGGCGCGAATAGCGTGGCCGTTTTCATCGCGCAGGGAGGTGCGAGTACCGGCGCTCAGCGCAGACGGTGCTACCGGCGCGGCGCCGCCAGGTTGCAGGCTGCTATGGGAAATACGCCCGGTGTGCCACAGCTGGACGGCGATACGGCCATTTTCCGCATGAACACCGGCGGTGATTTTCTGCCAGGCGGCAATCTGCTCCGGGCTGTGCAGGCCTGGCGCGCCGGCATAGCCTTTGGCCTGGGCGGAAATCTGCGTCGCTTCGGTGATGATCAGGCCTGAGCTGGCGCGCTGGCGGTAGTATTCGCCCATCAGCGGGGTAGGGATATCGCCCGGCTCGATGCTGCGCAGACGCGTCAACGGTGCCATAAAAACGCGATTGGGGACGGTGACCGCACCGACCTTCAACGGACTGAATAATTTTGCTTCCGACATAATGACTCCTGAGTAGACCGGTCGTCTAGGAACTGTTGAAATAAAAACGCCTGTTATACCGCAGGCGCCGCAATAATCTGTTTGGCGTGGGCAAGGGCGCTTTCCAGCGGCCTTGCGCTACGCGTAATTTTGGCCTGCAGGTTGGCCCCGAGCCACAGGGAATACAGCACCTGCGACAGGGTCATGGCCTCGCCGTCAAACGCCAGACTGCCTTCCTGACGTCCTTTCTCCAGCGCGTCGCCCAGCAGGGCGATAATCTGACTGGCACCATGGTCCATGGCGGTACGCATATCTTCCGACAGGTCGCAGACCTCTGCTGACAACTTGACGGTAAGACATCCGCTAATAATCCCCTGCTGGCAGAACTGATTCAGCGTGTGCTGATAATAAGCCAGCAAGCGGTCGCGATAGTTGCCGTCGCCATGATCGAAGTGGTCGACCAGGCGCTGCAGATATCCGGTGTAGTGATGTTCAAGCAGCGCGACGCCGAAGGCTTCTTTAGAGCGGAAGTAATGGTAGAAAGAGCCCTTAGGTACTTCCGCCGTCTTCAGAAGTTCGCTCAAGCCCATTCCGGTAAAACCGCGATGCATGCAGAGCTGCTCGCCGGTGACCAGGATATGTTCTCGGGTATCGCATTCGCTGTGTCTGTTCATGCAGCACACTGTAATAGACCGATTGGTCTATTGCAAGTCTCAGCGGAAAAATGTTAGCTGGCGCAGCACACCGTGAACAATATTTGCGTCCGTGCGGGGAAACGTCTTCAATGAAAGGAGACGAGGGGACAGGAGGCGTGTGGTGGCAGAGCAGTTAGAGTTTTTCCCGGTGCAGAGCCCGTGCCGGGGAATATGTCAGACCGACGAGCGCGGCTATTGTCGCGGCTGTTTCCGCAGCCGTGAGGAACGCTTCGACTGGCAAAAAATGAGCGATGCGCAGAAACAAGAGGTTTTGCGTCTTTGCCGCCAACGCCTGCTGCGCAAATTACGCGCGAACAGGCCAGATCCGGCGGAAGAACCGCAGCAACCCTCACTGTTTTAAACCAAAAAGTACGTATACTCAGTACACTTTTTTATTGAGGAAGCGGTTATGGTTCAGCGTATTGCTATGGCTCCCCAGGGGCCGGAATTTTCGCGTTTTGTGATGGGCTACTGGCGTTTGATGGACTGGAGAATGTCGCCAGGCGAGCTGGTCAGCTTTATTGAACAGCATCTCGATTTAGGCGTAACCACTGTCGACCACGCCGATATCTATGGCGATTATCAGTGTGAGGCTGCCTTTGGCGAAGCGCTGAAGCTGGCGCCACATCTGCGTAGTCGGATGGAAATTGTCAGCAAATGCGGCATCGCCACCCGGGCGCGGGCTGAAAACACCATCGGCCACTATATCACCGACCGCGACCACATCGTGCTGAGCGCTGAGCAATCGCTGCGTAATCTGGCGACGGACCATCTCGATCTGCTGCTGATCCATCGGCCGGATCCGCTAATGAATGCCGATGAAGTGGCTGAGGCGTTCCTCGCGCTGCATCACAGCGGAAAAGTGCGCCACTTTGGCGTATCGAACTTTACCCCAGCCCAGTTCACTCTTCTGCAGTCGCGCCTGCCGTTTACCCTGGCCACCAATCAGGTCGAAATCTCGCCGGTGCATCAGCCGCTGTTGCTCGACGGCACGCTCGATCAGCTGCAGCAGCTGCGTATTCGTCCGATGGCGTGGTCCTGCCTTGGTGGCGGGCGCCTGTTCAATGAAGAGGGCTTCCAGCCGCTGCGCGATGAGCTGGCGCAGGTCGCGCATGAGCTCAATGCCGACAGCATCGAGCAGGTGGTCTATGCCTGGATACTGCGTCTGCCGTCGCAGCCGCTGCCGATTATCGGCTCGGGCAAAATCGAGCGCGTGCGTTCCGCGATTGTGGCCGAAAAACTCAGCATGACTCGTCAGCAGTGGTTCCGTATCCGCAAAGCCGCGCTCGGTTACGACGTGCCGTAACGGGCATTTCGCCTCCGGAAAGGCGTTCCTGGTTTACACTTAACAGGGAGACAGCCATCCGGAGGTGTTATGCAACGATGTATTCTCGCGATCTTATCCCTCGCATTTTGCGCTGGCGCACAGGCCGTCAGTGAAGATGTTCAACTTAATCTCGTGACCGCCCAGGGCGTCGGTCAGTCCATCGGCAGTGTAAAAATCACCGAAACCGATCGCGGCCTCGAGTTCGCCCCCGATCTGCGGGCATTACCGCCGGGTAAGCACGGTTTTCATATCCATGCCGAAGGCAGCTGCCAGCCCGCAATGAAAGAGGGCAAAGCCGTGGCCGCCGGGGCGGCGGGCGGACATTACGATCCGCAACATACCGGCAAACACGAAGGGCCGCTGGGCACCGGGCATCTTGGCGATCTGCCTCTGCTGGTGGTCAACGACGCGGGTGTGGCCAACCAGCCAATTATTGCCCCACGTCTGAAAACGCTGGCGGAGGTGAAGGGGAAAGCGCTGATGGTCCACGTGGGCGGTGATAATATGGCCGACAACCCGCAGCCGCTGGGCGGCGGCGGCGAGCGGTTTGCCTGCGGGGTGATTAAGTAGTCTTTTCGCCAATCGTGCCGGCGATCGGGGCCTGTTCCAGCTGTGACAGGGCGCAATACAGTCGCCAGATTGCGGCGGCCAGCTCCCGGGCCGCCGGCTGATGATGATGGTTCAGGACGTCGCAGATCCGCAGTAGCTCCTGCAGGGTGGAGGCCAGCGGGCGCTGCTGAACGCCGCGTTCGCTCATCACATCGCGCAGCAAATTGATGCACAGGTCACGCACCTGAGCGAGGGGATCGGAGCGGGTTTCCCATTCGCGAAGCTGCCAGACAACGTGCGAGCAGTTGAGCAACACCACCCCCCAACGTAGTAGCCAGCGCCGTGCAAGGGCATCTTTACTCTGACTGAGCTGGCTGACATGGTGGTACACCAGCGATTCAAATTCATGTTCGCTGTGCTGGGGATGACGGCTGAGCTGATCGACAAAGTGACGCCGTAACGCTCTGATATGGCGCCGTCCTTTACGGGCATCCGAGCCCGGACTGAGCACCGCAAAAGCCAGCCAGGCAAAGCCCACGCCGACAATCTTGCTTAAGTTATCGTTGAAAAAGGCCGCATAGTCGTACACCGGCGGATTGGTGACGGAGATAAACGAGCCCATAAACACGATAAGCTGCCCCCACAGGCCGGCATATTTGGGCCACTGTAGTTTCAGCAACTGCATGGTGGTCAGGAGCGGGAACAGAAATAGCAGAAATTGCCACAGGTCAGTTATCTGCACCATCAGGCCAAACTTCACCACAAAGCTGAACAGCGACAGCAGCACCAGGGTCTGCATCAGCAGCGTCAGCGATCGAAACGGCGAAGCCGAGACCGAATAGAGCACGCAGCAGATGGAGGCGAGGGTTAGGGCAGCCGCGCAGCTGGTCCACTGGGTGCTGATCCCCCATGCGCCAATCGCCACCAGCGCGCAAAAGGTACGGATGCCGTTGAGCAGCGCCTCCGTCTGGTCGGTGTGGCGGGCCAGGGCTGGCGCCGAAGGTACGTTGAACTCGGCGATCGCCGACGCATTCTCCACGCGGCGGATCCAGCGACTGCTTTCCAGATAAATGCGACAGAAATAGCGCAGCCGCGCCCAGAAGGCGATATGGCGATAATCGGCATCCGGCGGCGGCGCCAGAGGTGCCAGAATGCGGGCGACGTGATAGCTGTCGGCATGGGGAGTGGCGAGTTCAGCGAGCAACGATTCCAGCACCTGACGAGTGTTTGCTGGCGCGTCCGGCCAGTTCAGCAGCATGCGTCGCAGACTGGAAATGACGCTGGTCATTCGGAGCTGCTGATGCAGCAGGTAATTCAGCAGGGGGTTCTGCCGGCGGAAGCGGTAGTGGCTCCAGAAGGCCTGGATCCGCAGCAGGTTCATGGTGAGGATCTGGCCAATCACACTTTCGTGGGCGGTGCGAATGGCATCCGTCGTCTCCGGCACCCACAGCAGGCTGGCGTGTTCCAGCAACCGGGCGTGCATGGTTTTCAGGGCCGTCAACAGGTTGCTGCCGTCAGAGGTGCTTGGCAGGATCATCATCATCAGCCCGCCGCAGAGGATCCCGACGATGACTTCGCAGACGCGCGACTGGGCGATCACCCAAAGTTCGTAGCTGTCGCTGATGTTAATGACCGGAAACGCGATGATGGCGCAGGTATAGCCCGCAAGCTGAAAGGCGTAGGCCACGTTGTTGGTGAACAGGGCGCAGGCCCAGGTGCACAGCGCCAGCCAGCCGGAGATGCTGAACAGGAACAGCCAGGGATCGTTCAGCGTATGGCCCGCCAGCAGCAGGGCGGCGCAGGCGCCGAGCAGGCTGCCGGCGATGCGGCCAAAGCTTTTACTGATCACGCCGCCGACGGTGGGAAAGCTGACCACTGCCGCGGAGGTCATCGCCCAGTACGGCTCATCGAGATCCAGCGCGTAGGCGATGCTTAACGCGAGACACATAGCGATGCCGTTACGCAACGCGTATCGCCACTGCGGGCGGGTGGCTTTAACCCATGGCAGTGTGCGCCACGACAGGGCTTGCAGATTCATTATTGTCTGCCGACCGAGACAGTGCAGGTGGTGCCGGAGACCAGTGTGACGTCCGCTGGCAGCTCGTCAAAGGCAATCCGCACTGGAACGCGCTGGGCGAGACGTACCCAGGGGATATTCGGTTTGATATTGGCCACCAGTCCATTCCCCTGCTCAACGCTTTGATCGACAATCGCCCGGCCGATGCTGGCGACATGCCCGTGCAGCGTCTGCTGGTTACTATAGAGAATAATCTGCGCCGGATCGCCGATACGGATATGGCGCAGTTTGGTTTCTTCAAAGTAGCCCAGCACGTAAAACGAGTGGCTGTCTACCAGGGCAAAGACCGGATGGCCGGTAGTGGCGTAATCGCCGACGCGAGTGGAGAGGTTGGTCACCCAGCCGTCCACTGGCGCTTTGACCGTCGTTTGGCTTAACTGCCATTGCGCATGTTTCAGCATTGCCTCGGTGACGCCCAGTCCCGCTCTGGCGGCCGCCAGGTTGGTGGTGGCCGTGTTCAGCGCGGTATTAACGTTTTCAAGATCTTCAGCCGAGATCGCATTCTGCGACAGGTTGCGGCGACGGCGCGCATCGCTGGCGGCCTTCGTTTGCTCAGCCTGCGCTTTCGCCACTTCGGCTTGCGCTTTCGCCAGCTGCGCCTGGGCGTTCAGCACGGCGATACGGTAAGGCGTGTCGTCGATAGTGAACAGAACATCTCCGGCGTTGACCCGTTGGTTATCCGTCACGTTCAACTGCAGAATGCTACCGGAGACCTGAGGAGTGATCCCAACCTGTTCTGCACGCACTTTGCCGTCGCGGGTCCAGGGTGACTGGGTGTAGAAATTCCATAACAGCCATGCGGCAATCAGGGCGATGGCCACAACCAATAGCGTCGACAGATATTTTAGTTTTTTCATAGCAGGGAGATCACCAGGCAATCAGTAACACCAGGGCCAGACAGACCGAGAGCGCGAACAGGGAGAGATCCATCAGCAGGGGATGCCAGATGTCGCCGGCATACATCCAGTCACGCAGCTGACGATGTAAAAATAACCAGATAAAAAAACCTAATAAAACGGCTTTGAACAGCGGGGGGAAATAGACAGACGCGCCGAACACCAGGTCCTGCAGCGGCAATCCGGATGTGTTAAGACTCAGTTTCACAAGCAAAAATCCTTTGCCATTACAGGGGTAACCTCAGGGCGTGCTACGCTATAACAGTGTAAATCATTGTTTTGGTTTTTGTTGAATCAAGTAATTCATTTGTTTTGATAATTCAAATGCTGCACACTATTCTAAAATCAGTATAATAACTTAGCAAGCTAATTATAAGGAGATGAAATTGGAATCGCCACTTGGTTCTGATCTGGCACGTTTAGTCCGCGTTTGGCGCGCGCTAATCGACCATCGCCTGAAACCTCTGGAGTTAACGCAGACTCACTGGGTCACGCTGCATAACATCCACCAGCTGCCGCCTGAGCAGTCGCAGATCCAGCTGGCGAAAGCCATCGGTATTGAACAGCCGTCGCTGGTGCGCACGCTCGATCAGCTGGAGGAGAAAGGGCTTATTTCTCGCCAGACCTGTTCAAGCGACCGGCGGGCCAAGCGCATCAAGCTGACTGAAAAAGCTGAACCGCTGATCAATGAGATGGAAGAGGTGATAGGCAAGACCCGCGATGAAATCCTGTCGGGGGTGTCAAAGCAGGAAGTGGAAACGTTGCTCCACTTAATTCGTAAACTTGAACAAAATATCCTCGATCTCCAGGCAAAAGATTAATTTTTTAGCGGCCCGGGTTGCCCCGGGCCGTTTTTTTTAGTCGCCAGGGTGACGCCAGACCACCACCCGATTACGCCCGCTGTTTTTCGCTTCATACATGGCCGCATCCGCACGCTCCACGCAGGCTTCTGCACTCACATTTCCATCGTGCGTCGTATACAACCCCATACTGATGGTCATTCGCTCCGGCAGATGGTGTTGCTCAACGTTGACGGCCAGGCGGATACGCTCGGCGATCGCCAGAGCGTCTTTCTCGGCGGTGTTGACCAGCAGCAGGGCAAACTCCTCACCGCCAATGCGGGCGGCAGCGTCATCCGCGCGCGAATGGTTCTCCAGCACCGAGGCGGCAAACTGGATCACTTTGTCGCCGGCGACGTGACCGTAGTTATCATTGATGCGTTTGAAATGGTCGAGGTCGCTGATGATCACCGACAGCGGATGCTGGGCGCTTACCTTCGCCAGCTGCTGGTTCAGGGTATCGTAGAAGAAGCTGCGGTTGTATAGCCGGGTCAACGGGTCGCGAATCGAGTTCTGGTACGAGTTGACATACTTATGGTTAGACTCACGGTAGAGCATAAAGACGTCGACCAGCAGCACCAGAATCAGGAACAAGGTGCAAAGTGTCTCGAAAAAACGTGCCTCGTACCAGGTCTGATCGAGTTCTCCGACGGTGGAGATCAGCTGGAAGAGGGTGAAGAGATAAGCGCTGCAAAAAAAAGCGCCGCTAAACCAGAAAATATTGCGTAATTTACTCAGGCTAATTAATAAAATAAGCGTGATAAACCAGATAGCCATCAGCAGCCAGCCGATAATACTTTGCCACAGCGGCGTGAAGGTATGGCTAAGATCGTCGATAAAATTGACGCTCAGCCACGGCGAGTGGCTGGAGTACATCCACGATAAAAAAATAATTGTTAATGTAAAAACGATACACGCCGCGAATGTAATTACGTGTGCTTTCAGCGAGTGCATGATGCGCTGGCGGAAGTAATATAAAACAATAGATGACGTGAATAATACAGCCATCATTATATTGCGGAAGAAATAATAGATAACGGCGTCATTTTGATTAATGACCGGGGTCGGATTGCAGGTAAGCCAGTCCGGATAGCTGCTGAGGGTGCCCAGCATCAGCAGCGCTGAACAGGCAAAGCCGAAAGCAACAGGTGTAAGGTACAGGCGGCGCTTACTGCTCCAGTATTTCATGCCCATAAAGCAGGCAATAGTGATATGAAAGACCATCAGAAAACTGGTCAGCAGAGGAAATAATATTGATGAGGTAGTGCTGAAACTGGTGTGAAAGAAACCGGTCAGTCCGGCTATGCCGAATCCGGCCAGCAAGCAAATAAAAATATAAATGATAAGACGTTTAGCAACATGATTGACATGTTTGAGCATAGGCAAGATCCCAGAGAGAAAAGCAACCGCAACCTTCAGTCGACAGAATATTATGACAGTCTGAGAGTAGTGGGGGCGGTAAGATAAGATATTGCGCAGGCGCAATGATTGATGAAGTACTTAAATTAATATATCTGATTGCTAATGCGAATCTATTACGGTGGAATAACCGTGGCTGAAAAATACGATGCGGCGCAACGGGCCGCATCGTAAGGGGGTTATCGAGGAGAGACGGTGACCTGGCTGCCGCTGCCGGCAATGGCGACGCGCTGACCCACAGAGAACGGCGTGCTGCCCTGTTTCTGCACCACCAGAATGGTGTTGCCATCATCCTTACGGATTTCCAGCTCTACGCCCTGGGTTTTATTCATTGCACCCTGAACGCCCTGGCCCGCGACGCCGCCCGCGACAGCGCCAGCCGCGGTGGCAAGAGAGCGTCCGGTACCGCCGCCGATGGTGTTGCCAAGGAACCCGCCGAGCACCGCACCGCCAATGGCGCCGATGGCATTGCTGTCGTCGCCGCTCTGGATCTGCACGGCGCGCGTATGCACAATCGTACCGTAAGTTACGCTCTGCACCTGTTTGGCTTCAGATGCGGAATAAACGTCGCCGGACAGGCCGCTGCTGCTCACGCAGCCTGCGAGCGTAAAACCAATCATCGATACAGCCAAAACACGTAAAATCATTTATGAATCTCCTGTTCACCGAAGGTGTTCAATTGAACGTCCATACGGTTAATTATATGGCATTTAGTCGCCGGCGGGCATAGCTTCCGCCCTGACTATACAAAAAATAATAATTAATGATGCTTCAACCTAAACTAAACGCCGGTTCTTTACGGTGTTCTCTGAAATGTCGCTCTATTGTTAAAAAGTATTATAACAACATAGCATTAGCGGGCGCTTTATGGTGGAGTGAGGCCTATACGAGGGTCATGGAATGAAGGAAAAACGTATGAGATCGGGTCGCTTTATTGGCGTTATGTCCGGTACCAGCCTTGATGGTATCGATGTCGTGTTGGCCGCCATCGACGAAAATATCGTGGCGCAGCAGGCCAGTCTCACCTGGCCCATCCCACACGCAATAAAAGAAGAGATCCTCGCGATTTGTCAGGGCCAGTCGTTGACCCTCTCACAACTGGGGCGTCTGGATACTCGTCTGGGGCGGCTGTTTGCCGATGCCGTACTGGCGCTGATGCGCCAGGAAAATCTCAAGCCCACCGACGTCATCGCTATCGGCTGCCATGGACAGACCGTATGGCATGAACCGCAGGGCGACGCGCCACACACACTGCAAATTGGCGACAACAACCAGATCGCCGCGCATACCGGAGTCACGGTGGTGGGGGATTTTCGCCGGCGTGATATGGCGCTTGGCGGGCAGGGGGCGCCGCTGGTTCCGGCATTTCATCACGCGCTGCTGGCGCACCCCGTTGAGCGGCGGATGGTGCTGAATATCGGCGGGATCGCCAACGTATCGCTGCTGGTGCCAGGGCAGCCGGTGCGCGGTTATGATACCGGGCCGGGAAATATGTTGCTGGATGCCTGGATCTGGCGTCAGCAGGGTAAACCGTATGATAAGGACGCCCAGTGGGCCAGCGAAGGCAGAGTGCTGCTGCCGCTGCTGCAGGATATGCTAAGCGATCCGTGGTTTGCTTTACCGGCGCCGAAAAGCACCGGTCGTGAATATTTCAATTACGGTTGGCTGGAAAAACATCTGGCCCGTTATCCGGGGCTGCGTGGGCAGGATGTGCAGGCCACGCTGGCGGAATTAACCGCGGTGACCATCAGTGAGCAGGTATTGTTAAGCGGCGGCTGCGAGCGTTTGTTAGTGTGCGGCGGCGGCGCGCGTAACCCCTTGTTAATGGCGCGCCTGGCGGCACTGCTGCCGGGAACCGAAGTCTCCACCACCGATGAGGCGGGGATCAGTGGCGATGATATGGAAGCGCTGGCCTTTGCCTGGCTGGCCTGGCGCACGCTCGCGGGCCTGCCGGGTAATCTGCCCTCAGTGACCGGCGCCAGCGAAGCCACGGTGCTGGGCGCCATTTTCCCGGCTAACCCGCCGCAGAATCGGAGTTAACTGAAATCTTAAACACGGCGCGACCGGTAAACTGAATAAGTTAAGCGGAGGGCGGAGTGCCCTCCGTGACCGGGAAAGTCGAAGGCAAACGAATGAAAAAAATTCTTATCGCAGTTGTACCTTTTATGCTGGCGGGCTGTAGCTACTACAACCAGTTTGTCGAGCGGATGCAGACGGACACGCTGGAGTATCAATGCGACCAGAAACCGTTAACGGTCCATCGCAACAACACCCGCCAGCAGGTGAGTTTTATCTATGATAATCAGCAGTTGAACCTGACTGAGGGGCTGTCGGCTTCGGGGGCGCGCTACACCGACGGCGTCTATGTCTTCTGGTCGAAGGGCGATACCGCCACCGTTTATAAACGCGATCGCATCATCCTCGATAACTGTCAGCTGCAGACGGCCAAACGTTGAGATTTCTGTCGGGGGGGCGCACAATAACGCCACCTTATGACTACATCCTCAATGGCCATGTCTGATAACGACGAACTCCAGCAAATCGCGCACTTGCGCCGTGAATACACCCGTGGCGGTTTGCGTCGCCACGATCTTCCTGCTGAACCCCTGCCGCTGTTTGAACGCTGGCTGCGTCAGGCCTGTGACGCGAAACTCGCAGACCCGACGGCGATGGTGGTTGCTACCGTTGATGAGCGCGGCCAACCTTACCAGCGTATTGTGCTGCTGAAGCATTACGATGAAAAAGGGCTGGTGTTTTATACCAATCTTGGCAGCCGCAAAGCCCATCAGATTGAAAAAAATCCCCAGGTGAGCCTGCTGTTTCCGTGGCATATGCTGGAGCGCCAGGTGATGGTGATCGGCAAAGCGGAGCGCCTGTCGACGCTGGAAGTGGTCAAATATTTCCACAGCCGCCCGCGCGATAGCCAAATCGGCGCCTGGGTTTCCCAGCAGTCCAGTCGTATTTCCGCCCGCGGGATTCTGGAGAGCAAATTCCTCGAGCTGAAGCAGAAATTCCAGCAGGGTGAAGTGCCGCTGCCGAGTTTCTGGGGCGGATTCCGCGTCAGCGTCGAGCAGATGGAGTTCTGGCAGGGGGGCGAACATCGGCTGCATGACCGCTTTTTATACCAGCGTGATAATGGCGCCTGGAAAATAGACCGCCTGGCACCGTAAACGCCGAAATTAGTTATCGAAGCGCTGGCGCTGAAAGGGCCGGCGCTTTATTCTATGTACTTTTCGCATCTGGCGAAAAGTCGTGTACCGGCAGAGGTGCAGTCGTTTATACATGGAGAATTTGATGGCAAGCAGTAACTTGATTAAACAATTGCAAGAGCGGGGGCTGGTAGCCCAGGTGACGGACGAGGAAGCGTTAGCAGAGCGACTGGCGCAAGGCCCGATCGCGCTCTATTGCGGCTTCGATCCTACCGCTGACAGCTTGCATTTGGGGCATCTTGTTCCATTGTTATGCCTGAAACGCTTCCAGCAGGCAGGTCATAAACCTGTGGCGCTGGTGGGCGGCGCAACCGGTCTGATTGGCGACCCAAGCTTTAAAGCCGCTGAGCGTAAGCTAAATACCGAGGATACCGTGCAGGAGTGGGTGGATAAAATCCGCAAACAGGTGGCCCCGTTCCTTGATTTTGATTGCGGCGACAATTCGGCGATTGCGGCGAACAACTATGACTGGTTTGGCAGCATGAACGTGCTGACCTTCCTGCGCGATATCGGCAAACACTTCTCTGTTAACCAGATGATTAACAAAGAAGCAGTGAAGCAGCGCCTGAATCGTGACGATCAGGGTATCTCCTTTACCGAGTTCTCCTACAACCTGCTGCAAGGGTACGACTTCGCCTGCCTGAACAAGCTGCACGGCGTGGCGCTGCAGATCGGCGGTTCCGACCAGTGGGGCAACATCACCTCCGGTATCGATTTGACCCGTCGCCTGCACCAGAACCAGGTGTTTGGCCTGACGGTTCCGCTGATCACCAAGGCAGACGGCACCAAATTCGGTAAAACCGAAGGCGGCGCCGTGTGGCTGGATCCGAAGAAAACCAGTCCGTACAAATTCTACCAGTTCTGGATCAACACCGCGGACGCTGATGTCTATCGCTTCCTCAAGTTCTTCACCTTTATGGACTTGGCTGAGATCAATGCCCTGGAAGAAGAAGACAAAAACAGCGGTAAAGCGCCGCGCGCCCAGTACGTGCTGGCAGAGCAGGTGACGCGCCTGGTCCACGGCGAAGAAGGCCTGGAAGCGGCGAAGCGCATTACCGAAAGCCTGTTTAACGGTAATCTGAGCGACCTGAGCGAAGCAGATTTCGAACAGCTGGCGCAGGATGGCGTGCCGATGATCGAAATGGAAAAAGGCGCCGATCTCCTGCAGGCGCTGGTGGATTCCGAGCTGCAGCCGTCCCGCGGTCAGGCGCGTAAAACCGTTGCCTCGAACGCGGTGACCATCAACGGTGAAAAACAGGCCGACCCGGAATATGTATTCAGCGACAGCGACCGTCTGTTCGGCCGCTACACCTTACTGCGTCGCGGTAAAAAGAATTACTGCCTGGTCTGCTGGAAATAAAAAATAAAACCAGGGCGTGGGAAACCACGCCCTTTTTCTTTTTAGGGTTGTGGTAAGAAAATGAAGAACATCCTCGCCATTCAGTCTCACGTTGTGTTTGGCCACGCCGGCAACAGTGCCGCCGAGTTTCCGATGCGCCGTCTGGGCGCCAATGTCTGGCCCCTGAATACCGTTCAGTTCTCCAACCATACGCAGTACGGTAAATGGACAGGTTGCGTGATGCCGCCTTCACACCTGACGGAAATCGTCCAGGGCATCGCCGACATCGATAAGCTGCAGACCTGCGATGCGGTACTGAGCGGCTATCTCGGTTCCGCTGAACAGGGCGAGCATATCCTTGGTATCGTGCGTCAGGTGAAAGCGGCCAATCCGGCGGCGAAGTACTTTTGTGACCCGGTGATGGGCCATCCGGAGAAAGGGTGTATCGTCGCGCCCGGCGTGGCGGAATTCCACGTGCGCTATGCGCTGCCGGCCAGCGATATTATTGCGCCGAATCTGGTTGAACTGGAGATCCTGTGCGGTCATCCGGTCGCCAGCGTCAGCGAGGCGGTAGCTGCCGCGCGGGAGCTGATTGTCCAGGGGCCGGAGGTGGTATTGGTTAAACATCTCTCCCGCGCCGGTCTGAGCATGGATCGTTTTGAGATGCTGCTGGTGACGGCAGATGAAGCCTGGCATATCAGCCGGCCGCTGGTGGATTTTGGCCTGCGTCAGCCGGTCGGCGTCGGTGATGTGACCAGTGGACTGCTGCTGGTGAAACTGCTGCAGGGTGCCAGCCTGCGCGATGCGCTTGAGCACGTCACCGCCGCGGTGTACGAGATCATGCTCACCACTAAAAACATGCAAGAGTATGAACTGCAGGTGGTGGCGGCGCAGGATCGCATTGCCGTACCGGAGCACTGCTTCAGCGCCACCCGGCTGTAACTTCCCGGGCCTGCCCGACGGTCCGCCGGGCAGGTTCAGGCCTTATTTTAAGCCTTCTGCTGCCAGTGCGTCAGCCACCGCTGGACGCGCTGCCACCTGCGCCATCCAGCTGCCGATATGACCATAGGCAGCCATATCCAGTTTTATGCCATAGCCCCAGCGCAGCACGGTGAACAAATAACCGTCGGCGATGGTGAAGCGATGGCCAGTCAGCCACTGTTTATCTTCCAGCGACGCATCAACATACTGCAGTTTCTTCTCGAGCAACGCCCGCGCGACAGGCTTATAGTCCTCCGGGGTATCCGGGCGGAACAGTGGGGTAAAGCCTTTATGCAGCTCGGTGGCCACGTAGTTCAGCCACTCCAGGGTCTGGTAGCGGGCGATGGAGCCCACTGGCGCCAGCAGATGGCGGTCCGGCACCTGATCGGCGATGTACTGCATAATAGCCACGCCCTCAGTCAGCAGGATGTCATCATCCAGCAGTAACGCCGGCACCTGACCTTTCGGGTTGATCAGCAGATAGTCATCCCCGTTTTCCAGCCGTTTTTTGGCCAGGTCCACGCTCTGCAAAGTGAAATCCAGGCCGCTTTCGCGCAGGGCGATGTGCGAGGCAAGGGAACAGGCGCCGGGTTTGTAGAACAGTTTCATGCGTAACTCCTCGTGGCTGCAGTTTTCTGTATGTTAGTCCCGCCAGGGGTAAAAAAAAAGCCGCTAACCTAACGTTAGCGGCTTAAAAATAATTGGTTTTCCCTGCGGCGTCAGGCTGCCGCGGTTTCGCGTGCTTTCAGGTCCGCGCTGTCGTCCTGAGTCATACGATTCAGCTTCGGCGCGGTCAGCAGCATCAGGGCGGCGATAACCGCGGTGACGATACCAATCTGCAGGAACACGTGGCCGTAGACTTCCAGCGACACCAGCGGGTCAGTCACGTTTTCCGGCACCGCCATCAGGTTGGCGATTTTCCCGGCGATGATCGCTGCGCCGGCGGTGGTGAGGAACCAGCTGCCCATAATGAAGCCCATCAGACGCTGAGGAACCAGCTGAGCGACCATCGCCAGACCGAGGCCGGAAATCATCAGCTCACCGATAGACTGCAGCGCATAGCTCAGGATGAGCCAGTTAACCGAGACAATGCCTGCGTCGCTGGCGAACTTCGCCCCTAAAGGCAGGACGAGGAACGCGCCAGAGCACAGCACCATACCGAAAGCGAATTTATGCGGCATCGGCATGCGGTCGCCCATCTTGTTATAAATGGCTGCCAGAATAGGGCTACCAATCATGATCCAGAACGGGTTCAACGCCTGATACTGTTCCGGTTCGAAGGCGATACCGAGGATCGAGTGCTCAACGTTACGGATAGCGAAGAAGTTCAGGGAGGTCGGCATCTGGCTGTAGAGTACGAAGAAGACAATTGCTTCTACCATCAGCAGGAAGGCGACGATCATTTTACGACGTGCGGCACCTTTCAGACCCATGGTTTCTTTGGCGAAAATCACGACGATACCCAGAGCGACGACGCCCAGCACCATACGTGCGATACCCTGGTTGTGCAGCAGCCAGGTGGCGATGGCGACCAGCACCACCACGCCAGCGATGGTCGCCAGCAGTTTACCCATGTGTACCGGGGCAAAGTCCGGTTTGGAGCCGTACTGTTTAACCCATTTCTGGCAGAAGGCAAAGTTAATAATCGTGATCACCATCCCCACCACGCTGAGGGCAAACGCCACGCTCCAGCCGAAGCGAGCGGCCAGCCACGGGGTTGCCAGCATAGAGAAGAACGAACCGATGTTGATGGACATGTAGTACATGGTAAATGCACCGTCCAGACGTGGGTCGTTTTTGTCATAGCAGGTCGAAAGCAGGGAAGACGGGTTGGCTTTAAACAGGCCGTTACCGACGGCGATGGTCGCCATACCCATATAGACGATGGCAGCATCATGGCCGGACCAGGCCACCAGTGCATAGCCGATGGCCAGCACGACAGCGCCCAGCATGATGACACGTTTGGTGCCGAGCACTTTGTCGCCCAGCCAGCCGCCAATGGCAACCAGGCCATAGACCAGCGCGCTAAAGGAGGAGAACAGAGTAATGGAATCCGCTTCCGACATACCCAGCTGTTTTACCAGGTAAACGGCCATGATCCCTTGCAGGCCGTAATAACCAAAACGCTCCCATAACTCGATCGAGAAAATGAGATAGAACGCGCGTGGTTGTTTGAAAGCGTTCAGACTCACACTTTCTGCTGGTTTATTGTTTGCAGTAGACACATATACCTCTTTTTTTACATCCCATATTTACTGGGGGGTGTTCGGGGCGCAATCTCGTTGGACCGCCGCCTTTATAGTTATTTTGGGAGGGAAAACGGCAGGTAATGTTCACTATCCTGGCGCATCAGGCAAGGCCTTTGTAATAATCTGTTACACATAATATGCGTGGCATAATGCTCCGGACATATGAATGTTATCCAGAGTTAAATTTCACCGTTTCGTTATCGTTGCTATTTTTATCTTTTTAATCAGCCGGATTTTGCCAAACAGGCGATATATTCTGCTGAATGACCTTATTGGCAGTGATATGGTCCATTATCCTAAAAATTAATGGGCTATTATCCTGGCAATCTTTGCTCAATCGTTGTAATGCCTGACATTTATTTTCATTTTCACAACATGTAATCAACATAAAGTTGCGAGCATGATCTTGATCACAAATGTATAGAAATTTTGCGGCGAGAAAAAATGAATGAACTGACTGTTCGTTATATGACCGGATTATTACCCACCATAAAGCACATTTTCTGGTGTTAACGACGGGTTAAATGCATAAATTCGAGCCATAACTGAAGGTGAGGTTATGGCTCAGGCGAAGGTCTCAGGCGTAGACTTTCTCTTTGAATTCGCAGAGGTCTTCAATCAGGCAGGAGCCGCAGCGCGGCTTGCGGGCAATGCAGGTATAACGTCCATGCAGGATCAACCAGTGATGACAGTCGACCTTAAACTCGGCGGGGACCACCTTCAGAAGCTTCTCTTCCACCTGTTCAACATTCTTGCCCGGGGCGAACTGCGTCCGATTACAAACGCGGAAGATGTGCGTGTCCACGGCGATGGTTGGCCAGCCAAAGGCGGTATTCAGCACCACGTTGGCGGTTTTACGGCCCACGCCGGGCAGTGCTTCCAGCGCTGCTCTGTCTTCCGGCACCTCGCCGTTGTGCTGCTCCAGCAGGATGCGGCAGGTCTTGATGACATTTTCCGCTTTGCTGTTAAACAGGCCGATAGTCTTGATATACGATTTCACCCCATCCACCCCCAGCGCCAGCATCGCTGCGGGCGTATTGGCCACCGGATAGAGTTTGGCTGTCGCTTTGTTGACGCTGACGTCGGTGGCCTGCGCCGAAAGCAGAACGGCAATCAGCAGCTCGAACGGCGAACTGAAATGCAGTTCGGTAGTGGGGTGGGGATCGTTTTCCCGCAGCCTGGTGAGGATCGCCAGGCGTTTGGCTTTGTTCATATTACGCTTTCCCTGTCACGTCAGACGGGGCGACAGAAACGGCCCGGGCCGCTTGTGCCTTCCGCTGCTTGCTACGTTCATCGATGAGGTATTTTACCGCCAGCATCATGCCGAGGCCAATAAAGGCGCCTGGCGGCAGCATAGCCAGCAGGAAGGGGGTATCCGTATGGAAAACCTCGATGCGCAGCACCTTCGCCCAGCTGCCAAGCAGACTATCGGCGCCGTCAAATAGCGTGCCGTTGCCAAGGATCTCGCGCAGGGAGCCCAGCACAAACATCGCGCAGGTGGCGCCCATGCCGATAGAAAAGCCATCCAGCGCCGACAGCGCCGGCCCTTTTTTGGCGGCAAAGGCTTCGGCGCGGCCCACCACGATGCAGTTGGTCACGATAAGCGGGATGAAAATCCCCAGCGACTGGTACAGGCCGAAGGCATAGGCATTGATCAGCATCTGTACGACGCTCACCACCGAGGCGATGATCATCACGTAAATGGGAATACGGATCTCCGCCGGCGTCCAGCGGCGCAGGCTGGAGATGGTCAGGTTGGTTAAGGTCAGCACCAGGGTGGTCGCCAGGCCCAGCCCAAGGGCGTTGGTGGCGGTCGAGGTGACCGCCAGCAGAGGGCACATACCTAGCAGCTGTACCAGGGCGGAGTTATTTTTCCACAGGCCCTGGACGATGACGTCTTTAACTTCGCTCATGGTTATTCTCCACAGGCGGTGAATTCAGGAAGTTGCGCAGGCAGTGTTTGTGCATACAGGCCTGCGCGCTTAACGGCATTGACCACCGCCCGGGGGGTGATGGTGGCGCCGGTGAACTGGTCAAAATCGCCGCCATCTTTTTTGACCGCCCAGTGGCTGTCGCCCTGGCCGTGGATGACTTTCCCGGCAAAATGGGTGATCCAGTCCGACAGACGACGCTCAATTTTATCGCCCAGACCCGGCGTTTCATGGTGCTCGGTCACACGGGTGCCGAGGACGGTGCCGCTAAAATCGGCGGCAACCAGCAACTGTATTGCCCCGGAGTAGCCATCCGGCGCGGTGGCTTCCATGACCGCGCCGATCGGCTGGTCGTTATTCTTGGCGATCCATACTTTATGCTGGCCTTTGCCCAGCGCCGGGGCGCTGACCAGATAGCAGCTCTTGAGCAGATCGTTATTATAGCGGTCAGCAGGTAAGACCTGATCAAATAACGCTTTCTGCTGCAGGGCCGCCTGCTGATCAATAGTGCTTTTCGTCAGTTCATTGATCGCCGCCGTCAGCCCGGTGGATCCGGCGGCAAACAGCGCCAGCGTGACGCCGTGTTTTCGCATCGTTTTTAACATCATCGCTCTCTCAACGGTGGCCATACACGCGCGGACGCGTGTAGTAATCGATCAGCGGCACGGTAATATTCGCCAGCAGAACGGCAAATGCCACGCCATCCGGGTAACCGCCGAAGCTGCGAATAAGCCACACCAGCAGGCCGGCGAGGGCGCCAAAGATCAGACGGCCGCGGTTGGTTGTTGAAGCCGTCACCGGGTCGGTCAGAATAAAGAAAGCGCCGAGCATGGTGGCGCCAGAGAACAAATGCATCTGCGGCGACGCCAGGCTCTGCGGCGAGAATAACCAGCCGAGGGTGGCACACAGGCCAAGGCTGACGAGAAAGCTGACCGGAATATGCCAGCGGATCGCTTTCTGCCACAGCAGGAACAGACCGCCCGCCAGCCAGGCGATATTCACCCACTGCCAGCCAAGGCCCGCCAGTACGCCACCGTAAACCGGCAATTGCAGCACCTGCTGGACGCTATGCCCGGCATGCAGAGAGGTTTTAAAGGTATCCAGCGGCGTTGCCTGGCTGATGCCATCGATACCCAGTCGCAGGCTGGCCATGTCGCCCCCGGCGGCGGTATGCCCGGTGAAGATCATCTGCAGCACATCGCTGAACGCCGGAATCTGGGCGGCAATTTCATATGAAGGCAACCAGGAGGTCATCTGTACCGGGAACGAAATCAGCAGCACGACGTAGCCGATCATCGCCGGATTGAACGGGTTATGGCCTAATCCACCGTACAGCTGCTTGGCGATCACCACGGCAAAGGCAGTGCCGAGCACCACCATCCACCAGGGGGCCAGCGGCGGAATACTCACCGCCAGAAGCAGGCCAGTGAGCAGGGCGGAATTGTCCTTCAGGGTCGCCACAATATGCTGTTTACGCAGTTTGAGAATAGCGGCTTCCGTTGCCCAGGCCGTCAATGCGGCGAGGACAATCTGCAGTACGGTACCCCAGCCGAAAAACCAGGTCTGGACCACAATGCCAGGCACGGCGGCGAGCAGCACCAGCAGCATAATGCGCGAGGTCTGCCGCTGGTTATGGGTATAGGGGGAGCTTGCGATTCTGAAAACCATTTATTCCTCGTTAACTGCCTGCTGTGTTGCTTTACGCGCCTGAACGCGAGCGATCGCCGCGGCGACGGCCGCTTTGCGTGGGTCGTCATTGGCTGCGGTTGACGCGATATCCGGTTGTGCGGCCTGCTGTTCGGCTTTACACGCTTTGGCGCGGGCGATGGCGGCTTCCACCGCGGCTTTACGCGGGTCGACTGGCTCGGCTACCGGGGCTTCCACCGGCGCGGCCTGCTGTTCGGCTTTACGCGCCTTGGCGCGGGCGATAGCGGCTTCCACCGCGGCCTTGCGTGGGTCGGCAGCGTCAGTTGCCGGGGTTTCCACCGGCGCGGCCTGCTGTTCGGCTTTGCGCGCTTTGGCGCGGGCGATAGCGGCGTCCACCGCGGCCTTGCGTGGGTCGACAGCGTCCGTTGCCGGGGTTTCCATCGGCGTGGCCTGCTGTTCGGCTTTGCGCGCTTTGGCGCTGGCGATGGCGGCTTCCACCGCGGCCTTACGCGGATCGACAGCGTCGGTTGCCGGCGTGTCCACCGGCGTAGCCTGCTGCTGTGCTTTGCGTGCCCGGGCTTCGGCCTTCCGCGCTTCGCGTGCGGCAATTGCCTCGCTGTTATCCGGTTTGGCGCCAGACTGAATCACGATCGGTTGCGCCGCATCACGCTGTTTGTCGCGTACCCGAGCCAGGGCGGCGTTAATCGCATCCTGATCTTTGGCGGCAGGCTGAACGGCAGCTTTTTTATGCCGTTCGGCGCGGGCGGCTTTTTCACGCTCCAGGCGCGCCTGTCGGGCTTCGAATCGCGCTTTAGCTTCTGCGGCGCGCTGCTCTTCCTGGCGAATCGCGCTGATCTCCGCTTTCTCCTGACGGAAGTACTGCACCAGCGGAATATTGCTTGGGCAAACCCACGCGCAGGCGCCGCATTCGATGCAGTCCGCCAGATTGTGCGCGGTAGCTTTATCGTGCTGCTGGCCTTTGCTGAACCAGTACAGCTGCTGCGGTAGCAGATCGGCCGGACAAGCGTCAGCGCAGGCGCTGCAGCGAATGCAGCCTTTTTCTTCCTGCGGCTCGCCCATCTCGCTGGCGGAAGGCGCCAGCAGACAGTTGGTGATCTTCACCACCGGGACGTCCAGACCCGGCAGGGTAAAGCCCATCAGCGGGCCGCCCATGATCACCATCGGCTCGGCGCTGGCACAGAAGCCGGCGTCGTTTAGCAGATGGCGTACCGGGGTACCAAGGCGCGCCCAGACGTTGCCTGGCCGCGAGACCGCCTCGCCGGTCAGGGTGACCACGCGCTCCGTTAACGGCTCGCCGTCAATCACCGCGCGTTTTATCGCATAGGCCGTCCCCACGTTCTGCATCAGCACGCCAATATCCGACGAACGACCGCCATGGGGCACCTGCTTGCCGGTGAGAATTTGGGTAAGCTGCTTGGCCCCGCCGGAGGGGTATTTAGTGGGGATCACGCGCAGCGAGATGCCATGGGCGTCGCAGAGCACCGCCCGCAGCATCGAAATGGCCTGCGGTTTATTGTCTTCAATGCCGATCAGCACTTCGTCAGGCTGCAGAATATGCGCGAGGATGCGGATCCCGTCGACAATCTGCGCCGCGCAGTCCTGCATCAGGCGGTCGTCCGCCGTGATATAGGGTTCGCATTCGGCGGCGTTAATAATCAGCGTCTTAATTTTATCGCCGCCGCCGCGCAGTTTGCTGCCGGTGGGGAAACCGGCCCCGCCGAGGCCCGCGACGCCAAACTGATGAATGCGTTCGATAAGCGCTTCGCGCGTGCGGACCTGATAATCATTCCAGCCATCGCGCTCAATCCAGCGGTCTTCGCCGTCGGCGTCAATGACCACGCTCATCTCCGCCAGCGCCGACGGATGAGCGGTGGTGTGCGGGGCGATGGCGGCAACGGTACCGGAGGTCGGGGCGTGAACGGGCAGCATTCTTCCCCATCCGCGGGTCAGCGGCTGGCCGCGCAGCACCCGATCGCCCACCTTGACGCACAGTTCGCCTTCGGCGCCAATATGCTGCTTCAGCGGAATGATAAGGCGCTGCGGCAGGGAAACCTGGCGCAGTGGGGTACCGTTAGACTGGGTTTTCATTTCGGGCGGATGAATACCGCCGTTAAAATCCCAGACTTTATCTTTTCGGAAAGCGGAAAATAACTTAAACATGTTGTTCCACAGGAATATTGCGCACCGGGATCGTATGGAGATCCCATTTCCAGGTTTCCGGGGTGGTCGCCACCGGAACGAGCGAAATGCACTGGGTCGGGCAGGGGGCTACGCACAGATTACAACCGGTGCACAGGTCGTTCATCACGGTATGCATGGCGCGGGTTGCCCCGACAATTGCATCTACCGGACACGCCTGGATGCATTTGGTGCAGCCAATGCAGTTCGGCTCGTCGATTACCGCGAGCATGCGAACTGGCTCCGCCTCCTGTTCATCGCCATCGACCGGCTGCGGGTCGACGTTCAGTAAGGCAGCGATTTTTAACATCACGGCTTCGCCACCCGGCGCGCAGCGGTTAATTTTTTCACCCTGGGCACCGACAGCTTCCGCATAGGGGCGGCAGCCGGGGTAGCCGCACTGCCCGCACTGGCTCTGCGGTAACAGTTCATCAATTTTTTCCACCACCGGGTCGTCCTGCACCGCGAAACGGCGGGAGGCATACCCCAGTATTAAGCCGAAAATCAACCCTAACAGGCTGATGGCGATGACGGCTATCCAGACTGCGCTCATTACAACTTCACCAAACCACTAAAGCCCATAAAGGCCAGAGACATTAAACCGGCGGTAATCAATGCGATGGCATTACCACGAAACGGCGCGGGCACATCGGCCACTACCAGGCGCTCGCGGATCGCCGCGAACAGCACCATCACCAGCGAGAAACCGACGGCGGCGGCAAAGCCGTACAGCGCGGACTGCAGGAAATTGTGTCCCAGATTGATATTCAGCAGCGCCACCCCGAGAACCGCACAGTTGGTGGTGATCAGCGGCAGAAAGATCCCCAACAGGCGATAGAGCGCCGGGCTGGTTTTACGCACCACCATTTCAGTGAACTGGACCACCACGGCGATGACCAGAATAAAGGCCAGCGTGCGTAAATAAACCAGATTTAACGGGATAAGGATCCAGGTATCAATCAGCCAGGCACAAATAGAGGCCAGCGTCATCACGAAGGTGGTGGCAAGCCCCATCCCCATTGCGGTTTCCAGCTTTTTGGAAACCCCCATAAACGGGCACAGGCCAAGAAACTTCACCAGAACGAAGTTATTGACAAGGACAGTACCAATAAAGAGCAGTAAATAATCAGCCATCATGCGACCTGAAACGAAAAAAAGCCGCTTATTATCGAATAAAACGATACCGGCGACAACAGGTTAAATGTGGGGTTATTACGGATGAACAAAGGTCCGTTTTACCCGCTGTGAACGGCGAAAATAGGGCGCCAGGAGCGCGGCAGCCAACAATGGAAACAGCAGCTGACGCAAAGCAAGAACATCCGAGACGGGAGAGAAGGCAAAAGCCTTTATCGCCAGCAGCAGAGTGATGAGCAACCAGATAATATAGTGCTTAGGGACCAGCGAGCGCCGCTTGAAGAACGCGATAGTCAGCCAAAGCGTGTAATACCACATGGCGACAGCAAACAGCAGTGAAGCGAGCCACAGTACCATATGTCCGGTGCTCATAGCGCGCAGCAGGGCATACGTCTGCGTCGACATGAGGGCATTGGCAAAAAACAGCAGCGATAAGGAGGCGCTCAGCAGCGCCACCAGCAACCAGGCCAGCGGTGCCAGCAGCCATCCGCCGATGCGTTCTGCAGATTGAGACGTCATGTTACTCCCCTATTCAACGCCAGTAATGAAAATCAGGCCGGGAAGTATAAGCAACTGGCGTGAAGGATGACAGCCTTACTGCACGAATCGCCAAACGGATTTAGGCACCTGGCCCACATCGAACAATTTACCGCCGGAGACCAGCTCTGCCCGGCGGTGGTCGGCCGCACGATACATATTCACGATCTCTTCGGTGTCGGTCAGGGAGTAGTTAAGGTGATCAAATAGTTTTTCAAGACTTTCGAGCGAACTGATTTTGCGGAATTTTAATAAATAGTCCAGAACGGTCATTTTCGTATCCATTTTATAATCGGAATAATTATGTTGAATATTATCAGCATTCACTAAACCTACTCTCAACCAACGGCGCCTTCTGAATGGGGCCGGGTGGAATGATTCAGGTTATATAAACCCATGACAAGGGGCGAGAGCCGACCTTGAAGAGCAGGGAGAAGTTTAAGAATATTCTAAAACCAGACCGGGCGCCGAATGGCGCCCGCAAGTGAAGATTAACGCTGTTCGCCGTGACTGGCAATAACAGATTTGTACCAATAAAAACTCTTCTTTCGTTTGCGAGCCAGATTTTGCTGGTGATCGACATAGACAAAGCCGTACTGCTTTTGATACCCGTTAAGCCAGCTCAGCAGATCGATAAACGACCAGGGATAATAGCCGCGCACATCCGCCCCTAGCGCCAGCGCCTTTTCCACGGCGCCAATATGGCTGCTCAGGTAGTCGATTCGCGGGTCGTCGACCACTTCACCGGCAATAATCGGGTCTTTCGCCCCCAGGCCATTTTCGGTGATATAGATCGGGATATCGCCATAGCGTTCCTTGATCATCATAATGCCGTCCGTCAGCCCCTGCGGCCAGATTTCCCATCCCCATTCGGTATAGGTGCTCTGCGGATTACGCGCGAAATAGAACAACCCCTCCACGCCAGATTCGCCACCGGTGGGGATGTCGGGCGGCTGGGCGGACACCGTTTCCCGGCGATAGTAATTCAGCCCAATAAAGTCACAGCGGTTCTCGCGCAGCAGTGCGTCATCGTCCGGGGAAAAGCGCGGTACCCCCCACAGAGCCTGGGTCTGCGCCAGCAGAGCAGCTGGATAGGTGCCTTTCAGTACCGGGTCGTAAAGCCAGTGAGTATGGATGGCGTCAGCCAGTTCGGTGGCCTTTTTGTCTGCCTCACTGTCGGTGAGCGGAGTATGCGGCTGTAGCACATTGACGAAGCCAATCTCGCCCGCCACGCCACTCTCGCGGAGCGCCTTCACCGCCAGCGCATGGGCGATAAACACGTGGTGGCAGGCCTGAATGGCACGCGCTGGATCGCGGACCGCCGGGGGATGCAGACCGTTGATGTAGCCGTGGCCAATGAACACGATGGTTTCGTTAAAGGTCGCCCACAGCTTCACCCGTGAACCAAAGCGCGCATAGCACAGGCGGGCGTACTCGGCGAAGGCCTCGGCGGTACTACGTGCTTCCCAGCCGCCCTCATCCTGCAGGGCCTGCGGCAGGTCCCAGTGATAGAGGGTGATCATCGGCTCAATATTGTGCGCCAGCAGTTCGTCGATCAGATCGCTGTAAAACTGTACTCCCGCTTCATTCACTTCACCGCGCCCGTTGGGCATCAGTCGGGGCCAGGAGATAGAGAATCGATAACTTTGCAGGCCCATTTCGGCCATTAACGCGACGTCTTCGCGAAAACGGTGATAGTGGTCGACCGCGACATCGCCGGTGGTGCCTTCAAAGGTGGTACCCGGCAAGTGAGAGTAGATATCCCAGATTGACGGTCCTTTGCCGTCTGCGTCGTGCCCACCTTCAACCTGATACGCTGCGGTAGCGGCACCCCATAAAAAATTGTGCGGAAAAGCGGCCATGAATAAGCTCCCTGTCTGATGATAAAGGGAGTGTAATAAAAGCGATGATAACTGTGCAACCGGTTTCTGAAACCGGTTGCACAGTTGCGAGGCGGGTCACTGTTTTACGGCGGCGCTACTTTGTCTGCACCACATCCGCTGGCGGTGGGGCCTGATAGTTATCAATATGGTGCGCGATAACCAAAAGCAGTGCGGAAATACCAAAAACAATCCAGCCAATAAGTTCTACAATACGGGTAAAAACAGTCGTCATAACACATCAATATCCTTTGAACACAGCGTAAAATGTTACTCCATGGTCAGCAGATCACAAGGGGTATCTGTCTGATTTTGCACATGTGCGGGAAAAAATCAGGGTGTTAAATGATAAAATTTGCTCACTATTTGTAAGATTATTCTCATCAACATGATATTGACATCAGCTGAATAAGTGAGGCGGTAACATGAGTGACGCGATCCGGGTAGGGCTATTAGGTTACGGTTACGCCAGCAAAACGTTTCACGCGCCGCTGATCGGCGGCACGCCGGGCATGGCGTTGACGATGGTCTCCAGCAGCGAGGCCGGCAAAGTCCATGCCGACTGGCCAGGGGTCAGGGTGGTGAGTGCGGCAAAGGACTTGCTCAACGATCCTGATATTGATCTGGTGGTCATCGCCACCCCGAACGATACCCACTTTCCGCTGGCGAAAGCGGCGCTGGAAGCGGGCAAGCATGTGGTAGTGGATAAACCTTTTACCGTGACACTGTCACAAGCACGCGAGCTGGAGGGGCTGGCGAAGCATTGTGGCCGGGTGCTGTCGGTGTTTCATAACCGCCGCTGGGACAGTGATTTCTTAACCGTCAGGGCACTGATTAACGAAGGTCAACTGGGGGAAGTGTGTTACTTCGAGTCGCATTTCGATCGCTTCCGCCCCCAGGTGCGCCAGCGCTGGCGGGAACAGGGAGGCCCCGGAAGTGGGATTTGGTATGATCTGGGGCCGCATCTGCTCGATCAGGCGGTGGTGCTCTTTGGCCTGCCGGTGAGTATCACGGTCGATCTCGCTCAACTTCGCCCCGGCGCGCAATCCACCGACTATTTTCACGCCGTGCTGGCCTATCCCCAGAGGCGGGTGGTGCTGCATGGCACATTGCTCGCTGCGGCGGAGAGCGCGCGCTTTATCGTCCACGGCTCGCGGGCCAGCTATATTAAGTATGGCCTTGATCCCCAGGAGGAACGGCTAAAAAACGGTGAACGACTGCCGCAGGAGGACTGGGGGTATGATATGCGCGACGGTACTCTGACCCGCGCCGAGGGCGACGAACGAAGCGAGGAGACATGGCTGACGCTGCCGGGCAATTATCCCGCCTATTATGCCGCCATTCGCGATGCGCTTAACGGGGTGGGAGAAAACCCGCTCCCGGCCAGCGAGGCGATTCAGATCATGACGTTGATTGAGCTGGGTATCGAGTCGGCCAGACATCGCGCCACGCTCAGCCTGGTGTGAGGGGAAGCCCGGCAGCGCGGCCGCCGGGCCGATGATCAACCTTTCGCCACCCGCTGAATAAGAGCGGCTTTTTCCTGTTCGCTCAGAAACGCCTGGGTCAGACCGTTGATCTGCGCCTGACGGATCTGCTCCCGGCTCAGGCCCGCCGCCGGCGCCGCCACGGTGTACTCGTGAATAATATCGACGCCCTGCACCGCCGGATCGTCAGTGTTGAGGCTCGCCAGCACGCCGTGCTCAAGGAACTGCTTCAGCGGATGTTGGGCCAGCGAAGCCACGGTGCTGGTTTGCACATTCGAGGTCAGGCACGATTCAATGCCGATCTGATGTTCGGCCAGGTAGTCCATCAGGGCCGGATCCTCTACCGCTTTGACCCCATGACCGATACGCTCCGCGCCCAGCTCGCGGATGGCCTGCCAGATACTTTCCGGTCCGGCCGCTTCGCCAGCGTGGACGGTAATATGCCAGCCAGCGTCGCGGGCCTGATTAAAATGGTTGAGGAACAGCGCGCCCGGGAAGCCCAGCTCATCACCGGCCAGATCCAGCGCGGTGATGCCCTCGCGGTGGGCGAGCAGCGCCGCCAGCTCTTCCTGACAGGCCGCTTCACCGAAGGTGCGGCTCAGAATGCCGATCAGGCGGGCGTCGACCTGAAAATCGCGGCTGCCTTCACGCACGCCCGCGATCACTGCCTCTACCACGCCGTCGACGGGAAGCTGGTGGGTCATCGCCATATAGCGGGGAGAGAAGCGCAGCTCAACGTAGTGCAGACCATTGCGCGCGGCGTCTTCGACGTTCTCGTATGCCACGCGACGGCAGGCTTCCAGTGAAGCAAGGACTTTAACCCCCCAGTCGAGCTTGGCGAGAAAACTGACCAGATCGGGCTCGAGGCTGGTGACCTGGACGTGGGGACGCAGCGTGTCGAGGGTGGAAGCGGGAAGGGCGATATTAAACTCGCGGCCAAGATCGAGGATGGTTTGGGCCCGGATGTTACCGTCAAGGTGGCGGTGAATGTCGGTTAATGGCAATGAAGAATCAATCATGGTCGCACTCTTTTTTTAGTTAAAGTGCACGTCATTATACAACATGTACATAACTGTTTAAAAGCATTGAAAAAATCCATTCGATACAAACAGCTGGGGGCACTCAGGTCATTTTTCCGCTCTTTTCGCTGCGCCATTTAAAACAGCGAACGACGTTCATGATTGACGCGATCCTGACCAGACCAGAAAAGCGCACGCGCTGACCGCGGCGCCGGCAAGGCAGACCGCCTGCCATCCCCAATGGGAATAAAGTTGCGTGGCGACGATAGCGCCTGCCGCACTGCCCAGCGAATAAAAACACATATAAGCCCCAACAAGGCGGCTTGCCGCTGCAGGCCTGGCGGCAATAATCAGGCTCTGGTTGGTGACATGCACGGCCTGCACCGCAAAGTCCAGTGCGATAACACCCACTATTAGCCATAGCAGAGAGGTTTCGGCAAAGGCGATAGGCAGCCATGAGAGCGCCAGCAGCGCCAGCGCCAGGCCGGTCGAGCGCTGCGCCCATCCCTGGTCAGCCCACTTGCCCGCCCTTGAGGCGGCCAGCACGCCAGCGATGCCGGCCAGGCCAAACATCCCTGTCTGGGTGTGCGACAGGGAAAGGGCGGTGAGCGGCATGACCATGGTTGTCCACAGCATACTGAAAGCGGCGAAGATCAGTAGCGCCAGGATCCCGCGCTTTCTCAATTGCGGTTCAGTGGTATACAGCTGAAAAACTGACTTCAGTAAGGAAAGGTAAGTGGGCTTTTGCGACTGCGGCGTGGGCGAAGGCATGACTTTCCAGATGACGCCGGCAATCAACAACATCAGACAGGCAGCCGTGAGATAAACGGCTCGCCAGCCGGCGATATCAGCGATCGCGCCTGATATAAAACGAGACAACAGAATGCCTGAAACAATTCCGCTGGTCAGGGTACCCACCGCCTGGCCCCGTTTCTGCGGCGTCGCCAGTATCGCCACCCATGCCACCATCAGCTGCACCACCACCGCCATCAGGCCGACGATCAGCATGGCACCCAGCAGGATCGCGATATTAGGGGATAACCCTGCCACGACTAACGCCGCCACCGACAGCAACAGCTGAGTCATCATCACGTGTTTACGGTTCAAACCGTCCCCGAGCGGAACCAGGAACAGCAAGCCGATGGCATAGCCCACCTGTGTCGCGGTGATGACGCTGCCCATCATGCCGGGCGACACCTTCAGGCTGACCGCCATCGAGTCGAGTAACGGCTGAGCTGAATAAACGTTGGCTACCGCCAGCGCGCAGGTCAGTGAAAACAGCGCCGTTATCCCCGCGGTCAGCATCGTGGCAGGGGCGGAGGCGGTCGGGATCTCGTGCTCGGTACACAAACTTGCCTTGCATTTCATAAGAGGCCTGCACTCTGGTTGCTTTTTAAAACTAGTGTGCCTATAAAATTAGCCATAGTGGTTTTCTTTTGCAACTGCTACGTGTGAAGATTAAGCTGGCATCAGTAGACTGATTGACGGAGAGCATGCAGATGGCGAAACAGGAATCACTCAGAACCAGTGAATGTCCGGTGGCAAGGACGCTGGAATCAATTGGTGAGCGCTGGTGCCTGATGATTATTCGCGAGGCATTTGATGATGTGCGGCGATTCAGCGAGTTTCAAAAGAATCTAGGGCTGGCCAAAAATATCCTTGCCTCGCGGCTGAAGCACCTGGTTGATATCGGTATTTTCGCGATTTTACCGGCATCGGATGGCAGCGCCTACAAGGAATACGTCCTGACTGAAAAGGGGCGATCTGTGTTTCCCATTGTTGTGGCGATGCGGCAATGGGGAGAGCGTTATATGTTTGATTACGGGGAAACCTATTCTGTCCTGCTGGATAACGAACACGGTCAGCCGCTTCAGTATCTGGATGTGCGTTCCGCTCAGGGGGAGAAACTGCAACCTGGCGACTGCCATCGCCGGCGCGTTGTGTCGGATATCAGCGGTGAATGAAGGCCTGAAGAGGGGCGCGGTGCGGTGGGAATCGGTTCGATGACATCGCGCCCCGGCCGTACAGCGAAAAGCGGACATACTAGCGTTCGGCAACCTTCGTTTCAGGTAAATCTATGATAACCAGTGTGCCAAAGCTGCCTGTTTCCACAATATGAGGAATACCTGCTTTGGCGACATAAAGCTGGCCAGGCGTGACAGAGATTTTTTCTCCTTTCACATTCAGCTCCAGACGTCCGTCAATGACCAGTAATCCCTCGTCATACTCATGTACTTCTTCGCTTAATGAGCGTTCATCCATTCGTAAAACTTTGAGATTCGCTGTGCCAATGCGGCCTAATACCTGTGAGTGCCAGGCTTCCGGTAACACCTGTGCTTCGGCGCTAAGGTCATAAAGCGACATAACGTCATTCCCTTTGATGTTCGTTTTAGGCACTTATGTCATAGAAATGCTCTGCAGTCCTATAACAAATATGGAAAAACAAGTCGAAGAAGCGGCTAACCCTTTCTCCTCAGCCCCTTGCCCTCCAGGATTTTGTCGTATCTTTTTCCTGGAAGTTTCTGATGACAACCCTCTGCGCGTTGCGACAGGCGACTCACCGCCAGCAGAATAATCATTTGCATTTATATTTTATTTGAATGTATTCATGTTACATATTAAATTCTGCTTACTTTATCGACGATGAGGCAAGGATGCGGATGTGGAGAGCGTAATCCATAACAATATTGAGGGTTTTCTGCTGCTGCTATTAAGCATGTGGCCGATTCTGATTGTGGTCTTTATTGGCGTCGCGATTTCTTTCTATACCATGCTGTTACGCAAAACGGCGCTGGCCTGCCTGCTGTTCGCCGTCGCCATCGGCGCCGCAGGCTGGAGCTTCGCTTAGCATCCGTTCTCAGGGTTTATCCAGCAGGCTCATGCTGGAAGTGGCGGCGCCATCATTGAGATTGGACGGTGCATGCCAGTCACGGCCAGCCAGTGCGCTATCGCCCTGGCCGCTGCTGGCGACGGTATCCTCCTGCGTCGACATCGTCGAGCCCGCCAGTGCTTCATCTGCCCCCGACTGATCGGGCAGGGAGCTGGTATACCCGCCATTGTCCGAGTAAGTATCCATACCATTCACTTCATTCGGTACCGTGTCGGTGGTGGTGCCATCATCGTTTATGCAAAATGATCCGCCAATGCCGTTAGGCTGGCAGTCTGCGGCAAAAGCCGGGCCGGCCAGCGAGGCCAGCAACAATAGCGGTAAGCCGATTTTCTTCATTCTCATCTCCATGCGCAACGTGGCTCGACAGATGCTCTCTACTATAGAGAAGGACAGGGCGGCGGAAGGTGACAAAACTGTTTAATTTTGTAATAGCGGACTGACGTCCGGTTGCCCGTTCGCTTCAGCAGGTCGAGGCAGGCTGTGCCTTCCCGGAGCGGTGCACTGCGCTAATCAATTGTTAATTCAACGTAAAGATTAATGAAAATTTAAGAGAACGCCGCTATGTTGGCGACATCACTCTTTCCATGAAGGAAATTCCATGCGCGATAAATATTCGGGCCTGCAGATCGGTATTCACTGGCTGGTCTTTTTGCTGGTGGTGGTGGCTTATGCGGCAATGGAGCTACGTGGATTTTTCCCCCGTAGCGACCGGCCGCTGATTAATATGATTCATGTCTCCTGCGGGATCACCATCTGCGTGCTGATGGTGACGCGTCTGCTGGTGCGGCTGAAGTCGCCAGCGCCGCCGATCGTGCCGAAACCGTCGCCGATGATGACCGGTTTTGCTCATCTTGGCCATCTGGTTATCTATCTGCTGTTTATTGCCCTACCGCTGATTGGCATGGTGATGATGTACTGGCGCGGAAATCCCTGGTACGCCTTTGGCCTGACCATGCCGTATGCCCCGCAGAGCGATTTTGAGCGGGTGGACACCCTGAAGGCGATCCATGAATGGTTAGCCAACGCGGGCTACTTAGTGATTGGCTTGCATGCCCTTGCCGCGCTGGTCCATCATTACTGGTGGAAAGATAATACCCTGCTGCGGATGATGCCCCGTAAGCGCTAAATAGTCGTTACCGTTTTGCCTGACCCCGTCCCGCGACGGGGTTTTTTTTGCCTTTATGGACAATAAAATATAGTATACCCCCCTATATGATACGGAGGCGTAATCGTGCCACATTCACCTGAAGATAAAAAACGGGCGCTCAGTCGCGTACGACGCATCCGCGGCCAGGTCGAAGCCCTCGAGCGCGCGCTGGAGTCCGGCGAACCCTGCATGACAATCCTGCAGCAGATTGCCTCGATTCGCGGTGCGGCAAATGGCCTGATGGGCGAAATGGTGGAGATCCACCTGCAGGACGAGCTGGTTAGCGGCGAGACCACCCCGGACCAGCGGGCCGCGAGAATGGCAGAGGTCGGTCATCTGCTACGATCCTATTTAAAATAACATCACGACGAGGAAGAGACAGTTATGAAATCACGCGCAGCAGTTGCCTTTGGCCCTGGCCAGCCGTTAAAAATTGTTGAGATTGACGTCGCGCCGCCGAAGAAAGGCGAAGTTCTGGTGAAAATCACCCACACTGGCGTGTGCCACACCGATGCCTTCACCCTCTCCGGCGACGATCCGGAAGGTGTTTTCCCGGCGGTACTGGGCCATGAAGGCGGCGGGATTGTCGTGGAAGTGGGCGAGGGTGTCACCAGCCTTAAGCCGGGCGATCACGTGATCCCGCTGTATACCGCGGAATGCGGCGAGTGCAAGTTTTGTAAGTCGGGTAAAACCAATCTCTGTCAGGCGGTGCGTGCCACCCAGGGTAAAGGGCTGATGCCGGACGGCACCACCCGTTTCTCCTATAACGGCGAACCGATTTATCACTATATGGGCACCAGCACCTTCAGCGAATATACGGTTTGCGCCGAGATCTCGCTGGCGAAAGTCAATCCGCAGGCGCCGCTGGATAAAGTGTGTCTGCTGGGCTGCGGCGTCACCACCGGTATCGGCGCAGTGCACAATACCGCGAAGGTCAAGCCCGGGGATAGCGTCGCGATCTTTGGTCTGGGCGGCATTGGTCTCGCGGTGATCCAGGGCGCGGTGCAGGCGCAGGCCGGACGCATTCTGGCGGTCGATACCAACCCGGATAAGTTCACCCTGGCAAAAGAGATGGGCGCAACCGACTTTATCAACCCGAACGACTACGATAAGCCGATTCAGGATGTGATTGTCGAACTGACCGACGGCGGGGTGGATTTCAGCTTCGAGTGCATCGGCAATGTCAACGTGATGCGTGCCGCGCTGGAGTGCTGCCATAAAGGCTGGGGTGAGAGCGTGATCATCGGTGTAGCCGGTGCTGGCCAGGAGATCAAGACCCGTCCGTTCCAGCTGGTGACCGGCCGCGTGTGGCGCGGTTCCGCCTTCGGCGGCGTGAAAGGGCGCAGTCAGCTGCCGGGAATGGTGGAAGACGCCATGGCCGGTAAAATTCGCCTCGACCCGTTTATTACCCATCGCCTGCCGCTGGAGCAGATTAACGAGGCCTTTGATCTGATGCATGAAGGCAAATCGATTCGCACCGTGATCCACTTTGGCGACCAGTAATCCATAACGCTGATGGCGTATCGTCACCCATAAAAAAAGGGCCCGGATGGGCCCTTTTGCTTAGGTCGTTCAGTGATGATCCGGGAGCGCGTAGGCAATGATGTAATCGCCGCGATCCGGTGACTGACGGGCGCCGCCAGCATTGATAATAATGTACTGCTTACCGGTTTTCGGTGAGACGTAGGTCATCGGGCCGGACTGGCTACCGACCGGCAGACGCGATTTCCAGATCTCTTTCCCGTTCGCGGTATCAAAGGCGCGCAGGTAAAAATCCTGGGTACCGGCGAAGAACAGCAGTCCGGACTGCGTGGACAGCGACGCGCCAAGGGTCGGCATGCCGATCGGAATGGGCATGTGCATCCGGATCCCCAGCGGCCCGGTATCTTCTACGGTGCCAACCGGTACCTGCCACACCAGTTTGCCGGTTTTCAGATCCACCGCGGACATGGTGCCGAACGGCGGTTTCTGGCATGGAATGCCCAGCGGCGACAGGAAACGTTCGCGCATGGCGCCAAACGGCGTACCTTCCATCGGCACGATGCCCATCTCGATCCCGCTGGCGTCTTTCGCCACCTTCGCGCGCGGCACCATATAGTTTGCGAGACCCAGACGCATATCGTTGACGAACATCAGGCTGTTGTTCGGATCCACCGAAACGCTGCCCCAGTTCATGCCGCCGAGCGAGCCCGGGAACTGCAGGGAACGGTCTTCACCTGGCGGGGTAAAGACGCCCTGATGGCGCATCTCTTTGAACTGAATACGGCACAGCAGCAGGTCGATCGGTGTCGCCCCCCACATATCGGATTCGGTCAACGTCTGGTTGCCGATCATCGGCATCCCTACCGAGTAAGGTTGCGTCGGAGAGTAGCGTTCACCTTTGACGTTGCCCGCCGGTACCGGACGCTCTTCCACTTTGGCCACCGGCTTGCCGGTCTCGCGGTTGAGCATAAAGATCATGCCCTGCTTGCTGGTTTGCACCAGCACCGGGGTGGTACCGCCCTTGCCGTCAGGCAGATCGTACAGCAGCGGCTGAGACGGCAGGTCAAAGTCCCACAGATCGTGGTGCGTGGTCTGGAAGTGCCAGCGCACCTGGCCGGTGGTGGCATCCACAGCCACGATAGAGGAGCTGTATTTATCGTCCAGCGCGGTACGTTCGCCGCCAAAGAAATCTGGCGTGGCGTTGCCGGTTGGCAGATAGATCAGTTTCAGCTTCGCGTCGTAGGACATCGCCGACCAGACGTTTGGCGTACCGCGCGTATAGGTCTGGCCTTCCGGCGGAACACCGGTTAGCGCTGGATTGCCGGGATCCCACGCCCACGCCAGTTTGCCGGTGTGGACGTCAAACGCGCGGACCACGCCCGGCGGTTCGCCGGTGGAGTAGTTATCCGCGACGCGGCCGCCCACCACTACCACATTGCCCGCTACCAGCGGGGTGGAGGTCTGCTGATAGTAGCCCGCTTTCACTTCACCCATGCCGACGCTGAGGTCGACAATACCGCCATCGCCGAAGCTTTCGCACAGTTTGCCGGTATCGGCATCAATGGCGATCAGGCGGGCGTCGATCGTCGGCAGGAACAGACGACGGGAACAGGCGGCAGGCTGCGTGCCTGACGCTGGCGCGGTTTGCGCCTGGCTATCTTCGTAATAGCCTAAGCCGCGGCAGCGCTGCCAGTTGGGCGAAGAGGATTTGGAGTCATAGCGCCATTTCTCTTTTCCGCTGTCCACATCCAGCGCCAGCACTTTGCTGTAAGGGGTGCAGACGTAGAGAGTATCGCCAATCTGCAGCGGGGTGTTTTGATCTTCCGCCCCGGAGCCATTGCTCTGCGGGATATCGCCAGTATGCGCCACCCAGGCCACCTGCAGCTGGTTGACGTTCTGTTTGTTGATTTGGTCCAGCGCGGCGAAACGGTCGCCGTGGGTGGTATTACCCCAGTGCGCCCAGTTTTTCTGCTGTTCGCCCGGCGCGACGGGCTTCACTGGCACCGCTTCAGTGGCGCTAACCAGTGGTTCGGATTTGAACATCCAGCCAAAGCTCACCGCCAGCGCCACGGCGAGAACGGCGGCGACGCCATACGCCGGGCCTTTTTTTGCCGGTGGGGTGGCGAGGAAAGGCCAGACCAGGGCGGCAAGGAAGGCCAGGACGCCGAGCGCAAACAGGCGCGAGAAGAGCGGCCAGTAGCTCCAGCCAGCGTCACTAATCGCCCAGATCACCGAGGCGATAAACGCCACGGCGTACAACAGAATGCCACCGCGGCGGTGACGGAAAATCAGCACCGCCGCGATGACCATCACCACGCCCATCAGGGCGAAGTACAGTGTACCGCCGACGAGGGCCAGTTTTGCCCCAAGAATACCGATAGCCAGACCGATAATGAGCATCAGTCCGGCGAGAAGCCACTGCAGGATCCGGGGGAATCCGCGCGGCGCGTTGCCAGTTGCCATGTAATCTCCTTAACCACTTCCGCCACTTCATCATGAACCAAATGAAACAGGTGTTTTCTGTTTTATTTTTGAATGAAGAGGTTTGTACCTTCATAAACGCAGGTTTATTGCTTGATGTGATTTCAAATGAACCATTTGGTGAAATCGCGATATGATAGATCTGTTAAAGAAATTTACGCAATTGTTAATGAATGATTTCGCACTAAATGATTATTTTGCTAAATGTGTTGCGCCGTCCGTCGCACCACATCGACGTACGTAGGCTCCCCGGCAGGGCTACCGGGGAGAAAGCGGGGTCAGGCAGGCATTGACTTGCGGATGGCGCTGAGCAAGGTTTGCGTACCTGGCGTGAGCGTCGCATCGACGCGGGTTAGAATGCCGATGGGCTCTCCGGCGCCCTGGGTGGCAATCGGCAGGGCGCTCAGCACACCCCGGCGAAGATCGTCTTTCACCGCCCCGGATGGCACGAACCACACATAGTCGAAATCGACCGTCAGCTGGCGTGACAGCGAAGCCGAGAGGGTCTCGATACAGCCGGCGGGCATTTTACAGCCCTGGCTCTGGAGCAACGTTTCGGCGTTTTGCCGCGGTACGGTGCCCTTCGGCGAAACGACGACGGGCCACTCCATTACCCGGCTCAGGGTCACGGTCTCCTGAAGCAGGGGGTGTCCCGGACGAACCACCAGTTTCAGGGATTCGAGGAACAGTAGCTCATAGTTGAGTCCACTCATCAGATCCGGGTCGGACATGCGTCCGATACCGATATCGATCTCCCCGGATTTTAACCCCGCCAGCAGCATGGTGTTGTTCATGGTGGCGACCTGCAGCGTGATGTCTTTTTGCTGCTTATGGAACTGGCCGATCACCGTTGGCAGGATCCCCAGCGCGGCGGTAGGCAGCGCGCCGATACGCACAATGTCGTTATTCAGCCCCTCTTTACGGTTCAGCGCCTGACCCGCTGAGTTAAGGGCATCAAGTACCTTAACGGCATGAGTCAGAAACTGTTCGCCGACCAGGGTGAGTTGCGCCCCCAGGCGGCCCCGCTCGAACAGCCGGGTACCGGTTAGCTGTTCAAGCTCGTTAAGCGTTTTCGAGAGTGCAGGCTGGCTCAGATTTAAAGTTTCAGCCGCGCGCCCCAGCGTTCCCTGTTGAGCGACGGCCACGAAGGTGTGTAGATGGCGCAAGCGAATGCGCTGACTGAAGAGACCATTTTTTTCCATAGTAGATGATGTTAAAAACACAGCGGTGAAAGAGACAAGCGGCCTTGTTTAAATTTGATAACCAGATAGCAAAATATTATTAACATTTGACCTGATTACATTACAAGATCTTTCCCCACGGTTTAAAACGCCTTCCCCCCGCAGGACGAGGGGAAGGCGTTTATCGGCGTGGCCGCTAGATATCGAAAAAGACGGTTTCGTTTTCGCCCTGCAGATAAATATCGAAGCGATAGACCACTTCCGAACCGCGAACCTCGCGTTCGGCGATTAAGGTTTTGCGTCTCACTTCCCACTCGATCAGATTCAGCACCGGGTCGCTGGCGTTGGCCTCATGTTCATCGGCGAAATATATCCGCGTGTTCAGGCCGATGTTGATCCCCCGCGCGACCACCCACAGGTTGACGTGCGGCGCCATCAGGCGGCCATCGCGGCCGACAACCGGGCCCGGCTTAATGGTGTCAAAGCGCCAGACGCCGGAGGTGAAATCAGAGCAGGTACGCCCCCAGCCGCGGAAGCCCGGGTCGACGGCTTTCTGCTGCTGACGGTCGTCAGGATGGTTATAGCGTCCCGCGGCGTTGGCCTGCCAGATCTCCAGCAACACATCACGGACCGGTGTTCCGGAGCCGTCGATAACCCGGCCTTCAATGGTGATCCGCTCCCCGGTGGTATCCGCGGTGGTGAGGACCGGGCCAAAGTTTTTCTCAAAAATATGAAAGCCCGCGGCGTCAGGCGCCAGACCGATATGAACATAGGGTCCCGCCGTCTGCGAGGCGGTTTCAGGCAGATACTGTTTCATCGGGCGGCCCCCTGAGTGCGATTTTCAAACAGCGTGGCGCGATGGCCGCGCAGAACAAGGTCGAAGCGGTAGGCCAGGCAATCCAGCGGTACGGCGGCGTGCATGTCCAGCTCGGCGATCAGCGTGCGTACGGCGTCGTCATTATTAATGGTCCGGACGATCGGGCACTGTTTGATCAGCGGGTCGCCTTCGAAATACATTTGGGTGATCAGGCGCTGCGCCCAGGCGTCACCCGAGAGCGAGAAATGAATATGCGCCGGACGCCAGTCGCTGGCCTGGTTACGCCATGGGTAGGGGCCGGGCTTGATAGTGCGAAAACAGTAATAACCGTTTTCATCGGTCAGAACCCGGCCGCAGCCGCCGAAGTTCGGGTCAATCGGGGCCAGATACTGATCTTTTTTATGTCGGTAGCGGCCGCCGGCATTGGCCTGCCAGACTTCCACCAGGGTGTTTTTCATCGGTCGGCCAAAACCATCGCGCACATAGCCGTGGACAATGATCCGCTCGCCAATCGGCAGGCCTTCTTTGGCATAGTTAAGGATAAGGTCATTATCCAGTGGGCCTAGATCGTCGCGGCTAAAGACCGGCCCGGTGATCTCTGACAGCGAGTTCTGCAGGGAGATCAGGGCATTCTTCGGTGAGCGCAGGACGCTGGTTTTATAGCCCGGCGCGTAAGCGGGCGGGTGACTACTGTAATCGCGATGGATAACCTCGCGCGGGGACCATTTGTCGTTCATCGGGTACTCCGTGTAGACGGTAGAGGGGCATATTGTTGTAATGTCGCCAGAAACAGTGTGTGTAAATGTATTGTTAATTTAAAGTGAAATTACCGGGTGTTTTTCATAACCATGGGTTATGTTTTGTGCAATGACTGCTAGCGGAAGCAGGTTATCGCCATCACAGTTTGTAAATTCTTCCCCCCGTCGTGAGGCAGCTTTCCTACACTCCAGGAAGTATTCACTGGAGGTAACACATCATGGCGAACACCATCACGGCTGATGAGATTCGGGAGCACTTTTCGCAGGCCATGTCGGCCATGTACCAGCAGGAAGTTCCGCAGTACGGGACGCTGCTGGAGCTGGTGGCAGACGTCAATCTGGCGGTACTGGAAAATAATCCGAAGCTGCATGAACAACTGGCCAATGCCGACGAGCTGGCGCGCTTAAACGTGGAGCGCCACGGCGCAATCCGCGTGGGCACAGCGGAGGAACTGGCGACGCTGCGTCGCATGTTTGCCATCATGGGGATGTATCCCGTCAGCTATTACGATCTCTCGCAGGCCGGCGTGCCGGTCCATTCCACGGCCTTTCGTCCCATCGACGATGCCGCGCTGGCACGCAATCCGTTTCGGGTTTTCACCTCGCTGCTGCGCCTGGAGCTGATTGAAAATCGCGCCTTGCGCGAGCGGGCCGAGGCCATCCTCGCCCGGCGCAAAATCTTTACCCCCCGCTGCCTGGCGCTGATTGCGCAGTATGAAGCTGAAGGCGAATTCACCTCTGCCGACGCGCGCGAGTTTGTGCAGGAGGCGCTGGAGACCTTTCGCTGGCACCGGCATGCTACCGTCGATGAGGAGACCTACCATGCCCTGCATCGCGAGCACCGCCTGATTGCCGATGTGGTCTGCTTTCCGGGATGCCATATCAATCACCTCACGCCGCGGACGCTGGATATTGATCGCGCCCAGGCCCTGATGCCCGAGTGTGGTATTGAACCCAAAGCGCTGATTGAAGGGCCACCGCGGCGGGAGGTCCCGATCCTCCTGCGGCAGACCAGCTTTAAGGCGCTTGAGGAGCCGGTGATGTTTGCCGGTGAGCATAAAGGCACCCACAGCGCCCGCTTTGGTGAAATTGAGCAACGCGGCATTGCGCTAACGCCAAAAGGACGCGCGCTGTACGACCGCCTGCTGCAGGCAGCGGGGACCGGAAAGGACAATCTCAGCCATCAGCAGCATCTGCAGGAGGTATTCCGCGAATTCCCGGACAGCGAATTTTTGCTCCGCCAGCAGGGGCTGGCCTGGTTTCGCTACCGCCTGACGCCCGCCGGCGAGGCGCATCGCCAGGCGTTTCGCCCGGGCGACGATCCGCAGCCGTTGATTGAGCGCGGGTGGGTGGTTGCCCAGCCGATTATCTATGAAGACTTTTTACCGGTCAGCGCGGCGGGTATTTTTCAGTCCAATCTGGGCAACGAAACGCAGGCGCGCAGCCACGGGAATGCCAGCCGCGAGGCCTTTGAGGCGGCGCTGGGCTGCCCGGTGGAGGATGAGTTTGCCCTGTACCGACAGGCGGAGGAGCGCAGCAAACGACGTTGCGGTCTGCTGTAAAATCAGTACCCTGCTGGCATCAGCCTTACAGGGAGCAGGTTATGCAACATCCGTCGAAACCGTTGGCGAAAACCCGCCAGGGAACCGTATCCGGGAGCGCAGAGCAGGGGATCCATATCTGGCGCGGCATTCCGTATGCCGCGCCGCCTGTGGGCCCGCTGCGCTGGCGCGCGCCGCAACCTCCTGCCCGCTGGCAGGGCGTCCGCCAGGCCGACGCCTTTTCCGCCGCCAGCTGGCAGGACATTGACTACTGCCGTGAGCTCGGCGGCGGCGATCCCGGCGCTTTCAGCGAAGACTGCTTATATCTCAATATCTGGGCACCTGCTGCTGCGGCGCAGCCGCTGCCGGTGATGGTCTGGCTGCACGGCGGCGGGTTTACCATCGGCGCCGGCAGCCTGCCGCCTTACGATGGCAAAGCGTTAGCCAGCCGCGATGTGGTGGTGGTGACGGTCAACTACCGGCTGGGCCATCTCGGCTTTTTCGCCCATCCGGCGCTGGAAGAAGAGGCAGGCGAACGTCTCTATAATTTCGCGCTGCTGGATCAGATTGCCGCCCTGCAGTGGGTTCAGGAGAATATCCACGCCTTTGGCGGGGATGCCGCTAACGTCACGCTGTTTGGCGAATCCGCCGGGGCGCGCAGCGTGCTGTCGCTGATGGCCTCGCCGAAAGCGAAAGGGCTGTTCCATAAAGCGATTATTCAGAGCGGGTATACGTTACCCGACCTGCCGCGAGAGAAGGCGCTGGAGAAAGGCCGCCTGCTGGCGGAACACTTTGCCTTACCGCAAGCCAGCGCTGAGGAATTGCGGGCGATCCCCGCGGAGGCCTTCTGGTCACTCACCGCACCGCTGAACACAGGGCCGGCCCCCATCGTCGGCGACGCGGTGCTGCCGCAGCCGATGCTGGAGACCTTTTTTGCCGGGCACCAGCATCCAATGCCGGTGATGATCGGCTCCAACAGCGATGAAGCCAGCGTGATGGCCGTGTTTGGCGTCGATATCGCCGGGCAGATCCAGAAGCTGCGCCGTGAGCGCCGCCTGGGTCTGGGGCTGATCAAACTCCTTTATCCCGGCGTGAAGGGCGATGAAGCGCTGGGGCGGGAAGTGTGCCGCGATATGGCCTTCACCACCCTCGGCTATGTGGTGATGCAGGCGCAGCAGCGCGTGGGGCAGCCGTGCTGGCGCTACTGGTTTGATTATGTTGCGGAAGCGGAGCATGACACCTATCCGCACGGCGCCTGGCATGGCAACGAGGTGCCCTACGTGTTTGATAACCTGCGGTTGACCGACCCGGTGTGTCAGTACGCCAGCGAAGCGGATCTGGCCTTCGCCGCTCAGGTCGCTGATTACTGGGCCCAGTTTGCCCGCGTCGCCAGCGGCGACCTGGCACTTTCCGGCGCAGTGCGCTGGCCGGCGTGTCTGCGTGGACGGGATCGTCTGTTGCGCATTGGCTTGCATAAGCGTGCCGGTTTTAAAGTGGAGAATCGCTTTATGCGCGCCCGGCTGGCGCTGTTTCGCCGGGTGATGAAGCATCACGTGACGCTCGAGTAAAGGTGGTTGTTCGTGGTTCCGCAAGGACATGACTCTGCTGAAAGCCACCGGCGGTGGAGAAACCGACACGTGATGAAGATGCCATACCAGGAACCGCTATCCGGTCCGATGACAGGCAGGCCTCAGACTGTGCCTTGCAGTCTCACTTCCCCGGAGATGAAAAAACGGGCTGTTCTGGTAGACAGGGCTTTTTTACCTTTTTTCTGCGGGCAACAATTGGATTATTAATCGTTTTTGTCTAGAGTGGGCGGAATTTATCACGCAGCGTGATGACGCGTTGCGAATCAATTCACCCGTGTAGAAGGACGCTTTCTCAGGCATGAACCGCAGACGTTTTCTTAAATCTTCCATGGCTGTTGCCGCCGTATGCGGAACGTCAGGAGTCGCCTCCTTATTCAGTCAGGCCGCTTTTGCCGAAGACGCGGGCATTGCCGACGGGCAAACGCGTCGTTTCGATTACACCGTGCTGCAGGGGATGGCCCACGATCTGGCGCGCCAGCCATGGGGCGGCGCCCCGCGCGATCTGCCGCCGACGCTGGCCAATCTGACTCCGCAGGATTATAACAGCATCCAGTATGACGCCAACCACTCGCTGTGGAACAACATTGAAGAACGCAAACTGGACATCCAGTTTTTCCACGTCGGGATGGGGTTCCGTCGCCGCGTGCGGATGTTCTCTCTTGACGCCGCCACCCAGCAGGCGCGCGAGATCCATTTCCGCCCTGAGCTGTTTAAGTACAATGACGCCGGGGTCGACACCCGCCAGCTGGAAGGCCAGTCCGACCTCGGTTTCGCCGGATTCCGGGTGTTTAAAGCGCCGGAGCTGGCGCGCCGCGATATCGTAGCGTTCCTCGGCGCCAGCTACTTCCGCGCGGTAGACAGCACTTACCAGTACGGCCTGTCGGCTCGCGGGCTGGCGGTGGACACCTTTACCGATACCCCGGAAGAGTTCCCTGATTTCACCTCCTTCTGGTTCGAAACAGTCAAAGGGGACGCCACGGTATTTACCGTTTACGCGCTGCTGGATAGCCCGAGCATCACCGGGGCCTACAAATTCACCATCCATTGCCAGGATACCCAGGTCATCATGGATGTGGAAAACCACCTTTATGCCCGCAAGGACATCAAACAGCTGGGTATTGCGCCGATGACCAGTATGTTCAGCTGCGGCAACAACGAGCGTCGGATGTGCGATACCATCCACCCGCAGATCCACGACTCCGATCGGCTGTCGATGTGGCTGGGGAACGGCGAATGGGTCTGCCGGCCGCTGAATAACCCGCAGAAGCTGCAGTTCAACGCCTTCCAGGACAAGAACCCGCGTGGCTTCGGTCTGCTGCAGCTGGACCGCGATTTCTCCCATTACCAGGACGTGATGGGCTGGTATAACAAGCGTCCCAGCCTGTGGGTCGAGCCGCGTAACCAGTGGGGCAAAGGGGCCGTCAGCCTGATGGAGATCCCGACCACCGGTGAAACGCTGGATAATATCGTCTGCTTCTGGCAGCCAGAAAAAGCGGTGAAGGCGGGCGACGAACTGGACTTCCGCTACCGTCTCTACTGGAGCGCGCAGCCGCCGGTGAGCACTCCGCTGGCGCGTGTGCTCGCCACCCGCACCGGGATGGGGGGCTTCCCGGAAGGCTGGGCGCCGGGCGAGCACTATCCGGATAAGTGGGCGCGCCGTTTTGCCATCGACTTTGTCGGCGGCGATCTGAAGGCCGCCGCGCCGCGCGGTATTGAACCGGTGATCACCCTCTCCAGCGGCGAAGCGAAGCAGATTGAGATCCTCTATGTTGAGCCGTTCGATGGCTACCGGATCCTCTTCGACTGGTATCCGACCTCCGACTCGACCGATCCGGTGGAGATGCGCCTGTTCCTGCGCTGTCAGGGCGAAGCCATCAGCGAAACCTGGCTCTATCAGTACTTCCCGCCGGCGCCGGATAAACGTAACTACGTTGACGACCGGATCATGAAATAGTCCCGTGACAGCCGCGGCCCGCAGGCAACGCCTGTGGGCCAGTAGAGAGCCCCATGACTACAGACATTCCCGCAGTACCTGAGTCGATCCCGGTGACCGACGCGCTGACGCTTATCGCGATTGATGAGCGCTACGTCAGCGATCTGCACCAGCTGGTGGTCAAAAACCGCCACTGGCTGCAGCAATCGCTCAACTGGCCCGCCGAAGTGAACAGCGAAGAGGAGACCCGCCGCCATGTGCAGGGTAACGTGATTCTGCATCAGCGGGATTACGCCAAAATGTTTTTGCTGTTTCTCGACCATCGACTCGTTGGCGTCCTGTCGTTCAACCAGATCGAGCCGCAGAACAAAACAGCCTATATCGGTTACTGGATCGATGAAGAGCACCAGGGGCAGGGGCTGCTTTCCCGCTCCCTGCAGGCCTTTATCCACCATTATGCCCGCAGCGGGCTGGTGCGCCGGTTTGTGATCAAATGCCGGGTGGCCAATACCCGCAGTAACCAGGTGGCGTTGCGCAATGGGTTCGTTCTGGAAGGTTGCCTCAGGCAGGCTGAGTATCTGAACGGCAGCTATGACGATCAGAATATCTATGCGCGCATTATTGACCGCGACGAGGCGCTAGAGGGCGCCTAACAGCGGCGTGCGGGTGATGTGCTGCTGGCCGTCAAGCGTTTTCGGGCCGCGCAGATGAATGGCCTCACCCTCCTGCGCGGCGATCTGCACCTCGTCATTGATGGTGACCTGGTGCTCAATGATCACATCGCCGATGATGACGGTCCGCCCCTGAATCAGCACGTCGTCGTCGAGCAGAATCGGACCACCGCGCAGCTGCGCCTCGCCACCGACCATCGCCCGGTGCTTTAACAGGCAGTTGCCTTCAATCACCGCATTCTCCGCAACCTGCGAACTGTAGCGCACGGTGGGAATGGCATCCTCTCCGCGACCGGCGATCAGACGCGCGTGACCATAAACCCGGGCATTATCGCACACCCAGACGTCGTTTTCTTCGTTCCCCTCCAGTCTTGCCTGGTCGAATACTTCTGCCCGGTGTTCGACAAAAGCGTGCTCGACAAAGGCATCGCCGTAGATTTGCGCCTGGTGGAGAATACGCGAGGCGCTAACAGTGGCTCGCTGATAAATCTGCAGGACTTTGTCGCGATCGGCGGTCAGCCCGCGGGCGGCAATCACCTGGCAGTGGGGCAGGAGACGCGCTTCGTCGGCAAGACGACAATAGCCGCGTACCTGGCTGTGATTAACCGTGACGTTGTCACTTATCTGCGCGTGATGGCTAATGTGCGAGGCGTGAATGCATGCCCGTCCGCCGATGGCGGCCTCATGGCTGACCACGCAAGGCCCGGTTACGCGGGCGTCGTCGCGGATGCATGCTCCGGCGAAAACCACGCTGTTGGCATCGTAGATCCAGCACAAGCCCTGTTGGCTGAGAGCGCTTTCCGCGTCAACCCAGCCGCCTTCGCTGCCCGCTTTGACGTCAGCGAAATCGATAAGCGCCACTATCTGGCGCAGGGTGACGCTCTGTTTGCCATCCTCTTGCTGGTAACAATACTGCCGGGTCTGTTCGCTGAGACGGTATTTACGCATTCCCGATCCTCATTACTTATGGTTAACATAAACATAGCAAAGAACGCCGTAGCGCGCGGGATAAGGTTCCTTTAAAATGCAACTTCAAATTAAATTGATATCATCAACAAAATGAAGAGTAAGCAAACGCCGCGGCAGGTGCTGAACCTGCCGGCAGGCTACTTTGGTATGGTGCTCGGCACCATCGGAATGGGCTTCGCCTGGCGCTACGCCAGCACGCTCTGGCCGGTTAGCCGCAGCATCGGCGAGGGTCTGGTGACGCTGGCGATAGCGATGTGGGTGCTGCTCAGCATGGCGTTTATCAGCCGGGCGATTCGCTTTCCGGCGAGCGTGCTACGGGAGATGCGTCATCCGGTCAGCAGCAGCTTTGTCAGCCTGTTTCCAGCCACCACGCTGCTGGTGGCGATCGGGCTGGTGCCATGGTGGCGGCCGCTGGCGCTGGGATTGTTTGTGCCGGGGGTGGCGCTGCAGCTTGCCTATGCCGCCTGGCAAAGTGCCGGGCTGTGGCGGGGGACGCATCCTCACGAGGCCACCACGCCGGGACTCTATCTGCCGACGGTGGCCAATAATTTCATCAGCGCGATGGCCTGCGGCGCGCTGGGGTTTACCGACGCCGGGCTGGTGTTCCTCGGCGCCGGGGTCTTCTCCTGGCTGAGCCTCGAGCCGGCCATCCTCCAGCGTTTGCGCAGTGCGGGCGAACTGCCGACGCCGCTGCGCACCTCGCTGGGGATCCAACTGGCGCCTGCGCTGGTGGCCTGCAGCGCCTGGCTCAGCGTCAACGGCGGGGAAGCGGATACCTTCGCGAAGCTGCTGTTTGGTTACGGCCTGCTGCAGTTGCTGTTTATGCTGCGCCTGATGCCCTGGTATCTTCGCCAGCCGTTCAATGCTTCCTTCTGGAGCTTCTCGTTCGGTATTTCCGCACTGGCCACCACCGGCCTGCATCTCGGCCAGGCCAGGGCGGACGGCTTTTTTCACCATCTGGCAATGCCGCTGTTTATTTTTAGCAATCTGGTTGTCGGCCTGCTGTTACTGCGCACAATTTTGCTGTTGGTGAGCGGGAAACTGCTGGTACAGGTCGACCGGGAAACACTCCTGAATGAGAAGGAAAGATCATGACAACGCGTGACGCGGATTATTTTTGTGAAAAATATGGCCTGACTCGCACCCATTCCGAGGTGCTGCATGCTGCGACGGTGGTGCCGCCGGGGCGGGCGCTGGATCTGGGCTGTGGCAACGGGCGTAACAGCCTTTATCTGGCGGCGAACGGATTCACGGTGACCGCGTGGGATAAAAATCCGATGAGCATCAATAATCTGGAAAGTATTCGCGCTGCCGAGGCGCTGGAAAATCTCCGCACCGCGGTAACAGACCTCAATAGCCTGACCTTTGATGGCGAATATGACCTGATCCTCTCCACCGTGGTGATGATGTTCCTGGAGCCTGACACCATCCCGGGCCTGATCGCCAATATGCAGCGCTGCACCGCCGCCGGCGGCTATAACCTGATTGTGGCGGCGATGGATACCGAAGACTATCCCTGCACCGTCGGCTTTCCGTTTGCCTTTAAACCCGATGAGCTTCGTGAATATTACCAGGGCTGGGAGCTGCTGAAATACAATGAGGACGTCGGCGAGCTGCATCGCACCGACGCCAACGGCAATCGCATCAAATTGCGCTTCGCCACCCTGTTGGCGCGCAAGCCTGCCTGATACGCGGCGGCGTGGGAAGCTGAGCATGGCCCGCGCCGCGTAGTAAGGTGAAGAGCAGGGAAAATAAGCGAGGAACTCCCCGTAAAAAAGAGGGATAAAATGCAGGCTTCTGCCTGTTTTAAGTGATTATTTAATAACGTAATGTTCATCCTATCAATATTTGTAAATCTTCCTTGACGAAGCCCATTTTTTGTCACAAAACTAGTGGGTCTTATTTGCTATAACGTCTGCCGAAAAAAAACTGCATTTACAGGGATCTCTCTATGCGTACTCGCGTGTTATTGAAAGTCGCCGCTCTGGCGGGGATGTTAGCGTTGACCGGCTGTGCGTCGAAGGTGGCGCAACCGAATCAGTATTCGGGCTTCTTAAAAGATTATTCCAACCTGAAAGAAACGACCTCCGCCTCCGGCAAGCCTGAGCTGCGCTGGATCGATCCAAACTACAATCCGGCCAACTACGATAACGTCGTGTACCATCCGGTAACCTATTATCCCGTCCCGAAACCGACCACCCAGGTAGGGGAAAAGGCGCTGCAGGATATTCTGAATTACACGAACAAAGAACTGAAACAGGCTATTTCGGAGCGTAAACCGCTGGCCACTACCGCCGACAAACGCAGCCTCATCTTCCGTGGCGCGATCACCGGTGTGGACTCCAGCAAAGAGGGACTGCAGTTCTATGAAGTGATCCCGGTCGCCATGATTGTTGCGGGTACCCAGGCCGCCACTGGCCATCGTACTATGGACACCGACCTCTATTTTGAAGCCGAGCTGATCGACGCCAGCACGAACAAGCCGGTGATCAAGGTTGTTCGTAAAGGGGAAGGCAAAACCCTGGCTAATGAAAACACGCCGCTGACCGTCGATACCCTGAAGCAGGTGATCGATGATATGGCAGTGGACGCCGTCAAATTTGACCCTTCTCAGCGTTAATCGCACCAGCGCCGTCTGACCGACGGCGCTGTTCTCCCTGCCATCGCCTTCTCAGGCCAGCTTGCGACGCAGCAGCAGCTGTTCCGGTTTGGCAAACATCACCAGGTTACCCAGCAGGATCAGCGCCAGCCCGATAACGGCGTTGCTGTGCCAGATATACCCTTCATAGACGGTGGAAATGGATAACGCCACCAGCGGAAACAGCAGCGTACTGTACGCGGCTTTGCTGGCGCCGATGCGCCCCACGAGAGTGAAATAGGCCCCGAAGGCGATCACTGAGCCGAACAGCGCCAGATAAAGCAGGGCGCCAAGGTAGCTGACGGTCCACTCCGGCGTAAAGTTATCGCCACGTAGCAGGGCGATAGCGCCCATCACCAGCGTGCCGTAGAGCATCGCCCAACTGTTTGTGGTCAGGGTTTCCAGCCCTCGCCGCTGGTGGCGAATGCTGAACATATTGCCCAGTGAAAAGCCGTAGGTGCCCAGGGCGCTCAGACCGATCCCCCACAGCAGCGAGGCGTTCAGCCCGTTGGCCAGCAGGTCATCCCAGAACAGCGTGACAATACCGGCCAAACCCAGCGCGGCGGCGGCCCAGAAGCGGCCTGGCGGCTGCTGGCGGAAAAAAAGGAAGCTGTTAATGGCGTTAAACAGCACCGCCATGGAAAAGATAACCGATTCCAGCCCGGTATTGATCCAGGCCGCGGCCGTGTAAAAACACCAGAAATTAAAGCAGAAAACGCAGCAACCCTGCAGCAGGCAGCAGAGGTGATCTTTCGCGCGCAGCGGCCGCAGCCGTCGCGTGACAAGCAGAACTGCCAGCATCGTGACGCTGGCCACGGCGAAACGCCAGAAAATGGAGACCGGCGCCGCCACCGGCCCCTGCTGTAAAAAAATCGCAATCCACGTCGTTCCCCAGATAACGACAACGAGTGCATAAAGTAATGCGTTCACCTGACTCTCCTCTGCCTGTTGAAGGGAGGAGTATGCCGCCTGTCGCAACCGGCAGCTTTCACCCGCTTGTTGTCGGCTTGCAAATTCTTGCGCTTATTTGTCATTCGTCTGCGGTGAGGACTGGAAACCGCGCCGGAGTCTCCCTAGACTAGAGCTTTTACGGGCAGATGCGTGAAGGCGATGGGTTACGGGACGTTTGAAACATTACGGCGACAGAACGCGGTGCTGCGGGGCACGGTGGAGCTGAATTCCGGTATTCAACTGGCCGCCTGGTACAACAATTGCGATACCGTGACGGTGCGCAGCGATCACCATACGTTAAGCCTGTACGTCGCCGATGGCTATGAAAGCTATCAAAAGACGCCGCACGGCTGGAAAAATGGCGGCGGCCCGGATCGCTTTTGTCTGATGCCGAAAGGCGATGAGAGCGTCTGGGATATCCGCGGCGATCTGTCGTTTGTGCATCTCTACTGTACCGATGAGCACCTGCGCCGCGTCGGCGAAGAGGTGTGGGATCGTAGCCCGGCAAACTTCACCCTGCAGGAAAAAACCTTCGCCAGCGATGACAAAATCACCGCGGTGTACCGCCAGTTTTTGCTGGCCAATGACTGGCGACAGCCGGCGAACCAGTTGACCCTCAGCGCCGCCAGCAGCTTATTGCTCACCCATCTTATCCAGCACTATTCCACCGTACAGTGGCGTTTGCCGACGGTCACCGGGGGGCTGGCGCCGGGCGTAAAGCGTCACGTGCTGGCCTGGATCGATGCCCACCTCGATCAGCCGCTGACCCTGGCCGACCTGGCGCAGCAGGCGGGACTCAGTGAGTTCCATTTTGCTCGCATGTTCCGCCAGTCGCTGAATATGGCCCCGCATCAATACGTCATGCAACGGCGAATGGCGAAAGCGCAAAATCTGCTCTGCCACAGCGCGCTGGCGTTAACCGAGATTGCGCTGGCCTGCGGCTTCAGCTCCGCCAGCCATTTCAGCCATCGGGTCAAAGCCGCCACCGGCCTGACGCCGTCCCAGCTACGGGCGGCGCAGCGCGGATAAGACGCCGTAGCTCACCCCACCGAGCACCACGCCCCAGAAGGCCGACCCAATTCCTGCCAGCGTCACACCGCTGGCGGTGACCAGGAAGGTCAGCACCGCCGCATCGCGTTCACTGGCCTGATGTACCGCCTGAAAAAGGCTGCCGCCGATGGTGCCGAGCAGCGCCAGGCCGGCCAGCATCTGGATCCACGCCGTCGGTAAGGCCGACATCAGAGCGGTGATCGACCCGCCAAACAGACCGGCCAGCAGATAAAAACCGCCTGCCGCCATGGCCGCCAGCCAGCGCTGTTGCGGATCCGGATGCGCTTCCGGACTCTGGCAAATCGCGGCGGTGATCGCCGCGATGCAGAGGGAGTACACCCCAAACGGCGCCAGCAATAGCGCCAGCCCTCCACAGACGACGAGCAGTGCCGACACCGGTACGGTGTAGCCGGATGCCTGCAGGGTGGCGAACCCGGGGGCGTTCTGCGAGGCCATGGTGACGAGGAAAAACGGCAGGCCGACGCTGAGCAGCAGCGCCGGGGTAAACTGCGGCGCGATCCACTCCGGTGCCGCGAAGGCCAGCGGTACGGCCGTCCTGGCGACGTCCCCGGAGGCCGCCGCGATCAGCGCCCCCACCACCAGCGCGGCGACTACCGCGAAGCGGGGCCACAGCGCTTTACAGAGAAGCCAGGCGGCGAGCATGCCGCCGCACAGCAGCAGATGGTCCTGCAAGCCGGCGAAGGCCTGCAAACCGAAACGCAGCAAGATCCCGGCCAGCATCGCGGCGGCCAGCGAATGGGGAATGATCTTCATCAGCCGGGCAAACAGGCCCGTCACGCCGCAAAGGACGATCAGCGCGTTGGCGAAGATAAATACCCCCACGGCCTCGGCGAGGGTGACTCCTTGTAGACCGCTGACCAGCAGCGCGGCACCCGGCGTTGACCAGGCAGTGAGCACAGGAACTTTACGCCAGCCGCTCAGCGCAAGGGTGCTGATACCCATGGCGAGGCCAAGGGCCGTCATCCATCCGGCGATCTGCCCGGGGGTAGCGCCAGCAGACGCAGCAGCCTGCCAGATAATGGCGGCTGAACTGGCGTAGCCCACCAGTACAGCGACGAAACCCGCCAACAGCGTGGGAAGAGGAAGGGTAAACGAGCGCATAGGGTTCTCTTGTGCGTTATAACATACGAACACTCTATCACTGTGCGTTATAGCGCACAAGGTGCGGATGGGGAGAGCGTAAGACAGCTGTTCTCATCGGTGATATGCCGAGAAACGCCCTGTAGAATCAGGCAAATGGGGATATACTCTTGCCTGTACAAGTCAGGAGGTAGGATGAATATTGCGCAACATCTGGCGGCAACGCTCAAAACCCTGCGCCAGCAGCGTGGCTGGAGCTTGTCGCGTCTGGCAGAAGAGACGGGGGTGTCGAAAGCCATGCTGGGGCAGATTGAGCGTAATGAATCGAGCCCGACGGTGGCGACGCTGTGGAAGATTGCTACCGGACTGAACGTGCCGTTTTCGGCGTTTATCGTTCCGGACGCCAGCGCGGCGCCTTCCGCTTTTGATCCGCAGCAGCAGGCGATGGTGGTGACCCCGGTCTTCCCGTGGGATCCGGAGCTGCGCTTTGACCATTTTTCGATAACCCTTGCCCCCGGCGCGTTGAGCGAATCGACGCCGCATGAGAAAGGGGTGATTGAACATGTGGTGGTGATTAGCGGCGCCCTGGATCTCTGTTTACAGGGGGAGTGGCATTTACTGCAGCCAGGTGAGGGACGGCGCTTCGCCGGCGATGAGGCGCATGCGTATCGTAACCGCGGCGTTCAGGCGGCCCATTTCCATTCACTTATCCATTATCCAAAAGAAAAAACCGCGGGCGAACCCGCGGCCAGACAAGATGACTGATGATAACCACTCACAACGTGACGAGGAAAATCCGGAATACGTGATGACAGTACGCTGCGCGATGATGTGAAGGAACTATCTTTTCCATCAATACTTTGCTGAAAAATGAAAATTCGTCGTCGTGCGGTGGTGGAAAAGGTTTTCGTCTGTGCCCGGTTCTGACTACAATAGCCGCCATTTCGACCCCCTTATACTGGATAACAACACGCGTATGCGCCTGCACAATCATCGTCTTGAACTTCTTAGTCCTGCCCGCGACGCCGGTATCGCTCGCGAAGCGATCCTCCACGGCGCCGACGCCGTTTATATCGGTGGGCCTGACTTTGGCGCTCGTCACAATGCCAGCAACAGCCTGAGCGACATCGCCGGTCTGGTGCCTTTTGCCCATCGCTATGGCGCCAAAATCTTTGTCACACTGAACACCATTCTGCATGATGATGAGCTGGAGCCGGCGCAGCGGCTGATTACCGATCTTTATGAGGCGGGCGTTGACGCGCTGATTGTGCAGGATATGGGGATCATGGAGCTGGATCTGCCGCCGATTGAGCTGCACGCCAGCACCCAGTGCGATATCCGCAGCGTGGAAAAAGCGAAATTTCTCTCCGACGCCGGCTTCAGCCAGATCGTGCTGGCGCGTGAACTGAATCTCAGTCAGATCAAAGCCATTTACGACCATACCGACGCGACCATTGAGTTCTTTATTCATGGCGCGCTGTGCGTGGCCTATTCCGGTCAGTGCAACATTTCGCACGCCCAGACCGGACGTAGCGCCAACCGGGGCGACTGCTCGCAGGCTTGCCGCCTGCCGTATACCCTGAAAGACGATCAGGGACGGGTGGTGGCCTATGAAAAACATCTCCTGTCGATGAAGGACAACGATCAGACCGCCAACCTGGCGGCACTGATCGACGCCGGGGTACGTTCCTTCAAAATTGAAGGCCGTTACAAAGACATGAGTTATGTGAAAAACATCACTGCGCACTACCGTCAAATGCTTGATGCCATTATTGAAGACCGCGGCGACCTGGCGCGTGCCTCGGCAGGGCGCACCGAGCACTTTTTTATTCCGTCTACCGATAAAACCTTCCACCGCGGCAGCACCGATTACTTCGTCAATGCCCGTAAAGGCGACATCGGCGCCTTTGATTCGCCCAAATTTATCGGGCTGCCGGTGGGCGAAGTCTTGAAGGTGGGTAAAGACCATCTTGATGTCGAAGCGAGCGAACCGTTAACCAACGGCGATGGCCTTAACGTGATGATTAAGCGTGAAGTGGTGGGCTTCCGTGCCAATACGGTGGAGAAAACCGGCGAAAATCGCTATCGGGTGTGGCCGAACGAGATGCCGGCGGATCTGCACAAAGCGCGTCCGCACCAGGCGCTTAACCGTAACCTCGATCACAACTGGCAGCAGGCGCTGCTGAAGACCTCCAGCGAACGCCGCATCGCCGTGGACGTTACGCTGAGCGGCTGGCAGGAACAGCTGGTTCTGACCATGACCTGTGAAGATGGCGTCAGCGTGACCCATACACTCGACGGCGACTTCGCCGAAGCCAACCAGGCAGAAAAAGCGCTGGCCAATTTGCGTGACGGTGTCACAAAACTGGGGCAGACCATTTACTACCCGCGCGAGGTGCAGGTCAACCTGCCGCCGCTGTTTGTCCCCAACAGCCTGCTCAACCAGCTGCGTCGTGAAACGGCTGAAATGCTCGATGAAGCGCGCCTCAACGCCTGGCAACGTGGCACCCGCAAGCCGGTCTCCGTACCGCCGCCGGTCTATCCCGAGACCCATCTCTCCTTCCTCGCCAACGTCTATAACCATAAGGCGCGGGCCTTTTACCAGCGCTATGGCGTACAACTGATTGACGCCGCCTATGAAGCGCACGAAGAGAAGGGCGATGTGCCGGTGATGATCACCAAACATTGTCTGCGGTTTGCCTTCAACCTCTGTCCGAAACAGGCGAAAGGCTCCATCAAGAGCTGGAAAGCCACGCCGATGCAGTTGATCCACGGCGATGAAGTGCTGACCCTGAAGTTTGACTGTCGCCCGTGCGAAATGCATGTCGTCGGGAAGATTAAAAATCACATCCTCAAAATGCCGCTTCCCGGGAGCATCGTCGCCTCCGTCAGCCCGGATGAGCTGATGAAGACCCTGCCGAAACGCAAAGGGGCCTGATCCAGCACGACGCTACTGGCAGTGAGGCGCCCGCGGTTTGCGCGCATCCTGCCAGCGGTGATGCTCGCGCAGGTCGGCGGCAGCCTCCTCGCACTGACTGCGAAGCTCATCGCTGTCCGCCTCGTGCAGCAGCTGCTGTTCGAGGCTTTGCACCGGAAAGTAATCGTGCCCCTGACGGTGGGCCAGCAGATGTCCTGAAAAAAGCGCGCACAGCAACAGCAGCGCGCTCATGCTTCTCCTCAACATACCTTTTCTCTGCGAATCAATGGCGTGGGCTTACTATGCCAGGCGCTGTGCAGGTTTTTTTCTCGGCTTCTCAAAGAAGGGCAAGAGTTTGTCAGCGGTGGCTGAAGGACGGTGAAAAAAAAGCCTGGCGCGGAAGGCCAGGCCTGAGGGATTACGCTTTTGGCGGCAGTGGTTTCCCGCTGTGATCGCCGCCTTTTGGCGGCTGCTTGCCGTCATGCTGCGGCTGTTTGCCGTCACGCTGCGGCTGCTTGCCGTCATGCTGCGGCTGTTTGCCGTCATGCTGCGGCTGTTTGCCGTCACGCTGCGGCTGCTTGCCATCATGCTGCGGCTGTTTGCCGTTGTGTTGCGCTTGCTTACCATCGTGTTGGCCGTTTTTCGCCGGCGGCTTACCCTGATGCTGCGCGCCTTTTTCTGGCGGCGGCGGGTTGTCGGCAGCGAAAGCCCATGACGATATTCCCAGCGTCATCACGGCAGAGAGTAAAGCTAACTTCTTCATAGCAATATCCTTTCTTCTGATGTATCGCCGTATTTCATCAGGCAAAAGTGAAGATAAGATGGAGAAGTCCCTTTTCGGACTTCTCTGCATCCCACTCAGACTTTTAGCCCTGCGGCGGTCATCAGCAGGCGAAACAGCAGGCTGATGGCGGCCAGCGTCAGTACGCTGCCTCCCCAGATCGCGATCAGCCACAGCAGACGTTTAGGCCAGTCAGTATGCATCAGTGATATCCCTCCCCGGTCTGAACTTTGCCGCGGAACACGTAATAGCTCCAGCAGGTGTAGCCAAGAATGACCGGAATAATCAGCAGTGCGCCCACCAGCATAAAGCCCTGGCTTTGCGGGGGGGCGGCAGCCTGCCAAAGCGTGATGGCCGGCGGGATAATATGCGGCCAGATGCTGATCCCCAGTCCGCTAAAGCCGAGAAAGACCAGGCCCAGCGTCAGCGTGAAGGGCGAAACATGGCGGTCGCGCTGATGCAGCGTGCGCCACAGCCAGCCGCTGATGAGGATCACCAGCAGCGGCACCGGCAGCAGGAAATAGAGATTCGGCAGGCTGAACCAGCGGGCGGCAATTGCCGGGTGCGCCAGCGGAGTCCACAGGCTGATGACGGCAAACACCGCCAGCAGGGCAACCAGCAGCTGCCGCGATGCGCTGCGCATGCGCTGCTGCAGCGCGCCTTCGCTTTTCATCACCAGCCAGGTGGCGCCGAGCAGCGCATAGGCCACGCACAGCCCGAGTCCGCAAAACAGGCTGAACGGGGTCAGCCAGTCAAACATGCCGCCGCTGAAGGCGCGACCGCTGACGGTGAAACCGTTGATCACCGCCCCGACCACCACGCCCTGGCTGAAGGTCGCCAGCAGGGAACCGCCAAAAAAGGCACGATCCCAGAAGGGCCGGTGCGACGGCGTGGCCTGGAAGCGAAACTCAAAGGCGACGCCGCGAAAAATCAGGCCGATCAGCATCAGGGTCAGGGGGATCGACAGGGCGTCGATTATCACCGCATAGGCGAGGGGAAAAGCGCCAAACAGACCGGCGCCGCCCAATACCAGCCAGGTCTCATTGCCATCCCACACCGGGGCGACGCTGTTGACCATCACGTCGCGCTCGGTGCTGCCCCGTACGGTGCCAAACAGCATGCCGATGCCCAGATCAAAGCCATCCATGACGATGTACATCAGTGTGGCAAAGACGATAATCACGAACCAGATCACCGATAATTCGATACCCATTAGCGGGACTCCTTCTGCAGATAACCTTCGGTGGCGGCGGACAGCGGGCGGGCTGGCGTACCGGTTGTCGCGGGCTGCACCTCCTGCGGCCCCTTGCGGATCAGACGCAGCATATAGCTGTAGCCGACGCCGAAGACGGCGCTGTAGACCACGATAAAGGTCAATAAACTGACCGACATATGCAGGTCACCGTGAGCGGAAACGGCGTCTGCAGTGCGCTGAACGCCATACACCACCCATGGCTGACGGCCCACTTCGGTGGTCACCCAGCCAGCGAGAATAGCAATCAGTCCTGAAGGGCCCATCCACAGCGCAAAGCGCAGAAATGGCCGTGAATGGTACAGTCGGCCGCCCCGACGCAGCCACAGGGCCAGTACGCCGAGCAGGAGCATCAGCATGCCAAGACCGGCCATCAGGCGAAACGACCAGAACACCACGGTAGCGTTTGGGCGATCCTCAGGAGCGAACTCTTTCAACGCCGGCACCTGTTTATCAAGGCTGTGGGTGAGGATCAGGCTGCCCAGGGCCGGGATCTCAAGCCCGTAGCGGGTGCGCTCCTGATCCATATCAGGCCAGCCAAACAGCAGCAACGGCGTTGGCTCGCCCGGCGGGTTTTCCCAGTGGCCCTCAATGGCGGCTATTTTCGCCGGCTGGTGTTTCAGGGTATTCAGACCATGCATATCGCCGATCAGCGCCTGGACGGGGGCAACCAGCAGCGTCATCCAGAGCGCCATAGAGAACATCTTACGGATCGCCGGCGACTGATTGCCGCGCAGCAGATGCCAGGCCGCCGAGGCGCCGACAAACAGCGCGCTACTGAGAAACGCCGCCACTGTCATATGCAGTAAGCGGTAGGGGAATGACGGGTTAAAGATCACCGCCAGCCAGTCGACGGGCACCACCTGGCCATCGACGATCTCAAACCCTTGCGGGGTCTGCATCCAGCTGTTAGAGGCGAGGATCCAGAAGGTCGAGATGATGGTGCCCAGCGCCACCATACAGGTGGCGAAAAAGTGCAGCCCCGGCCCCACGCGGTTCCAGCCGAAGAGCATCACTCCGAGAAAGCCTGCTTCCAGAAAGAACGCTGTCAGGACTTCATAGGTCAGCAGGGGGCCGGTAATGCTGCCCGCGAACTGAGAGAAACCGCTCCAGTTGGTGCCGAACTGATAGGCCATCACCAGCCCGGAAACCACCCCCATGCCGAAGTTGACGGCGAAGATTTTTGACCAGAAGTGGTACAGCGAGCGCCAGGTGGGATTTTTGCTTTTCAGCCACAGGCCTTCGAGTACCGCCAGGTAGCTGGCCAGCCCAATAGTAATGGCGGGAAAGATAATATGAAATGAGACCGTAAAGGCGAATTGAATTCGCGCAAGATGGAATGCATCAAGACCGAACATGCAGGACTCCACAACAAAATTGATTCAGCGCAATTTTAGGCAGGGAGGAGGCAAGGGGGCAGAAGCAGTCCGGCCATTTTTTATCATAACAGTTGGCCGCTGTTATGATTTTTCACCCTCCAGCCAAACCGGGGTTCCGGATGCCGTACGGTAGCCGTATTTATCCTGTCGAGATTAACAGCCCTTTTGGGCTTAATTTATTTTCATTCATTAGTATGAGAATCAGTAAAACCGATGAGCCGGTTAATAGTGAATTAAAAAATATTAAATTGTCGAGCCATTAGACAGTTCGTACTGTATTCACTGGATAATAAAAAAAGGGAATGCCAATGTCTGAAAAAGGATTACAGAGTCTGTGCATTACGCTCGGCGTGATGATTATCTTTTGGTTTGCGTTAATCTCGCTATTCTGGGTGGTGATATTTTAAACCCGTCTCGTCCTGACGGCGGCAACGTGGACGCTTCAGGTATAACAGTTACAGGAAACTATTATTTTTTTATAACTGATATATGATAAAGGGAGGTTAACGTACGGGGACGGCCGCAATGAAAAAGTATCAACAGCTGGCGCAGCAGCTGACCGAACAGATCGCGCTTGGCGTCTGGTTGCCTGGCGATCGGCTGCCGTCGCTGCGCGAGCAGGTGGTCAGCAGCGGCATGAGCTTTATGACCGTCAGCCATGCCTATCAACTGCTGGAAAGCCAGGGGCGCATCGTCGCCCGTCCACAGTCGGGTTATTATGTCGCCCCCCAGCCGGTGAAGCTCCGGCAGCCGTCGCCACCTGCCCTGGTGACCCGCGATGAAGCTGTCGATATCAATACCTATATCTTTGAGGTGCTCCAGGCCAGCCGTCAGGCGTCGATGCTGCCCTTTGCCTCGGCCTTTCCGGACCCGCGTCTCTTCCCGCTGCAGCAGCTTAACCGCTCGCTGGCGCAGGTGAGTAAAACCGCCACCGCCATGAGCGTCATTGAGAACCTGCCGCCGGGCAATGCGGAGCTGCGGCACGCCATTGCCCGACGCTATGCCCTGCAGGGGATGAACATCTCGCCGGACGAGATCGTCATTACCGCCGGGGCGCTGGAGGCGCTTAACCTCAGCCTGCAGGCGGTGACCGAGCCGGGCGACTGGGTGGTGGTGGAAAATCCCTGTTTCTACGGCGCCCTGCAGGCGCTGGAGAGGCTGCGCCTGAAGGCGCTGTCGGTGGCGACCGACGTCAAAGAGGGCATTGACCTGACGGCGCTGGAAGCGGCCCTGCAAAATTACCCGGTCAAGGCCTGCTGGCTGATGACTAACGGGCAAAACCCGCTCGGCTTTACCCTTAGCGCCGAAAAAAAAGCGGCGCTGGTGGCGCTGCTGGCGCGCTATAACGTGATGCTGATAGAAGATGATGTCTACAGCGAGCTTTACTTTGGTCGCGAGAAACCGTTACCGGCGAAATACTGGGATCACCAGGATATGACGCTGCACTGCAGCTCGTTTTCAAAATGTCTGGTGCCCGGGTTTCGTATCGGCTGGGTGGCGGCCGGCAAACAGGCGCGGCGGATCCAGCAACTGCAGCTGATGAGTACGCTCTCCACCAGCTCGCCGATGCAGCTAGCCCTGGTGGATTACCTGTCTACCAAGCGCTATGACGCCCACCTGCGCCGTTTGCGCCGCCAGCTGGCGGAGCGTAAACAGCTGGCCTGGCAGGCGCTGCTGCGCCATCTGCCGCCAGAGGTTATCATCCACCACAGCGACAGCGGCTACTTTCTGTGGATTGAACTGCCGGAAGGGGCTGACGCCAGCGTGCTAAGCGCCCGGGCGCTGGCGTCGCACATCAGCATTGCCCCGGGAAAAATGTTCTCCACCTCCGCCAGCTGGACCTCGTTTTTCCGTTTTAATACCGCCTGGGGCTGGGGAGAACGCGAAGAGCAGGGGGTGAGGCGGCTGGGTGAACTTATTCGTGAGCAGCTTACCTGACGACTCAGGCTATTTTTCGTCGCTATCAACTCTCGGCAAAAATAAACGCGGGTGAGTTTTTATCAAGGCCGGTCATTATTTTACCGGCGCTCACCATAGGAAATATGCATACCCCTCCTTTTTCTCTAACTCGTTGTCTATAATCCATAAAGTCCTGCTTGTGTTGGCGATTTTTGCGTAATGCGTCCCGGGTCACAACCTGAATAAATTCCCCAGGGGGCGTTAATCCGCTGACTACCCTTATTTCAGGAGATATTTTTACGGCACGGCTGCCGCTAATTACCTTGTGACAGGAGTAACACCTGATGAGCAAAAAATTTGCCCGTTGCAGCCTTTATGTGCTGAGTATGGCCTGTTTGACCGTGCAGGCGGCGGAGCCACTCACCTCGCTGGATAAACCGGAAGGGCGGCTCGATATTATTGCCTGGCCGGGGTATATCGAACGCGGCCAGACTGACAAGCAGTACGACTGGGTCACCCAGTTTGAAAAAGAGACCGGGTGTCAGGTTAATGTCAAAACCGCCGCTACCTCTGACGAGATGGTCAGCCTGATGGCCAAGGGGGGCTACGATCTGGTGACCGCATCGGGCGATGCTTCGCTGCGTCTGATCATGGGCAAACGCGTTCAGCCGATTAACACCGCGCTGATTGCCGGCTGGCGCACCCTCGACCCACGCATTGCGCAAGGGGCATGGTTTAACGTCGGCGGTAAAGCCTACGGCACGCCGTATCAGTGGGGGCCGAACCTGCTGATGTACAACACCCGCGTATTCCCGACGCCGCCGGACAGCTGGAGCGTGGTCTTCGTTAAACAGAACCTGCCGGACGGCAAAACCAATCAGGGACGCGTGCAGGCCTATGATGGCCCGATCTATATCGCTGACGCCGCGCTGTTTGTCAAAGCCACCCAGCCGCAGCTGGGCATTAAAGATCCCTATCAACTGACCGAAACCCAGTATAACGCGGTGCTGAAAGTACTGCGCGACCAGCAACCGCTGATCCATCGCTACTGGCATGACGCCACCGTGCAGATGAACGACTTCAAAAACGAAGGGGTGGCCGCCTCCAGCTCGTGGCCCTATCAGGCCAACGGCCTGAAGGCTGAAGGCCAGCCCATCGCCACCGTGTTTCCGAAGGAGGGGGTGACCGGCTGGGCGGATACCACCATGTTGCACAGCGAAGCGAAGCATCCGGTCTGCGCCTATAAATGGATGAACTGGTCGCTCACGCCGAAGGTGCAGGGCGATGTGGCGGCCTGGTTCGGCTCGCTCCCGGTGGTGCCAGAGGGGTGTAAAGCCAGCGCGCTGCTCGGTGATAAAGGCTGTGAAACCAACGGCTATGACCAGTTTACCCGGATCCACTTCTGGAAAACGCCGGTTGCCGAAGGCGGGAAATTCGTACCCTACAGCCGCTGGACTCAGGACTATATTGCGATAATGGGCGGCCGCTAAGGACGGGAGGCAGACAATGACGTACGCGGTCGAGTTTCAGAATGTATCGCGCCTGTACGGCGATGTGCGGGCCGTAGATGGGGTTAGCATAGGCATTCGCGATGGTGAATTTTTCTCGATGCTGGGGCCCTCCGGTTCGGGCAAAACCACCTGCCTGCGGCTGATTGCCGGTTTCGAGCAGCTCTCCGGCGGCACCATCCGTATTTTCGGTCAGCCGGCCAGCGAACTGCCGCCCTGGCAGCGGGATGTGAATACGGTGTTCCAGGACTATGCGCTGTTTCCCCATATGTCGATCCTCGACAACGTCGCCTACGGCCTGATGGTCAAAGGCATGGCGAAGAAAGCGCGCCATGCCCGCGCCCAGGAAGCGCTGGAAAAGGTGGCCCTTGGTTTTGCTCATCATCGCAAGCCTTCTCAGCTCTCCGGCGGCCAGCGGCAGCGGGTCGCCATTGCCCGGGCGCTGGTGAACCAGCCGCGGGTGCTGCTGCTCGATGAGCCGCTGGGCGCGCTGGATTTGAAGCTGCGCGAGCAGATGCAGGTGGAGCTGAAAAAGCTGCAGCAGTCGCTGGGGATCACCTTCATCTTCGTGACCCACGACCAGAGCGAAGCGTTGTCGATGTCAGACCGCGTGGCGGTGTTTAACAATGGGCGCATCGAGCAAGTGGATGCGCCGCAGGATCTCTATCTGCATCCGAAAACCGCGTTTGTCGCTGGCTTTGTCGGCACCGCCAACGTCTTTGAAGCCGAGGCGGCCCGGCGATTGTGCGGCATGCCGGGCAGCTGGTCGCTGCGTCCGGAGCATGTTCGCCTGCAGGGCGGCGGCGAGGTTCAGGTACAGGGCGTGGTGCAGGCGGTACAGTATCAGGGGGCGGCGACACGGATTGAGCTCAGGCTGGCGGAGGGGGACAAGCTGCTGGTCAGCCAGGCGAATACCGATGGCGCGGCGGCAGCCAGCGCCCCGCGGATGGGGCAAACGGTGCTGGCGTCATGGTCGCGGTCAGCGATGACCCCGCTGGAAAGCGGAGGCTGAAATGACCATGACGATGATTCCTGCGCAGGCCGGGCGCGTATCCGGGATCTTCTGGCGTCGGCCAGCATTGGGCCTGTTTTTACTGCTGCTCGGGCCGTTGATGTGGTTTGGCATCGTCTATCTGGGATCGCTCCTGACCCTGCTGTGGCAGAGTATTTATACCTTTGACGACTTCACCATGTCGGTGACCAGCGACTTTACGCTGGCCAACCTGCGGGCGCTGTTCAACCCCGCCAATTACGACATTATTGTCCGTACCCTGGTGATGGCCCTGAGTGTGACGCTCGCCAGCGCCATTCTGGCGCTGCCGATGGCCTGGTATATGGCTCGCTATACCAGCGGCAAAATGAAGGCTTTCTTTTATATCGCGGTGATGTTGCCGATGTGGGCCAGCTATATCGTCAAAGCCTACGCGTGGGTACTGCTGCTGGCCAAAGATGGTGTGGCGCAGTGGTTTCTGGGCCATCTTGGACTCGAAGGGGCGCTGAATGCGCTTCTGACCGTCCCGGCGGTCGGCGGCAACACCTTGTCCACCTCCGGGCTTGGACGCTTTCTGGTGTTCGTCTACATCTGGCTACCGTTTATGATCCTGCCGGTGCAGGCGGCGCTGGAGCGCATTCCGGGCTCCTTGCTGCAGGCGTCGGCCGATCTTGGCGCCGGGCCACGACAGACCTTCCGCTATGTGGTGCTGCCGCTGGCTATCCCCGGCATTGCCGCCGGATCGATTTTCACCTTCTCGCTGACGCTGGGCGACTTTATCGTGCCGCAGCTGGTCGGGCCGCCGGGGTACTTTATCGGCAACATGGTCTACTCACAGCAGGGGGCGATAGGCAATATGCCGATGGCGGCGGCGTTCACCCTGGTGCCGATCGTGCTGATTGCCCTTTATCTGGCGTTCGTGAAACGTCTGGGAGCCTTCGATGCACTCTGAACGCGCACCCTGGTATCTGCAACTGGCGACCTGGGGCGGAGTGGTGTTCCTCCACTTCCCGCTGCTGATCATTGCCATCTATGCTTTTAATACGGAGGATGCGGCCTTCAGCTTTCCGCCGCAGGGGCTGACGCTACGCTGGTTTAGCGAGGCAGCAGGGCGTAGCGATATTCTCGAATCCGTGACGTTGTCACTTAAAATTGCTGCCCTGTCGACGGCCATTGCCTTAGTACTTGGCACGCTGGCTGCAGGTGCCCTGTGGCGCAGTACTTTTTTTGGTAAGAATGCGGTATCGCTACTGCTGCTGTTACCGATCGCCCTGCCGGGGATCATTACCGGCCTGGCGCTGCTGACGGCGTTTAAAGCCGTCGGTCTTGAGCCAGGGCTACTGACCATTGTGGTGGGGCACGCGACCTTTTGTGTGGTGGTGGTGTTTAACAACGTCATCGCCCGCTTTCGTCGGACCTCGTGGAGCCTGGTGGAAGCCTCGATGGATCTGGGCGCGACCGGCTGGCAGACCTTTCGCTACGTGGTGTTGCCCAATCTGGGATCGGCGCTGCTGGCGGGGGGAATGCTGGCATTCGCGCTGTCGTTTGATGAAATTATCGTCACTACTTTTACCGCGGGGCATGAGCGAACATTGCCGCTGTGGTTACTGAATCAGCTGGGGCGGCCGCGCGATGTGCCCGTCACCAACGTTGTCGCGCTGTTGGTGATGCTGGTAACGACGATACCAATCTTAGGGGCCTGGTGGCTCACCCGTGACGGCGATAACGACGCCGGAAACGGGAAATAAAACCATGAAACAGGATAATGCTATGCAACACAACCTTTTGATAAACGGTAAGTTAGTGGCAGGTGAAGGCGAAAAGGTGCCGGTATACAACCCTGCGACCGGCGATGTGATCCTGGAGATTGCCGAAGCGACAGCGGCCCAGGTCGATGCCGCCGTTGAGGCGGCGGATCGGGCGTTCGATGCCTGGAGCCAGACAACGCCGAAAACGCGCTCGGAATGTTTGCTGAAGCTGGCGGACGCCGTCACGGCGCAGGCGGAGACCCTGGCGCAGCTGGAGTCTCTGAACTGCGGCAAGCCGTTGCACTGCGTGATTAACGATGAGATGCCGGCCATTGCGGACGTCTTCCGCTTCTTCGCCGGCGCCGCCCGCTGCCTGCCGGGAATGGCCGCCGGAGAGTATCTCGAAGGGCATACCTCAATGATCCGCCGCGACCCGGTGGGCGTGGTGGCTTCCATTGCTCCGTGGAACTATCCCCTGATGATGGCGGCCTGGAAGCTGGCCCCGGCGCTGGCGGCAGGCAACTGCGTGGTGATAAAACCCTCGGAGATCACTCCCCTGACGGCGCTGAAGCTGGCGGAGCTGGCAAAAGATATCTTCCCCGAAGGGGTGATCAACGTGCTGTTTGGCCGCGGCAAAACGGTAGGCGACCCGCTGACCTCGCATGCCAAAGTGCGAATGGTTTCGCTGACCGGGTCGATTGCCACCGGGGCCCATATCATCAGCCATACCGCCTCGTCGATCAAACGCACCCACATGGAGCTGGGCGGCAAGGCGCCGGTCATTGTTTTTGACGACGCGGATATCGATGCGGTAGTCGACGGGGTACGAACCTTCGGCTTTTATAACGCCGGCCAGGACTGCACGGCTGCCTGCCGGATCTACGCTCAGCAGGGTATTTACGACCAACTGGTGGAGAAACTCGGGGCGGCGGTGGCCAGCCTGAAAATGGGCGCGCCAGAGGATGCCTCTACCGAGCTGGGACCGCTGAGCTCGCTGGCGCATCTTGAAAGGGTCAGTGCCGCAGTGGAAGCCGCAAAGGCACTGCCGCATATTAAAGTGGTCACCGGCGGTCGCCGGGCTGACGGCGCGGGCTATTACTTCCAGCCGACGCTGCTCGCTGGCGCCCGGCAGGAAGACGCCATTGTGCAGCGCGAAGTGTTTGGCCCGGTGGTCAGCGTGACGCCTTTCAGCGATGAAGCGCAGGCCCTGAGCTGGGCGAATGATTCCCAGTATGGTCTGGCGTCCTCAGTATGGACGAAAGATGTAGGCCGCGCCCACCGGCTTAGCGCCAGGCTGCAGTATGGCTGCACATGGGTCAACACCCACTTTATGCTGGTGAGTGAAATGCCGCACGGCGGCCAGAAACTGTCGGGCTACGGAAAGGACATGTCGATGTATGGCCTTGAGGATTACACCGTGGTCCGCCATGTCATGGTTAAGCATGGCTAAAGCATTGACCCTGTAGTGGCTGGCGATGATTGCGCGACGGTTGTGTTAGTTCGCTAATAGTCACAATGGCAAAAATTGTCAAAACTCTGCGAGGGGGATATGAGATTATTCTGATGCCCCTTCAAGAGCTAAGCCAATGTGAGTGCCGGAGATAAGCGCCGGATGGGGTCCGCCAGTCACCCAGGGCGCGTTGCGCCCGGCGGGTGAGGCGACAACGTCGCGGTCCGCGAGCGTATATCGGCCTCTGCCTGTTGGCAGGGGCTTTTTTATGCCCGCGGCGTCGCGGGATGAAGACCGAATGGCCATCAGGAAGCGCATCGTCTGCCCGCCATTCAGCGCTTGGTTTTTTTGCTCGGCAAACTGGCGCTACGACGGTCACGAATATAGGAAATAAGATTATACACCGCCGCGACCAGCAGGATCAGCGCGATGACCAGCGTGATGATTCCGGACATATCCACCTCGAAATATAAAAAGCGCCCTGGCGCCAAAACATTACCAATAGTTATGAATGTAAGTATTATCTGAAGGGAAGGCAAATGATATTTGTTGTCATTTAGCGCTATTTTTGGCGATTAACCGCGAGATCCACAATGAAGGGGTTATGTAACAACGGCTTGTAGCGGCCTTTTATCGTATTAAGATAGAGGCCCTGCGCGGAATATCGCATTTTTGGTGAACGCGGCGACAATCTTTTCCCCCTGAGAACGGGGACATATTATCTTTATCGGACCAATCGAATTGCCCTGAACCGAAATTATTTCACGACTATAAATAAGGATTTAATATTTGCTGTTATTGCATGATATTTGTTCTGAATATTAAATATTCCGTGAGGCGGGCAAAATGCAGGCTGCAGGGGCGCGTGGGCGCTCCCGGGTTTGACTTTCCGCCGCTGCTCATGCGATCATTTAGCGCATATTAGGTTTAACGTTGATGTCGCTGTGAAAATTTTGGCTTTTATTCTGCTGGCTATCGGCGCTGTGACGCTGAGCTATGGTAACGCCCCGGCAAAACGCATTCAGGGCTGTGAGAACGCGGGAGTGGGGCGGGCCGTCTGCGCTGCCGCAGAATGGGATAGTGAACAGATGAATTTTCTGCCGAGCTATAACCCGGAGCTTAATAAGGTTATTGCGGCAGGCCAGTCAGCACCTGTCGCTTATAACCCTAATAATATCGCTAATGTCCGCACGTAAAGTCCGTGCGTAAAAAAGCAGCCCCAGTGGGCTGCTTTTTTAGGTTTCGTTGCTGAGTAAAATCATTAAAACCAGCCAAATCTCACGGACAGCAGGCTGATAAGTACGCACGCGGCGCAGACATTAATCAGAATGACGGTTTTGCTGGAGACATCCATAACGCCACCTTAATGAGTAAGTCCCTAAAGGTATAGTACGGCGCCTGCGGTTGCGCTATCGGATTAAGACGAATCAGGCTTTATTCTCAATATTCAGCCCGTTTCAGAATTTGTTATACAGGTATCTCTGAATCACGACGTCATGGCAGATAATCATCCCACCATGGAACGCCCCTCAGGGAAGGAAGAGTAAGAATGACGTTATATCAAAAAATGCTGGTGTTTTACGCCATTATGGGCGTGATATGCGCCGTGATTAGCTGGTTTTTGACCAAAGAGAGCCGGGTGATCCGCCTGCTGGCGGCCCTGTTGATCGGCGCCACCTGGCCGTTCAGCTTTCCGATGGCGCTGCTCGTCTCGCTGTTTTAACCCTCAGATGCCGGACGGCAGAAAAGGGTGGCGGAAAGGGTAAGGTTACTGTATAAAAAACCAGTAATCTTATCATGGAGGCATACAGGTGAACGGTTTCTTTTCTTCCGTCGCAGGCGCCACGCTGCGCTGGCTCGATCTTCCGGGAGATGGCCTCCCGGTGGTGTTTATCCACGGCCTCGGCTGTGCGTCATCTTATGATTATCCCCGCGTCGCCAGCGATCCTGCTCTGAACGGACGGCGCAAAATACTCATCGATCTGCCAGGCTTCGGCTACAGCGATAAACCGCACGACTTTAGTTACAACATACATATTCAAGCGCAAGTCGTGGAGCAGCTACTTAACCATCTGCGCCTGCAGCGCTTCGCGCTGTTCGGTCATAGCATGGGAGGAAGCATCGCCATCGAAGCGGCGGGGTTGCTGGGCGAGCGCGTGACCACGCTGCTGGTCTCAGAACCTAATCTGTTCGCCGGCGGCGGTGAGTACAGCAGGCGCATTGCGGCGCAGACAGAGGCGGCCTTTATTGCCGAAGGCTATGCCAGAATGCTGGCTGAGGAGCGCTCGCCATGGGCCGGCTGTTTGCAAAACAGCGCGCCCTGGGCCGTCTGGCGGGCCGCCAGCAGCCTGATGCGCGGCAGCGATACCCCCTGGTTTACTCAGCTTTGCCAGCTGCGCTGTCAAAAATGGCTGATCGTCGGCGAGCTCTCGCTGCCTTATGCCGATATTGACCTGGCTGAGGCGCAAGGGATCCCGGTCGGGATTGTGCCCCGCGGGGGGCACTCGATGGCGTGGGAGAATCCGCAAGGGCTGGCGCAGATCATCGCCAGCCAGGGTTAAAAGAATACCGGCTCAGAAAGGGAGTTCGCGGGGCTGGGTCTGGAGTGTTATCCAGCGCAGCTCGGTGAATTCCGCGATGCCGGCCCGACCCCCAAAGCGGCCATAGCCCGAGGCTTTGCAGCCGCCAAACGGCATTTGCGCTTCATCATGCACCGTTGGGCCATTGATATGGCAAATGCCCGTTTGCAGACGTTGCGCCACGTTCCACGCTCTGGCACTGTCGCGGCTGTATACCGCAGCGGAAAGGCCGTATTCACTGTCGTTGGCTACCGTCAGCGCCTGTTCTTCATTCTTAACCCGAATAATCGCTTTTACCGGGCCGAAGGACTCTTCGTTCCACAGCCGCATGTCGCGGGTCACGCCGTCCAGCAAGGTCGGCGCCATGTGGGTATCGCTGGCTTTACCACCGGTTAGCAGGCGAGCGCCTTTGGCTAACGCATCGTCGATTAACGCGTTGCAGCGGGTGATGGTGTTCATATCAACCACCGGCCCCGTCAGGCTGGCGGGCAGGGCGGCGGCGCGCCTGGCCAGCAGCGGGATAAACACCTCCGCTACGGCGTTATCGACAATAATGCGCTCGGTGGACATGCAGATCTGGCCGGCATTGGCGAAGGCGCCAAAAACCGCGCCCGCCGCCGCTTGCTCGATATCAGCATCGTCCAGCACCAGCAGCGGCGCTTTACCGCCGAGCTCCAGCACCGCCGGTTTAAGATATTGTCCGCAGGTGCGGGCGATAATTCGCCCCACCGGCGTGGAGCCGGTAAAGTTAACGCGCCGCACCGCCGGGTGGGCAATGAGCGACTCCACCAGTGCCGGCGCATCTTCAGGCGCACAGGTAAGATAGTTCACCACCCCCGGCGGGAAGCCCGCCGCGTCAAGGGCGTCGATAATCAGTCCCTGAGTGGCCGGCGACAGCTCCGCGCCCTTGAGGATCACTGCGTTGCCGCAGGCCAGCGGCGTTGCCAGCGCCCGGGTAGCCAGAATCAGCGGTGCGTTCCACGGCGCCATGCCCAGTACCACCCCCGCCCCCTGGCGGACGCCCATCGCCAGGTTGCCCGGCACGTTGGAAGGAATAATTTGCCCTTCAATTTGGGTGGTCAGCGCCGCTGCTTCGCGCAGGATATCGGCCGCCAGATGAACGTTAAAGCCGGCCCAGTGCGCGGTCGCGCCGGTCTCCGCCGCCATGGCGGCGATAAATTTAGCCTCCCGCAACAGCATATGTTCCGCCGCGTCGAGCAGTAAACGGCGTCGTTCCGCCGGAGGGGTATCACGCCACAGCGGGAAGGCTTTGGCCGCGGCTTCTACGCAGCGTTTGCCGTCGGCGAGACTGGCGGCCGCGGCCACCGAGGCGACGTCGTCGTGGGCCGGGTGGCGTCGGGTAAAGGTGCGGCGGCCTTCGGCATCGTGCCACTGGCCGTCAATGTACAGATTGCAGGTGATTGTCATGGGGGAAACCTCTTGTTCTGCGGTTCCTCCAGTGTACCGGGCACTACTGATGGTGAGCGTGAGCAGGGCGGTTATCGCACATTTTTTTGCAGGAATTATGTGTGGCTCACAACATCCCGACACCCGCTGGCGTAAAAAACAGCGCTACGCCGATTAAACCAGCGATTTCAGCGTGATTTGCATAAGGTGATAGCCATTGATTATTTGCCGGAGGCGGGCGCCTGTGCTGATATTACGGTTCTTATAATCAATAATCAGGACTTATAACCATGTCTACAGGGAAAACCACGCTGGCGCTGCTGCTGAGCGCACTGCTGCCGGCCGGCGCCGCCTGCGCCGCAGGCAATGACACACTGGTCTACTGCTCAGAGGCCTCCCCGGAGTCCTTTAACCCGCAAATCGCCAGCTCCGGCCCGTCGTTTGTCGCCAGCTCGCAGGTGCTGTATAACCGCCTGGTCACTTTTGACCCGGTGAAGAACACGCCGATCCCGTCGCTGGCCACCGAGTGGCATGTCTCTGAGGATGGAAAAACCTGGACCTTTACTCTGCGTCAGGGGGTGAAGTTCAACAGCAATAAATTCTTCAAACCGACCCGCGATTTTAACGCCGACGACGTCCTGTTTTCCGTGCTGCGCCAGATGGATCCTCAGCATCCCTATCACAAAGTGTCGCAGGGGAACTATGAGTACTTCCACGACGTGGGCCTCGATAAGTTGATTAAGTCGGTGAAAAAGGTCGATGACTATCACGTCCAGTTCGTGCTTAACGAGCCGAACGCGGCGTTTCTTGCCGACTGGGGCATGGACTTCGCCTCTATTCTGTCGGCGGAGTATGGTGAGGCGATGCTGAAGAAAGGGACGCCAGAGAATGTTGATAACTGGCCTGTCGGTACCGGGCCGTATGCCCTGCAGCAGTATAAAGTGGATTCCCAAATCCGCTATATCGCCAATCCCCACTACTGGGAAGGCGAGGTACCGACTAAGCACCTGATTTTCTCCATTACGCCGAACGTCGAGACCCGTCTTGCGAAACTGCAGACCAACGAGTGCCAGATTATTCCTGCGCCTTCGCCGGTTCAGTTCCCGGTGATTAAGGGCAATAAAGATCTGGCGCTGCATGCGGTTGAGGCGCTAAACGTCGGCTATCTGGCGTTCAACACGGAGAAAAAACCGTTTGATAATGTGCTGGTGCGCCAGGCGTTAAACTATGCCACCGACAAGCAGGCGATCGTCAAGGCGGTATTCCTCGATTCCGGCAGCGTGGCGAAATCACCGATCCCGTCGGCGATGCTCGGGTATAAGAAAGATCTTCCGGACTACGACTATGATCCGCAGAAAGCCAAAGCGCTGCTCAAGCAGGCGGGTCTGGAGCAAGGGACGGAAGTGACCCTGTGGTCGATGCCGGTCCAGCGCCCCTACAACCCGAACTCGAAGCGGATCGCCGAAATGATCCAAAACGACTGGGCTAAAGTGGGCGTCAAAGCCAAGATTGTCAGCTATGAATGGGGCGAATACCTTGCTGGTATGCGCAAGGGAGAAGATGACAGCGCATTGTTTGGCTGGATGTCGGACAACGGCGACCCGGACAACTTTGCCGGCACGCTGCTCAGCTGTGATAATATCCAGACCGGCTCCAATGTCGCCCGCTGGTGCGATAAGTCCTATGACGCGCTGGTGAAGAAAGCGCTGCTGGTGAGCGATCCGCAGGCGCGCGCCAAACTCTATGAACAGGCGCAAGAGATCTTCTACCAGCAGGCGCCGTGGATCACCCTGGCGACCGGCAAGACTTTCTATGCCACCCGTAGCAACGTCAGCGGCTACCGCGTGAGCATGATGGGGAGTGATTTTTCCAAAGCGAAGCTGAATTAAGCGAAAGGAGAACAGGATGGCACATCTGGATGAGGTTATCGTCAAAGTCGATGACACCCTTGCCGAGGGCGTTATCACTCATATGAATGAGCTGCTGATCGCCCTGAGCGATGATCCACAACTCAGCCGTGAGGAACGCTATACCCAGCAGCAGCGCCTGCGCACTGCCATCGCCCACCATGGGCGACAGCATCAGGAAGAGCTGGACGCACGCCGCGAGCAGTTGACGAAAGGTGGCGCGATCCTCTGAAGATGCGCTCAGAACTGGCGCCTGGCCACCAGCCAGGCGCCCACCACCAGCATCACCGCGCCGCATACCGGCCCAATCAGCGCCCGCACCGGCACGCCGTGGGCGCGTACTAAATCCATGATCAACCCGCCAACCAGCTGGCTGGCGACCAGTACCGCAATGGTGGTGGCCGCGCCCACGCTCTGATAGCCGCTGATGCTGGCGAAGACGAAAAAGGACCCCAGCAGGCCGGGGATCAGCGTCCACCACTTCACGCTCAGGGCCAGCTCCTGAAAGCCGGCGACGCCCTGGCGCAGCAGTAACATCGTCACGAAAATAACGATCCCCACCAGCGAATTGAGCAGCATGGCGATAAGGATCGTCGACGCCGACTGGGTGATGCGCACCATCAGGGTATTTTGCACCACCAGACCAACGCCGGCGGCGACCAGACAGGCGAGGGTAAGCGACGCATTCATGCCTTGCCGTCCGGATCCTGACGCTCATCCAGCTGCAGCTGCATAAAGGTGAGATCCAGCCAGCGACCAAATTTGGTCCCTACCTGCGGCATCTGCCCGGTAGTGATAAAGCCCAGCGTTTCATGCAGATGCAGCGAAGCGTGGTTCTGCGATTCGATACCGGCGACCATCACATGTTTATTCAGCCGACGCGCTTCGGCGATCAGCGCAACCAGCAGTTTGCGACCCAGCCCTTTCCCCTGATGATCGGGGTGAACGTACACCGAATGCTCTACGGTGTGGCGGAAACCGTCAAACGCGCGCCAGTCGCCAAACGAGGAATAGCCGGTGATGACGCCGTTTTCCTCGTTCACCAGCACCGGAAAGCCGGCCAGCTGGCGGGCTTCAAACCACGCGATGCGGTTGTCGGTATCCACGGTTTTATCATTCCAGATGGCGGCGGTATGCGTGACGGCGTGGTTATAGATCTCGGCGATCGCCGCACAGTCGTCTTTAATGGCAGGGCGGATGGACATAGCAAACCTCAGTTTTTGTACACTATAGTAGTACGATATTATTACAATAATGAACATCGCACTGTCATCCGTTTTCCGCATAATTTTTTCTGATGACCCGGTAATAACGCGGCCCGACGGGCAGTTGTGTAATGGGTGGTCGCACACTATAGTATTACGTTATGAATACTATAGAAGACAACCTCAATCAGCGCATCAGTGCACGCATCCGCATCGAGCGCGAGTCCCGCGGCTGGTCGCTGAACGACCTCGCCGAACGGGCCGGCGCCTCACGGGCGATGATCCATAAAATCGAGCGCGGCGAAAGCAGCCCGACGGCCTCGATGCTGGGCCGTCTTTCCGGCGCCTTCGGCATCAGTATGTCAACGCTGATCGCCCGGGCGGAAATGCAGGAGGGTAAGCTGCTACGCTTCGCCAGCCAGCCGGTGTGGCACGACCCGCAAAGCCACTATCTCCGCCGCCATGTCTCGCCGCGCAGCGATCTGCCGATCGATCTGGTGCAGATTGAGCTGCCGCCCGGCAGCGATGTGCCCATGCCGGCCTCTTCCTATGCGCTCGCCCGCCAGCTTATCTGGCTGCAGCAGGGCGAGCTGGTGTTCATCGAAGGGAATACCCGTCATGAGATGCAGAAGGGGGATTGTCTGGAGCTTGGCCCGCCCAACGACTGTCGCTTTATCAATGAATCTGCGGAGACCTGCGTCTATCTGGTGGTTCGCCTTAATCAATCGCCATCCGGCTCTTAATGGTAAAGCACGTTGCGCATAAAGCAGCTAGCCTCAGTACAGTCTGCTAACAAGAGGAGTTTGCTATGACAGATCAACCGCAACGCCAACACCGCTGGGTACTGGCTTCCCGCCCCCATGGTGAACCGACGGCAGAGAATTTCCGCCTGGAAGAGAGCGAGGTGCCGACGCCGGGACCGGGGCAGGTTCTGCTGCGTACCGTTTATTTATCGCTCGACCCCTATATGCGCGGGCGCATGAGCGACGCACCTTCTTATTCGCCACCGGTGGCCATTGGCGCGGTGATGGTGGGAGGGACCGTGAGCCGCGTGGTCACCTCAAATCATGCTGATTTTCAACCCGGCGACTGGGTGCTGGGCTACAGCGGCTGGCAGGATTATGAACTCTCCGATGGCAACGGACTGGTGAAGCTGGGTGACGACCCGCAACACCCGTCCTGGTCGCTGGGAGTTCTGGGGATGCCGGGCTTCACCGCCTACATGGGATTGCTGGACATCGGGCAGCCGAAGGCGGGCGAAACGCTGGTGGTCGCCGCGGCCACCGGGCCGGTTGGCGCCACGGTCGGACAGATCGGCAACATTAAGGGCTGCCGTACCGTCGGGATTGCCGGCGGCGCGGAGAAGTGTCGCTATGCGGTTGAGACGTTAGGTTTTGATGTCTGCCTTGACCATCGCGCCGCGGATTTCGCCGAACAGCTGGCCCAGGCCTGCCCGCAGGGCATTGACGTTTACTACGAAAATGTCGGCGGCAAGGTCTTTGACGCGGTGCTGCCGCTGCTGAATACCGCGGCGCGGGTCCCGGTCTGCGGGCTGGTGAGCGGCTATAACGCCACCGGTTTGCCGGACGGGCCGGATCGTCTGCCGCTGCTGATGGCGACCATCCTCAAGAAGCGCATTCGGATGCAGGGCTTTATTATCGGCCAGGATTACGGGCATCGGATCGCGGAATTCCAGCAGCAGATGGGGCGCTGGGTGCAGGAGGGGAAAATCAAATATCGCGAACAGCTGATCGACGGTCTGGAGCAGGCGCCGCAGGCGCTGATCGGCCTGTTAAAAGGTGAGAACTTCGGTAAGGTGGTGATCCGCGTCGCGGCGGACGACTAGTCCGGCGGATCCGACTTACTCTGCCCCTTTTCCCGCGACGGAAAAGGGGCATGTCAGGCATGTCAGGCGTGTCAGGCGTGTCAGGCGTGTCAGGCGTAAAAGGCTAACCGCTGGGCGAGCAGATCGACAAAGGCTTCGCGGTCCACATCCAGCATCAGGGTGGTATTGGGCCGATTGCCAGTCAGATGGTAGTAATCGACCACCGTCATCCCCTGGGTATATTTTCCTTCCGTTTCCACGCCGACCCAGCGTTCGATAGTGGTAAATATCTCCGGCTTGAGGAGCCAGGCGATGGTGCAGGGATCGTGCAGCGGCGCGCCGTCGAACCCCCACTTTTCATCCTTGTGGTAGGCCATAAAGAAGTCGAGCAGCTCGGCGACAATGGTGGACACCGGATTGCCAATCTGGCGGAATCGCTCGATATCGGCGGGAAGGATTTGCGCCTTATGGGTGACGTCAAGGCCTGCCATCACCACCGGGATCCCCGACTGAAAGACCATTTCCGCGGCCTGCGGATCGACGAAAATATTAAACTCTGCCGCTGGCTGCCAGTTGCCCAGCCCCATTGCGCCCCCCATGATCACGATGCGGGCGATTTTCGCGTGCAGCTCCGGGTGGCAGGCGAGCAGCAACGCCACGTTAGTTTGTGGCCCGGTGGCCACCAAGGTTACCGGCTCCTGGCTCTCGCGCAGCACCCTGGCCATCAGCTCGACGGCGGTGCAGTTCTGCGGGGCAAAGGTTGGTTCCGGCAGGCTTGGGCCATCCAGTCCGCTCTCGCCGTGCACGTTATCGGCGATGATCAGATCGCGCATCAACGGCTTCCGAGCGCCGCCGGCAACCGGGATATCCGGCCGGTTCAGCAGCGTCAGCATACGCAGCACGTTGCGCAGGGTCTTCTCCGGCGTCTGGTTTCCCGCGGAAGCGGTGACGGTTTTTACCTCCAGCTCCGGCGAGGCGAGGGCGAGGACCAGGGCGATCGCGTCATCATGTCCCGGATCGCAATCAATCATCATCGGCAGTGCCATAGCAGCTCCTTGTTGGCGTTGTTCTGTGACCAGACTAACGCTGTGAGGCGAGGCATACGAGATGGTGTGCAGAATAGTGTGATGGAGGCCACGATTGCAGCGATGGCATCGCGTATCGTCACGTGATCGTCCGCAATCATGTTGCCTCGTTTTGCGGTGGCGCAAGCTGGCGCCCGCCGCGGCGCAATATAATAGAAAAATTGCTAATCCTTACGGATATTAATGGTTTGCTTTTCGGTGAGCGGATTCTTATCCTTAAGAAAACTCGAGAGGTTATTACGATGAAAGATGTAGTAGATAAATGCAGCACCAAAGGCTGCGCCATTGATGTCGGTACCATCATTGATAACGAGGACTGCGTCTACCGGGCTGAGAAAATGTTCCCGAGCCGCGAAGAAGCAGAATCCACCGTTGCCGCCGTGCGCGAACGTGCCGCCGCCGCAGCGCCGGCCAGTGAACCGCCGCAGGTTGATTACACCATTGCCGCCGCCGGCGACGCGGTGAAACTCGATCTCGCCATCGCCTTCTCCTGCCAGGCGGAAAAGATCATTTTCGAGTTATCCCTGCGAAATCTGCTTTAACCCGCGGAAGCGCAACAACGTTAAGCCTTCGCCCGCCGCTCCGCGGGCGAAGTCGAGCGTTATTCGAAGCGCCAGGCGAGGTTCAGGCCGATGCCGTAGTTACGTCCGGGAGCAGGCTCGTAGTAGCGCCCGTTGGACTCATTAACGATAACGGACCCGACGTACTCCCGGTCGAACAGATTGTCGACGCGGCCGAACAGATCCATATCCATCCTGCCGTAGCTCCATTTATAGCCAGTCGTCAGGCCAACCACCGTCCAGGAAGGCGCTTTAGCCGTGTTTTCGTCATTGGCCATGATGTCGCTCATGTAGCGAATATCGCTGCCGGCGTACCAGCCCTGCTCCGGCTGGTAGCCAAAGGAGGCGTAGCCCATATTGCGCGCGATCCCCGGAATGCGGTTGCCGTTGCAGCTGGCGTCGTCGCAGACGTTGGTGCGATAGGTCGCGTCCAGCCAGGTCCATGCCGCCTTCAGACGCCAGCTCTCGCCAAACTGCTGATCCAGCCCCAGCTCCATCCCCTGACGACGGGTCTTGCCGGCGTTTTTATAGCTGGTGCGCCCGCCGCTGCTGCTGTCGACCACGATCTCATTATCGGTATTGGTCTGGAACAGGGCGGCGGTGAACAGCCCGTTGCCAATCCGCGTCTTACTGCCGATCTCCACCGTGTCGTTGGTGGAGGGCTTCAGGCCGAAATTGAGGCCGCTCTGGTTATCGGAGCGGTATGACAGTTCGTTAATGGTCGGCGTCTCGAAGCCGCGGCCAGCGGAGAGGTAGACGTTCCACGCGTCGGTCAGGGCATACTTCAGCGAGCCTGCGGGCAGCCATTTGTGATAGCTGGCATCGCCGCTGTCGTCGCCATTGCCCGGGGTGATGTAGTAGTCATTCGAGTCGAACCATACTGAGCTGTAGCGAACCCCGGCATCGAGCGAGAGTTTTTCCGTTAACTGCCACTGGGTCTGCAGGTAGGGGTCGACGTTCCACATCAGGTTGCGTTCGTTACGGCGCAGCGCGCCCTGTTCGCCATACTGTGGCGCGCCGTTGACCATCACAAAGTTTTCATACCCTTTGCGGCGCTCGCTCATGTTCTCGTAATCGAGACCGGCGGTCAGGGTGACGGGCACCAGCCACTCTCCGCGATGGGTCAGGCGGGTATCGATCCCCTGGTAGTGACGGGTGAGATCGATCACCCCGCCCGCATGGCTCGGCTTCAGCTGCGGCGCGCGCGGGATCGACTGGTACTGCGTGGTTTCGCGTTCGCCGGCGTACATCATGACGCTGAGATCGTCCTGGGCGCTGAGCTGGCGCTCATAGCGTAGGCCGGCCTGGGTCTGCCGGGTATTCTTGCGGGTATCATACTGGTCGCCGCGCGGCGACTGGCGCGGGTTATCGCGCCATTCGTCGGCGGTTAAGCCGCCGGCGTCATTGGCTTTGATATCCACGCTGTTCAGCAGCAGAGTCAGCTTACTGACATCGTTGATGCGCACCCCCAGTCGGGCGTTTGCCAGATTTTTGCGTGCGCCGCTGTGATCTCGATAGCCATGGGTGGTGAAGCGGTTGGTCGAGACCGTGTAATCCACATCGCCTGCGTGGCTGCCGTCGCCAACCGCGCCAGTGGCTTTCATCCCGTAGTGCCAGGTACCGAAGCTGCCATAGTAGCTACTGGCTTCCACGGTGGGCGGCTGGGTACCGGTCTGGCTGGTGACGTTGATCACTCCGCCGGACGAGTTTCCGTACAGGGCAGAGAAGGGGCCGCGCAGCACCTCAATGGTGTCGACGCTGCCAATATCGATATTCGAGGTCTGCCCCTGGCCGTCGGGCATGGTCGCCGGAATGCCATCGACATAGATGCGTAGCCCGCGCACGCCATAGGTTGAGCGGGAGCCAAAGCCACGAATCGACAGTTGCAGATCCTGGGCATAGTTTTGCCGGTTCTGCACCTGCAGGCCCGGCACGGCGCCCAGTGATTCAGAGAGGTTGACGCGCGGGGCGGCCTGACGCATTTCATCCCCATTGACCACGCTGACGGCGGCGGGGGTATCCAGTTCAGAAACAGTGGTTGGCGCGGCGGTCACCACCATGGTTTGTTCATCAGCGGCCTGGGCGGCGGCGATGAGCGGCAGCAGCAGAGCCGGCAGGGCCGCGTGACGCACGGACAGGATTTTCATCGATAGTACTCGGGAAACGAACCAAATGGAACATATGTAGATATGTTACCCCGTTTGTAAAATATTTGAAAATTATTAACCGTCGTTGGTTAACGGATAGTGCTTCTTGCTGATGAATTTACCGAACAACAACAATTAGCGCTCCACTTTGAGATAAATAATGATTACTATTCGCATTCAAAAATAAAGGTAAAGCCATGACTTTACCGCCGGAAGCGATGTCGGGTCAGCACATACTGGTTTATCAAAGGGAGTCGTCATGTCACTACGTCATTTTGCCGCGCCGCGTCTGCGCCATTCACTGTTATTTACCTCTCTGCTGCTGGCAGGTAGCTTTAGCGCCCACGCCGCGGATGAGATGCTGCGTAAGGCCGTCGGGAAAGGGGCCTACGAAATGGCCTACAGCCAGCAGGAGAACGCGTTATGGATCGCCACGTCGCAGAGTCGCTCACTGGACAAAGGCGGTATTGTTTATCGTCTTGACCCCACCACCCTGGACGTGACGCAGATTATTCACAACGATCTGAAACCGTTCGGCGCCGCTATCAACCATGCCACCGGCACGCTGTGGTTTGGCAATACCGTCGACAGCACCGTCACCGCCATTGACGCCAAAACCGGCGCGGTGAAAGGGCGTCTGGTGCTGGACGAGCGTCAGCGCAGTGAAACCGTGCGCCCGCTGCAGCCGCGCGAGCTGGCGGTCAATGAGCAGACCAACACGGTCTACATTACCGGTCTGGGCAAAGAGAGCGTGATTTGGGTGGTGGATGGCGCGACCCTGAAGCTGAAAACCACTATTACCGGCACCGGGGCGATGGCGACGGGTCTGGCGATCGATCCGCAGGCGAAACGTCTCTATACCACCAATGCCGATGGCGAACTGCTGACCATCGACAGCGAGAGCAACACCATTGTGTCGCGCAAAAAATTGCAGGACGATGGCAAAGCGCACTTCTACTTAAACCTGAGCCTTGATACCGCCGGTCATCGCGCCTTTATCACCGACAGCAAGCAGCCGGAAGTGCTGGTGGTTGATACCCGCGACGGTAAAGTGCTGGAGAAAATCGCCGCGCCGGAATCGCTGGCGGTGCTGTTTAACCCGACGCGTAATGAAGCCTATGTGACGCACCGTAAGGCCGGGGAAGTCAGCGTCATCGACGGTAAGCGCTACAAGATCGTGAAGACCTTTAAAACGCCGACTCACCCCAACAGCCTGGCGCTCTCTGATGACGGCAAAACGCTGTACGTCAGCGTGAAACAGGCTTCCAGCCGTGAGAAAGAGGCCACTGCGCCGGATGATGTGATCCGTATCGCGCTGTAAGCCAGCTGCCCGGGCGCGACGACGATCGGTCAAGGTCGCGCCCCGTATGCCGTCCGGCACCTCACCCTCTGTTACAAACGCGTATTGGCCTGATAAACCAGATGGTTATACACTTAACCCTTTCCCGCCTCGCGCGGGCAGTGGTAATCAGTGGAGATAAAATGAAAAAGCCATTTATGGTGATTTGCGCCGGTGCGATGCTGGCGCTGCTGGCAGGCTGTTCGTCCAACTACGTTATGACCACCAAAAGCGGTCAGACGATCGTCACCCACGGCAAGCCGCAGCTGGATAAAGAAACGGGGATGACCAGCTATATCGATGAGTCTGGTAATAAGCGGGAAATTAACAGCAGCGACGTGTCGCAGCTGGTTGAGGATAACTAAATCCTGACCTCCCGGTTTGCCCGCGATGGACAAACCGGGAGTCCTGCCAGTTACTTCCTGAGCGTCGGCGCCGTACTGTGGATCGCATGCACGCGTTTACGCACGCCAAACCAGCCAGCCACCAGCAGCACCGCCAGCAGTGGAATTGAGCCAATGGTGTAAGTGCCGTTCGGATAATCGAAGGCCATCAGCACCAGCACGCTGAACAGGAACAGCAGCGTCAGCCAGGAGGTGAATGGCGCCCCCGGCATTCTGAAGCTCACCTTCGCCGCTTTTCCTTCCTTGATCGCTTTGCGCAGACGCATCTGACACACCACGATAAAGCCCCAGGAAGCAATGATCCCCAGTGACGCGACGTTCAGCACGATCTCAAACACCTGCGACGGCACCAGATAGTTGAGGAACACCCCCACCACATACACCGCCAGCGTCGCCAGGATCCCGGCGTAAGGGACGTGGTGACGGCTCATCTTCGACATAAACTTCGGCGCGGAGCCCCCCATCGACATCGAGCGCAGGATACGTCCGGTGCTGTAGAGGCCGGAGTTGAGGCTGGAGAGGGCGGCGGTTAACACCACGATGTTCATCACGCTGCCGATATAAGGCACGCCCAGTTTTGAGAAGAAGGTGACGAACGGGCTCTGTCCTGCCTGGTAGGCGGTCCACGGCAGGAGCAGCACCAGCAGCACTACCGAACCGACGTAGAACAGGCCGATACGCCAGATCACGCTGTTAATGGCCTTAGGTACCATCGACTCCGGATCTTTACACTCGCCGGCCGCGGTGCCCACCAGCTCAATAGAGGCGAAGGCAAAGACCACGCCCTGCACCAGCACCAGCGCCGGCAGGAGGCCGTGAGGGAAGAAGCCGCCGTTATCAGTGATCAGGTGGAAGCCGGTGGTATTACCGTCCAGCGGCTTACCGGAGCCGAGGAAAATGGTGCCGACCACAAGGAACGCAACGATAGCCAGCACTTTGACCAGCGCGAACCAGAATTCCATCTCGGCGAACCATTTTACGCCGATCATGTTCATGGTACCGACGATCGCCAGCGCGCCAAGGGCGAAGACCCACTGTGGCACATCGCCAAACGCGCCCCAGTAGTGCATATACAGCGCCACGGCGGTGATATCGACGATCCCGGTCATGGCCCAGTTAACGAAGTACATCCAGCCGGCCACGTAAGCGGCCTTTTCACCGAGGAATTCCCTGGCATAGGAGACGAAGCTGCCGCTCGAGGGTCGGTGGAGAACCAGTTCGCCGAGAGCGCGAAGAATAAAGAAGGAGAAGATGCCGCAGACCAGATAGACCAGTGCGAGCGCTGGCCCTGCCATTTGTAAACGTGCCCCGGCGCCGAGGAACAAACCGGTACCGATAGCGCCGCCGATGGCGATCATCTGTACCTGACGGTTGCCCATCGCTTTGTGATAACCCGATTCATGCGAGTTGAGCCAGTGGCGTTTTGCAGCATGGTGCTCCGCTGCAGTGTCGTGTTTCGTATTCATTGATGTATCAGTTTCCTGTCAATGCCCATGTTTGCAGCCGGAGTGGATGACGGCTGGCACATTATGCTGGCTTTCTCATCATTCTGACGTAGGAGATAAGCTCAGACATGGCGCTGAATCCTACACGTAACGTAATAGTTACGCACCTAAAACATTTACCGATAGCATTTGACAGATTTATCAATGAGATCAATGTCGCAGAGTTTTCAGCAACAGAGTGAAAGCGCTGGTATGCTGGCGTCGACTGGGGTAGTAGAGATGGTAGCCGGGGAAGGTAGGCGTCCAGTCTGCCAGCACCCGCACCAGCCGGCCACTGGCTACGGCCTCCGTTACGCAGTCGTCCGGAACGTAGGCCAGACCCAGGCCCGCCTCCGCCGCGTCGATGCGCTGCGGCAGGCTGTTGAGGATCACTTGCCCCTCCACCCGCACCTGAATCTCCCGGCCGTCTCGGGCAAACTCCCAGGCGTAAAGCCCACCCCGTGTCGGCAGCCGCAGATTGATGCAACGATGCTGCGCAAGATCCCAGGGCGTCTGCGGCGTACCGGCCAGCTGCAGATAGGCTGGCGAACCCACCACCGCCATCCGCATATCCGGAGCAATGCGCACGGCAATCATCTCTTTCGCCACCTGTTCGCCGAGTCGCACCCCGGCGTCAAACCGGCCATCCACGATATCCGTGAGGCCATTATCAACAGTGATTTCGATGTTAATATCCGGATATTGCAGCATAAATGGCTTTAGCGCCGGCCAGAGTACGGTGCTGGTGGCATGCTCCCCGGCGGTGATGCGCAGGTTGCCCGCCGGGCGTTCGCGCGTATCGCGCAGCGCGGTCAGCGCCCGCTCCATCTCCTCCAGATGCGGACCGAGGCGCTGAATCAGTCGCTCGCCCGCCTCGGTCGGTACCACGCTGCGGGTGGTGCGGGTCAGCAGCCGCACATCGAGACGCGCTTCGAGATGGCGCATGGCATGGCTGAGCGCCGACTGCGACACCCCAAGCTGGGCCGCCGCGCGGGTAAAGCTGCGCTCACGCGCCACCACCATAAAGGAGAGCAGATCGTTTACGTTCTCTTTTAGCATAATCTTTCCGGATTGATGAATACTGCTCACAGGTACGCAGAGTGTATGCCCGATGAAGGGGAGGCGCCAGCCTGTTGGCCGGACGCAGTGGAGCAGAATGACCACGACGGTTAACAACGCAGGGTTTAATTCATCAAGACGGTGAATGTAATGTAAGATGTCCAAAAAACCGCAGTGCCAGGCGAACTCACACAATGACACCCTTACACTTTCATAAATATCACGGGCTGGGTAATGATTACCTGGTGTGCCATCGCGATGTTGCCGATCAGTTGAGCAACGAGCATATTCAAATTCTGTGTCATCGCCACTATGGCGTGGGATCGGATGGCCTGCTGATCGATAGCGGCGACCAAATTAATCCCACACTGCGTATTATCAATCCGGACGGCTCCGAGGCGGAGAAAAGCGGTAACGGGCTACGGATCTATGCGCGTTATCTTTTTGATATCGGTCGTGTCGGCCATGAGCCCTTTCTGGTACATACGGCGGGCGGTGACGTTTATTGCACTGTGCATGGCGATGTTCATCAGATTAGCGTCGACATGGGGCGGGCGAATTTCAATCCGGCGGCGCTGCCCGCCTTAGTGAATTTGCCTGAGGCGGTGAATTATCCCTTGCCGCTGGCGGATGAAACCCTGTCCGTCGTGCTGGTCTCGATGGGCAATCCCCACTGCGTTGTCCTCGTCGATAAGCTCGACCTGGCGCAGGTTCATCGTTTAGGGCCGCAAATCGAAAACCATTCCTTGTTCCCCAAACGCACCAATGTCCAGTTTGTGGAAGTTATCGATCGCCATACGCTGAAGATTGGTATCTGGGAGCGGGGCGCCGGGTTTACGATGGCCTCCGGGAGCAGCAGCTGTGCGGCTGCCAGCGCGATGCGCCGGTTAGGGAAGGTGGACGATCGGGTGGATGTCAACATGCCTGGTGGTCAGCTGCACATCACCTTCGACGCGGATTTTCAGGTTCGTATGCGTGGCCCGGTGCATAAAATCGCCAGCCTGACGCTGGATAGAGACTGCTTTGTTGGCGGCAGCGCCATCTTCACTGGCGCTGCATAACAGGTGGCGCGGTCAGCCTGAAATTAACTCTCCTGAGGATCAGCCGACGGCCCGTTTGCCGAACAAACGATGGTGGCATGATCCCACCAGGCATTGTGCTTAACGTCGGTGGCAAGGACGGTAAATTGCGCCTGCTGTATCTCATTCAGTAAAGCCGGGAGGGGTTTAAGCGTACGCCAGGGCTGCCCCTCTTTCAGGAGATGATGCTTGACAGGATCGTAAGTGGCGAGGTCTTCAGCATAACGAGGAAGCCCGCACATCGAGCCGATCACCAGCCGGCCTGCGGGTTTCAGCAATCTTCTCGCCTCGGCGAAAAAACGGCGACGCTGATCTTCCAGCAGACAATGTAGACAGCTGCCATCAATGATTAAGGCAAACTGGGCATCCTCACATTGAGAAAGATGACAGACGTTGCCGACGAAAAATGTGGCGTCCAGACCCGCTTGCTGAAAACGGTCTTCCGCCCAGCGGATCGCCGTTTCGGACACATCAACACCCCACACGGCATAGCCTCTTTCCGCCAGATACTGGGCGGCCATGGCACCATTGCCACATCCCAGTTCAAGTACCGGCGCGCCGGGAGCCGGTAAATAGCCATGGGAATCCAGCCAATGAAATGTTTTTTCCTGTTGTATCTTTGCCCTGGCAAAACCATCACCCGCCCAGGCGCTTGCTCCGTTGGCTAACAGCTGTCTGTAGCGTGCTTCATAGGGGTTCATCCTGAAAACACCTTTTATCATTGATTAAGATCACTACTGTATACGCCATTTAACATTGATATAAGTATTAGTTTGGCTACCTGGGAGAAACAGAAATGAACATCAACGTGGTCGGCACCAGCGGCTCAGGCAAATCCACCCTGGCCCGGCGCCTGGCACACCGGCTGGGACTACCCTGGATCGAGCTCGATCGCCTGTACTGGCGGCCGAACTGGCAGGGCACGCCGGATGAGGCGTTTTTCGCCGCCATTGCCGCCGCCACGGCCTCGCCGGGCTGGGTGCTGGATGGCAATTACAATCGCAGCCGCAGCGTCAAATGGCGCGAGGTGGATCTGGTGATCTGGGTCGATTATAGCCTCTGGCGCACGCTGCGCCAGGCGGTGTGGCGGGCGGCGAGCCGGGCGTGGCGGCATCAGGAGCTGTGGCCGGGCACGGGCAACCGCGAGAGCTTTCGCCGTTCGTTCTGCAGCCGGGAATCCATTATCCTCTGGACGCTGAAAACCTGGCGGCAGAATCGCCGACGCTATCTGGCCGATATGCAGGATCCGCAATATCGTCATATTCGCTTCGTCCGGGTGCACAGTCCGCGGCAGGCAGAGGCGCTGCTCCGCGAGCTGGAAGCGCAGCGGTCAGGCGGGCATATCTAATTTTCAGCAGTACACATGTGAATTAATTGTTTCTCAATAGTTAGCTGAGATTTTAATAATGCAGGCACGTACTTTCATATGAGCCTGCGAAATGTCTTATCGAATCAGTATCCTGGATAAAAGTCCGCTTGCCGCCGGGGAAACCGCCGCGCAGGCGCTGGCGCGTACATTAACGCTGGCGCAACACGCCGAAGCCTGGGGCTATCACCGCTTCTGGGTCGCCGAACACCACAATACCGATCAGCTGGCGAGCCCCTCGCCGGAGCTGGTTATCGCCTGGCTGCTGGGCCACACCCGGCGGATCCGCCTCGGGTCCGGCGGCGTCATGCTCCAGCACTATAGCCCCTATAAGGTCGCGGAAAACTTTAACCTGCTGGCCGCCCTCGCGCCGGGTCGCATCGATCTCGGCGTCGGCAAAGCGCCTGGCGGCCTGCCGCTCTCCACCCGCGCCCTGCAGCAGGGCCTGCATCAGGAGGAGAAAGGGACCTTTGCCGATCAGCTGGCGCAGCTGGATAACTGGCTGTCGCTGACTGAGCCCGGTGGAGAGGAGAGCCTGCGCGCCACGCCGATCCCGCCGCGTCGGGCCGACGGTTTCCTGCTCGGTGCCAGCCTGGAGAGTGCGGAACTGGCGGCTCGTCTTGACTGGAACTTTGTCTTTGCCGCTCATCTCAATGGTGACAGCGCGCTGCGCCGTTCCGTGTTCAACCGCTGGCGCGAGCTGAGCCCGCGTGAGGCGATCGTCGCCGTGCAGGTGGTGGTGGCCGACGATCCGGCCACCGCCGCCGCGCTGGCGCAGCAGGTCGAGGTGTGGGGCGTCGAGCTGGAGAACGGCCAGCGGGTGACCGTCGCCAGTGAGGCTCAGGCCGTCGCCTTTGCCCGCCAGGCTGGCAGCCGGCCGACACGCATCCACCGCCGCGAATCCTCACTGATCTCCGGTACTCCCGAACAGGTTAAAGCCCGGCTTGACGCGCTGCAGGCGGAAAATCAACTGGATGAATTAATCATTGATACCCCTATTAGCGACGGGCCAGCGCGCCTGCACTCCCTGCGCCTGCTTGCGCAGGCTCACTACGGCAAGGAGGTGCTGAATGTCCTTTGAACAACAACTGATTAGCTGGCGGCGCGAGCTGCATCAGAACCCGGAGCTCTCCCTGCAGGAGGTGGCCACCACCGCGCGGATCCGCGACTGGCTGCAGAGCGGCGGGCTGACTCTGCTGCCCTACGATCTGAAAACCGGGCTGGTCACCGAAGTCGGCAGCGGCGACAAGGTGATTGCCCTGCGGGCGGACATCGACGCGTTGCCCATCGAGGAGGCGACCAGTCTGTCCTATCGCTCGCAGAACCCCGGGGTGATGCATGCCTGCGGCCATGATATTCACACCAGCGTGATGCTGGGGGCGGCGCTGCTGCTGAAGGAGCGGGAAGCGGAACTTCCGGGGCGGGTGCGGATCCTGTTTCAGCCGGCGGAGGAAAATTTTGGCGGCGCGAAAACCCTGATCCGCGCCGGGGCGCTGGAGGACGTGTCGGCGATCTTTGGCATGCACAATGAGCCCGGCCTGCCGGTGGGCGAATTTGCCACCCGCGGCGGCGCGTTCTACGCCAACGTCGACCGCTTCGTCTTCAAAGTGACCGGGAAGGGGGCGCATGCCGCCCGCCCACACGAAGGAAAGGATGCGATCCTGCTGGCCAGCCAGCTGGTGACGGTGCTGCAGAGCGTGGCCAGCCGGGAAGTGAACACCCTCGACTCGGTGGTGCTCAGCGTGACGCGGATCCAGGGAGGCAATACCTGGAACGTGCTGCCGGAGAGCGTCGAGCTGGAAGGGACGCTGCGCACTCACAGCAGTGAAGTGCAGCAGCGGGTCAAGGCCCGGGTCAGCGAGATCGCGGCCGGTTTCGCCAGCGCCTTTGGCGCACAGATTGACGTCTTCTGGTATGCCGGCCCGACGGCCCTGGTCAATGATGCCCGCTGGGCCGACTTCGCCAGCGACGTGGCGGCCCAGGCCGGGTACCGCACCCATCACGCCGATCTGCATCTCGGTGGCGAAGATTTTGCGGTCTATCTTCAGCATATTCCCGGGGCGTTTGTCAGCATCGGCAGCGCCAGCGAATATGGTCTACACCATCCGGCATTTAATCCGGACGAACGGCTTATTGCGCCCGCAGCACACTATTTCGCCCAGCTGGCGGAACAGGCATTACAACACATTTAATGGATGACAGGGGAAGGGGTAGCTATGTCTGAAAATCGACAATTGCGTCTGGGAACAATATTACATGGCGCATCGGGAAATATGTCCGCCTGGCGTCATCCGGCGGCGCAGGCGGACGCCAGTATTAATTTTAACTTTGTCACACAGACGGCGTTAAAAGCGGAAGAGGGGAAGCTGGATTTTATTTTTGTCGCCGACGGGTTATATATCAATGAAAAATCGATTCCCCATTTTTTAAATCGCTTCGAACCCTTAACGGTACTTTCCGCGCTGGCCGCGGTCACCCGGCGTCTGGGACTGGTGGGGACCTTATCGACGTCGTACAGCGAGCCGTTTACCACCGCCCGCCAGTTCGCCAGCCTCGACCATTTAAGCCAGGGACGGGCGGGGTGGAACGTCGTCACTTCGCCACTGGAAGGGTCGGCGAAAAACTTCTCCCGGGCTCAGCATCCGGATCATGCGCTGCGCTATCGCATTGCCGATGAATATCTGCAGGTGGTGAAAGGCTTATGGGATTCGTGGGAAGAAGACGCCTTCGTGCGCAATAAAGAGAGTGGCCAGTTCTTTGACAAAAATAAACTGCATACGCTCGATCACCATGGCGATTTCTTTAAAGTGGCCGGCCCGCTAAATATTGCCCGCACGCCACAGGGACGGCCGATTATTTTCCAGGCCGGCGCGTCGGACGACGGCAAGAAATTAGCTGCACGCCACGCCGATGCCATTTTTACCCATCAGGAATCGCTGGCCGAGGCGCAGGCATTTTATCAGGATGTCAAAAGCCAACTCACCGCATATCAGCGCACCCCGGACCAACTGCATATCTTCCAGGGCGTCAGCGTCATCGTCGGGGATGACGCCGAGGATGCGGAACGTCAGTACCAGACTACCGCGGCGCTGGTCTCCATCGAGGATGCGCTGAATTATCTGGGGCGGTATTTCGAACATCATGATTTTTCACAGTATCCGCTTGATGAGCCGTTCCCGGATATTGGCGACCTCGGACAAAACAGCTTCCGCAGCACCACCGACGAGATTAAACGTCACGCCCGCGAGCGGGGATTAACCCTGCGCCAGGTGGCCCTGGAGGCAGCGAGCCCGCGTCCGCGCTTTACCGGCACCGCCAGCGATGTCGCCGATGGCCTGCAATTGTGGTTCGAACAGCACGCGGCGGACGGTTTCATTATTCAGGGCGGCACGCCGGAAACCTTCCCGCGCTTTGTGGATGAGGTGGTTCCGCTGTTACAGGCGCGCGGCCTGTTCCGTCGCGACTATCCGGGCACCACCCTGCGGGAAAGTCTGGGTCTGGCGCTACCTGCTAATCAATTCCAAAAATAATAAAAGAGAATCACGCTATGCAGAAAACAACACTCTTGCTGGCCGTCGCGTTGGCATTTAGCGCCTCGTCGTGGGCCCAGGACGTCAAGATCAATGGCACCGGGGTGAGCCTGGAGGCCAACAAAACGCCGATTCACACCGCGAAAAATCCACAGGCCATTGCGCTGTTGCCGAAAGATCTGCATCTGGCGGTGCCGGGGAAATTCACCGTCGCGGTGGCAGCCCTGAACTCACCACCGCTGACGGTCTTCGCCGATGACAACAAAACCCTGCTCGGCAGCGAGACGGATATCGCCCGACTGGTGGCGGAGAGCCTCGGACTGGAAGTGAACGTGGTTCCTACTTCATGGGAAGACTGGCCGCTGGGCGTCACCTCCGGCAAATATGATGCCGCGATCAGCAATATTACCGTCACCAAAGAGCGCAAAGAGAAGTTCGATTTCGCCACCTACCGCAAGGACTCGCTGGGCTTCTACGTCAAAAGCACCAGTCCGCTGAGCAAAATTGACAAGGCGGAAGACATCGCCGGGCTGAAGATTATCGTCGGCTCCGGTACCAACCAGGAGGCGATCCTGCTGGCGTGGAACGCAGAGAACGTCAAGAAGGGGCTGAAGCCGTTTACCCCGGTCTACACCAAGGATGACGCCGCCCAGACGCTGGCCCTGCAGACCGGGCGCGCCGACGCCTTTTTCGGCCCTAACGTAATTGGCGCATGGAAGGCGGCGCTGACCGGCAAAACCAAACTGGTGGGCAGCGTTGACGGCGGCTGGCCGAAAGCGGCGCATATCGCGGTGACGCTGAAAAAAGACAGCGGGCTGGTGAATGCCGTCCAGGCGGCGCTGAACGGCGCTATCGCCAGCGGGGACTACGCCAAAGTGCTTAACCGCTGGGGCGAAGGGGTGGAGAGTATTCCGCAATCAGAAATCAACCCACCCGGACTGGGCGACTGACAGGAGGCGCGATGAGCGAAGCATTCCGCGATATTTCTCCGGACGCACCGGAGCTGCAGCCGATTATTAGCGGCCTGTTTGCCGAATATGCCGCCCGCTACGGCGACTATTTTTCCCGCGATGCAGAAGTGGAGTTGACTGAGTGGTATTTGCCGCCGCAGGGGCTGTTTATCGTCCTTGAGCGTGAGGGTGAAATTATCGCCACCGGTGCTTATAAACCGAAAGATCGCCACACCGCGGAGATCAAACGTATCTGGACGCACCGCCGTCTGCGCCAGCAGGGGCTGGCGGCGAAGGTGGTCCAGGAGCTGGAGCGGCGGGCGGTGCTGGCCGGGTACAGCCATATCTACCTGACCACCGGCTTCCGTCAGCCGGAGGCAGTAAAGCTCTATCTCAGCCAGGGGTATGAGGCGCAGTTTGACCTCACGCGAGACCCGGAAGAGTACAGTCAGCCGCCGTACGATGGCCGGCTGCGGTTCACTAAAGCGCTGGCGGTGAGCGCCTTCAGCCACAGCGCCTGAGGAGGCATGATGCATTCATCTGAAACGATAAAAGTGGTGCCGGCGCGCTATCCGCTGCGGGTGGTCGGGGCGCTGGTCGCCCTGCTGGTGCTGGCGGTGGTGATCCAGTCGGTGGCCTTTAACCCGCGCTGGGAGTGGGGCGTCTTCGCCCGCTGGTTCTTCGACCCGGTGATCCTCGAGGGGCTGGGACAAACCCTGCTCCTGACCCTGCTCGGCACGGTGCTGAGCGTGATCTTCGGCGGCCTGCTGGCGCTGGCCCGCTTATCCTCATCGTGGCTGCTCAGCAGCCTCGCCTGGGGCTATATCTGGTTGTTTCGCTCGCTGCCGCTGATTGTGGTGCTGATTATTCTGTACAACTTTTCCTATCTCTACGACACCCTGTCGCTGGGGATCCCGTTTACCGGCGTCACCTGGGCCAGCTATCAGACCATTAACGTGCTGGGGCAATTCTCCACGGCGGTGGTGGGCCTGACGCTGGTGCAGAGCGCCTATACCGCGGAGATCATTCGCGGTGGCTTTTTAGGGGTCGACCATGGGCAGTATGAAGCCGCCGCTGCACTGGGGCTTCCCGCCTGGCGACGTACGCTGCGCATTATTCTGCCGCAGGCGCTGCGCACCATCCTGCCCTCCGGCTTCAATGAGATCATCAGTCTGGCCAAGGGAACGGCGATGGTGTACGTCCTGGCGATGCCGGAGCTGTTCTACACCATCCAGATGATCTACAACCGTACCCAGGAGGTGATCCCGCTGTTGATGGTTGGCGCCGCCTGGTATCTGGCGATCACCAGCGTCCTCTCCGCCATTCAGTATCTGGTGGAACGCGCCCTGGCGCGCAGCGAGCGCCGCTCGGCGGTAAACAGCGCCCGCAGCAGCCGTCTGAATCAACCCGCACGTCAACCACAGCCGCAGGAGGCCGTTCATGCCCAGCTCTCATAATGGCCATATCTCTATCACCGGGGTCAGCAAATACTATGGCCGCCACAAAGCGCTGGACGATGTGTCGCTGGAGATCCCCCCGGGCACGGTGACGGTGATCCTCGGCCCTTCCGGCTCGGGCAAGTCCACGCTGCTGCGCACCATAAATCACCTCGAACGCGTCGATGAGGGATTTATTCAGATTGACGGCGACTATATCGGCTACCGCCGCAAAGGCGACAAGCTGTATGAGATGAAAGAGAAGGAGATCCTCCGCCAGCGGATCAACGTCGGCTACGTTTTCCAGAATTTTAACCTGTTTCCGCATCTGACGGTGCTGGAGAACCTGATAGAGGCGCCGATCGCCCACAAGCAGGTCACGCGCAAAGAGGCTATTGCCCGCGCCTATGAACTGCTGGACGTCGTCGGACTGCGCAATAAAGCCGACGCCTGGTCGCGGCATCTCTCCGGCGGCCAGCAGCAGCGTATCGCGATTGCCCGGGCGCTGGCGCTGGACCCGCGGGTGATCCTGTTTGATGAGCCCACCTCGGCGCTGGATCCAGAGCTGGTGGGCGAGGTACTGGATGTGATCAAGAAGCTGGCGCGCTCCGGTACCACCCTGGTGGTGGTGACCCACGAGGTAGGCTTTGCCCGCGAGGTGGCCGACCAGGTGGTGTTTATGGTCGACGGCAGGATCGTCGAGCAGGGCAGCAGCGACGAGGTGCTCAACCATCCGCAGCATCCGCGTACCCGGCAGTTTTTATCCAGGGTGCTGCCGTCATGAACAGAGCGATAGTGACCCTTGTGCTCAGCGCCCTCGCCATGGACGCTCAGGCGGCGCTGGATCTGCGCGCCAATGAGCAGCCATTGCCGGTCACCCGCGACCCGCAGGCGATAGCGAAAATTCCGCCAGGCTATCGCTTCGTGGAGCCGGGGACGCTAACGGTGGCGATCTCGGCGCTCAATTCGCCGCCGCTGGCGCTGCTGGCCAGCGACAACCGCACGCGGGTCGGCAGCGACCCGGATGTTGCCCGCCTGCTGGCCGGAAGCCTTGGCCTGAAACTCAGGCTGGTGCCCACCGCGTGGGAGGACTGGCCGCTGGGCATCGCCTCCGGCCGCTACGACGTGGCGCTGATCAATATCGCTGTGACCGAGAAGCGCAAAGAGAAGTTCGATTTTGCGACTTACCGGGTGGACTCCCTGGCCTTCTCGGTGAAATCCACCAGCGACATCGCCGCGGTAAACGGACCCGCTGACCTCGCCGGGCGCAAAGTGATCGTCGGGTCCGGCACCAATCAGGAACGGATCCTGCTGGGCTGGAACGACGACAACCGGGCAGCCGGGCGGCCGCTGGCCCAGCCGGTCTACCTGACCGATGATGCCTCCGGCAATCTCTATATCCAGTCCGGGCGAGCGGATATCTTTTTCGGCCCGCAGTCGGTGGCAGCCTATAAGGCCGCTCTCAACGGACAGACCAGGGTGGTGGGCCTGGGGCCGAAAAAGGCGTGGGTGGCGACGACCACTAAAAAAGGCAACGGTCTGGTCTTTGCCTTGCAGGCAGCACTCGACGGGGCGATTGCCCGCGGTGAATATCAGCAGGTGCTGGCGCGCTGGGGAGAGCAGGGCGAGGCGGTGGCGCAGTCGGTGGTCAACCCGCCGGGGATTACCTACTAAAAAACCGCTGTTTCGCCGGAGTACGATGCGAAACAGCGGAGGCGAATGCTCGCCAGGGTCTTCAATCAAACGGTGCGCGGAGTGAGCGTCAAGCGATCCAGCGGCCCAACGATAAACAGATAGGAGAACAGACCCAGCACGCCCATGGAACCGACGTAGAGAATGGCGTAATCAAACGAGTGGGTGTTGGCGAGGATCACCCCGATGACCAGCGGGGTAATGATGCTCGCCAGGTTGCCGCACATATTGAACACGCCACCGGCAATACCGAGCATCTCTTTCGGCGAGGTGTCGCTCAGCACGCACCAGCCGAGGTTCCCGAAACCTTTGGCAAAGAACGCCAGACTCATGGCGGCGATCACCACCACTTCCGAGGAGGTGTAGTTGGCGACGACAATGACGCAGGAGAGCAGCATGCCGCAGATCACCGGGAGCTTACGGGCGGTGGTCAGACTGTAACCGCGTTTCAGCAGCCAGTCCGAAAACACGCCGCCCAGCAGGCCGCCGATAAATCCGGCAATCGCCGGGATACTGGCGACAAACCCGACCTTGAGGATTGACATGCCTTTAGCCTGGTAGAGGTAAGTCGGAAACCAGGTGAGGAAGAACCAGGTAATCGATGTGACGCAGAACTGGCCGATATAAACCCCGATCATCATGCGATTGACGCAGACGCTTTTAATCTGCGCGAGAGTTAATTTTTGCTTTGTTTTTTGGCTACCTAATTCCGGTACGCCGCCGCCTTCACGAATATAATCGAGCTCCTGCGGGTTAATTTTAGGGTGATGTGAAGGATCCTTTACTTTTACCAGCCAGAATATTCCCAGCACCACCCCGATAGCGCCAATATAATAAAAGACATAGTGCCAGCTTAAATTATGCAGAATGATGGTCATCAGCGGCGTAATAATGCCCAGCGAAATATACTGCGCGGCCTGATAGACTGAGGTGACAAATCCACGCTCTTTATTGGGGAACCACTGGACGCTCAGGCGACTGTTGGCCGGAAAAGCGGGGGCTTCAATGGCGCCCATCATCAGACGCAGGATCACCAGCACCACCAGCGGACTGGCAAACAGATAAATAGTGCCCTGAAACATAGTGACGACCGACCAGCCAATCAGCGCGCAGCCGTAGACCAACCGCGAACCATATTTATCCAGCAGCCAGCCACCGGGGATTTGCATAATGACGTAGGAAATACCAAAAACCGAAAAGGCCAGGCCCATTGCTTCGGGGTCAAAACCTAACTCTTTACTCATCATCGGCGCGACAACGGACAGGGTGGCCCGGTCTGCATAATTAAATACGGTCGCGAGAAATAAAAAAACTAATATACCGTAACGCACGTTGCTGCGTTTTATTTGCTGTTGCATGTTATTCAACTCCTTTGCAGGGTTGTGAAGACACGTCATCTTTCATGTCGCCTTAATGCTTGCCTGAATGATTTCGTGTATTGCGAGTACAGCGGGTCAGCGATTATTTCCGGTGGCGCTGCGCTTACCGGGGCTACGGGTTCTCAGTGGTCTGCAGACCGGTAGCCCGGATAAGGCGTGGACGCCGTCATCCGGGAAAAGTCATTACGGGCGTGTTCCAAACTCGCAGCTTTGCTGGGTCCAGCGGCGGGCCTGCTCGCTGAGGGTGAAGCCCAGACCATGGCGTTCGGAAACCCACATCCGGCCATCGCGCAGTTCTAACTGCTCGTTAAACAGCGGGTTCAGCCACTCGAAGTGCTCCAGCCACGGTTCCAGCGGGTAGGCGGCGGCGAGATGCAGGTGCACCTCCATCGCAAAATGCGGGGCCAGCTTGCGACCGTGCTTCGCGGCCAGATCCATTATTTTCAGGAACGGGGAGATCCCACCGACGCGCGGGGCATCCGGTTGCACGAAGTCGCTGGCGTTGCCGAGGATCAACTGCTCATGTTCGCGGAAGCTGGTCAGCATCTCGCCGGTGGCAATCGGCGTATCCAGCGCGGCGGCCAGCTGCGCGTGGCCTTCGACGTCATAGGCATCCAGCGGCTCCTCAATCCAGATCAGATTGAACGGCTCCATTTTGCGCCCCATGCGGATGGCGGTTTCGCGATCCCATTGCTGGTTGGCATCCACCATCAGCGGAAAGTCATCACCCAGCACTTCGCGCACCGCCGTCAGACGACGGATATCTTCGGCAGTATTAGGCTGACCGACTTTCAGTTTAATCCCGCCGATGCCGTTTTCACGGGAGATAGCCACGTTTTTCAACACCTGATCCAGTGGGGTATGCAGGAAGCCGCCGGAAGTGTTGTAGCACTGCACGGAATCACGATGTGAACCCAGCAGTTTGGCCAGCGGTAGACCGGCGCGTTTGGCTTTCATATCCCACAGGGCAATATCGATAGGGGAGATAGCTTGTACCGCCATGCCGCTACGGCCGACGGAAGCCCCGGCCCACAACAGTTTGGTGTAGATCTTGTCGATGTCGTTTGGATCTTCGCCAAGCAGATTATCGGCTATCTCTTTGGCGTGAGCGTAAATGCCCTGGCCGCCCGCACGTTTCGAATAACTAAAGCCGACGCCGGTGAATCCATCCCGGGAGTGAATTTCCGCGATGATAATCGCCACTTCGGTCAGCGGTTTTTGGCGACCGGTCAGCACTTTGGCATCGCTGACGGGAGTGGCCAGCGGCAGAAAAGCCAGCGACAGCCTGACGTGGTCAATGCGGTCACCGGTTTCAGCGGCGGTTTTGACGCCGGTGGTTTTGGCGTAGGTTACGGACTCGGAATTGGCGCTTGAGGTCATAGTGGTGTCCTTTTCGATAATGAAATGATTGCGCTATCATTTGTAATGGTGAAATGCTTTTGACGCTACGGTAGTGGTTTTAATTTGTACAAACGATCACAATTGGCCGTTATAAAGGCGAAAAATTTGCTGCGCAGGTCACGATCCAAAACAGTTTGTGAAAAGTGACAAGTTATAATGATAGCGATAACATTTTGTGTTGCAGGTCGTTGATTCTGTTAGGGGAGAAGCGGCGGGCGCTGGCAATTGCGTGGGGCATCATCAATAATGCCCACAGGAAACGACTTAACACAGGGGCTTAGCCGTGAAAAGCAAAAAAACGACGCGGGCGCCGACGCTGGAGGATGTGGCTCGCAGCGCCGGGTTGTCGCCGATGACGGTCAGTCGGGCGCTGAATACGCCCCAGCTGGTCAGGCCAAAAACGGTAGAGAAAGTGATGCAGGCGGTGCAGGCGACGGGCTATATCCCCAATGCGCTGGCCGGCGGCCTCGCCTCCAGGCGCAGCAAACTGGTGGCGGTCGTGGTACCGCAAATCAATAACAATATGTTTGTCGATACCATCCAGGCGCTGAGCGATACTCTGGCGGCGCGCGGCTACCATATGCTGCTGTGCGTGGCGGGCTATGATCGGCACACCGAAGCCGAGCTGGTCTCCACCTTGCTTTCGCGGCGCCCTGATGGCGTGGTATTAACCGGCATCCAGCATGCACCGCTGTTAAAGAAAACGATCCTTAACGCCGCCACGCCGGTGGTGGAAATCTGGGATCTCACCCCGACGCCGCTGGATATGCTGGTCGGTTTTTCCCATGAAAAAGTGGGCGAAACCATTGGCGAGTACGTGCTGGAGAAAGGCTACCAGCGACCAGGCCTGCTATGGGCGGGCGATGCGCGCGCGATGTTGCGTAAGCAGGGGCTCTGTGCCCGACTGGCTAAAAAAGGGCTGGACGATGCGCCTCAGGTTGAAGTGCCGCTCCCGGCGTCGCTGGCGCTGGGGCGAAGCGGTCTGGCGGAGCTGCTCGCCGCCGGCGAGTTTGATGTGATCATCTGCAGCTCAGACACCCTCGCCCAGGGGGCGATTATGGAAGCCGAAAGCCGGGGGCTACGCGTACCGCAGGATCTGGCGGTGATCGGTTTTGGCGATCTGGATTTCGCCGCCAGCAATCGTCCGGCTATCACCACCGTCAGCGTCGACCGTCATGCCATCGGTGAACGGGCCGCCACGCTGCTGGCTGACCGCATCGAAGGGGGAGAAGACAGCGGGGTGATTATAGATATCGGCTTTCAACTGGTGGCACGAGAATCGGCGTAGGCCTGCCTTTTCAGGGCGTGGTGTGCCGGGTGGGTGAGCGGCGAGTTTCTGCCTACACTTAGGCTTTACCCTGGAGGCAGACCATGATAACCGTTTATGGCGTGCCGGGATGGGGCTCGACGATTAGCGAGCTGATGCTCTCCCTGGCCGATATTCCCTACGAGGTGGTTGACGTGGAGGGCTTTGACCAGCCCGGTCCGGCGCGCGAGCGTTTGCGGCAGATTAACCCGCTGTGCCAGGTGCCTACCCTGCAGCTGGCCGACGGGAGCATTATGACCGAAACCGCCGCCATCGCGCTGATGATCCTCGACCAGCGTCCCGATCTGGCCCCCGCGCCAGGGACGCCGCAGCGTCAGCAGTTCCAGCGTCTGCTGGTCTGGCTGGTGGCCAACGTCTATCCTACCTTTACTTATGCCGATTACCCGGAACGCTGGGCGCCCGCCGCCGCGGAGCAACTGGTGGAGAATTGTCGCCAGTACCGGAAAAATCTCTATCTCTGGTTCGAACAGCAGCTGGCCGCCGGGCCGTGGGCGCTGGGCGCGTCGGTAACGTTGCTGGATTGCTATATCGCGGCGATGTACAGCTGGGGGCCGCGACAGGCGTGGTTTGACGACCACGCGCCAAAATTCGCCGCCATCGCCCGGGCGGTCTGTCAGCGACCGGAGTTGGCCGCGGCGCTTCGCCGTAACAAGCTGATTTAACGCACGCGATGGCAACCAGAACGGCCATTCTGTGGTAGCGTTATGGTTCTGACCACAAGGAGTCTTTGCTATGCCGCATGTTGATATTAAATGCTTTCCCCGTGAACTGACTGACGAACAAAAAACCGCGCTGGCCGCCGACATCACTGAGGTGCTGATCCGCCATCTGAACAGCAAAGAGAGCGCTGTCAGCGTCGCGCTGACTCAGGTTGAGCCGGACGCGTGGCAGGCGGTGTGGGACAGTGAGATCGCCCCGCAGATGGCGCAGTTAATTAAGAAGCCGGGTTATAGCATGTAGTTGCCACTGGCGGGCATGAAGTCCGCCAGTGACGATCCGTCAGAACCAAATCTCCGTCTGCACGCCGAAGTTCCATGTCCCGCCGGCGGTAAAGCCTTTACTGCCGAAATCATCGTTGATCGCATAACGATCCAGGTCTTTATCCCAGTTCATCCACGTGACAAAGAAACGTATCTCCGGCCGCGCTTTGATATCAAACACATCGCCCACTTTAAAGGTGGGGGCGAAGGTCAGCTTGTAGAAATCACCGCGCACCGCCTGATACTGATAAACGTTGTCATTATAGCGATAGCTGCGCCCGTTCGGATTGAGATCCATATACTGCCACGAGGCCTCATACAGCAGGGCGAAGTGAGCGGAGATCCCTTGCGACACCCGCAGGTTAAACGTCGCCCAGTCGTAGCGGTCGCCGTCGCGATAGCGGTCTTCGCTGTGCTGGGCTATCACCGACGGCGCCAGCTGCCAGTTTTTCCCCAGCGGGAGGATCCCGTACGAGGCAAAGCGCAGGGAGGCCGCGTTCTCGGTCAGGTCGCCATCGCTCCCCGGCTGACGCGCTTCGGCACCCAGCCCGACGCCGTACTGCAGCGCGCTTTCCGACACCCCCGGCGCCAGGCCGTAGAACTGCTGTTTGTCGTGCAGGGCCAGCATCGCGTAGTAGCCGTTTTTGGCGGTGTTATCGCTGCGCAGGGCATAGCTCCCGGTGGTCGAGGTATTATCTTTCAGGTCATCGTTACCCTGGGCGGTCATCACCGTGGTCATCAGCTGCCAGTTGCCGTAAAAATGGTTGGCGGTGAACAGCAGATTCTGGATGTCATTATCCGCGTAATTATCGCTGCCAAGGTCGCCGAAGTTACGCGCATACACCGAATAATCGCCGCGCAGGCCGCTTCCCCAGTCGACATCGTTGATCCCGCCGCCGGTGCCACCGAGGAACATGATGTCGCTATCGGTAAAGTGGATATCGAAGTTATCCCGATCGAAGCGTTTGCCGGCCCAGATCGAGGCGCGTTTTAACGGTCCGGTGAACTCGGCGAAGTCGCCCATCTCGACGTACAGCTGACGAATGTTCATATGGTGGCTGTCGTTGTCCTGAACCCACGGATCCGGGTTGGTGGCCCCGTCGGCGAGCATGGTCTTAAAGCGCGCCCATGAGCCATCGTTGAAGGTAAGCTTTTTGCCAAAGCTCAGCTCAGCGTAATTATCTTTTTCGTTGCCGAGACGACCGACGTGGGCATCGCCGTTGAGCGAACTGGCCGGGGAGATGCCTGGCCCGCCGCGGGCGCCTTTGCCGTGGCTGTTCACCAACATTCCGGAACGGGCGTAGGCGTTAAAGGTAAAGCCATCGTCCGGGGCGCGCTTCGCCAGCTGCTCGCTCAGTTGCTGATTGGTGGCCTGCTGTTTTTGTTCGCGAGCCGTGGTCTGCTGACTGAGCGCCTGCACCTGCTGCTCCGCAGCCGCCGCGCGCTGTTCGGCGGCGGCGGTTTGCTGTTCTGCCCGCTGCGCGCGGCGACTGGCTTCGCTGGCCTGCTGTTCGGCGAGATTGAGGCGCGCTTCAAGTTGCGCCAGCCGTTGTTCGACGCTCAACCCGGCGGCGCTGGTGAGTGGAAAAAGGGCGCAGCAAACCGCTGCGCTAATCACAGAGATACGCATAAAAGTCCTTAATTTATCCAGAGGTTAAATCAGCGGGGCGCCTTACATGGCGGGGGATTCTCCGGTGGTCGGGGTCGGGGCTGGCGAGGCGCCGCGTCCGGCATCGAGGTCGGCACGGATCTGCTCATAGTGATCGTCGAGGCGGTAGAAGCGGCCCATCCACAGCATCGAAGCGAGGATCAACAGCGCCGGAATGTACAGATAGCAGGCCTTGATGGCCAACAGGGCGCTGTCGCTTTGCGCCTGGTTGGCGATATAGCCGCCGGAGGAGAGCAGTACCCCGGTGATCGCCCCGGCGCCGGCCATCGCCACCTTGCCGAGAAAGCCGTTTATCGAGGTCAGGATCCCAGCGGTATTAATGCCGGTTTTCCACACGCCGTAATCCACCGGGTCGGCCTGCATCGAGAAATAGATAGCCGTGCGCTGACCGGCGCCAAGGGAGAGGATCACCGCCCCGACGATCAGCCCCAGCGCGTAGGTGCCAGAGAGCATCATCATCCCCATCCCGAGCAGATTGATCGCGCTGGCGACCAGATAGACATGACGTTTTTTCATGCGTCGGGCCAGCAGCGGGACGGTGAGGGTGCCGAGCAGGGGAACGAAGGTGGAGATCCCGGCGATAACCGCCGTCAGCTCGGTATTCCCGACGTAATAGTGGAAGAAGTACACCAGCGCTCCGGTCTGAAAGAAGAATGCCCCCCACATCAGAAAGATATTGCTGGCGAAGATCCACCACGGACGATTGGCGCGCAGGCTAATCCAGGCGCGTTTCAGGGTCATGCGCTCCCCGGCGAGGGTGATCTTTTCTTCGACGTTGCGAAAGCTCACCAGCAGGAAAAAGGCCGCCAGTACGCCAAAAATCACTGCGGTATAGAGGAATCCCTGCTGCTGATTGCCCTTGCCCAGCGCACCGACCAGCGGCAGGGTGGCCACGGCGACGATGGTGGCCCCGAGAGACCCCAGCAGAATACGTACCGCCGACAGCGTGGTGCGCTCTGCGGAATCACTGGTTAAAAACGGCAGCATGGCGCAGAACGGAATGTTCACCAGGGTGTAGAGGAACGACAGACACAGATAGGTGACAAAGGCGTACAGCAGTTTGCCGGTGGTGCCGAAATCCGGCACATAAAAGGCCAGAATACACAGCAGACCAAAAGGCAGGGCGCCGATCAGCAGCCAGGGACGGCAGCGCCCCCAACGGGTGGCGGTATTGTCGATTACCAGCCCCATCAGCACGTCGGCCACGCCATCCACCAGCCGGGTGACCAGGAACATCAGGCCAACATAATAGGCCGGGAGGCCCATCACGTCGGTGTAAAAGAACATCAGATACAGAGAGATCATCTGCCACACAAGGTTGCAGGAGAGATCGGCAATGCCATAGCCAAGGCGCTGCCGCCACAGGGTAAACGTTGTTTCTGCCATAAATCACTCGCTTATCGTTGTTGTTAAAGTCCGTACTGGCGAATAAACCAGGCCGGGGTACAGCTCCACGCATGGCAGTAACTGTTGATGAGCTTACTGCCATACGGGGAAAAGTCAGGATGCTGTGGGTCGAAAATTTCCCAGAAGGTGTCGGCGCCGTAGTCAACCATCGCTCCCCAGTAGGCTTTGATCTCCGCCACCGCCTCCTCGCGCAGGCCGCACTGCAGCAGGGCGGCAATGTGATGATGGCGCAGGTACGGGGTATTCATGGCAATGGCGGGCGGCTGTTTCTGCAGGCGGCGCATCAGCGCTTGCCGCTGCCCGGCGGTGCCAACTTCCGCCAGCACCAGCCAGATCTGCGATGCCCATGAGACCTGGCGCGCGGCGCCGCTGATAAACACCTGCCGCTCGCTGTCCCACAGGTGCTGCTGAGCGGCCTCTTTCAGCTGCGCCAGTGTGGCGGTGTCCTCGGGCACCCGCTGTGGCTCAACACGCTGCGCCAGCCAGATGGCGCGCTGCAGGCAGTAGATGAGCACCCCTTGCGCTGACGCCTGTTTATTCAGATCCGCCTGCCAGTCGATAAATACCCACCAGTCATCGCTGTCGCACACCAGGCCGCGGGTATCGCAACGGGTCAGCGCCAGCTCGATTTGCCGTCGCGCCGTGGGCCACAGTTCACGGGCGGTTTCCATGTCGCCAGTGCTTTGCAGGTAGTGATAGAGTACGTCGACAAAAAATAATGAATAATCAAAGAGAAAGGTGTCATCGGCGCGCACGTCAGGCTGAACAAAGACATTGGCGGAGACCATGCCGTCTTCCCGGGTATGGCCGGCAAACAGGTACAGGCAGCGGCGGACCAGGTCGTGGTGGCCGAAGGTCACGTCATTGACCAGCGCCTGCAGGCGCAGGTCGCCGAGCCACAGCCGACGGTCGCGTTTCGGCCCATCCTCAAACACCTCCTGCATGCAGTTTTGCAGGGTGCGAACCGCGACGTCATCAATGGCTTTCAGTTGCGGATCGGCGATGACCGCCGGCTGCGGACTGCCGGCTGAGGTAACGGTTTCCAGGGCTATCTCATCGAACTGCAGACGAAATTTGCGCGACAGCGCTTTGACCTCCACCTTCAGGTAGCGCAGGCAGTAGCGACGCGGCAGGTCAACCCGGGCGGGCAGGACGTCGAGCCACAGATCCTGTTGCTGCAACCAGCTACTGCTCAGCCACCCCCGGTACTCGCTGAACGGCTCGCAGACTTCGCTCAGCGTTTCGCCGAAGGTGAAGTGCAGATGGGCCGGGGCATCCGGCGGGCTGCCGACGCTGCGGCAGCTGAACTGCAGGTAGCCAACAAAATGGCTGCCAAAGTCAATAATGATGCTGTCGCCGGCGCTGAGCGGTTGCTGATAAAACTGCTCCGGCGTGCAGACGGTATGCCCCCGCCAGCCGTTCAGCGCTCCTGGTTCAGCGACGGCCTCGACGATGGCCTGCGGCGTCTGGCGCTGGCGATGCAGCGCGGGCGTCAGGGCGGCCGCACGCTGTAATAAATGCGGATGACGGGTCATCGCCACACTGGAATTGTATTGAATTGCCTGTGACATACTGCGTCCTCTCCATTAGGTTAGGCGCAGCATAGGCCGTCGTCTGGCGCCACCACCACTCTGGCAATGCCAAACCGTCAGTGAAAATGGCAGGAATAATGAGGTGGGGGCGCTGGCGATCACAAATCCGCACATCGGGCGAGTGACGAAGGCTGGAATAGATTATCGTGCCCCTGCGCACCACGCTGTTCAGGATTTGCTGTAATGATGACACTGACCGTTGAGTATTATTTCACCCATCCCCAGGATAAGCTCGGCATGTACGCCAGCGACCCGGAAGATAATAGCCAGGAGCATGGCCACGAGTTTGCCGAGCTGGTGATCGTCGAGGAGGGGCATGGATTACACGTTATTAATGGCCGCCCGCTGTATATCCAGCAGGGCGATGTATTTTACGTCCAGCCTGGCGATGTCCACTATTATGATGAGATGGGGACGCTGAAGCTGATTAATGTCTTAATTAATCCGGCGGTGGCCTTTCGCTATTTACAGCAGATGGAGGGATTGCTGCAGCAATTATCGGCGCAGCGCGCCGCCTGCTATGGCTGGCTGGCGCCGGAGACCCGCAGCTATTGTCGGGAACTGGTGGAAAAGATATTTTCCCCGGCGCTGAGGGCGGCGGATAATACCCCGCTACGGGAGTCTCTCTTTTTCCAGCTGGTGACCACCATTCTCACAGCCGAGTCGGAAGCCGAATATAGCAGCACCCGCTATAAACTCCATAAATTACTCACCTGGCTGCAGGAGCACTGTTTCGAAGAACATAACTGGCAGCAGCTGGCGGAGCAATTTCATCTCACCACCCGCACGGCGTTTCGCCATATTAAAGAGGCCACCGGCTTAACGCCGGATAATTATCTGAAACGTCTGCGGCTGGTCTCCGCGCGGGTCAAATTACGTGAAACGGAGATGACCATTACCGAAGTGGCTTATCTGTGCGGCTTCGCCAACAGCAACCACTTTACCACCCTGTATAAAAAAGTGTTTGGCCTGACCCCCAGCGCCGATCGCCGCCGCCCACCGGGTTAAAAGGGGGGCCGCAGGCCGGGCAGGGGAAACCGGCCGCCTGCGGCAAGTCACGCTTACTCGTCGAGGGAGTTTGCCCGCACATGACGACCGCTGGCGACAAAATTGCCGGTGCCAAGATGATGCAGGGTATTGAGCTTATCGTCGTCGAACTGCCAGCGTCCGGTGACGAACGCGCGCTCATCGGCGGCGGCAGACACCACCTCCCCGAACAGGGTGTCGTACTGGGTCTGGGCCGCCGTCGCCGGCAGCAGTCGGCACTCCATCCATGCCAGACACTTCTCCTCGATCAGCGGCAGCCCCAGCTCCGGACCGGTCACCACCGGGATCCCCCAGGCATTGAATTTGTCCTCATCGCGGCCGCTGACGCTGCCGACGGCGTAGGTCCAGCTGGCGGCTGCGACGCCGGGAACCACAATGCCGAAGGTGCCGTTGCGCTCGATGATCTCCCGCGTCCAGGTGCTTTTATCCACCACGATAGCCACCCGCGGCGGGGCGAATTCCACCGGCATTGACCAGGCGGCGGCCATGACGTTGCGACGGTCGGACGGCGCATCGTAGCTGGTGATCAAAATGGTCGGGCCGTGGTTGAGCAGGCGGCTGGCATACTGCAGTTCAACGTGGCGAAAGCGGCTCATAGGCGTTCCTTGAATAATGGGTCGGTTGGCAGGTAACACGTTAAGCCGCAATGAAAATGTAATCAATACGTCATCTCGTCTGACTATAGTCGCCAGCACTAAGTCCCAAAGAGGATCACAATATGTTGGCTCCCCTGATGTTATCCCAGGTGAGCGTGCCCCGTCGGATGTCGGCCGCCGGGCAGGTCTCGCTGTCCCGAAAGGGAGGGCGATGATGCGCACGCTGACCCCTATCACCCTGCAGGAGGTCTCTTTTGCCTTCGCAGAGACTCCCGTTCTTGACCGTTTCTCGTTGCATATCGAACCCGGCCGCATCGTGGCGCTACTGGGTCCGTCCGGCTGCGGCAAAAGCACTTTGCTGCGTCTGCTGGCCGGGCTGAGCGTGCCGGCCAGCGGCGAAATCCGCTTTGGCGACAGGCTGGTCGCCCGCGCAGGATGGGGATTGCCCCCGGAGCAGCGCGATATCGGCATGGTTTTTCAGGATTACGCCCTCTGGCCGCATATGAGCGTGGCGCAGAACGTCGCCTTTCCACTGCGCATGCGCGGTGTCTCCCGTAGCGAACGCGAGCGCCGGGTCAGCGAGGCGCTGGCGCGGGTAGGCCTCAACGGTTTCGCCGAACGTAAACCCTCTGGTCTTTCTGGCGGTCAGCAGCAGCGGGTGGCGCTGGCGCGGGCGATCGTCGCCGCGCCGCGGGTGCTGCTGTTTGATGAACCGCTCTCCAACCTGGACAGCGAACTGCGCGAATCGCTTTGCGGCGAAATGAGCCGCCTGTTGCGACAGCTCGGCATCACCGCCGTGTATGTCACCCATGACCGACGTGAAGCCGAGCTGTTAGCCGACCAGATTGTCTATTTATCCGCGGGCCGCGTGGCCGCTGTCCGCGCCGTTACGCCAACCTCAGGGGAAGTTGCATGAACACCGTTATGACCGTTAAGAAAGGAGTGGTACTCGCGATGGCTCTCTCCGCCATGATGCTTTCCAGCGCCCATGCGCTGACCGTTTACACCGCCGGCCCTGGCTCGCTGGCGAAAAGCCTGGCCAGCGGTTTTGAACAACAGACCGGGGTGAAGGTGACGGTTTTCCAGGCCACCACCGGCAAAGTGATGGCCCGACTGGAGGCCGAGCAGGCCAACCCGCAGGCGGATGTGCTGATCTCCGCCTCGTGGGATACCGCCGAAGATCTGCACCAGCGGGGCTGGTTGCTGCCTTTTGCGAGCGCCAATGCCGACCAGGTACCGGCGAACCTGAAATCAGCGGACTATATCGCCCAGGGTGTCTCCGCCCTGGGTATTGTCTGGAACAGTAAAAGCGGCACCCCGGAACCGAAAGAGTGGCGGGATCTCACCCAGCCGGCGTTTAAAGACAAGGTGACAACCCCCGACCCGGCGCTCTCCGGCGCGTCGCTGGATTTGCTGATCGGGCTACAAAACAGCATGGGCGACCAGGCCTGGCAACTGTTTGACGATCTGAAAAAGAACGGCATGGTGGTCAGCGGACCCAACGCCCAGGCGGTGACGCCGGTGATGCAGGGGGCGAAAGCAGCGGTATTTGGCGCGGTGGATTATGTCTCCTACGGCAATATTCAGCAGGGCGAGTCGCTGAAGGTGATCTTCCCGGCCAGCGGAACGGTGATTGCCCCGCGCCCGATGATGATCCTCAAAACCAGCCAGCATGCCGACGATGCCAAAGCCTTTATCGATTATGTTCTGTCGCCGGAAGGTCAGGCGAGGGTTGCCGATGCCTGGCTGATGCCCGCCCGCCGCGACGTGGCGGCCAAACGTCCGTTGCTGGACGCGCTGAAGGTGCTGCCCACCACCAGCGAAGGCAGCAGCGAACGGGGCGCCGTGCTCGCCCGCTTCAGTCAGCTGTACGCGCAGTAATTGCTCCTGTTCCTCCGGCGCTGGCCGTCGGGGGACCCCTCAGCTTCAGGAACCGGTTGTGAAACAAACATTCCTTTCCGGCGCGACCCTCGCCGCCCTGGTGATGCTGGTCGCGTTACCGTTAGTGTTTATTCTGCTGCAGGCGATTTTTCCCCATTTTAGCGCTGGTTCGCTCGGGAACGCCTTTGGCGGCGTCTCGGCGCTGCTGGCCGATCCCCAGTTGCCGGCGATGCTCGGCGGTACGCTGTGGATCGCCGCCGGCGTGGCGCTGGTCAGCGTAATGATTGGTCTGCCGCTCGGCATCCTGCGCGGTATGTTTTCGCTGCCGCTGCCCCGGCTGTGGGATCTCCTGTTTTTGATCCCCTTTCTGACGCCGCCCTATATCTCGGCGCTCTCCTGGATGCTGGCCCTGCAAAGCCAGGGCTATCTGCAGCAGCTGACCGGCTGGCAATTGAACGATCTGCTGTTCAGTCGCAGCGGGATCGTGCTGGTGATGACCTTTAACATTTTCCCGGTGGTCTACTTTGCCGTCTCCCGCAGCCTGCTGGCGAGCGGGACCCGGCTGGCGGTGGTCGCCCGCGTCCATGGCGCCAGCGCCTGGCGCGCTTTCTGGCACGTGACACTACCGATGCTCTCCCCGGCGCTGGCGGCGGGCACGCTGCTGGCGTTTACCCTCGCTATCGAGGAGTTTGGCGTACCGGCGGCGCTGGGCAGCCGGGCGGGAGTGGTGATGCTGACGGTCGGTATTGAGAAAAAGCTGGCCGACTGGCCGGTGGACCTTACCGGCGCCGCGCTGCTGTCGCTGCTGCTGATGGCGGTGGCGTTGTTCGCCTGGTGGCTGCAAATACGGCTGGTGGGGGAGAAAGAGGTCACCAGCGTCACCGGCAAGCCGGGAGAAAACCGCGGGGCATCGCTGGGCGTGATGACGCTGCCCGCCGTGCTGATAATGGCGGCCGTCGGCGGCCTGGCGGTCGGCGTCCCCGCCGCCTCGATGATGCTCACCAGCGTGATGGGCACGCTCTCAGGGGGCGTGAGTGTTGAGAATGTCACGCTGCGTCACTTCGCGGCGCTGTTTGACCAGCAGGGGGATGCCCTGTCGGCCCTCGGCACCAGCCTGTCGCTGGCCCTGGGCTCGGCGCTGATCGTCGGCGCGCTGGGCCTGCTGGCCGCCTGGCTGGTGATGGTGCAGAAGATTAAAGGGCGCGGGATGGTGGACGCGCTGTCGCTGATGCCGGCGGCGCTGCCGGGCGTGGTGGTGGGGGTCGGTTTGATCCTGCTGTGGAATCAGCCTTTCTGGCCGCGTTCGCCCTATAACACGCTGTGGATGTTGCTGCTCTCCTATTGCTGCCTGCTGTTGCCCTGGCCGGTGCGCTATGTCGGCAGCGCGCTGCGCCAGCTGGGCCCCAATCTTGAGCCCGCCGCCCGGGTGCACGGGGCGTCGCCACTGCAGGCGCTGCGGTTGATTGTCCTGCCGCTGGTCTTTCCGGCGCTGCTGGCGGCGATGCTGATGGTGTTCGCGGTGGCCTCCCGGGAGCTGGTGACCTCGCTGCTGCTCTCTCCAGCCGGTACGCAAACCGTGGCGGTGTTTATCTGGCGCCAGTTCGAACAGGGTTCAGTCGGTCAGGGCATGGCGATGGCCAGCCTGACGTTGTTGACCGGTCTGGTCCTGATGCTGACGGCGCTGGCGCTGATGCAGCGCAGCACGCGCGGTTAACGACAAGCGCACAAAAAAGACGGTCGGCGCGGAAAAATAGGCTATAAATGTCGGACACCTACAGCTGGAGGCCTTGATGAGTCCCTTTTTACGCGCCTATTTTTCCCGTCTGGGCTGGACGGGTGAGCCTGAAGTATCCATTGATACCCTGCGGGAACTGCATCTGCAGCATAACAGCGCCATCCCCTTTGAAAACCTCGACGTCCTGCTGCCGCGTGAGATCCACCTTGACGATCGGGCGCTGGAAGAGAAGCTGATCGCTGCCCGCCGCGGGGGGTATTGTTTTGAACAGAATGGCCTGCTGGAGCGCGCGCTGCGCGAGATAGGCTTTAATGTCCGCAGCCTGCTGGGCCGCGTGGTGCTGGCCAATCCGCCGCAGATGCCGCCGCGTACTCACCGTTTATTGCTGGTGGAAGTGGCGGGCGAGCGCTGGATCGCCGACGTCGGCTTCGGCGGCCAGACGCTGACCGCGCCGATCAAACTGCTGGCCGATATCCCCCAGCAAACGCCGCATGGCAGCTATCGTCTGGTGCATGAAGGGGATGAATGGACGCTGCAGTTCAACCATCACGAGCACTGGCAGTCGATGTACCATTTCGATTTAGGCCGCCAGTATGCGTCTGATTATGTGATGGGCAACTTCTGGTCGGCGCACTGGCCACAGTCTCACTTCCGTCACCATCTGCTGATGTGCCGTCATCTGCCGGATGGCGGCAAAATGACCCTCACCAATTTCCACTTTACCCACTGGGAGAATAACCACGTGGTGGAGAAGATCGATTTTGCCGATGTCTCCGCGCTGTATGAAGCGCTGCAGACCCGCTTCGGGCTGGGCGTGGACGATCCTAAACATGGCTTTAGTGAAGCGGCGCTGGCGGCGGTAATGGCGGCGTTCGATACCCATCCGGAAGCCGGGAAGTAAATTTCCTCATGCCCGGTGGCGCTGCGCTGACCGGGCCTGGGGGAAAGCTATCGAATGAAGATAGAAGCGTTTATGTAGGCCGGATAAGGCGTAGCCGCCATCCGGCAAACTAACGGCGCAACGGGGTCAATGGCCTCCGCCAGCAGTCAGTGCCCGCGATGGATCCATGCCACGCCCTGGCAGCGTCCGCTAAAACAATTCCATGGTAATCATCTTATTCAAATAACGGCTAAACGCCGCCTCATCCAGGGCCTGGGTACCAAGGGCATAAATCCCGTCGAGGCCGCACACCATGGCGATAAAACGCCAGGCGATATCCGCCGGTGGTTCGGACGATCGAAATTCGCCGCAGGCGAGGCCCTGCTCGATGATGGCGACGGTCTCTTCATGCCACATGGTCATGGTCAGCAGGTAGGCCGCTTTGATATCCGGGTCGCTGTCGGCCAGCACCTGGCCTTCGCGCCACAGGCGGATATAGGGTTCCAGTCGGCCATCTTCGCTGCCAATCATCGAGAATAACCGCTCGCGCCAGCTGGCGTCTTCGGCCACCAGCGGCATATCGAGCATCTCGCGGATCAGACGGATGAAAACCTGCGATTTCAGCTCGCCGATGGAGGCGAAGTGGTGGTGCAACTGCCCGGCGGCCACCTCGGCTTCGCGGGCGATCTGCCGCACGGTCATGGCGGCAAAGCCCCCGCGCAGCGCCAGCCGCATGGCGGCCTGCATAATCCCTTCCCGTCGTGCATCCCGCTGTAAATAGTGCATAGAACCCCGCTGTCATCTGACTTTGGCCGAGTGTAACAAAAAGTTGGACATATGTTCAACAATCCGGCAGGATCGCCATCCTGGACATGTGTCCAATTTCCAACATTGATTGAGGTACAAGCTATGTCACGGCAATGGATGACGCTGATGGCGATTTTACTGGTTTATATTCCGGTGGCGATTGACGCCACGGTATTGCATGTGGCTGCCCCGACGCTCAGCGTCGCACTGGGTAGCAGCGGTAATGAACTGCTGTGGATCATTGATATCTACTCCTTAGTCATGGCCGGTATGGTGCTGCCGATGGGCGCCCTCGGCGATAAAATTGGCTTCAAGCGCCTGCTGCTGCTCGGCAGCGCCATTTTTGGCGTCGCCTCGCTGTGTGCCGCGCTGTCGCCGACGGCCCTGACGCTGATTGCCTCACGCGCTTTGCTGGCGGTGGGGGCGGCGATGATCGTCCCGGCGACGCTGGCTGGGATCCGCAGCACCTTTGCCGAGGCCAGCCAGCGCAATATGGCGCTGGGTCTGTGGGCGGCGGTGGGCTCCGGCGGCGCGGCCTTTGGCCCACTGGTGGGCGGCATGCTGCTGGAGCATTTCTACTGGGGGTCGGTATTCCTGATCAACGTGCCGATCGTGCTGGTGGTTATCGCCATTAATGCGAAGGTGGTGCCGCGCCAGCCCGCGCGCCGCGAACAACCGCTCAATCTGCTGCAGGCGCTCATTTTAATTGCCTCGATCCTGATGCTGGTGTTTAGCGCGAAATCGGCGCTGAAGGGCCAGCTGGCGCTGTGGCTCACCGCACTGGTGGCGATCGGCGGGGCGGCGATGTTGACCTGGTTTATCCGCAAGCAGCTGTCGGCGGCCCGCCCGATGGTGGATATGCGGCTGTTCACCCATCGTATTATTTTAAGCGGGGTGATGATGGCGATGACGGCCCTGATTACTCTGGTCGGTTTTGAACTGCTGATGGCTCAGGAGCTGCAGTTTGTGCATCAGAAAACGCCGTTCGAGGCGGGGATGTTTATGCTGCCGGTGATGGTCGCCAGCGGCTTCAGCGGTCCGATCGCCGGAATACTGGTGTCGAAACTGGGACTACGGCAGGTCGCGACGGGCGGAATGTTGCTCAGCGCCTTCAGCTTTCTTGGCCTCGCGCTTACGGATTTCAGCACTCAGCCGTGGCAGGCGTGGGGGCTGATGACATTGCTGGGCTTCAGCGTCGCCAGCGCGCTGCTGGCCTCCAGTTCCGCGATTATGGCGGCGGCGCCGAAGGAGAAAGCGGCGGCGGCCGGGGCGATCGAAACCATGGCCTATGAACTTGGCGCCGGTCTCGGCATTGCGCTGTTCGGCCTGATCCTGACCCGCAGCTACAGCGCCACCATTGTGCTGCCGCCTGGCCTGAACGATGCTATGGCACAGCAGGCGTCGTCGTCGATTGGCGAGGCGGTCAGTCTGACCGAGGCGCTGCCCGCCGGGGTGGCCGAAGCGCTGATGGCGGCGGCGAAGGCGGCCTTTACCCAGGCTCACAGCCTGGTGCTGGCGACGGCGGGCGTACTGCTTCTGCTGCTGGCCGCCGGCATCTGGCGCAGTCTGGCGAGCGTGGCGAAACCGCAGTCAACGCTATAGCTGTAGCGACAGGTCCATCGCCGCGCGTCGAAGCGGGGCGAGGGCCTTCTCTTTTAACGCCGCGGCGCTGATCGTCGCGGCGGGGACTCCGACATTCAGCGCCGCCACCACCTGGCCATGGCGCGACAGCACGGGCACCGCCAGCGAACACAACCCTACCTCAATCTGCCGGTCGGCGAGGGCATAGCCCTGCATGCGCACCCGGGCAATCTCTGCACGTAAACCAGCCATATCGCACAGAGTATGCGGGGTATAGCGGATTAACGCTGCTCGTGACAGCGTCACTTCAAGCTGCTCCTCCGGCAGCGCGCTCAGCAACACCCGTCCCATAGAGGTCGCCCACGCCGGCAGGCGACTGCCGCGCCCCAGGTCGACGCTCAGTAAATTATTGACTGCCGCGCGGGCGATATAGAGCACGTTGTCGCCGTCCAGCGTCGCCGCTGAGCAGGATTCGCCGAGCGCTTTGCCAAGGCTATCCAGCGCCGTTTGCGCGACTTTCGCCAGCGGCGTGCCGGCCAGATAGGCGTGGCCGACGGCCAGCACCCGGGGCAGCAGTTCATAGCTGCGGCCATCCGGGCTGTGCACCATGCCCAGCGCGGCGAGGGTATACAGGCAGCGGCGTACCGCCGCGCGGGAGATTTGGGTTTTCTGGCTCAACTGGGAAATGGTCAGCCGCTGGCGCTGGGGGGTAAAAGCGTTAAGGACCTCCAGCCCGCGGGCCAGAGACAGCATAAAGTTGGGATCGTGCTCGGCCTGCCTGGCGCTCAAGGTGGTGGGGGTATGGTCACGCATTGATTCCCTCTCCGTTGCAATGCAAAGCTCACGGGGCATCACTATACCGTGCGCCAACCGCACCGTCCTGAATTGTGCCGGATTTACCACCGCGATCACATTATTAACTGCCTTTTAACAAACATGCCGATAATCGCACAACATTTCGATTATCGCCGTTGACCATCGGCCAGGCTGAACCCTATTGTCAATGGCACACACCTCCCCGTTATGGATGTGGGTACAAAAAGTTATACATCTCACCAGGAACCGAAAATGACCGCCACCGTAGAACGTATTGAGAGCTGGATAGTGGATGTCCCGACCATCCGGCCACACAAGTTATCGATGACCACCATGGGCTGCCAGACGCTGGTGATCGTCCGCCTTACCCGCTCCGACGGCATCTGCGGCATCGGCGAAGCCACCACCATTGGCGGCTTGAGCTATGGCGTCGAGAGCCCGGAGGCCATCTCGTCGGCGATAACCCATTATCTGACGCCGCTGTTGAAAGGGCAGCCGGCCGATAACCTGAATGCGCTGACTGCCCGCATGAACAGCGCCATTAAAGGCAACACCTTTGCGAAGTCCGCCGTTGAAACCGCGCTGCTGGATGCGCAGGGCAAAGCCTTAGGGTTGCCGGTGTCGGCGCTGCTCGGTGGGGCGCTGCAAACGGCGTTGCCGGTGCTGTGGACCTTAGCCAGCGGCGATACCGCGAAAGATATTGCCGAAGGGGAAAAACTGTTAGCCGAGCGCCGCCATCATGCGTTCAAACTGAAAATTGGCGCGCGGGAATTAGCCACCGACCTGCGTCATACCCGGGCCATTGTGGAAGCGTTAGGCGATCGCGCCAGCATCCGCGTCGATGTTAACCAGGCCTGGGACGCCGCGACCGGCGCGAAAGGCTGCCGCGAACTGGCAGCGATGGGCGTCGACCTCATCGAACAGCCGGTCAGCGCCCACGATAATGCCGCACTGGTGCGCCTGAGCCAGCAAATTGAAACTGCGATCCTCGCGGATGAAGCGGTCGCGACCGCCTACGATGGTTATCAGCTGGCGCAGCAGGGCTTTACCGGCGCTTATGCCCTGAAAATCGCCAAAGCCGGGGGACCGAATAGCGTGCTGGCGCTGGCCCGCGTCGCGCAGGCGGCGGGGATTGGCCTGTATGGCGGCACCATGCTGGAAGGGACCGTCGGTACCGTCGCCTCGCTGCACGCCTGGTCGACGCTGCCGCTGCAGTGGGGCACCGAGATGTTCGGCCCGCTGCTCCTCAAAGACGATATCGTCAGCGTGCCACTCACCTTTGCCGATGGACAGGTAGCGCTCCCGCAGACGCCAGGGCTCGGCGTGGAGCTGGATGAAGACAAGCTACGCTTCTATTCCCGTAAAGCATAACAGGAGTAAATAATGCTATTTAAAGTGGAGATGACCGTTAATATTCCGCTCGGTTTTCCTGCCGCCGAAGCGGATGAAATTAAACAACGCGAAAAAGCCTATTCGCAGCAATTACAACGTGAAGGCAAATGGCGACATATCTGGCGCGTCGCCGGTCTTTACGCCAATGTCAGTATTTTCGATGTTCAAGATGCCGAAGAGTTACATCAAATTTTAATGGGATTGCCGCTGTATCCTTTTATGGATATTCGCGTCGAGGCGCTATGCCGTCATCCCTCGTCTGTTCGTGAAGACGATAGCTAATAATAATAACATCTGTCCTCATGCCGGGAACACCTGGCAAATATCCTACAACGATAAGAGAGAATAATTATGAGTAATGCTTTCGTACAACAAGAAGCCGTGCAGAAATTATTACGTGAAGGCGCGGGGTTAAATGTCCCTGGCGGTAACGAGCGATTTAAAGCCATTGTCCACCGTCTGCTGGAGAATATCTGCACGCTGATCGACGACTATAACGTCAGCGAAGAAGAGTTCTGGCATGCGGTGAACTACTTGCACGAACTGGGCGGCCGTCAGGAAGCGGCGCTGCTGGCGGCGGGGCTGGGACTGGAGCATTTCCTCGACCTGCGTCAGGACGCCATCGACGCGGCGGCGCGGCGGGAAACCGGTACCCCACGCACCATCGAAGGACCGCTGTATGTGGCCAATGCGCCGCTGGCCGACAGCCACGCCCGGATGGATGATGGCGCCGATGCCGGGGAAGTGATGTGGCTGCATGGTCAGGTTAAAGATAATCAGGGCCAGCCGGTAGCCAATGCCATCGTTGATATCTGGCATGCCAATACCCTGGGCAATTATTCGTTCTTCGATCAGAGCCAGAGCGACTACAACCTGCGCCGGCGGATCCGCACCGGCGCCGATGGCCGCTACAGCGTGCGCAGCATCATGCCATCCGGATACGGCTGTCCGCCGGATGGCCCGACGCAGAAGTTGCTGGACCAGTTAGGCCGCCACGGCAACCGCCCGGCGCACATTCACTTCTTCGTCTCCGCGCCGGGCTATAAGCATCTGACCAGCCAGATTAACCTCAGCGGCGATAAATATCTGTGGGATGATTTTGCCTTTGCCACCCGCGACGGTCTGATTGCCGACCCGGTAAAAGTGACCGACCGCGAGACCATCGCGCAGCGCGATCTTGAGGGAGAGCACACCGAGGTCTGTTTTGATTTCACCCTCTGTAAAGCCCTGAACGCCGACGAAGAGCACCGCGGCTCGCGTCTGCGCGCCAAAGAGTAATCGGTTTTACTGGCCACGGGCACGCTGCTGCCCGGGCCGGATATTGCACCCGAAAACGACAAATTCACCCTGTTTCTTTCATCCTGAATCCTGCAGGAGGGACTGACTCATGCAAAAAACGCTCTCAGCGCTCAAAGACAAAATCACCAACGCGTTAATTGTCGACCGTGAAAATCATATCTACCGTTGTCATCGTTCTATATTTACCGATCAACAGTTATTTGATTTCGAAATGAAAAATATATTTGAAGGGAATTGGGTTTTTCTTGCCCATGAAAGTCAAATCCCAGAGCCGGGTGACTATTATACCCTGACGCTGGGGCGCCAGCCGGTTATTATTACCCGCGATAAAAAGAATGAACTGCACGCGTTAATTAATAGCTGCGCCCACCGCGGCGCGATGTTATGCCGACGCAAAAGCGGAAATAAAAACTCATTTACCTGTCCGTTCCATGGCTGGACCTTCAGCAATAATGGCAAATTATTAAAAGCCAAAGATGAGAGCACCGGCGGTTATCCTGAAACCTTCAAACAGGAAGGATCTCACGATCTGCAAAAGTTGCCGCGCTTTCAGTCTTACCGCGGTTTCTTATTCGGGAGCCTCAACGCCGACGTGCAGTCGCTGGAGGAGTATCTCGGCGAAACCCGCAAAATCATCGATCTGATCGTCGATCAGGCGCCGGACGGGCTGGAAGTGCTGAAGGGCTCGTCGAGCTACGTTTACGAAGGCAACTGGAAGCTGGGCGCGGAGAACGGCGCCGATGGCTATCACGTCAGCGTGGTGCACTGGAACTACGCCTCAACCATGTCACGCCGCAACTATGAAGCGGAAGGGACGCATGCGGTTGACGCCAACGGCTGGTCAAAGAGCGTCGGCGGCGGCTACGGTTTTGACAATGGCCACATGCTGCTGTGGACCCGGGCGCTGAACCCGGAAGTGCGCCCGGTGTATGCCCACCGCGAGCGTCTGCAGGCGGAATTTGGCGAACGACGCGCCGACCAGATGGTCAACGAAACCCGCAACCTGTGCCTTTATCCCAACGTCTATCTGATGGATCAGTTTTCTACCCAGATCCGCGTGATCCGCCCGATTGCGGTGGATAAAACCGAAGTCACCATCTGGTGCTTTGCGCCAAAAGGGGAATCTGACCAGGCGCGGGCGCTGCGCATCCGCCAGTATGAAGATTTCTTTAACGTTAGCGGCATGGGGACGCCGGACGATCTGGAAGAGTTCAGCGCCTGCCAGCGCGGCTATCTTGGCGAAAATCTGCCCTGGAGCGATCTGAGCCGCGGCGCGCTGCGCTGGGTCGATGGCCCGGATGAGCACGCCAGGCACGCGGGCTTCACGCCACGACTCAGCGGGGTGAAATCGGAAGATGAGGCGCTGTATATCGCCCATCATCACCACTGGCAAACGGTGATGCTGGCGGCGCTGGAACAGGAACAGCAGCGCTACGACCAGTCGATTACCCAGCGCGTGGAGGTGGCCTGATGCTGAATCTCGAACACGTTCGTCAGTTTCTCTATTACGAAGCCCGCCTGCTGGATGACCGTCAGTGGGACGAATGGCTGAGCTGTTACAGCCCGCAGGTGGTCTACTGGATGCCGGCGTGGGGCGACGATGACCAGCTGACGCGCGACCCGCAAAAAGAGATTTCCCTTATCTACTACCCCAACCGTGAAGGCCTGGAAGATCGCGTCTATCGCATTAAAACCGAACGTTCCGGCGCCAGTACGCCGGAGCCGCGCACCACGCACATCATCAGCAATGTTGAACTGATGGGCGAAAGCGACGAGGGGCTGGCGGTGCGCTACAACTGGGTCACCTGGAGCCATCGCTATCAACACACGGACGCTTATTTCGGCTCTACCTGTTGCACGCTAATCGAGCAGGACGGCAGGCCGCAGATCGTGCGCAAAACGGTACGCCTGAATAACGACTATATCCGTCAGGTGATTGATGTTTACCACATTTAAGAGGCGCTTATGACCTTCAATATTGCTCTTAATTTTGAGGACGGCATTACCCGCTTTATTCAATGTAATGCCGGGGAGAAGGTGCTGGATGCCGCCTATCGCCAGAAGGTGAATCTGCCGATGGACTGTTCGGACGGCGTTTGCGGTACCTGCAAATGTCACTGCGCCAGCGGTGAGTACGACCTGGGCGAAGATTATCTCGACGAGGCGTTAAACGACGACGAAGCGCAGGCTCGCCAGGTGCTGACCTGCCAGATGGTCCCGACCAGCGACTGTGTGATCGACGTGCCGGTGGCCGCCGCGCAGTGTAAAACCGCGCTGACCAACACCGGGGCGGAGGTGCGGCAGGTGAATTGTCTGTCCGATACCGCCATCGAACTGGTGGTCGCCCTGGATGAGCCGCTGGCTTTCCTGCCGGGGCAATATATCAACATTCAGGTACCGGGCACGCCTCATGTGCGCGCCTACTCATTCAGCTCGCTGCCGGGTTCTCTCGAAGGGCGCTTTCTTATTCGTAACGTGCCTGGCGGCATGATGAGCCAGTGGTTAACCCAGCAGGCGCGGCCCGGCGATCGTCTGATCCTCAGCGGGCCCATGGGCAGCTTCTATTTGCGCCACGGCGAACGCCCGCTGCTCATGCTGGCGGGCGGTACCGGGCTGGCGCCGCTGCTGTCCATGTTACACACCCTGCAGACACAGGGCAGTCAGCGCCCGGTAACGCTACTGTACGGCGTGACCCGCGATTGCGATCTGGTGAAAACCGACGCGCTGGATGCGTTTAACCAACAACTGACGGGATATCGCTGGCTGCCGGTGGTAGCCGATGAAAACAGTACCTGCCCACAGCGCGGTTTTGTCACCGACCATCTTGACGACGCCATGCTGAATAACGGCGACGTCGATATCTATCTTTGTGGGCCGCCGCCGATGGTCAACGCGGTCGCCACGACGCTGCGCGACAGAGGCATTTCCCCGGCAGGCTTCTGGTATGAGAAATTTATCGCCAGCCAGAGCGCGGCGGCATAAGGAGGCAGTATGCGTTTTACCGATAAGGTCGTTGCCATTACCGGCGCGGCGCAGGGGATTGGCCGCCAGACCGCGGAGCAGGCGGCAGCCGAAGGCGCCGCCCTGTTGCTGATTGACCGCTCGCCTTACGTACACGAACTGGCTGCCGTTCTAGCCCAGTCCGGAAGTCAGGTACTGGCGCTGGAGGCTGACCTTGAGCAGTGGCAGAGTACCGAGCAGGCGTTTGCCGCTGGGATCGCGCATTTTGGCCGCCTCGATGTGTTAATCAATAACGTCGGGGGGACTATCTGGGCGCGGCCGTTTGCCGAATACCAACCGGAGCAGATCGAGAAAGAGATCCGCCGCTCGTTGTTCCCCACGCTGTGGGGCTGCCGTGCGGCGCTGCCCTGGATGTTGAAGCAGGGGAAAGGCAGCATCGTCAATATCTCGTCGGTGGCGACGGCGGGGGTGAACCGGGTGCCTTACTCGGCGGCGAAAGGCGGCGTGAACGCGCTGACCCGCTCGATTGCCATGGAGTACAGCGGCAGCGGTATTCGGATTAACGCCGTCGCGCCGGGTGGCACCGAGGCGCCGCCGCGTCTGACGCCGCGCAACGATGAGCAGCCGAGCGAGCAGGAAAAGGCGTGGTATCAGCAGGTGGTCGATCAGACGGTGGCGAGCAGTCTGATGCGCCGGTACGGCACGCTGGCGGAACAGGCGAACGCGATCCTGTTTCTCGCCAGCGATGAAGCCAGCTATATCACGGGTGTGACGATACCGGTGGCGGGCGGCGATCTCGGTTAGCGGCGGGTGGCGTACCAGCAGAGCAGGGAGCCGAGACACACCATCCCGGCCCCCTGCCAGAAAGACCACGACAGCGTGGCGCTAAGCAGGACAGCCGCCAGCGCGGAAGAGAGCACCGGCGTGAAGTACGAGGCCGCCGCCAGCAGGCTGACGTTGCCGTGCAGGATGCCAACGTTCCACGCCGCGTAGGCCAGCCCCAGCGCCACGGAGACCGTCATCAGCTTAATGACTACCGCCCAGCTAAACAGCATCGGCGGCTGGTCGCTGGCGAGAAATTTCAGCCATAGCGTCAGGGCGGTTAACAGGACAAAGAGGGTAATGCCATTTTTACCTTTGGCGTACTTCGCGGTCACCGTGCAGTACGCCGCCCAGATAAACGCGCCGACAAACGCCAGAATGTAGCTGAGTGGGCTGGACACCACGTTATTGATGATTTCCTCGGGGTTGAGTCCGTGCTCACCGCCAAGTACCCAGCTCACGCCAAACAGCGCCAGCACTAAACCGGGGATCACCAGCCAACTGCTTTTCTGGCCATTAAAGAGAATGGCGAACAAAATCGTCAGGCTGGGCCACAGGTAATTGACCATCCCCACTTCAATGGCCTGCTGGCGAGTGGCGGCGAACCCCAGCGACAGGGCGAGGCAGATTTCATAGCTGACAAACAGCACGCTGCCGGCCAGCAGATAGCGGCGCGGGATCTGGCGCAGGTTGGGAAAGCCAACGGTAAAAATGAGCAGCAGGCCGCTGAGGCTATAAATCATCGCCGCGCCGCCAACAGGGCCTAACCCTTCGCTAACGCCGCGAATCAATCCGACCATCGTGCTCCATAAGATAATGGCGGCGAAGCCTATTGATGTCGCTCTCTTTTTTTGCATATTTAACCTGATAGTGACGCAAACGCAGCCGGAATTTATAACACCTTTTGCCGGTCGATGGTCGATATTTCCCGCCGGCGTTAACTCTTTGGTATTAGTCAAACTCGTCGCCGCTGACTATTAAGGGGGCGAGCGTTTTCGACCTTGATTTGACGCAAATAAAACAAAGGTATTGCTGTTAGTTTCCTCCGCGCGATGAATCAACATCCTGCATGGAGGAATGCAATGGACGTCAGCCGCAGAAAGTTCTTTAAGATCTGCGCAGGCGGTATGGCCGGAACCACAGCCGCCGCCCTGGGTTTTGCCCCTAAAATGGCGCTGGCTCAGGCACGCAATTTCAAATTGCTGCGTGCGAAAGAGATCCGCAACACCTGCACTTACTGCTCCGTGGGCTGCGGGCTATTAATGTATAGCCTCGGCGACGGCGCGAAAAACGCCAAAGAAGCGATTTACCATATTGAAGGGGACCCGGACCATCCGGTGAGCCGCGGCGCGCTGTGCCCGAAAGGCGCTGGCTTGCTGGACTATGTCCACAGTGAAAACCGCCTGCGATATCCGCAATACCGCGCCCCGGGCTCGGATACATGGCAGCGCATCTCCTGGGACGAAGCCTTTAGCCGCATCGCCAGACTGATGAAAGCCGACCGCGACGCCAACTTTATTGAAAAGAACGAGCAGGGCGTGACGGTTAACCGCTGGCTTTCCACCGGCATGCTGTGCGCCTCGGCGGCAAGCAATGAGACCGGCATGCTGACGCAAAAGTTTGTGCGTTCGCTCGGCATGCTGGCGGTAGACAACCAGGCGCGCGTCTGACACGGACCAACGGTAGCAAGTCTTGCTCCAACATTTGGTCGCGGCGCGATGACCAACCACTGGGTTGATATCAAAAACGCTAACGTCGTGGTAGTGATGGGCGGCAACGCCGCGGAAGCGCATCCGGTGGGGTTCCGCTGGGCGATGGAAGCGAAAAACAATAACGATGCTACGCTTATCGTCGTCGACCCGCGCTTTACGCGTACCGCGTCGGTGGCCGATATCTATGCGCCGATTCGTTCCGGTACCGACATTACCTTCCTGTCGGGCGTGCTGCTGTACCTGATCGAAAATAATAAGATCAATGCCGAGTACGTGAAGCATTACACCAATGCCAGTCTGCTGGTGCGGGATGATTTTGCCTTCGAAGAGGGCCTGTTCAGCGGCTACGATGCCGAAAAACGTCAGTACGATAAATCGTCCTGGAACTACCAGTTCGATGAAAACGGCTACGCCAAACGCGATGAAACGCTCAGCCATCCGCGCTGCGTGTGGAATCTGCTCAGGCAGCATGTTTCCCGCTACACGCCGGAAGTGGTGGAGAATATCTGCGGTACGCCGAAAGCGGACTTCCTCAAAGTATGCGAGGTGCTGGCGTCAACCAGCGTCGCGGATCGCACCACCACCTTCCTGTATGCCCTGGGCTGGACGCAGCACACCGTCGGTGCGCAGAACATCCGCACCATGGCGATGATCCAGCTGCTGCTCGGCAACATGGGCATGGCCGGCGGCGGCGTCAACGCGCTGCGCGGCCACTCTAATATTCAGGGGCTGACCGATTTGGGACTGCTGTCGACCAGTCTGCCGGGCTATTTGACGCTGCCGTCCGATAAACAGAGCGATCTGCAAAGTTATCTTAGCACCAACACGCCGAAGGCGACGCTGCCCGAGCAGGTGAACTACTGGAGCAACTACCCGAAATTCTTTGTCAGCCTGATGAAATCGTTCTATGGCGAGGCGGCGCAGAAAGAGAACGACTGGGGCTTCAACTGGTTGCCGAAATGGGATCAGGCTTACGACGTTATCAAGTACTTCAATATGATGGATAACGGCAACGTCACTGGCTATATCTGTCAGGGCTTCAACCCGGTAGCGTCCTTCCCGGACAAAAACAAAGTGGTGCGTAGCCTCAGCAAGCTGAAGTATCTGGTGGTTATCGATCCGCTGGTGACCGAAACCTCGACCTTCTGGCAAAACCACGGCGAGTCTAATGATGTCGACCCATCGGCGATTCAGACCGAAGTCTTCCGCCTACCGTCGACCTGCTTTGCCGAAGAGGATGGTTCGATCGCCAACTCCGGTCGCTGGCTGCAGTGGCACTGGAAAGGCCAGGACGCACCGGGGGAAGCGCGCAACGATGGCGAAATCCTGGCTGGGATCTATCATCGTCTGCGCGAGCTGTACCGTCGCGAAGGCGGGAAGGGCGCGGAACCGCTGCTGAAAATGAGCTGGAGCTATAAGCAGCCAGACCATCCGGAATCGGCAGAAGTGGCTAAAGAGAACAACGGCTACGCGCTGGCGGATCTCTACGATCAAAATGGCACTTTGCTGGCGAAAAAAGGACAGTTGCTGAACAGCTTCGCGCTGCTGCGCGATGACGGCAGCACCGCGTCGTCGTGCTGGATCTACACCGGCAGCTGGACCGAGCAGGGCAATCAGATGGCGAATCGCGATAACGCTGACCCTTCGGGCCTCGGCAATACGCTGGGATGGGCCTGGGCGTGGCCGCTCAATCGCCGGGTGCTGTATAACCGCGCCTCGGCTGACATGAACGGCAAGCCGTGGGATGCGAAGCGGATGCTGATCCAGTGGAACGGCAGCAAGTGGGTCGGGAATGATATTCCGGACTTCAATACTGCGCCGCCGGGGAGCAACACCGGGCCGTTTATCATGCAGCAGGAGGGACTTGGCCGCCTGTTTGCGCTGGATAAACTGGCGGAAGGGCCGTTCCCGGAACACTACGAGCCGATGGAAACCCCGCTTGGCACCAACCCGCTGCACCCGAATGTGGTCTCCAGCCCGGTGGTGCGTCTGTATGAAGAGGACGCCATCCGCTTGGGTAAGAAGGATAAGTTCCCGTATGTCGGCACCACCTATCGTCTGACCGAGCATTTCCACACCTGGACCAAGCATGCGTTGCTCAATTCCATCGCGCAGCCGGAACAGTTTGTCGAAATCAGTGAAGGACTAGCGAAAAGCAAAGGTATCGCCAACGGCGATTGGGTGAAAGTCAGCAGCAAGCGCGGGTTTATTCGCGCGGTTGCCGTGGTGACCCGGCGCCTGCGCACGCTGAGCGTCAACGGCCAGCAGGTCGAAACCGTCGGTATCCCGCTGCACTGGGGCTTTGAAGGCGTGGCCCGCAAGGGTTATATCGCCAACACCCTTACGCCTAACGTCGGCGATTCCAACTCGCAAACGCCGGAGTATAAGGCGTTTCTGGTCAACATCGAGAAAGCGTAAGGAGCGATTCAATGGCGATGGAAACACAAGACATTATTAAACGCTCCGCGACCAACCCGATCACGCCCGCGCCGCGCGCGCGGGACTATAAGGCGGAAGTCGCCAAGCTTATCGATGTCTCCTCCTGCGTGGGCTGTAAAGCCTGCCAGGTGGCTTGTTCTGAGTGGAATGACATCCGCGATGAAGTGGGGCACTGCGTCGGGGTGTACGACAACCCGGCGGATCTCAGCGCCAAATCCTGGACGGTCATGCGCTTTAGCGAGACCGAACAGAACGGCAAGCTGGAGTGGCTTATCCGCAAGGATGGCTGTATGCACTGCGAAGAGCCGGGCTGCCTGAAGGCCTGCCCCTCCGCCGGGGCGATCATTCAGTACGCCAACGGCATCGTCGATTTCCAGCAGGAAAACTGCATCGGCTGCGGCTACTGCATTGCCGGGTGTCCGTTTAATATCCCGCGCCTCAATAAAGAGGATAACCGGGTCTATAAATGCACCCTGTGCGTGGACCGGGTCAGCGTTGGTCAGGAACCGGCCTGCGTGAAAACCTGTCCTACCGGCGCGATCCACTTCGGTACGAAGAAAGAGATGCTGGAGGTGGCCGAGGAGCGGGTGGATAAGCTGAAAAAACGCGGTTATGCCAACGCCGGGATTTACAACCCGCAGGGCGTCGGGGGCACCCACGTGATGTACGTCCTGCATCATGCTGACCAGCCGGAGTTGTATCACAAACTGCCGAAGGAACCGCAGATCGATACCAGTATCAATCTGTGGAAGGGGGGGGTGAAACCGCTGGCGGCGGCGGGCTTTATCGCCACCTTCGCCGGGCTTATCTACCACTACATCGGTATCGGGCCGAACAAGGAAGTTGACGACGACGAGGAGGAGCATGATGAGTAAATCGAAGATGATTGTGCGCACGACGTTTATCGATCGCGCCTGTCACTGGACGGTGGTTATCTGTTTCTTCCTCGTGGCACTGTCGGGAATATCGTTTTTCTTCCCGACGCTGCAGTGGCTAACGGAAACCTTCGGCACGCCGCAGATGGGGCGTATCCTGCACCCGTTCTTTGGGGTGCTGATTTTTGTCGCGCTGATGTTTATGTTTGTGCGTTTTGTCCACCACAATATTCCTGATAAACAGGATATCCCCTGGCTGAAAGGCATCGTGGAGGTGCTGAAAGGCAACGAACATAAGGTCGCGCGCGTCGGTAAATATAACGCCGGGCAGAAGATGATGTTCTGGACCATTATGAGCATGATTTTCGTGCTGCTGGTGACCGGGGTGATTATCTGGCGGCCGTATTTCGCGGCATATTTCCCGATTCAGGTGATTCGCTATAGCCTGCTGATTCATGCGACGTCGGCGATTATCCTGATCCACGCGATCCTCATCCATATGTATATGGCATTCTGGGTGAAAGGGTCGATTAAGGGCATGATCGAAGGCAAGGTCAGCCGCCGTTGGGCGAAGAAACATCACCCGCGCTGGTATCGCGATGTCGAACGCCTGGAAGCGATCAAAGAGAGTCGCGAAGGGATGAAGTAAGCCGTCACGGCGCGAAACCCGCTCCGGAGATGTCGGAGCGGGTTCCCGACAGTCAGCAGTTCGTGATAAGTGTATCGATTGAATCGATAACGCCCTGGCGCGCATGACTCAGATTGCAGACGAAATCCTGTGGCTGGATCCGTTTATTATTTAAGTTACTGATCATTGGCGTACAAAGTAAAAAGCTGTCAAATTCTATATTTATCCTTGGTACGACATGCTGATGCCAGCGTGGTAACTGTTGTAGTCGCATTAAAGGAATAATGACTCTCGTGGCCAGGTCTGCATAATAATCATTCTGCACGATCATATAATACGGCAGGGTTTTATTTGTCTGAGCAGAACAATTTCGATAAACATTGAATTGTTCAAGCATCATAGTACCCTGAAGAATTCATCATCAGTAAGAGTGCCTCCTTTTGCAATAAATTCATTCATTGCGGCAATGAATTCCTTGTGCTGTCGCTGTTTATCTGCTTCTCGTAAATCCTTACCTGGCTGTGCTGACGCCTTCTGGACGGGTACGTCAGTGGGTCTTTTACGTAGCGTATTACTTTTCATCATAGGCTCCTTGCGGTTGGTTCTGTGATTATTCACTTTACTCACTAAAAAATAAATCCCAGCAGGAAATTTAATATTTATTTTGCGAGACAGCTTCCAGAGGAAAGTAACAGCCTGAAATATTCATGGTTATGGTAATAAACCCGCCGCTGGTATTAACCAGCGCGGCGGGGAATAATCAGAACTTCTCCGGAATAAAGCGGAAGGGGAAATTGGTTTGTTTCATTTTGCCAATTTTGCGCTTCGGCAGCGTCACATGCTCTACCGGTAAAGCTTCATAGGGGATCTGCGACAGCAGATGGGTGATGATATTCAGGCGTACGCGCTTTTTATCCTCCGAGCGGGCGACGAACCATGGCGCCCAGGCGGTATCGGTGGCGGCGAACATGGCGTCGCGGGCGGCGGTATATTCATCCCAGCGGTTGAAAGACTTAATGTCCATCGGCGAGAGCTTCCAGATTTTACGACCATCGTCGATGCGATCCCGCAGGCGGCGCTCCTGCTCCTGCGGAGAGACCTCCAGCCAGTACTTGAGCAGAATAATGCCCGATTCGACCATGCCGCGCTCTACCATCGGCGCACCGTCGAGAAACTTCTGCACCTCCTCCGGCGTGCAAAAGCCCATCACCCGTTCGACGCCGGCGCGGTTGTACCAGCTGCGATCGAAAATCACAATCTCGCCAGCCGCCGGAAGGTGTTTGATATAGCGCTGAAAATAGAGCTGGCTTTTCTCACGCTCGGTGGGTGAGGGTAAGGCGACGACCCGGAAGATACGCGGGCTGACGCGCTCGGTGATCGCTTTAATGGTGCCGCCTTTGCCGGCGCCGTCACGGCCTTCAAAGACGATGCACACCTTCAGCCCTTTATGCACCACCCAGCGCTGCAGTTTCACCAGCTCAACATGGAGTTTGCGCAACGCCTTCTCATACGCTTTATTGTCGAGCGGGGCGGTCTTCACCGCCGCGTCGACCGGATTACCGTTTTTCTTATTACCCATCGCCATGCTCCGTGTTGCCGAGGTATCCCTTTGAAGTGTAATCCTTCGCCGGCGAGGCGGTGGAAAATATTCGCGCAGGGGACGGGCTAGCTGGCGTTCCCCGCCGCAATGACTTCCAGCCCCACCCGCTGCCCCCATGACAGCTCCAGGGTGTTACCGTCCGGGTCGGCAAAGAAGGCGAAATAACCCACCGGATCGCCCAGCTGTTCCGGTTCCCGCCGCAAAACGCCTTCCCGCCGCGCCTGAGCGACCTTCTCATCGATCTCCGCCTGGGTGGCGCAGGCGACGCCGAGATGGCCGAACGGGCCCAGCGGCGTGTCGGCCGGATCGTCACTCTGCACCAGCACCAGAGCGAAGGGCCGGGTGCGATCGCTGAGCCACGCCACCTTACGTGCTGAGGGCAAGCCGGGCTCGCGCTGGTGAATGACGGTCATCGCGGTATAGCGGGTGTAAAAATCAATACTGCTGGCCAGACAGCGGACGGTAAAGGCGACATGGGTAAAACCGACATCAACAGTGTGCATCGATTATTCTCCAGAGGTGAATGATGGGAAGACTTTACAACCTCAAGTTAAGTTGAGATCAATTGGGCGTTTATCGCTTTGAGCCCACTGATTTTAATAGGGGAGGGTCATTGCTAAGCCACGCCGTCGCTGGCTCGATGACGGCCTGCCGCGCGGGCGGCGAGCATGAACGAATCAGGCCGTTGTATGGAGGAAGCTGCCGTCGGGCGTTTTTAGCTGGTGTGTCGGGGCGGGATAGTCAATAATGCCGGCCGTCTCTCAATACCCCTATAAGATGTATGAAAAAAACGATTTTTTCACTGGCGCTGGGCACCTTCGGACTCGGCATGGCGGAATTTGGCATTATGGGCGTGCTGCCGGATATGGCGCACGATGTCGGGATGTCGATCCCCGCCGCCGGCAATATGATTGCCTGGTATGCCTTCGGCGTGGTGATCGGCGCGCCGATCATGGCGCTGCTCTCCAGCCGGTTTTCGTTGAAATCGGTGATGCTGTTTCTCGCTGCCCTGTGTATTCTCGGCAATACCCTGTTTACCCTCTCCAGTAGCTACGCCATGCTGGCGCTTGGCCGCCTGGTTTCCGGTTTTCCCCACGGGGCGTTCTTTGGCGTCGGGGCGATAATCCTGTCGAAAATCGCGCCGCCGGGGAAGGTGACCGCCGCGGTGGCGGGGATGATTGGCGGGATGACGGTGGCTAATCTGGTGGGCGTCCCCGGCGGCACCTGGCTTGGGCATCACTTCAACTGGCGCTATACCTTTGCCCTTATCGCCGTGTTTAACGTCGCCGTGTTGATGACTATTTTCTGCTGGGTGCCCACCCTCTATGATCGCACCAGCACCCGGCTGCGCGAGCAGTTCCGTTTTCTGGCCTCCCCGGCGCCGTGGCTGATTTTTGCCGCCACCATGTTTGGCAATGCGGGTGTGTTTGCCTGGTTCAGCTATATCAAGCCCTTTATGATCAACGTCTCCGGCTTTGCCGAAAGCAGGATGATGCTGATTATGATGCTGGCGGGGCTGGGAATGGTGGTCGGCAATCTGTTCAGCGGCAAAATTTCCGGGCGCTTCAGCCCGCTGCGCATTGCGGCCATGACCGACGGGGTCATTGCCGTGACGCTGCTGCTGATCTTTGCCTTCGGTGAGCATAAAGTCGCCTCGCTGACCCTGGCGTTTATCTGCTGCGCGGGACTGTTTGCCCTGTCGGCGCCGCTGCAGATCCTGCTGCTGCAGAACGCCAAAGGCGGCGAGATGCTGGGGGCGGCAGGAGGGCAGATTGCCTTCAACCTCGGCAGCGCCATCGGCGCCTTCTGCGGCGGGATGATGATTGCCCAGGGCTTTGGCTGGAACAGCGTGGCGCTTCCTGCCGCCACGCTGTCATTTCTGGCGATGAGCGCCTTGCTCATCTATGGCTGCCATCAGCGCCGACAAGCTTGCTAACGACGCTTACTCACGCCAGGGTTCGCCAAGGGTCAGCATCAGCCGGTTGGCCCAGGCGAAAAAGGCCGCCGACTGCAGCAGATCCAGCTGGGCCAGGGTATCTAAACCCTGCTCATCAAGCGCCGCCAGATGGCGGGCATTCAGCCCGGGCGGCGTCACCGACAGCGCAGCGGCGGCGTCGATTTCCGCCTGCCAGCGCGGCGACTGGCCGTCACTCAAATTCTCCCCCGGCGTCACCGCCAGCAGCGTGTCGACGGCGGTCTCGTCCTTTGCCAGCTGCGCCGCTTTGCGGGCATGCACCGAGGCGCAGTAAATACAGCCGTTGATTTTGCTGGTCACCGTGGCCGCCAGTTCGCGTTCGGCGCGCGGCAATCCTCCGGGGGTAAAGAAAATGCCTTTATCGGTCAGCGTCCGCTGCTCCAGCACCGGCTGGTTGCGCGCCAGCAGGCGAAAGTAGGGGGAGTCGCTATGGCCATATTTGGCCAGAATCGCCTGTTCTTCAGCGCTGAATTCCGCCAGCGGTTTATCGGCCAGCCAGGGTTCCCAGTGCAGCTCGTCGCGGGTGAAGCGAACCGGGGCCGCTTTGCCGCTCTGGGTGTGCGGTGTGGTATGCCAGTATCCGGCGACCAGCGGCGTATCGGCGCTGACAATGGGCTTATGGTTTAGCGCCCGCAGGCCCAGCAGCAGTCGGCTCTGGAAGCTGACAAAGGCCACCAGTTGCGCCAGAGTGACGATGCCCCGCAGGCTCCAGCCCGCGCCGGTTAAGGTGTGCAGCGCGCCGGGGGTGGCTTCGACGGGGGTGAAGGTGAGCAGGCGGGCAAAGGCCAGCGCCGGGACCAGACGATCGGTGGTTGGATCGGCGAGCCCGAAACCGGCATAGTGCGCCGCCAGCGCGTCCGCCTGGTGCAGTTTCGCCACCTTCGCGGCCACCGCGAAGCGTTCATCAAGAGGAAAGTCAGCGTCCTGCTGGCTGAACAGTTCTTCATAACTTCCCTGGGCGTGACGGGTGGCGGCATCGCGTACGGCGCGCGCCTGGTCGAGCGGGGAACCGGCGGCAATCTCCGCCAGTTCGGCCAGAATATCCTGACTCAGCGTCATGGTGACTCCTTATCTGATGTGGGGGGCAATATGCTGAGCGATCAGCTCAATGGAACGCAGCGTATCCCGGTGCGAAGGCTCCACCGAGTGCACCTGAAACGAAATATCGGTGGCGCGGGCCAACACGCTGTCCTGCGCCAGGGAGGCAATGACATGCTCAGGATCGCCAACGTGGGCATCCAGCTGTTGCAGATAGTCGGTGACACTGTCACCTTCTATCGTATGACCCGCCGCCCGGTGCTGTGTCGCCTGCTTGCGCAGACCGGGCTCGGCGACCTGCAGGGCGTGGGCGTGACTATCGGCGACGAAGGCGGTGCGCGAGGCGAGGATCCGCGGTGCAACGCCGTCCGGGAGCGCCGCCAGGTAGGCGTCGATGATCGGGTTCTGAATGGCGTCCAGCGGCAGGCGTGGCTCACCGAGTGGACGTGGTTGTGTGCGCGACAGCATCAGCCCGTGCCCCGCCTGACCGGCACGGATGGCGCCCTCCGCCGAGAAGGTGGCGATCCAGATACGCTCCGCCAGCTGCGGCGCTGGCGGATAGAGACGGTTGTCCGGGTGGCTCAGGGTATCGCCGCGCCAGGCGCTATGGATCAGGTGCAGATGGTCGGCAAACACCGCCCCGCGCTGCTCGCTGGTCAGGCCGAAGGGCAGAAACGACGTTGGCGTGCCGCCGGAGCCAAACCCCACCTCCAGACGCCCGTCGGTGAGTAAATCCAGTACCGCCGCGTCTTCGGCGACGCGCAGCGGATTTTCCATCGGCAGAGTGATAATCGCCGTGCCGAGACGGATCCGGTCGGTCTGTGCCGCCACGTGGGCGAGAAACACCAGCGGTGATGGCAGGCCGCCTTCCTGTTCATGAAAATGGTGCTGGGCAATCCATGCGCTGTCGAAGCCCACGCGCTCCGCGTGGCGGATCTGTTCGGCCGCCAGCCGGTAGCGCGTTTGCGCGGAGCCCTGATCGAGCAGACGGGTAAAAAAGCCGAGGCGTTTAGGCATTATGCGTTCTCCGTGTGGGCCTGTGCTAAGCGGGGTGAAACCTGGGGAATGGCGGCGATCAGTTCGCGAGTGTAGGCCTGCTGCGGGGTAGCGAACAGGCGGCCAACGTCGCCATGCTCCACCACCTGGCCGGCGCGAAGTACCGTGACGCTGTCGGCAATCCGCCTGACCGTCGCCAGATCGTGGGTAATGAACAGGTAGCTGAGACCCAGCTGCTGCTGTAACTGCTGCAGTAGGGCGAGGATCTGCGCCTGAACGGTGACGTCGAGCGCCGAGGTCGCTTCGTCAAGAACCAGTATCGCCGGCTCGAGGATCAGCGCCCGGGCAATCGCCACCCGCTGCCGCTGGCCGCCGGAGAGCTCCCGCGGCGTACGCGATAGCAGCTCCGGGGCCAGCGCCACCCGCGCGGCGACGGTCTCCACGCGCAGGCGACGTGCCGACGTGCTGAGGCGCTCAAAGTTTTTTAACGGCTCTTCGATAATAGCAAACAGCGTCTGGCGCGGGTCGAGCGAGGCGAAGGGGTTCTGGTAGACAAACTGGATTTTCCGCCGCAACTGACGCTGCGCCTCGCGGCTGAGATGTCCGGCGTCGATACCGTCGATGGTCACCTGTCCGGCATCGGCGCGCTCAAAGCCCAGCAGGATCCGCGCCAGGGTGGTTTTTCCGGAACCGGATTCGCCCACCAGCGCATGGGTGGTGCCGCGTCTGACCTCAAAACTGACGCTGTCGAGCGCCTGCAGCGCCTGTTTGCCCAGCGAGAAGCGTTTACTGATCCCCTCCACGCGAATGGCCGGCGTGGCCAGCGGCCGGTGACGAGACGCCGTCAGCCCCAACGGCGCATCCTGCAGGTCGTGGAGCAGCTGGCGGGTGTAAGGGTGTTGTGGACGCTGGACAATCACCTCGGTGGGGCCCTGTTCCTGAATCTCTCCCTGACGAAACACCATGATCCGGTCGGCGCGTTCTGCGGCCAGCGCCAGATCGTGGGTGACAAACAGCACGGCGGTACCCGACTCGCGGCGCAGGATATCAAGCAGGTCGAGAATGCGCTTCTGCACCGTGACGTCGAGGGCGCTGGTGGGCTCGTCGGCAATAATCAGATCCGGCTGCAGGGCAATGGCGATGGCGATCAGCACCCGCTGTTTCATCCCGCCAGACAGCTGATGCGGATACTGGTCAAAACGCTGTTCCGGGTGGCTGAGACCGACTTTAGTGAGCAGGTTAAGGACCTGCAGTCGGCGCTCACCTGCGGAGAGGGACTGATGCAGCCGCAGGATCTCTTCCACCTGCTGACCTATGGTTTTTACCGGGTTAAGCGAATTGCCGGGATCCTGCGGGACCAGACTAATGCTCACCCCACGCAGGCGGTTAAGCCGTTTTGCCGACCAGTCGCTAATCTCTTCGCCATTGAGGACAATCCGCCCGCCATCCCGGCGGGCATTATCCGCCAGCAGGCCGATTATGGCCTGCGCGGTGGTGGTTTTCCCCGAGCCGGATTCTCCGACGAAGGCCAGCATTTCGCCACGCTGGATGGAAAAACTAACGTTATGCACCACTTCGCGCCATTCGCCCCGCGAGCGGTAGCTGATGCGCAGATCTTCAACGGACAAAACGTTCATGGGCGTACTCCACTCCACTGGCGGCTAAGACGATTGGCGGCAAGGACCACGGCGACCACGGCGAGGCCGGGGAAGGTGGTCAGCCACCAGGCGGTCGACAGGTAATTGCGACCTTCGGCGATCAATAATCCCCACTCCGGGATCGGCGGCGGGGTGCCGTAGCCGAGGAAGCTGAGGGTAGCCAGGGCCAACATCGCCTGTCCGAATTGCAGCGTCGCGAAAGCAAGCACCGCAGTGAGCGAGTTGGGCAGAATATGGCGCCAGAAGACGGCGAAAAAGGTGCCGCCGCTGCCCCGGGCCGCCTCGACGTAATCACTGTGGCGCACGCGCACGACTTCCGCCCGCGCCAGGCGTGCGAAGCTGGCGATCGCCGACACGCCAACCGCCACCGCCGCATTCACCGTGCCGAAACCGAGCAGAATAATTACCGTGAGCTGCAGCAGCAGGGAGGGGATGGCCAGCAGGACATCGACCAGGCGCATGATCGTGGATTCAACGCGTCCGGTCAGCGCCCCGGCGAGCGTACCAAGGGCGGTACCCACCACCAGGCCGATGGCGACGGCGATCAGCGCCGCCGACAGGGAATGTACCGCGCCGTAAACCACCCGCGTCCACAGGTCGCGCCCCAGCTGGTCGGTACCCAGCCAGTAGTGCGCCTGCGGCGCCAGGCGCTGAGCGCCGGGGATCCCTTCCAGCGGGTTAGCGGCGGTAAACCACTGCGGGGCGAGGGCCATTAACAACGCGGTAATCATCACCGCCCACGCCAGCCACAAGCCAGGCTGCAGACGCACCCTGCGCCATTCCGGGCGGCGGCGAACCGCGATGGCATAATCGACCAGGCTCATTTCGCACCTCCGGTCTGTAAATGGAGTCGGGGATCCAGTCGCGGCATAACCAGGTCGACCAGCAGGTTTATCAGGACGAAACCGAGGGCGGAGATCATCACCACTGCCTGCAGCACGGCGATATCCTGGTTATTGACCGCCTGCTGGGTCAGCTGGCCGAGGCCGCTGCGGCCGAAGACGGTCTCAGTGATCAGCGCCCCGGCAATCAGCTCGCCCAGCAGCAGCCCGGCAATATTCAGCGCCGGCAGCAGAGCGTTGCCCATCACATGGTGCCAGAGGACGCCCGTTTCGCTCATTCCCTTGGCGCGGGCGACCGCGACGAAGGGCTGAACCGCCACCTGATCCATGCTGCGCATCAGGATCTGCGCCAGCGGGGCCGAAATGGGCAGCGCGACGGCGATAACCGGTAAAATCAGCCCTTCCAGTGGGCCGGGGTTGATCACCGGGATCCAGCGCAGCTGAAACGAGAAGAGCTGGATCAGGGCGATACCCAGCCAAAAGGTAGGCAGAGAGATAAACAGCACCGGCAGCGACTGCAGGAGGTTGCTCAGCCAGCGCAGCCCCGGCAGACGCGAGGCGAAGGCGAGGGCGAACGCCAGCGCTACAGCCAGCAGGAAGGCCGGCAGCGCGAGGCTTAAGGTATCCGGCAGGTTGCTGGCAATCAGACTACTGACCGCCAGACCCGCCTGCAGGGAATAGCCGAAGTCGCCGTGCAGCATCGCCAGCAGCGTGTGCAGGTACTGGCGCCACAGCGGGCTGTCGGCGCCGTAGGCCAGCCGCATGTCAGCGATTTGCGCCGGGCTCAGGCCGAGGTCCGGGTTCTGAAACTTGATCAGCACCGCATCTCCCGGCAGCACCTGCAGCAGGAAAAAGGTGAGGGTAAATGCCGCCCACAGGACCAGCAGCCCCTGGCCGAACCGTCGCAGAAGATAAGCGCTCATACCCGGCCTCTTAGTGCTTGTCCAGCCACGCGCCGTAGAACGACGGACGACCGACGGCCTCGAAGCTGACGCCTTTGACCCACGGCGCGCCGGCGAACACCTGCGGCTCTTCGAAAATGGGGATCACATAGGCGTTATCGATCAGATAGCGCTGGGCGTCACCGGTTAACTGCAAGCGCTGCTGCGGCTCTACCGCCGCGGAGATGCCGGTCAGCAGGTCATTGAGCTTATCATCGCGGAAGTGCTGCACTTTATCGCTGGAGCCACCTTTCTGCAGCAGCGCATCGCGATTGTTGGGGAAGAACATACTTTTCACCACATCCGGGTCGGCGCGGCCCACTTCTGAGACAGTGAGCGGGGTTTTCTGCGGGTCAAGATTGTCCAGCGTACGGCTACCGGCATCCCCGGCTTTGACGGTCAACGCCACACCCACCTGGCGCCACTGCTGGGCGATTAGCTGCAGCACTTCCTTATTCTGCGGCTGCGGGAGAGACTCATAGACCGTCAGCGCCAGCCGCTGGCCGTCTTTAGTGCGAATACCGTCGGCGCCGGGCTTCCAGCCGGCATCGTCCAGCAACTGTCGGGCTTTGGCCTGGTCGAAGGTCAGTTTATCGCTCAGATTGACATAGCCGGCGGCGGAGCTGGCCAGTACGGAGGTCGCTTGCGGGTAGTTAGCGGAGAACAGCGTCTCCACCACCTGTTTGGCGTTGGTGGCATGGAGCAGGGCCTGGCGCACCCGCAGGTCGGCGACCAGCGAGTTATCCGGGCGGAAGCTCAGGCTGTCGTTGACCCCGCGGGTAGGGGCGGCGTAGACCTTAAATCCCTGATCGGTCGCCTGCTTTTCATCGTAGGCCTGCACCTGGCGAATAAAGCCCGCCTGACCCGCCAGCAGCGCGCCGATGCGCACACTGTCTTCCGGGGTCACAATATAGGTGATGCCGTCGAGGTTAGCGGGCCCCTGCTGGGCAATGTTTTTCGGCCCCCACTGATAATCCTTGCGCGCCACCAGCGTCAGCTCGCGGCCTGGCTTTTCATCCTGCACCACAAAGGGCCCGGAGCCGATAATATGTCGGGCATCGCCCAGCTCTTCAAAATTGCGCTGCAGGGTGCTGAGTGATACCAGACCGGAGCCGATGGTCGCGGTTCCCTGCAGGAAGCCCGGCGACGGTTTGTTGAAGTAAAATTTCACCGTCAGCGGGTCGATCACTTCGCTGCGCTGGTAGTTATTGATGACCTCTGAGACGGGCAGGCGATGGGCTCTATCTCCCAGACCATAGGTGTCGAAGTTTTTGGCCACGGCGGCGGCGTCAAGCGGCGTGCCGTCCGAGAAGGTAACCCCTTTGCGCAGGTGGAAAGTGTACTCGGTTTTATCGGCATTGCTGGTCCAGCTCTCGGCAATCCACGGCTCAATCTCCAGCGTTTTCGGGTTCTGCCAGGTGAGCTTGTCGGTTATCTGATTGAGAATACCGCCATTCGGATAAAAGCCGCCGGCGGGCGGATAGAGATTGGTGTGCGGTTGCTGCTCCAGATAAATTAAGGTGCCGCCTTTAACCGGCGTGTCGGCGGCCCAGACGGAAAAGGCGCCGGAGAGAAACAGGGCGGCCAGCGCAGGCAGGCGAAAATGACGATGCATGGTGAATTCCTTTGTTATCTATTGTGTTGCCATCATCGGGCGCGGCTAAAAACAAAGGAACCAAGGAATTGCGCTAAGCATTTGCGGAAATTGGATTTACTTCGCGAGTGGGAAGCGTGGAGCAAGCGCCTCTCCCGGGCGGGAGAGGCGTAGGTGATTAGCTGCGCAGATCGATAACCATACGGCCGCGGATCTGACCTTGTTCCATCTCTTTAAAGATGGCGTTGATATCTTCCAGCGGGCGCAGGGTGACTTTCGGCACCACTTTGCCTTCGGCGGCAAACTGGAAGGCTTCCACCAGATCCTGACGAGTACCGACCAGCGAACCGACTACCTCGATGCCGTCGAGCACCAGACGTGGAATATCGAGGCTCATCGCCTCCGGCGGCAGGCCTACCGCGACCACGCGGCCACCGGCACGAACGGCATCCACCGCCGAGTTAAAGGCCGCCTTAGCTACCGCGGTCACCACGGCAGCATGCGCGCCGCCGGTTTTTTCCTGAATCACTTTCGCCGCATCTTCATTACGGGAGTTGATGGTCAGATCGGCGCCCATCGAGGCCGCCAGTTCCAGCTGCCCGTCGTTGACGTCGATAGCGATCACTTTGGCGTTAAAGACATTCTTCGCATACTGCAGCGCCAGGTTACCCAGCCCGCCGAGACCGTAGATAGCGATCCACTGACCCGGTTTGATGTGGGAGACCTTGACCGCTTTGTAGGTAGTGACGCCCGCGCAGGTGATACTGCTGGCGGCGGCAGAGTCGAGGCCGTCCGGCACTTTAACTGAGTAGTTGGCGGTGACGATGCACTCTTCCGCCATGCCGCCGTCGACGGAATAGCCGGCGTTTTTTACCGAGCGACACAGCGTCTCATTGCCGCTGTTACAGTAATCGCAGTGGCCGCAGCCTTCGAAGAACCACGCCACGCTGGCGCGATCGCCTGGCTTCAGGGAGGTCACGCCCGGTCCGACTTTTTGCACCACCCCGATCCCTTCATGGCCGAGAATGACGCCGGTTTTATCGCCAAAATCGCCGTTTTTCACGTGCAGGTCCGTATGACACACGCCGCAGCATTCCATTTTCAACAACGCTTCACCGTATTCCAGCGGGCGCAGCGTTTTTTCCGTGACGTTAACCTGATGGTCGTGGGTAACAACAGCAGCCTTCATGCCTGTCTCCTTGTGAGGGGATTGTTTAATTTTATTAATGCAATAGTACCCAATAAGGATTAGACGCTATGGAGAAAAATACAAGGCGCTTTAGTACAGGATGTGGTTTTTTGCTACAGCGGCAGCACAAAATTCAGACAATACCTCTAATTTTGGTAGGTAATAATAGCGTCACTGAATGGTCATGTTTTCTTCATCACCCAACTCTATCGTTTTGCGCATCAATTTCTTATAACAACAGAGTGATACAACAATGCATCTGGTAAAAACCATCCTCACTGCCGGTCTGTTTCTGTCCGCCGCCGCGCAGGCGCAGAACGTACTGGAATTCCCCCAGCCGGAAAACAACCCGGAAGAATTTTACGCCGTCACCGAGATCCCGGCAGGTGGCATGATTAAGTATGAAACCGACGCCAAAACGGGGTTTATCATCGCCGACCGCTTTCAGTCGATGCCGGTGGCTTACCCGGCGAACTACGGCTCGCTGACCCAGTCGCTGGCCGGAGATGGGGACCCGCTGGACGTGGTGTTTTACACTCGCGCGCCGATGGCGCCGGGCACACTGATTAAGCTGCGGCCGATCGGTGTCCTAAAGATGATAGACGGCGGTGAGAAAGACGACAAAATCATCGCCGTGCCGGCCAGCAAAATTGATCCGACCTATGACGACATCAAGACCATCACCGATCTGCCGAAAATCGAGCAGCAGCGGCTGGAGGCCTTCTTCCGGGTCTATAAAGAACTGCCAGAGGGGCGTAAAAAGGTTGAGCTGGCCGGTTTTAATGATGCCGCCGCTGCGAAGCAGGAGATCAAATCGGCCTGGGAGGCCTGGAAAGCGAAGAACCCGCAATAATATTCATCGCGGGCGCTGTCCGGCGCCCGCGGTATTCGCTCTCACGACCCCTGTGGCGGCGAAATCACAGGTCACACGGCAACGCTTATCTCACCATATTGCATCTTGACGCAGGATGAAGATGATGGTTGTATTGTACAACCATTTCATGTTTCGGACCCGCTGCCATGCCTGACACCCCCTTAATCCAACAGATTCGTACCGCCTCGCGGTTAATGGTGCGCGAGCTGGGCTTTATGAGCACCACGCTGGCCGCCACCCATTATTCACCTTCGGCGGTGCACACCCTGCTTGAGGTATCGATGAGGGGGGAGATGACGGCCGCGCAGCTGGTCACGTTGCTGGGACTGGAAAAATCAAGCGTCAGCCGGATGGTCTCCCGTCTGCTGGCGGCCGGTGAGCTGGAGGAGCGTCCTTGCGCGGAGGATGCGCGCGCGAAATCACTCGCCTTGACGGCAAAGGGGCACGATACGGTGGCGAAAATTAACGCCTGGGGTACCCGCCAGGTGGTGGAGGCGTTAGACCATCTGGATGAGACGCAGCAGCAAACGGTCGCCACTGGACTGGCGGCCTATGCCCGGGCGCTGGCGCAGTGTCGGGATAGCGCGCTCGCGGATACGGCTCCGCAAATTTCGCTGATGACCGGCTATCAGCCGGGGATGATCGGCCGGATTGCCCAGATGCACGGGGAGTATTACGCCCGTCATCATGACTTTGGCGCTTTTTTTGAAGGCAAGGTCGCCAGCGGCGTAGCGGAATTTGCCACCCGGCTTTCCTCCCCGGCCAACCAGATCTGGCTGGCGATCCGCGAAGGGAAAATCGTCGGCTCGCTGGCTATCGATGGCGAGGACCTCGGCCAGCAGGAGGCGCATCTGCGCTGGTTTATTCTCGACGACAGCTGCCGGGGAACCGGCATCGGCAGGCGTCTGCTCAGCGAGGCGATGACTTTCTGCGATAGTCGCCAGTTTAGCGCGGTGCAGCTGTGGACCTTTAAAGGGCTGGACGCGGCCCGCAAACTGTATGAATCCTTTGGCTTCACGTTAACCCGCGAATGGCAGGGAGAGCAGTGGGGAAAGGTAATGACCGAGCAGCAATTTACCCGGTCCGGAAACACCGGCTAAGGGCGTGACGCCTTAGCCGGTGGGGGGAACATGGAGATTACGCCAGCTGGTTAAGCAGGCGGTTAATCTCCTCTCGCCACTGCGCCTGAAGTGACGGCTTTTGATGTTTTGGCTTGCGGCCCATATCGTCAGCCAGCCATTGCTCAAGGTCAATCAGCCGCGCCAGCAGCGCCTCCTCATCATTGTCAGCCCCGGCGGGCGTACTCTGCAAAGCGAGTCGACTGTCCGGGGCGGGCGCCACGGCCTGCAGACGGGCATAGACCTCCTCCAGGCTGTGCCATTCCGTTAACCCGGCGTTGTCGATCAGCCAGAAGCGGTTACAGCTTTCGCTAATCAGCTGGCGGTCATGACTGACCAGCAGCACGCCGCCGGGGTAATCGCGCAGCGTCTGCGCCAGCGCCGCTTTACCCTCCATATCAAGATGGTTGGTGGGTTCATCCAGCAGCAGCAGACTGTAGCGCGCCAGCGAGAGGCCAACAAACAGTAGCCGCGACCGCTCGCCGCCGCTGAGGGTGCTGACCTTCTGGCTATGTCTCGCCCAGCCAAACCCGGCGGCGATCAGCGCCCGTTTACGGGTGTCGGCCGACGGGGCGAACGGTGTCAGCGCGTCGAGCAGGCTGGCATCGTCCGGTAACTGCTCCAGCGTCTGGTCATAGTAGCCGGGGTGCAGCCGGGGATGCAGGCGCAGCCCCGGGAGGGGCGATGCGTCCTTCATCTGCTGCCACAGCAGGCGCAGCAGGGACGATTTACCGCCGCCGTTGCGGCCCATGATGGCCACGCGATCGCCGCTGCGCAGGCGCGCCACGCCGGTGGTGAAGAGGGATGGCAGGCCCGGCGCGGGCGCGACGGGCAGGGTGTCCATCTCCAGCAGGCGGTCAGCCGGCAGGGCGTCCCCCTGCAATGACAGACGCCACGGCGGGCCGACGCTGAGCTCGGTTTGCTCGTCTTTCAGGCGGGCGACCTGCTTCTCCATCTGTTTGGCTTTGCGGGCGAGGTCTTCGTTGTCATAGACCCGACCCCAGGTGGCCAGGCGCCGGGCGCTGGCGCTGACCCGGTCGATCTCCTTTTGCTCGGCCTTATGACGCAGCGCGGCGCTTTCATCCTGCTCCTGCAATGCCTGACGGGCAGCGCTGCAGGGCAAGGCGAAGCTGTGCAGCGTCTGGTCGCGGAGGATCCAACTGGCATTAGTTACAGCATCCAGTAAGGTGTTGTCGTGTGACACCAGCACGAAGCTCCCCTGCCAGGTTTGCAGGAAGCTTTCCAGCCACAGCAGAGTCGGCAGATCGAGATGGTTGCCGGGCTCATCCAACAGCAGCAGGTCAGGCTGGCGGATCAGCGCCCGGGCCAACAGCAGGCGCGTGTGCTGGCCGCCGCTCAGGGTAGTGGTTTGCTGCTCCATCACCGCCGGGGTAAAGCCCATCTGCGCCAGCAGGCGTTCGGCCAGCCAGCGCTGCGCTTCCCGTATATCGGCGGGTAACGGGGCCAGCACGGCCTGCAACAGCGACTGCGAACGCAGTGCCTCCGGCAGATGCTGTTCAACGCGGGCCATCAGACACTGACCGGCGAGTGAGACGCTGCCCGAAGTGGGCGTGAGGGAGCCGTCCAGCACCTGCAACAGGGTGCTTTTGCCGCAACCGTTATGGCCGATGAGACCGATACGGTCGCCTTTCTTCAGGGTGAAGGAGAGGGTATTAAACAGCGGCCCAAAGGCAGTCTCCACGTGGAGCGCATGGGCAGTTAGTAATGTACTCATAGTCAACTTACTCAAGAGTTACAGGCATGCAAATGCCTCGTCAAAACTCGCTGACGATAACCCGGTAAGCCGGAGAGAAGGGATTGCGTGAAGTGTCTTCGCTCAAGCCATAGTTATCGCAGCACGATACCGATAACGCTTGAGCTGGCGCAATTGCCTAATGCATGTGAAACAATAAACATTTCACAATACAGCATGGGGGGCCTCCTTTTTTATTCAGTCAGTGGATGGGTGGTGGCAGTGTAGTGGGGAAAAGCAAGCGACGCCAGTGACAAAACTGGCAGGGGGCCCCCGCCAGCTTTCGCCTGCTCCGCCTTTGTCTACGAAGCCGGGTTGGCGCAGAAGGCTTATGTGTTTGCTAGAACATGATGGGAAACCAGCGGGCGTGGTCGCGGGTATATTCCGTCAGCGCCTGGGGATCCTTTATCGCCTGGCAGGGGGCATCGAGAATATTCGGATACGCATCCGGATACCAATCTTCCTCGGTCGTTAAGGTCAAAAAGCGAGACTCACGGTGGGTTTCACAGGTATAGGCGTTTTTAATATTGTCGGCTTTGCGATATCCCTTGGGATCGCGATATTCGATATACACGTTGTACTCAGAGCGGGTATCCCGCCACGCGCCCGGCTCCGGTCTCTGCCAGCGGACCGTCTGGTAGTAGCGCTCCCGCTCGCCGTAGCGATAGACAGGGGTCTCTCCGCCGGGAATCACGTCGGGTCTCAGGAAGAAAAACACCAGTCCCGCCAGCAGGAGTAACACCGGTGAGAGAATGTGGGTCAGCAGCCGCGGCGTCCGACGGTTAACCAGCAGCAGCCACAGCAGCGGTGGGATCGTGCTGACGATAAAAGCAAAGAGGATTTTTGCCGGCGTATAGAGTTCATGCACCGAAACCTCGCCGGCTTTCGCCGCGTAAAACGCCTGCTTATCGCCGAAATACCAGTACTCACCGTGAAAGGCGCTGATGGCGCTCACCAACAACAGTCCGCTAAACAGCCCCAGCCAGAGACGTAATGTCGGTCGCAGAACGATTTTTTGCTGGCTCATTTACGGCTCCTGATGGTTTTAGTGACCAGAAGCTCGTCTTCAGAGACCGTATCCAGATCGGCAATCTGGCTACACTGGTTGGCAAGGATCTGCGGATCGCCGTTCGGAAACCAGCCCTCATTGAATGACAGGGTGTAAAACTGGCTATGCCGCTGCACTTCACAGCGCCAGGCGCGGCCAAGATTGTTTCTGTCGATAAGCCAGCGGGGATCTTTTGCTTCAACAAAGGTTTCATATTTTGATTGCTTAGCGGAATGACTACCTGACCGGGTTTTCATCCAGAATATAGACGCGTAATAGGTATTGTGTTTACCGTACTGAATACTGACATATCGTCCGGGGGTAACCTCCGGACGGAGGAAAATAAATATCCCGGCGGCAATCAGTACCATCAGCGGTAATATAGGATGCTGTATCGGCCGCCAGGGGATTTTACGTACCGCCAACAGCCAGACCAGGGTAATAATAAACACGTAGAGCAGGGCGAAGAAAAATTTACTCGGTTCATAGATGACGACATCCACCAGATCGCCGGTGGCGGGCTGATACTGGTCAGCGCGCGGGGTGAGCATCCACATATCGCCGCTGAAGAGGCACATTCCGGTGATGATGGCGATACCGCCGATAAGAAACAAGACAATCCGGATCAGAATAGCATTCGCTTTATTCGCGCCAGGGGTTAATTTTTGCATTTCACATTCCATTGTGAGGGGGTGAGAAACAACTATTTTGCACAGCGGAGGGCGCGCGGCAAATGCTATCCGTTTTATATTTTTACGATGAATGAATATGGGCGAAAAAGGCGTTTCTGTGGCGGGAGATATTATTCTGACGTTATTAAAAACCGGGCCGATATGTCGACCCGGTGAGCGTGATTAAATCGAGGTGCGGCGATAATTGCGATATTCCGGCAGCCAGAAATTATCGCTAATGGCCTGCAGCAGCGCTTCAGCGGAGGTTTTCACCGCCACGCCTTGCTCCTGCGCCACTTTGCCGACCGCGAAGGCAATTGCCCGTGAGACGGTCTGGATATCCTTCAGCTCCGGCAGCACCGGACCTTCGCCGTTGTTCACCAGCGGCGAGTGTTTCGCCAGGGTTTCACTGGCGGCCATCAGCATCTCGTCGGTGACCCGCGACGCGCCGGAAGCAATCACCCCCAGACCAATGCCCGGGAAGATATAAGAGTTATTGCATTGCGCGATGGCGTACTGCTTGCCTTTCAGGGTGACCGGGGCAAACGGGCTGCCGGTGGCGACCAGCGCCTCGCCGTCGGTCCAGCTCAGGATATTCTGCGGCGTCGCTTCCACCCGTGAGGTCGGGTTAGAGAGCGGCATCACGATTGGCCGCGGGCAGTGCTTGTGCATCTCGCGGATAATCTCTTCCGTGAACAGCCCCGGCTGACCCGAGACGCCGATCAGAATGTTCGGCTTCACGTTACGCACTACGTCCAGCAGGGACAGCACATCGTTAGTGGTATCCCAGCCCTGCAGATGCTCACGCTTCTGCACCAGCTTGTTCTGGAACGGCAGCAGATTAGGCATGCCGTCGGTTAACAGGCCGAAGCGGTCAACCATGAACACGCGCTGGCGGGCCTCTTCTTCGCTAACGCCTTCGCGGACGATCTGGGCGATAATCTGCTCGGCGATGCCGCAGCCGGCGGAACCCGCGCCGAGGAAGACGATTTTCTGCTCGCTGAGCTGGCTACCGGCGCCGCGGCTGGCGGCGATCAGCGTCCCGACGGTGACCGCCGCGGTGCCCTGAATATCGTCATTAAATGAACAGATTTCATTGCGATAGCGGTTGAGCAGCGGCATGGCGTTCTTCTGCGCAAAGTCTTCAAACTGCAGCAGGACGTCCGGCCAGCGGGCCTTAATCGCCTGGATCACGTCGTCAACGAACTGATAATACTCGTCGTCGGTAATGCGCGGATGGCGCCAGCCCATATACAGCGGATCGTCCAGCAGCTGCTGGTTGTTTGTTCCAACGTCCAGCACGATGGGCAGGGTATAAGCCGGGCTGATGCCGCCGCAGGTGGTGTACAGCGACAGCTTGCCGATCGGGATCCCCATCCCGCCGATCCCCTGGTCGCCGAGGCCGAGAATACGCTCGCCATCGGTGACCACAATCACTTTCACGTTATGGTTCGGGACGTTCTGCAGGATGTCGTCAAGGTTATGGCGATTCTGGTAAGAGATGAAGACGCCGCGGGCGCGACGGTAAATCTCGGAGAAACGTTCGCAGGCGGCGCCCACCGTCGGGGTATAGATAACCGGCATCATCTCTTCGAGATGGTTGCCGATCAGGCGATAAAACAGGGTTTCGTTGGTGTCCTGGATGTTACGCAGGTAGATGTGTTTGTCGATTTCAGTTTTGAATCCCTGATACTGGATCCAGGCGCGTTCCGCTTGCTCTTCGATGGTTTCAACCACTTCCGGCAGCAGGCCAAGAAGGTTGAAATTGCTGCGCTCTTCCAGACTGAAGGCGCTGCCCTTGTTGAGGAGGGGGAATTCAAGCAGAACGGGACCCGCGTAAGGGATGTACAGGGAACGGTTTTTCTTATGAGTAAATTGCATCGCACTAACTCCTTGATCATGACCACAGTCCCGGCGCGGCGATAAGCGAGGGTGGGTAGAAAGCAGCGGGCAGAGTATAGAGCAGATGGTCGTCAAGCGGGTAAACAAGCAATCAATTGCCATAAAAAAACACCATCCTGGCAACAGGACGGTGTTGTTTATCATCACTCAGACTGAAAATTAACCACCGCGGCGTTTGCGGCCGGTAGCATGGATGTGGTTGAGGGTGGTTTCTTCATCGCCTTCCAGCACCACTTTTTTCTGCTGGGAAAGCTTATAGTTCAGACCGAGAAGATGACGTGCCTGATGGTTCGATTTCATTCTGACTCCTTTATCCTGTTCTGGTTTCAAGGGCAAACCCGGTGGTGACCGGATGAAATGTAACCCAAAGTCGGCCGCACGTTTTTTGTGCGACCTCAGCTAGGGTGGTCCATTTTCAGGGCAATAGCAACCTTCGCGCGCCAGATTAAGAACAGTCTCCCTCACGCACCGCCGGGATCACCACTTCATCTCACCGGTGTTAACTTTGGCGCTTAACTCCAGCGAGCTGGTCTCCGCCAGGCCCGGCCACTGCGTCTCCATGGCCTTGATCACCCCGGCCGAATCCTGATGCGTCTTCAGCGCCTGCTCAAACTGCTGGAGATACGTTTTTGTAAAGCGCACCGCGCTGTCTCCCTCCGGCGGTGTGCCGAGGTAATGGCCAGGGATCACCCGCTGCGGGTGCAGGGCGATCATCTGGTCCAGGGTATTGCGCCATTGCTGGCGACTGGCCGGCGTCTGGGTGTCGGCGGTCCAGAGATGCATGCCCCACGCCACGCCTGTGCCGCCGAGGATCGTTTTGTTCGCCGGGATCCAGACGAACGCCGCGTAGTCCTGCGGCTGCTTAATCGTTACTTTCTCGCCGTCGATGGTAAAGCTGTTGGCCTTCAGCGCCTGCGGAACGTACACCTGCGTCGGCGCGCCATCTTTCATTTGCGGGCCCCAGTACGCCAGTTTGGCCGCTTTGGTGGCTTCAATATGTTTGACCACCTCCGGCGTGGCGACCACTTCCGCCTGCGGGAAGGCTTTCACCAGCGGTTCAAGACCAAAATAGAAATCCGGATCGCCAGAGGTGATCACAATTCGCGTCAGCGGCTTGCCGTTTTTCTTGATCATGTCCACCAGCTTTTCGCCGTCTTTGACGCTGAACTGCGCGTCAAACAACACTGCTTCGTGCGGGCCGGAAACGAGGGTGGAGTTAACGGCAAAGATGCTCTTTTCCTGCGGATTGTAGGTTTGCAGCGTCAGAGGCGCCGCGAAGACAGAACCGCTGAACAGGGCCGTGGCAACAGCAAGAGTAGATAATTTCATGATGTGTTCTCAGTAACAGGTGAATGCGTTCCATTGTACGGATTTCGCTATTTGTTAGAATTCCTGAAATAAGAGATGCTGAGTTTCATAAATCGTGCAGATGAAGGGGGCATGATGGACAGAGTGATTGCTGCGCAGGTGTACCTGCGCATCTGCGAACTGGGAAGTCTCAGCGCCGCGGCGCGGGCGCTGGGGATGTCGCGTCCGATGGTCAGCCGCTATCTGGAGCAGATGGAGAACTGGGCTGGCGCCCGGCTGATCCATCGTTCCACCCGCCGGCTGACCCTGACGCCGGCGGGGGAAACAGTGTTGCTTAAGACCCGTGGGTTGACGCGGATCGCCGATGAAATCGCCGGCGAACGTCAGCGGGCCGACCCTAGCGGCACGCTGCGCGTCGCCTGCGCGCACTTCACGGCAATGCAGCTGATCTCTCCGCTGCTGCCGGACTTCCTCGCTCGCTATCCGCAGCTGCGTCTGGAGCTGGATATCAATAACCATCCGGTCAGCCTGATCGGCGAGCGCATCGACGTGGCTATTCGCATTACCGACAACCCGGAGCCCGGGGCGATCGCTCGCCGCCTTGGGCTATGTCGTTCGCTCCTCTGTGCAGCACCGCGCTGGCTACAGCAGCATGGCCCGCTGAAGACGCTTGACGATCTGCAACAGCATAACTGTCTGTTATACAGCCACTTTTCCGGCCAGCGCTGGCAGTTCAGCGATGCGCAGGGGCAGGAGGCGTCGGTGGCGGTGAGCGGCAATCTGAGCGCGGGGATCTCTTCTCTGCTGCTGGAGGCGGCGGTCGCCGGGTGCGGCATTGCGATGCTCCCCGAACTGGAGGCGCGGAGCGCGTTGGCCAGCGGGGCGCTGGAGGTGGTGCTCCCTGACTGGACGCCGAAGGCGCTGAGCGTCTATGGCATCTATCTTTCCCGCGACTATCAGCCCGATGGGCTACCGCTGTTTCTGGATGCGCTGCAGCGACGTCTGGGGGAGATTGCCGCCGGGGCCTGAACATAGGTGTTGCGTTCAGCGGCAACACCGGCGGGCGGTGGCCCTGCCGGTGAGCTGACGATGAGACTTACTCGTTGCCCCATTGATTAAGGAAGTTGGCAATATCGTCTATTCGGCGTTCATCAATAGCCGCTTCACGGGCCATCTCCTGCTGCGCCTCTTCATCGATCTCTTCGTTATTCATCAGCCGCTCAATCAGCAGTTGAAAATAGCGCGCCAGCGCATCGCGTTCCGTCTCTTTGACCGGCGTGGCCGCTTCGGTCTCGTATTCGTCCACGATGTCATAAAATTTCAGGGGGATCTCATTACTCATCAGTTGTCCTCAGGGTCAGCGCACAGCGGCGGGCGGATATCATAGCATGCAGCCGGCTAAAGACGCTGCGGGAGAGGAAAAATCGCCACGCAGGGGTTGCGCGGCGATCGTGTTGGGGAGGGACCGGCATAACGCCGGCCCGGTTATCGGCCCGGAGGCGACGGATTTAGACCACGCCGTCCCCGCCGTCAGAACACCATACCTGACCGGAAGTATACGAGCAGGCATCCGATGCCAGGGTGACGTACAGCGGGGCGATCTCTACCGGTTGCCCCGGGCGGCCCATCGGTGTGTCTTTCCCGAATTGTTTCACTTTCTCGTCCGGCTGGCCGCCGCTGGATTGCAGCACCGTCCAGTAAGGGCCTGGCGCCACGGCGTTGACGCGAATGCCTCGCTTCGCCACCTGCTTGGCTAACGATTTGGTGAAGATCGCCAGGCAGGCTTTGGTCTGGGCATAATCGAGCAGGATCGGGCTGGGTTTATAGGCCTGCACCGAGGTGGTATTAATGATTGCGCTCCCTGACTGGAGATGGGGCAGCGCCGCGCGAGTGATCCAGAACGGCGCGTAGACATTGGTTTTAAAGGTGGCGTCAAAGTCTTCGGTGCTGAGCTCCTCGAGGGTCTCGCAGTATTGCTGACGTCCGGCGTTATTGACCAGAATGCTCAGGCCTCCCAGTTGTTCCACCGCGTCGGCCACCAGCGACTGACAGAAGGACTCTGAGCGAATATCCCCCGGCAGGGCCACCGCGGTGCGGCCTTCGGCTTTGATCAGCGCGATGACTTCATCGGCATCCTCTTGCTCCTCCGGCAGATAGCTTATGGCGACATCGGCCCCTTCGCGGGCAAAGGCGATCGCCACCGCGCGGCCAATGCCGGAGTCGCCGCCGGTAATTAACGCTTTCTTACCCGCCAGCCGCCCGGTGCCGGTGTAGCTGGTCTCCCCGTGGTCCGGTGACGGCTCCATTTCCGCATCCAGACCCGGTGGGTTTTGTTCTTGCTCCGGGAACTCCGGACGTGGAGCCGTCTCTTCTGGCAACATGGAGGTGGGTAATTTTTTCATTGGCGGTTTTTCATCTTGCATAGTCATCTCCTTCAGACAGAACGGGCCAGACCTAAGGATAGGTCAGCTTCACCCCAGGCCAGACAACGCGAGAGGATCATCTATCTTGTTTAACTGGCAAAATAGGGGCCTTATTTGACTTTAACCGGCTGATCCTTGGCGAATTTCGTTGTATGTCGTTGCGTTATTATTGGTGATGTTAAATTAGGATTATTCCATCCTTAATTCGGGGGTGGGGCTATTTTTATCGGGCGGGCTGAATGACGGTGCGATTTTTAAAAGCGAAGGGGTGGCACATTGTGAAAAAATATTCTTTCGCACCTATAGATGGTTGATGAGCTACCTCATTGTGAGTATTTTTATGGCTGGAGTGTCTGGCTGATGAAAAAAAATAAAAAAACGCCCATCATTTTCATTTTTTTACAAAAGCGCCGGAGCGAGAAAATTTCATGATAGTGAGTGGTGATAATCCAATGTGAATAAGTGAGTTACACTGTATTTATTTTTTCCGCCGCTTCGTTATTTATTTTTTATTTGCCATTTGGCGTGGATAAATGCCTGGCGTTAATTTGACTGCTGCGAGCATTCCTCTAGTGTTAGATATCGAGGGTGATGATTTGTAACAGGGTCATTTTCCATTTACCAACCGAGATCGAGTAAACCTAAAAGGTGAAATTATGGCAGAGCATAGAGGCGGTTCAGGTAACTTTGCAGAAGATCGTGAAAAAGCATCCGAAGCCGGGCGTAAAGGCGGACAGCACAGCGGCGGGAACTTTAAAAATGATCCTGAACGTGCATCCGAAGCCGGTAAAAAGGGTGGTAAGAACAGTCATGGCGGTGGTCGTAAAGCCGGTGACAGTTAATGACTGAAGCCTGAGGCGCGTTAAAACGGGCGCCGGAACAAAAACCTGTGGGCCTGCCGGTCCGCAGGTTTCTGTTTATATGGGCTGGTAATAATAAATCGTGTCGCCTAATCCATATTTATCTGTGAAACGCGAAGGGTAAATGATATTAACAATATGCTGGTCAATGGTTAAGTATTTATAACATAGCAGGTAATAAAAATGAAACTGACACCGGCATTGATTAAACGCTGCCATCTTGTCGCTGCTGTGATGTGGGTAATATTGGCAATACCCTCGTTAATCTGGTGGAAAAACAGCGTCCTGTGGGTCATTCTCATTAGTATTTATGCGAATATCGTTGGGCATTTGTCCGGATATAGCGCAGCGCGGGCGGATCAGGCGGCGGAAGAGAATGAAGATCCCACATCCAAATAAAGGATTAGTTATCAGAGGTATTTATGACGGATATTGAAAATTACCATAACTGGCTGCGCGATGCACATGCGATGGAAAAACAGGCCGAAGTGATATTAATCGCCGCAATCAGAAGGAGTGAAAACTATCCGCCACTGCGCACGCGTCTTGAACAACATCTCTATGAAACCCGCCGGCAATTATCGTCTCTGCAGGATATCATTGCCCGTAATCATATTTCCCGCTCCGCGCTGCAGGATGCGATGAGCCGGGTCGCCGCGTTGGGCCAGTCCATTGGGATGATGCTGCCCGGCGATGAGGTCATTAAAGTCATTATCACGGCCTATGTTTTTGCGCAATTCGAGGTCGCCTGCTATACCGCCTTATTGACTGCGGCGAAACGGGTGGGCGACCACCATGCCATCCACGCCCTGGAGGCGATGCTGGCGGAGGAGCGAGGCATGGCTGACTGGCTGCTTCATCATCAGCCGACGATCGTCGGGCAATTTCTGCATCGTGCTGAACTGCCTGGCGTTGAGGCCGGAAAATAAGCCGCCGGAGAAAAACTATGGTTAAACGCCACACGATCGCGCTTCATGCTGTCGAGGAACAGGTTCCTCTGAAATTAACCGCCAGACAGCAGGCTCTGGTGGACGCGGTGGCGAATCGGGCGCCTTCAGCGGAGCACGCTACCGTATCGCCTGTCGCCAAACCCCGGCCGACGGCGAGGGGTGGACGTAAACCGCGCTGAATCTGCTGGAGAGTGACGGGCCACCCGTCAGGGTGAATAAGCAAGGTGATAGTGATGCAACGGGAACAGTGGTTTCACAGAGCGGTCATTTATCAGGTTGATAGTTCACTGTTTTATGACGCTAACGGTGACGGCTACGGCGATCTCGCCGGTATTCGCCAAAAGCTACATTACATTCGCAGCCTCGGGGCGACGGTGCTCTGGCTGACGCCGTTCTATCTCACCCCTCTGCAGGATGATGGCTATGATATCAGCGATCATCTGCAGCCTGACCCGCGATTTGGCACCATTGCCGACGTCATTGAGCTGATTGCCCGCGCCCGGGAGCTGGGACTGCGGGTCATCGTCGAGCTGGTGATCCAGCATACCTCCGCGCAGCACCCGTGGTTTCAGGCGGCCAGGCACGATCCCCGGTCGCCGTGGCGGCCATACTATCTTTGGGCCGACAGGCCGCCGGAGAAGGACGATCCCCCCATGTTTCCCGGCGTCGAGGAGAGCGTCTGGCGCTGGGACGAACAGGCCGGGCAATACTATCGCCACATGTTTTATCGTCATGAGCCGGATCTGAATCTTGCTCATCCGCCGGTGATCGCTGAAATCGAAAACATCATCACCTTCTGGCTGCAGGCGGGAGTGTCAGGTTTTCGCCTCGATGCCGCGTCGCATCTGGTGAAACAGGCCGGGAAGGGTGACGAGGCGCGCGGCTACCCGCTCCTGACCCATCTCCGGCAGGTCGTTCAGCGCCTCAATCCCGATGCGATACTGCTGGGCGAAGTAGACGTTGCGGTAGAAGATTACCGCCATTATTTTGGCCACGGCGATCGGCTGCAGATGGTGCTCAATTTCTGGCTTAACAAATACCTCTACCTCAGTCTGGCGCAGCAGCGCGCCGCCCCGGTGGTGAAGGCTCTGCAGGCGATGGTGACCCCGCCGGACGGGTGCTGCTTCGTCAACTGGCTGCGTAACCATGATGAACTGGATCTCGAGGGGATTGGCGAACGCAATAAGCGCCAGGTTATCCGCACCTTTGCCCCTGATAAATCCATGTCCGTTTACCAGCGTGGCGTACGCCGGCGACTGGCGCCGATGCTGGATGGCGATACCCGGCGCATGGCGCTGGCCCATGCGATCCTGCTGGCGCTGCCCGGCGTGCCGGTGATGCGCTATGGCGACGAGATTGGCATGGGAGACGATCTGCGTTTACCGGAGCGCTATGCGGTCAGAACGCCGATGCAGTGGTCGGCGGCGCCCAACGGCGGCTTCTCCCGGGCGGCGCGGGACGATCTGCCGGTAAAACCGATAGCCAGCGGGCGGTGGCGCTACCAGCGGATCAATGTCGAAACGGCGCTACGCCACCCCCGATCGCTGCTGAACCGGGTGCGCAACATGGTGCTGGCGCGGGCGGAATATACCGAGCCGGGCTCCATTCCTTTCGCCATCCTCGCGGTGAAACCTGCTGCGGTGCTGGGCTTGTGCTATCGCAGCGAATCGCGGGAAGTGCTGATGCTGGCGAACTGCAGCCAGCAGACGGTAGAGGTGCAACTCCCGCCGCTGGCCAGGAGCTACTGGAGCCCGATACTGGAAGATAAATACTATCGGGACAGGTTGACCGGCGGGGATGACGCGCGGCTGTCGCTTTCCGGGTATGGGTACCGCTGGTTCAGCCGGAGCCTGGATTAGCGCCGTTTCCCGGAACGACGGAACAACGCCCGCAGGGCCATCGTCGCCACCGCTACTCCGACGCCGGCAGCCACTTTTCCCGGGAGATCGGCGCTGATCGTCACCGCTTTACGCCGCGCGCCATCGTTAAAGGGGCCGTGTCCGGGGTGATTGCCGCGCACCGGCGTGAACAGGTCGTCCTGATGCTCTGCCGGTTTCGGCTGGCCGGTAAACTGTCCCTCCCACGCCTTTTTCACCATCAGCCGATCGAGCAGGCGAGGGAAGAAGACCTGGCCGAGGATCGACTGGATGGTGCTTTTCCCGACCCACAGCTCGTTGACCGGACGCTGGATAACGCTGTAGATAGCCTCGGCGGCGACTTCCGGCTGATAGATCGGCGGCACCGGCTGCATGGCCTGATCCATTTTATTCCGCGCCCAGCCAAACTGGGCGGTGTTCATCCCCGGCAGCTGGACCATGGTCAACTGGATGTGGCTTTGCTCGTGCATCAGTTCGGTACGCACGGCATCGGTAAAGCCGCGGATCGCCGCCTTGGCTCCGCAGTAGGCCGATTGCAGGGGAATCGACCGCCAGGCCAGCGCCGAGCCGGCCTGAATAATCACTCCCCGATCCCGAGGCGTCATCACCTCCAGCGCCGCGCGGGTGCCATTGACATAGCCGAGATAGGTGACCTCCGTCACCCGGCGAAATTCCTCCTCGCTCATCTGACGAAAGGGGGCCAGGACGGTGGTCATGGCGTTGTTGATCCAAACGTCTATCGCGCCGAGTGTGGCTTCCACCTCGGCGGCAGCGCGCTGCAGCGCCCCGGCATCGGCGACGTCGGCGCTAATGGCCAGCGTTTTAATGCCAAACCGTTCGCAGGCCAGCTGTGCTTCCTGCAGACCCGTCTCATCTCGGGCGATCAGCGCCACGTGATATCCTGCGCGGGCGAAACGCAGCGCGGCGGCTTTACCCGCCCCCGCGGTTCCGCCGGTAATTACCATCACAGACATAGTGACCTCATTCTTTTTGGCTAGCGCAATATTAACTGCACGGATCGGTTAATTATTCCTCACAAATGACAATGACGAGGTGGGAAATATCCTGGAATAACCGCAGTGTGAATCAGGCGACATATCCGGGTGACGCTGGCTGGATCGTGCCTGCATCGGCGAGGACGTTCTATAATCTGTTAGAACCCTGACAACCCGCGAGGAGGAAAAATGGTGACATTAAATATGCTTAGCGTTGAAAAAGAAGAGGATGACGCCACCCGCGCCCCGGAATCGGGTGATAAACAACCGGAGCGCGATAAATAAAATTGAGACTATTCCTTTTCAGGAATAATGGATATCTGGCCGTTACGCTCGAGGATAGCGAATTTGATCGCTTTGAGCTCATAAATCCCATGGTGCTGCCTGGCTGCCAGCAGGATATCATCGACAGAGATATTGACGAGATTTATCTTTTCGTCGATGACAGCACCATTTTCCACCACAATAACCGGGCTGCCATCAATGAAATTTTCCGCCTGCGAGAAGCGTTTCTTAATATAGCCGAATAAAATATCAACACCCACCAGAGTGACGATGGTGAGCATCGAACCGGTGACGGAATAGTCTGTGCTGAGCATCGCCTGTTGGGTGGCTTCGCTAATTATCAGCAGCAATATTAGATCAAAGTTGGTTAACTGCATCAGCGTTCTTCTTCCAGCAATCTTAAAAATAATCAACAGGATAAAATAGATTGCTGCGGCTCTGAGGACCATTTCCATAGCCACTCCTAGGGATAGACAAACTGGTTCCAGGTGACAGGCGCGCGATCGTTCACTGCCGCCTGCAGGGAAATATTGCCGGCTGTTTTTGGGGTAATGGATAACCACACCGACATCGGCAAGCGGTTGGCCGTTTGCTGATACACGAGGTATAATTTCCCCTCGGCGCTGTACATTTTATCCGGCTGTGGGCGGATATCACCGACCTGGTAGCGCGATAAAAACGGGGCGGTGAAGCTGATAATGTTTTCATTCCCCCCATCGGGTTTAATCTGGATATTCACTTCGGTTTCACTCATCAGTCTGGCATAGCGTTGATAATCGACGCTTAATTCACCTGTGTCACTTTCCCGGTGCGCTTCACTGAAATAACCGGAGGACCACAGACCGCTTAGTGCGGTAAGAATGATGAGACTCAGAACAATTATTCCATAGCGCCGGAATCGATATTCGAAGCGTAGTGCTCGTTCATTTTCGTCAACGATGGGACAATCCTGTTGATTCTTAATCATTATTATTTCCCCCGCGTTTCGTTTCGGCAACAGCGTAACGATAAGGACATTCTTATATTAGTCGATACCAGAACAATTGACTTTGTAAAAGTGGATAGCCTCAGCCAGGCTTTATTCTAATCACTTATAAAATGACGGAGGGATGATGAAAAAATTAGCGCTCGCTATGGCCTGTGTACTCGCCGTGGGTATTGCACAGGCGGAGGATAAGGGCGGTTTTAGTCAGGATGCCGCACCGCCGCCGCCGCACAAACTGGATGACGGCTATCGCGGCGTCGAGGATGGCCGGATCATGACCGTTGAGCAGGCGAAAACCATGCACGATGGCGCGACTATTTCACTGCGCGGTAATTTGCTCACCCGAGGGGAAAATGACCGTTATCAGTTTCGCGATAAAAGCGGCACCATCACCGCCATCATTCCGGCCGCCGCTTTTAACGAACAGCACGTAGAGCCTGACGATCTGGTCAGCATCAACGGCAGCCTCGATCGCAAAATGACGCCGCCGGTGGTGCGTGTCGATCGTCTGCTCAAGCAGTCGCCTAAGTAACCTACGCAAGCGGAGAATACCGATATGAGTAAACAAGGCGAGCAGGGCGGAAAGCATCCTGCGCGAGAAGCGCCTGCCGAGCATGGCGAAGTGCCGCGTAAACGGGACGACAGCAAGGACGACAAAACCGATCCTTATCATCCACACGATGGCCGTTAGCGAGGCTGACCACGAGATCCTTAAGGGCACAGTGATGCCCAGGCCGCAGAAAAGGCGCAGGTTCGGCATCACGCACTATACTTTTTGTTCGACATCATCACAGGAGGAGTCACATGGCGATTCATAAGAAAGGGCTGGCGCACTGGGAAGGCGATCTGAAACATGGCAAAGGCACCGTGTCGACAGAGAGCGGGGCGCTGAGCCAGCAGCCCTACGGCTTTAACACCCGTTTTGAAGGGGTGAAAGGCACTAACCCTGAGGAGCTGATTGGCGCCGCGCATGCCGCCTGTTTCTCAATGGCTCTGTCGCTGATGCTCAGCGAAGAGGGCTATACCGCAACGTCAATCGACACGACGGCGGTGGTCACCCTCAATAAAACCGACGGCGGCTTTGCGATAACCGACATCGCGCTGCAAAGTCAGATTGTTCTGCCGGACGTTGCGCCGGCGGCGTTCGATGAGATCATTCAGAAAGCGAAGGCCGGTTGCCCGGTATCGCAGGTGCTGAAAGCCAATATCACCCTCGACTACCAGCTGAATCCGTAAGCTGTCGTGCCCGCGTGCAGCGGGCACCCTCTCCGCGATATCTCTCCCTGCCTGCCCAATAGTGGTATCTTTTGTCCTTTAGTTGAACGTAAGGGACACCATCATGATCGGCATTCGCGGGATGATCGAGGCGCAGGTGCTCGGCCTGACCGGCATGGCGCTAAAAGAGATCGATTTTGAACAGCCTAAAGGGGAGCCAGGGCTGTTTGGTCCGCAGTCGGCCATCTGGCAGGTACACGGCGATTTTACCTCGATGCTCTGCGGCGGCATCAGCGCGCTGCTGCTGCAGATGCTGCATCCCCTGGCGCTGGCCGGCGTCTGGGATCACTCCCGTTTCCGTGAGGACATCTTTGGCCGCCTGCGCCGTACCAGCCAGTTTATTTCCGCCACCACCTTTGCCACTACCCCCGACGCCGAGCGGCTCATCGCCAAAGTGCAGGGGATCCATCAGCGGATCGGCGGGGTGGATAAGGACGGAACGCCTTATCAGGCCAGCGACCCGGCGCTGTTGACCTGGGTGCACGTCGCCGAGTGCAGTCGCTTTATGGCCTCCCACCTGCGCTACAAGCGGACGGTGGTCAGCGCCGAGCGCCAGGAGGACTATTTCCGCGAGTCGGCGGAAATCGCCCGCCGGCTGGGGGCCCAGGACATCCCTCAGACGCCGCAGGAAGTGGCGGACTATCTCGAGGCGATGCGTCCGCAGTTGCGCTGTGACGAACGTACCCGGGAGGTAGCCGAGGTGCTGCTCTCTACTCGTCTGCCGGGTAGGCTGAGCCAGCCGGTGGGTCAGGTCATGATGCGCGCCGGGATCGATCTGCTGCCGGAATGGGCGCAGGAGATGCTGGGGCTGCCGCTCACGCCGCTGCAGCGGCGCACGACGCGCCTGATGGTGCATGGCGTGGCCCGTGTGCTCCGTGCCTCGGTACGCAACGGCGCCTGGCATTGCGCCATGCGCCGGATGGAAGTGGAGTGAAGGTCACTCCGCCTTGCCCAGCTGTCGGGCAATCAGTGCCTCCAGGCTGCCATCCGCCCGCCACTCGCTGAGCGCGTCATTCACCGCGTTGAAGCCAGCGACATCCGCCCTGGCGACGCAGATGGCCTGCTGGATCTCGGTAAAATTATCCGCCAGTACCCGCACCCCAGCGTGCTGACGGGCTGCCGCCTCCAGCGGCTGTCGGATACCGGCGACCATATCCCCTTCACCGGCGAGGAAGGCGTCAATGGCTTCCTGCGAGGAGGGAAGGCGATTCAGGCTGGCGTGCTGCAGATGACGGGTTAACCACAGATCGTAAGCGGCGTTTTGCCCGACGTTAATGATGGTTGCCGGGCGATCCATGTCAGCCACGCTCTGGCAGGGCGAATCGGCTCTCACCAGCGCGGTCCCCTTGATGGTGATGTAGGGAGGCGTAAAACGCAGGGTCGCTTCCCGGGCCGGGTCGATGGCCAGAAACGCGATGTCCCAGTGATCACCGCCAGCGTCAGCCACCACTTTTCCGGCGGCAGGATAGGGGACGAACTCGGCGGCGACGCCCCAGCGCGTCGCCAGCCGATGGCTAAGCTCGACGGTGAGGCCTGCGGGCTCCCCCGTCTCCCCGAGATGGGCCAGGACCGCGTTGCCCAGGTTAATGGCAAAACGCAGCCGGGATGAGGTGATCTCTGACATCGCTGACTCCTGTGGTGGTGAAGAGAAAGTGGCCCGACCTGCCGGGCCAGTCATAAGATAGCCCATCCGCGCGCGGTTGTACCTGTCCTGCCACCCTTTCAGAATATATTAATAATCGACAGCGCCGATATCGTTAAACGGAAAGGCAATGGCTTTTATATTGTTAAGCATAAACTCAGCTTGTCAGTTTATTCTTCCCGCTCACAAAGGGAGAGAAATAATGACACAACATAATTTTGAAAATGATAATAAATATCATGAGCGTTCGATGCAGGCGCGAAAGAGTACCCTTATTAGCGTGGTGGTCAATATTTTCCTTTCCGTGTTTCAGGTTGTGGTGGGAATATTCTCTGGCTCACAGGGGTTGATTGCTGATGGGATGCACTCTTTTTCCGATCTGGTCGCCGATGGGGTGGTGCTGGTGGCGAATAAAAAGAGCCGTCGCCCCTCGGACCACGATCACCACTATGGACACTGGCGCTACGAGAATGGCGCCTCGCTGATCCTCGGCGCGATCCTGGTGCTGGTCGGGGTCGGCATGCTGTGGTCCGCGACAGGTCACCTGGTGCAGCCGCAGACGATTCCGGCGGTGCACAGCGTGGCGCTGTGGATGGCGCTGGTGGCGCTGGCCGCCAAGGAGGGTCTGTTTCGCTATATGCTGGCGGCTGCCACGCGGCTGAATTCGTCGCTGCTCATCGCCAACGCCTGGCATGCCCGCTCCGACGCCGCGTCATCTCTGGTGGTGGCGCTGGGGATTATCGGTAATCTGGCTGGGTTCGCCTGGTTCGATCCGCTTGCCGCGCTGGCGGTGGGACTGCTGATCACCCGCATGGGCTATCGTTTCGCCGCCACGGCGCTGCACGATTTAATGGACCGCGCCGTCGATGAAGAGACGCAGCGGGCGATCGCCGGCACGCTGCAGTCCACGCCGGGCGTGGCGGGTCTGCACGATTTGAAAACCCGTAAGGCGGGGGATCTGGTGCTGGTGGATGTCCATCTCGAGGTGGCGGGAGAGATGTCGGTAGCCGAGGGACATCAGATTGCCCGTCAGGCGCGGGAGCGGGTCCTGGCGCAGCATCCGGTGCTCAATGTGATGGTGCATCTCGATCCCAGCGCGCTATGCGGGGCTGACGAAAGCGGCCTGGCGCCCCCGGTGTCCTGAAGCGACAATTTTATTGGCTCAGCGGCTATTTTTTCCCTGAGCCTTAATTGCTGGCGTAACGCGCCCGCGCATCGATTGCCTGAAATATAAAAAAGGCCCATACTAAAAACGCCATTACCATCGCTAAATAATGGCGAAGATCTGCCCATCGCAGTTAACGATAAAATAAACCAATCGGTTCATAGATAATCTCTATTCTTTATTCAGAGATAATGACCAGAGCGGTAATTCAGGAAGTCAGACAATGATCATTCGGCCAGAACAACACTGGTTTCTTCGCTTATTTGACTGGCACGGCTCCGTGCTGTCGAAAATCATCTTTCGTCTGCTGCTTAATGTGCTGATGTCCATCATCGCCATTATCAGCTATCAATGGTACGAGCAGCTGGGGATCCACTTAACGGTGGCGCCGTTCAGCCTGCTGGGGATTGCGATTGCGATTTTTCTCGGCTTTCGCAACAGCGCCAGCTACAGCCGGTTCGTCGAAGCGCGCAATCTGTGGGGGACGGTGCTTATCGCCGAACGTACGCTGGTACGCCAGTTGCGCAATATCCTGCCGGCCGAACACGATGTCCATCGCCGCATCGTCAGCTATCTGGTGGCCTTTAGCTGGAGCCTGAAGCACCAGCTGCGCAAAACCGATCCGACGGCTGACCTGCGGCGGCTGCTGCCGGATGACAAGGTGGCGGAGATCCTCGCCAGCTCAATGCCCACCAACCGGATCCTGCTGCTGGTCGGCAACGAAATTGGCCAGCTGCGGGAGGCGGGCAAGCTCAGCGACATCACCTACGGGCTGATGGACAACAAACTCGATGAGCTGGCGCACGTGCTGGGCGGTTGTGAAAGGCTGGCGACCACCCCGGTGCCATTCGCCTATACCCTGATCCTGCAGCGCACCGTGTACCTGTTCTGCACGCTGCTGCCGTTCGCGCTGGTCGGCGATCTGCACTACATGACGCCGTTTGTCTCGGTGTTTATCTCCTACACCTTTTTGTCGTGGGATTCGCTGGCGGAAGAGCTGGAAGATCCTTTCGGTACCGCCGCCAATGATCTGCCGCTGAACGCCATGTGCAATACCATTGAGCGCAATCTGCTCGACATGACCGGTCAGCATCCGCTGCCGGAGACGCTGCGTCCGGACCGTTACTTCAATCTGACCTGAATCAGACCCACCGGGCGGTTTCCGCTGCCCGGTCATCGCTTTCCCGTGGGTCTTTTATCCGTCAGCGCACAGCGACGATAACCGCGAAAATTTGCAAATAAGTTAAATTTAACACCTGATAGATAACATCAATTATACAGATTTGTTGTGTATGTTATTATTCAGTTAACAAACGCAGTACCTACGCTTTCCCATCGTACTATCCTTGAGAAACCGCATCCTAATCAGGTGACGCCGTGCTAACCACGCCACGTCGCCCGGGGCCGTCGTACGCCTTTTTTCAGGCTGCGGCGGCCAGAACAGAGCAGCAGGAGTTAAAAGATGACCAATAAAAGACGCGCGGTGCCCGGTGTTCACCCCTATGATGGCCCGGCAGGCGGGTGGGGCGCGCTGAAGGCCACGGCCATCGCTGTGCGCACCCAGATGGATGCCTTCGAGGCGCCCGCCACGCTGCTGCGAACTAACCAGCCGGATGGGTTTGACTGCCCGGGCTGCGCCTGGCCGGATAAAGAGCATAAATCCACTTTTCAGTTTTGCGAAAATGGCGCCAAAGCCGTGACCTGGGAAGCGACCACCAAACGGGTGACGCCCGCGTTCCTCGCGGCCAACACCGTGACCTCCCTGCTGGCGAAGAGCGATTTCGAACTGGAGGGCTACGGCCGCTTAACCCATCCTTTAGTCTACGACCGCGCCAGCGATACCCTGCGTCCGGTGGCGTGGGAGCAGGCCTTCGCCCGCATCGGCGAGATCCTTCGCGGCCTGCAGCCTGATGAGGTCGAGTTCTATACCTCTGGCCGGGCGTCCAATGAGGCGGCGTGGCTGTTCCAGCTGTATGCCCGCGAGTATGGCACCAACAACTTCCCCGACTGTTCCAACATGTGCCACGAATCCACCAGCGTGGGCCTGCCGCAGTCGATCGGTATTGGCAAAGGCACCGTCTCCCTCGACGATTTTGACCAGACCGAACTGGTGATTTCCATCGGCCATAATCCGGGCACCAACCACCCGCGGATGATGGGCACCCTGCATGAGCTTTCCCGCCGCGGCGTGCCGATTATCGTTTTTAACCCGCTGCGTGAGCGGGCGCTGGAGCGTTTTGCCGACCCGCAGAACGTGATGGAGATGGCGACCCGGCGCTCGACGCCGATCGCCTCGACCTACTACCAGGTGCGGGCCGGCGGCGACGCGGCGGCGCTGAAAGGGATCGCCAAAGCGCTGCTGCAGCTGGAGGAGGAGCAGGGCAATGTGCTCGACCACGCGTTTATTGCCCAGCATACCCAGGGATTCTCCGCCTTCGCCGAGGATCTGCACGCCACCCGCTGGCAGGATATCGAACAGGAGTCCGGCCTGACGCGTGGATCCCTGACCCAGGTCGCCGTGGCTTACGCCAAATCCAGGGCCACCATCGTCACCTACGGCATGGGTATCACCCAGCATAACAAAGGCACCTCCAACGTCCGTCTGATTGCCGACCTGCTGCTGATGCGCGGCAACATCGGCAAGCCGGGAGCGGGGATCTGTCCGCTGCGCGGCCACTCAAACGTGCAGGGAAACCGCACCGTTGGGATCAGTGAAAAACCCTCCGCGGCCTTCCTCGACAGCCTGCAACGGGTAATGGGGATTACGCCGCCGCGGCATCATGGCCACGATGCGGTAAAGGCCCTGGAGGCCATGATCGCCGGTGACGCCAAAGCGCTGATCTGCCTCGGGGGCAACTTTGCCGTGGCGATGCCTGACCACGAACGCGCCTTCCCGGCGATGCGCGGCCTTGAGCTTAGCGTTCACGTCGGCACCAAGCTCAACCGCTCGCACCTGCTGACGGCGAAAGAGACCTTTATTCTGCCGTGTCTGGGCCGCACCGAGCTTGACCTGCAGGCCAGCGGCCGGCAGTCGATCACCGTCGAGGATTCGATGTCGATGGTGCACGCGTCGTCGGGCAAGCTTAAGCCCGCTTCGCCGACGCTGCGCTCGGAGCCGGCGATTGTCGCCGGTCTGGCGAAGGCCACTCTGCCGGCCAGCAAAGTGGACTGGCTGTATCTGGTGGAAGATTACGACCGCATTCGCGATCGGATCGAACAGACCATTCCGGGGTTCGAGGAGTATAACCAGCGTATTCGCCATCCCGGGGGCTTTCGCATGCCGCTACCGCCGACCGAGCGCATCTGGCCAACGGCCACCGGTAAAGCCATGTTCTCGGTCTTCAAAGGGGTGCATGAGAACGTGGTGGTGGAGGGCGAGGACGTGATGCGCCTGGTGACGCTGCGCAGTCACGATCAGTACAACACCACCATCTACGCGATGGATGACCGCTACCGCGGCGTTTTTGGCCGCCGCGATGTGCTGTTTATGAATGAACATGACATGGCTGCCCAGGGGCTGGAACATGGCGATCGGGTAGATATTCATACCGCGCTGCCAGACAGCGAGCTGACGCTGGAAGATATCACGGTGGTAGCCTACGGCATCGCGCCCGGCACCGTCGGGGCCTATTATCCGGAAGCCAACGTGCTGGTGCCGCTGAACTATCTGGATGAAGAGAGCGGCACCCCTTCGTATAAGTCGGTTCCCGTTCGCCTGACGCTGCGCTCGAAAGAGATCCGCCCGCTGGCCGGCGTGCGCTAAAAGGTAGTGTGCAGGGCGGCATCTCGCCGTCCTGCGCCCCCGCGCCTTGTATATCCTCGCTTGAATTTATCGCTAGTGAAACTAACATTCTGGTAACCTGTGCGCGGCCCCGGGGGTGAACGGCGGGGTTCAAACGGGAAAGAGAATGGATATTAAGCAACTCAAGTATTTGATCGCGCTCGATCAGACGCGCCATTTTGGCCAGGCGGCGGCGGCCTGCCATATTACTCAGCCGACCCTCTCCATGCGCATTCGTAATCTGGAGGAGGAGCTGAACCTGACGCTCATTCAGCGCGGCCAGCGCTTTGAGGGTTTTACCCCTGAAGGTGAGCGGATCCTGGCCTGGGCGCGGGCGGTGCTGGCCGCCCATGATGGTCTGGCGGCTGAGGCGGCGATCTGCCGCGGGCAGATGGTCGGTCAGCTGCGGGTCGGTATGGTGCCGCTGGCGAGCCTCAATCCGATGCAGTTGATTAAACCCCTGGCGGAGAAATACCCGGCGCTGCAGTTCAGCCTGTTGTCGATGACCTCGGAGCAGATTATCGATGGCGTCAGCCGTAACCAGTTGGATCTGGGCATTTGCTATCTGCAGCATCTGGACCAGCGCCTGTTTAAGGTCGCCCGGTTGCCGCAAACCCGGATGGGGCTCCTGCATGATAAACGCCATTTCGACTTCAGCGGTGGGACGCCGGGGTGGGAGGCGCTGTCGACGTTGCCCCTCGGCTTTCTGACCAAGGGGATGCACTACCGTGAATCCATAGAAATCAGCTTTAAGGCCAAAGGGTTAACGCCGAAATATGTCTTTGAAAGTGATTCGACGTTTCAGATAATCCAGGCGGTGCAGGCGGGGATCTGCTGCGCCATCATGCCGCTTAACAACGGCCTCGAAGCGCTCAGCGATAATCTTGACATTCTGCCGATCGCCGAAACCCAGGTCGATTCACAGCTGGCGCTGATTATGCGCCAGCAGGAGCCGGTATCAACCCTGGCGGAAAAATGCTTCGCCGAGGCGCAGGGGATTTTTGGCTGAGGCCAGCCCCTGCGACAGCCGTCAAATATTCTCCAGACGAATACCCCGCGTTTTGGGGCCGAAGATCCCTACCGACAGCATCACCATCAGCATACTGACGACGATAAAGCTAATCACCCCCGGCGTGCCGGCGTATTGCAGAATAATGCCGATCAGGATGCTGGTGACTGCGGTGGAGAGTCGGCTGAACGAGTAGCAGAAGCCGACGGCGCGGGCGCGAATATGGGTCGGGAAGACCTCGGCCTGGTAGGCGTGGTAGCTGATGGTCAGCCAGGCGTTGGACCAGGTGATCATAAACCCGCAGATCACCAGCAGGATCGGGCTGTTTTGCAGGGCGAACAGGGTCCCGAAGATGACGGTCATCAGCGCGGAGAGGACAATCTGCCACTTGTTCTCAAAACGATGCACGAAGCGGGTGCAGAACAGGCAGCCCAGCGGATAGGCGAGGGTGATAAAGAAGGCGTACAGCAGACTGTGGGTGATGCTGGCTCCCTGACCGGAGAGCAGCGCCGGCAGCCAGTTGCCGAAGCCGAAGAAGCCGATCGCCTGGAAGAAGTTCATCACCATCAGCATCAGGGTGCGCTGCCGATACTGCGGCGCCCAGATCTCGCGGAAGGTGCCGCGTTTGACGACGCTCTGTGCCGCATGCGCATGCTTCGGCGACGGCGTCAGACCACAGCGGGCTTCCATCTCACTCATCACCGCATGCGCGTCATCATGCCGCCCTTTGCTTTCCAGCCAGCGCGCTGACTCCGGCAGCTTTTTGCGGATAAACCAGATCGCCAGCGAGAACAGCGCGCCAAAGATGATCACCCAGCGCCAGCCGCTGAGGCCGAAGAGGGTGGTCGGCACCAGCATCCAGGACATCAGCGCCACCGCCGGAACCGACAGGAACTGGATGAAGAAAGCGAAAGCAAAAGCTTTATTGCGCAGATGGGTTGGCATCCATTCGCTGAGGTAGGTGTCAATGGTCACCAGCTCAATGCCAAGGCCGATCCCCACCAGAAAGCGGAAAAAGATCACCCCTTCCGCGCTGCTCTGCGTCGCCATCAGCAGCGAAAAGAGGCCGTACCAGGCGAGCGCCACCATAAACGTCAGACGGCGCCCCAGCCTGTCCGCCAGCGGCGCTAACAGACTGGCGCCAATAAACAGCCCCATAAAGGTGGCGGAAGCAAAGGCCGCCTGATCGGCAATCCCGAATATCCCCGCCTGCCCGGTGTGGAAAATCCCGTCGGCCAGCAGCCCTGCGCTGATATACCCGGTCTGGAAAAGGTCGTAGAGCTCGAAGAAGCCACCGAGGGAGAGCAGGGTGATAAACGACCATAACCCGACGGAGGCGGGCAGCGCATCAATGCGCCCGGTTAAGCTGGCGTGCGGTTGTCCTGGCGAGGCATAAGGCGCGCCGCCGAGAACCTGGGTGGTAGACATGGTGTTGTATTCCTCAGGATGAATGGTTTGCCTGCTAATGTTAATTGATTGTTAATAGTTTTAAATTTTTAATCCTACGCGTTAGCCGCAATCTTTAGCGCAAGATCGCGCGGTACAACGTGAATAATGCGATTCATGCTGGTTTTCGCCGCATGCCAGGCGAAGAATTGAAGTAAATCACCGCGGACGGTATTTCCCGTTGTGCGATTCGCCAACCCGCGGGAAAGCGGCTAGAATGGCCTCCTCGCAGGAGGTTAAAAGAATGTTAAACAATGGACGTATGGCGTCGAATGCTGAGCAGACAGAGACGACGACTGAGTTTCGCTTTACCCGTGTGATGGCCGAGCAGGCGGCGCGGGCGCGTCTGACGCTTGATGACGATCAGCTGTCGCTGATCGCTCGCCTGGATGCACTGGGCCAGCAGCTGTTGTCCGCGGCGGGTACGCCGCAGGGGTTGTATGTCTGGGGACGGACCGGGCGGGGGAAAAGTTTTATCCTCGACCACTTTTTTGCCAGCCTGCCGCTCGCCGCCCGGCGTCGGGTCCATTTTCATCACTTCTTCCGCGAGCTACATCAGCGGCTGAATGCCCCCGGGGCGCCCGACCTGCAGGCGGTGATGAGGCAGATGACCTCTGGCTGTCGCCTGCTGTGCTTCGACGAATTTCATCTTCACGACCCCGCCGACGCGATGCTGATCAAGGTCTTACTGGAGCATCTCTTTCAGCGCGGCATTGTGCTGTTGGCGACGTCAAACTATCCACCGGAGATGCTGCTGCCCAATCCGCTATATCACGATCGCTTTTTACCGTCGATCGCGCTGATCCGCGCCCACCTGGCGGTCGTCGCGCTGAACGGTGAGGAGGATTATCGCCAGCGTCATCTGAGCGTCGATAATGCCTTCTGCAGCGGGCGGATGTGGGTTAATCCGAATGCACAACAGCGTCAGCTGTACGATCTGCCGTCGCTGCCTGCCGAACCGGTTTCGCTGGCGGTAGGTTATCGCACCCTGCTGGCGGCCGCGGCGTCACCCACTCTGCTCCACTTCACCTTTGCCCAGCTCTGTCAGGCCGCCACGGCGGTGATGGACTACCTGTCACTCAGCGAAAGCTATACCGTCTGGTTACTGGACGAGGTGCCGCCGCTGGCTACGGTGGGGCCGGCGGCCCAGCAGCGCTTTATTAACGTGATTGATGTGCTGTATGAAAAGCAGATCCGCTTGCTGTTGGTGACCTGCTGTGATCTGGAGACGCTGGTGGCCGGGGTGGAGCTGGAGGATATTCAGCGCACGCGGAGTCGCCTGCAACAGTTGCCGCGGGCGGTGTGAGAAAAACGCCCCGGCGGGATACCGGGGCGGGGGGATTACAGATCGAAACGGTCGAGGTTCATCACCTTGGTCCAGGCGGCGACGAAGTCATGGACGACCTTCTGCTGCCCGTCGGCGCAGGCATACACTTCCGCCAGCGCGCGCAGTACAGAGTTGGAGCCAAACACCAGATCCACGCGGGTGGCGCTGTACTTCGCTTCACCGGTTTTACGGTCGCTACCGGTAAACAGCTCCGCGTGGTCATCGGCCGCTTTCCAGACGGTGGCCATATCCAGCAGGTTGACGAAGAAGTCATTGCTGAGCACGCCGACGCGGTCGGTAAATACCCCGTGTTTGCTGCCGTCGTAGTTCGCGCCCAGTACGCGCAAGCCACCGACCAGCACGGTCATTTCCGGGGCGGTTAGCGTCAACTGCTGGGCTTTATCGATCAGCAGGGTTTCTGTCGATACACCGCCTTCGATACGGCGATAGTTGCGGAAGCCATCCGCCAGCGGCTGCAGCAGATCAAACGACTCGACGTCGGTCTGCTCAGGCAGGGCGTCGACGCGGCCTGGGGTAAACGGCACGTTAACGCTGACGCCGGCGGCAGCGGCCGCCTGCTCAACGCCGACCACGCCAGCCAGCACGATAATATCGGCCAGCGACGCTTTGCCGGAGGCGCGCTGGATCGCCTGCAGAGTCGGCAGCACACGGCTGGCGATAGCATTGACCGGCCAGTCTTTCTGCGGAGCGAGGGCCAGTCGTGCACCGTTGGCGCCGCCGCGCTTATCGCCACCGCGGAAGGTGGAGGCGGACGCCCAGGCGACCGAGACCAGCTCACTGACCGACAGGCCGGCGCCGGCGATGGCGGTTTTCAGGCTGGCGATATCCTCAGCGCTCGGCTGGTGGGTCGCTGCCGGCAGTGGATCCTGCCAAATCAGATCTTCTTTCGGCACTTCCGGACCGAGGTAACGGGATTTTGGCCCCATATCACGGTGGGTCAGCTTGAACCACGCCCGGGCAAACGCCTCGTTAAAGGCCTGCGGATCGTTGAGGAAGCGGCGGGAGATCTTCTCAAACTCCGGGTCGAAGCGCAGGGTCAGGTCGGTGACCAGCATGGTCGGTTTGCGCTTTTTCCCCGGATTAAACGGATCCGGGATAATTTCCGGCGCGTCTTTGGCTTCGAACTGGATAGCGCCAGCCGGGCTGCGGGTTTGCACCCATTCGTATTTAAACAAGTTCTCGAAGAAGTAGTTGCTCCACTGGGTGGGCGTCTGCGTCCAGACCACTTCCAGACCGGAGGTGATGGCATCCGCACCTGCGCCGCTGCCGTAGCTGGAGTGCCAGCCCAGACCCTGCGCTTCCAGCGGGGCGGCTTCTGGCTCGGCGCCGACGTGGCTGGTTTCAGCTGCGCCGTGGGTTTTGCCCAGCGTATGGCCGCCGGCGATCAGGGCGACAATCTCTTCATCGTCCATCGCCATATTGCCGAAGGTGGCGCGAATGGCAGCCGCGGCGGACAGCGGCTCGCCGCTGGCGTTCGGTCCCTCCGGGTTAACGTAGATCAGCCCCATTTCGGTGGCGCCGATGGCCTGTTTCGCCAGGCTTTCCGGGTGACGGTGGGCCAGCCACTCTTTCTCATCGCCCCAGTCGACGTCCAGATCCGGTTCCCAGACATCTTCACGACCGGCGCCAAAGCCAAAGGTGCGGAAGCCGGCGTTTTCCAGAGCGACGTTACCCGCCAGCATGTAAAGATCGGCCCAGGAGATTTTCTGGCCATATTTCTGTTTTACCGGCCACAGCAGGCGACGGGCTTTATCGAGGCTGACGTTGTCAGGCCAGGAGTTCAGCGGTGCAAAGCGCTGCTGCCCACGGCCCGCGCCGCCGCGACCGTCAACGGTGCGGTAGGTGCCGGCGCCGTGCCAGGCCATGCGAATAAACAAGCCAATATAGCTACCCCAGTCTGCCGGCCACCACTCTTGCGAGTCGGTCAGCAACGCTCTGAGGTCAGCTTTCAGCGCGGAGTAGTCGAGCTTTTTAAACTCTTCCCTGTAGTTAAAATCCTCACCCAACGGGTTGGAACGACTGGAGTGCTGGTTCAGCAGATCGACACGCAGCTGGTTAGGCCACCAGTCGCGGTTGCCGGTGCCGCTGCCGGCGCTCTGTTTTGGCGTCTCGGCGTGGAAAGGGCACTTCCCGGCGGATGCGTTGTTGGATGGGTCGTTAGACGTGCTCATATCAGGCTCCGTTTGCTTTTGTGAATGCCATTACGATATACACTGCTACCAATAAGCGATATTTGAATGAGTCTACGGATTTAATAGCTAATTCCGTTCAACGAAGGGCGAAATACCCTCTCATGGGACCTGGCGGATCCAGGGTGTAAAATAAACCTCACCATTAACCATAGACGTAACGAGACGGCAAAGGAAACGATCTGCAGCATTCTGGCAATCGGAATGCTAATTGTTTGAGATATGACAATTTTACTGCGAGAAAAAGATGAGGGTTGTCTGTTGAGCAACCGTTGCGAATGTCCGGTGCAGGGGTTGTTGCCTGACACAGAATAAGCTAATACTTAGGCACCATGTGACTGGCGCTAAAGACAGAATACTGTTGGGGAGCATGGTCGCCGTCGCCGCGCGCCTGGGCATTACCGATATCTGGAGATAAGTTATGCCTGAATTCGCTTCATTAATGGCCTTTGCCGCGGTGGCGCTGGGGTTGGTGTTAACCCCAGGCCCCAATATGATGTATCTCACTTCGCGGTGCGCGATTTACCCGCGGACAGTGGGCGTAAGCTGTTTCTGATGGGATTTATCACCAGCCTGGCGAACCCCAAAGTTGCCATCATGTATTTGTCCCTGCTGCCGCAGTTTATCACCCCCGGACTCGGCAGCGTGCTCAGTCAGTCGTTAATATTAGGCTGTACCCAGGCGATCATCAGCGTAGCGGTGAACGGCATGATTATCTTGCTGGCCGGGCAGGTGGCGCTATTTCTTGGGCGGCGGCCGGGCTGGCAACAATTTCAACGCTGGCTGATGGCGACGGTACTGGCCGGGATGGCGGTAAAGATCGCTTTTGAGGCCAGAAAATAAGCGGGTTGATCGTGTAAACAGATGCCAGCCGTCCCCGTTGCTGGCTAACCTCACACTCTGATGCCTTTCTCCTGCACAGAAAGGCTTCCCACGCTCTAACATGCTGAAACATTTCTGCCAGATCATTAGCAACCTTTCAGTAGGGCTGGCGCCGCGATAAGGCTATGCTTCCCGGCCGTTACGCTGTTGGCTTTTCTTGTGATTCAGGTGATGTACCGCTAATGCCCCTTTTGAGAGATGAAATTCGCGACCACTCCGCGGAAGAGATGCTGTTTATCCGCCGGGCCGCAATTGCTTTTCTGCTGGTGGTGGTCTGCTTTGGCGTGCTGATCGTCAACCTCTACCATCTGCAGGTGGAGCAGCATGATTTCTACCAGACCCGATCGAACCAGAACGACATTAAGATGCTGCCCATTGCCCCCAGCCGCGGGCTGATATTCGATCGCAATGGCATTCCGCTGGTGCAGAACATTACCCTGTATCGCCTGCAGGTGATCCCGAGCAAAATTCCCGATATGACCGCGCTGCTGCAAAGCCTGACGCCGATCGTCGACCTGACGCCGGATGACATCGCCAGCTTCCGCGACGATATGCACCACAACAGCCGCTATAAAGCGGTGACGCTGAAGTCCGACCTCAGCGACGTGGAGGTGGCGCGCTTCGCGGTTAACGAATTCCGTTTCCCCGGCGTGACGGTGGAGAGCTATCAGCAGCGCGAATACCCGTACGGCGCCGAGCTGGCGCACGTGGTGGGCTATGTGTCGAAAATTAACGACAACGACCTGCAGCGGCTGGCGAAAGACGGCGAAGAGGAGAACTATGCTGCCGACCACAATATCGGCAAGCAGGGGATCGAGGGCTATTACGAAAAAGCGCTCCACGGCACCACTGGCTATCAGGAAGTGGAGGTCGATAACCACGGCCGGGTGGTGCGTCTGCTGAAAGAGGTACCGCCGGTGGCCGGGAAAAACCTCTATCTGACCCTCGACCTGCACCTGCAGCAGTATATTGAGTCGGTGCTGAAGGGGCAGCGGGCGGCGGTGGTGGTGGTCGATCCCCGGGATGGCGGCGTGCTGGCGATGGTCTCCAGCCCCAGCTACGATCCTAATCCGTTCGTCAAAGGCATCGGCTATCAGGCCTATAAATCGCTGCTCGATAATCCGGACCGGCCGCTGATCAACCGCGTCACCCAGGGGCTGTATCCCCCGGCCTCGACGGTGAAGCCCTATATGGCGCTGTCGGCGCTCTCCGCAGGGGTCATCACCCCGAACACCACCTTCTTCGGCGCGCCGACGTGGACGCTGCCGGGCACGCAACGCCGCTACCGCGACTGGCTGAAGACCGGCCACGGGATGCTCAACGTGACCAAAGCCATCGAAGAGTCGGCTGACACCTTTTTCTATCAGGTCGCTTTCGAGATGGGCATTGACCGGATCCATGAGTGGCTGAGCAAGTTTGGTTACGGCCAGTCCACCGGCATCGACCTTAATGAGGAGTATGCCGGCGTACTGCCCAGCCGGGAGTGGAAACAGCGGGTGCATAAAAAGCCCTGGTATCAGGGGGACACCATCTCGGTCGGCATCGGCCAGGGGTACTGGATCGCCACGCCAATTCAGATGGTGAAGGCGCTCACCACCCTGCTGAACAATGGCAAGGTGCAGGATCCGCATCTGCTCTATTCGATGAAGCAGGGCGATCATGTGGAACGTTATCAGCAGCCGGCGAACCTGCCGCAGGTGGGCGATCCGAAATCGCCGTACTGGGGCATTGTGCGCAACGGCATGTATGGGATGGCGAATCTGCCCAACGGCACCGGCTACAAGCTGTTCCATACCGCGCCGTACCAGATCGCGGCGAAGTCCGGCACCTCGCAGGTGTTCAGCCTGAAGCAAAACCAGACCTATAACGCCAAAATGATCCCGGTGCGTCTGCGCGACCATATCTTCTATACCCTGTTTGCCCCTTATCAGCATCCGAAGGTGGCGATGGCGCTGATCCTGGAGAACGGCGGCGGGGATGGGGTGGTGGCCGGACCGACGGCGCGCGCCATTCTGGACCACATCTTTGTTCCGCAGCAGGCGTCATCCGCGGCGGCTGACGTGCCGCAGCGTGACAGCGCCGATGCCCAGTAAGCGGCTGGACTTATTCCGGACGCGCATCGTTCATAGATATTGGTTATTTGTCCCGCGGCTTTCCGGGCGGCATAGTGATGGCAGGAACATGACCCGGAGCGAGGAGGAAGGGTGACACGTAACCGATTATTGCTGGTTCAGACCGGCACGCCGCCGGCAGCCATCCGCGAGGAGCATGGCGATCTGCCGCACTGGTTCCGTACGCTGCTGGCGCCGTGGCAGGCGCAGCTGACCGCGGTGCGGGTCTTTGAAGATGAACCGCTGCCGGCGCCGGATCGCCAGACCGTGGCGGTTCTCACCGGTTCGTGGGCAATGGTGTCCGATCGCCTGGCATGGAGCGAACGGACCGCCGACTGGATCCGTCAGGCGGTGGCTATCGGCATGCCGCTGTTCGGCGTCTGCTATGGTCATCAACTGATGGCCCATGCGCTGGGCGGTGAGGTGGCTTACCATCCTGCCGGGCGGGAAAGCGGCAGCAAAACGATTGCGCTTTCGCCGTGGGGTGTCGATGACCCGCTGCTGAGCGGCCTGCCAGCGACATTCCCCGCGCATTTGAGCCATTTGCAAACCGTGACCCGTTTGCCGGAGGGGGCTACTGTGCTGGCCGCATCCTCCCACGATCCCCACCAGATTGTGCGCTACGGGCCGCAGGCGGTCTCCACGCAGTTTCACCCGGAATTCACCGCGCCGATTGCCCGCTCGCTGATCCGCTACCGGGAGGCGGTGCTGCAGGCGGAAGGCATCGACCCACAACAGTTACACGACGAGGTCCAGGAGAGCCCGCAGGCCGCGGCGATCCTCACCCGCTTCGTCAGCGACTTTCTGACCCCGGATGCCCCGGCCATTAACTCCCTGTCGTGAACAGCACTCGCCAGCGGCGACGCCGGCGGGTCATCTCACGCCACAGGGCGACCACCTCTTCAACGCGCAGCGCGTCAGCCGCCTGCGGCGTCACCCCCGGCAAGTTATACTCCTGGCGCAGCGCGTCCAGGGCGCGCACCTTCGGCGGTACCCGGGTGCGAGCCTGAGCGGCCAGCTGCTGCTGTAACAACCTGAAGGTCGCCTCATCCATGGGGTCCAGCTGGCGCAGAAAGGTTTTACAGCAGCGGAGGAGTTCTCCGGGACGGCGTTCCGGGGACTGGAGCGCCATCAGCAGCCCATCGCGATCGGCAACGCGCTGATAGCGGCAGCTCACCACATAGCCTATCTGCTGCTCCACCCGCAGGTGCTGGAAAAACGGCGGCTCGCAGAACTGCGCCAGCACCCGCAGGGCCGCCAATGAAGCGCCTTCCGGCAGCGGAAGAAAGACCAGTAGCGCCGTGTCGCCCCGGGGATAAGCCAGCCGCTCGACGCCGCCGCGGCAGGGGGCCGGAGCGGGCATCGGCGGATTAACCGGGACGGTAAGCCGGCTCAGCTGACGCGCTACCCACTGCGCATCTTTCGCGCTGCCGCCAATCAGGGCCGCCAGCCAACCTTCCTGGTGCGCTGACGTACCCAGCCGTTCGGGGAGCTGGGCCATGAGATGACGGATCGCAATACTCTCCGGCGGTGGGGGCAGCGGGGCGACCGGGAGCGCGAGATGCCGCACGATGGCCTGCAGAATCGCCTCCGGCCGTTGGCCGGACGCAGGCAACTGCAGGATCAGCTGCCAGCTACCGTCGAACAGATGCCACTCGCCGTGTCCCCCGGCATGGCGCAGGGCGGCAAGCAATGGACGCAGCTGTTCCCTGCGCGCCAGCCCTTCGGCCGGCGTGGGCGAGCAGTAGAAGGGCGGTCGCAGCAGGAGCGTCGGCGGCTCTTCCGGTGACGGGAGGTGACGCAGTGGCGCGGCTTCCGCCGGGCTTTCGGCCACGAGCTCGCCAGCGGCCTGCGGATAAAAAGCGAATGCCAGCGCCGGGTCAGAAACCGGACGTGGCGACCAGCGGCTGAGCGGCAGGCTAAAGCCCTGGGTGGCTACCGTTGCTCCGGGGGGCAGCGTCTGGCAGGCCAGGCTGACCGCGGGGGCGGCCAGCAGGGCGGCGCAAAAATCGGCGAACCCGGTGGGCGGCGCCCCGGGGGCAAAGCCGAATGCCCGCTGGCGCAGCTGATCGAGGGGCGACAGCGCCTGAAAACGGCGCCGGGACAGCTGATAGTAGTGTTGCTGCTGCTCAGGCGTCGTCTGCTGTAGCGCCTGCAACCAGTGGGTTATCTGCCGGTCGACCTGTTCCGGCCGGTCGCTGGCGAAAATCAGCGCCAGCCAGCCGAAGTGCTGATCCTGATACAACCAGTTCAGCGTCACGTCCTCGGCCAGCCCGCGCTGGCGCAGGCCGGCCATCAGACTGCCTGGGGCTTCATCCAGCAAAAACTCGCGCAGTAACGTGACATTGTCACTTAAGGCGATCAGCGGACAGCGCCACAGCGCGGGCTGGCTGGAGACGGCCAGCTGCTGTTCAGGGGGCTCGCCCAGACTGATCGGCGGCGCCGGCGGCGGTGCCTCGCCCGCAGCAAGCCCGGCGGCGAAACGCGCCGCCAGTTCGCCGAGGAGCTCCAGCGGCTGCGGTCCCTGCAGCCAGAGTTGCATCCGGCGGGCGACGTAGTGGCTATGGTGAAAGTCGCGTAAGGCCGCCTGTAGCGCGAGGAAATCCCCCCCCAGCGACCCGGCGTCGCCCACCTGAAAGCGGCGAAACGCCGCGGGCGCGATGGCGGCGTGGCGCACGGCGGCTTCCCGTCGCGACGGCTCATGCTGTTGGATCAAGCGGTTTTCAGCGTCGATAACCGCGACTTCGCGTTGAATATCGGCCCTGAGCAGCAGCGGCGCCTGCAGCATCTCCTGCAGGCGCGCGACGCCGTCAGCCAGGCCCTCGGCGGCGACCTCGAAAAAGAAAGCGCTGTGGCGGGCCAGGGTGGTGGCATTCACATTCCCTGTCTGGCGCTGCACCCAGCCCATCAGCCGTTCATCATTGCGGTAGCGCTCACCGCCGTAAAACAGCAGGTGTTCCAGCAGGTGCGCCAGGCCGGGGAAGCGCGACGGTTCGTGGTGGCTGCCGGCGGCAACCCGCACCAGGGCCGCCGCGCGATCGGCCTGCGGCTGATGAACCAGGGTGGCCTGCAGGCCGCCCGGCAGGGTGACGGTGCGGGTCGCCAGCGTCATTACAGTTCCCGGGTTTTGTAGATCAGCTGCGAGCGGGTACGGTTGCGGAACTGCAGCTGGCTGACTTTGATGTCGCTGCAGGCCGCTTCGCGCCGGGCCTCAAGGATTTTGTGATGATGTGGGGATTTGCTGCACACCGGATCGGCGTTATCGGCGCTGCCGGTCAGCATAAAGGCCTGACAGCGGCAGCCGCCGAAGTCTTTCTCTTTTTCATCACAGGAGCGGCACGGCTCCGGCATCCAGTCATACCCGCGATAACGGTTGAAGCCGAACGAGTCATACCAGATCGATTCCAGACTCTGCTCCAGCACCGACGGGAACGCCACCGGCAGCTGGCGCGCGCTGTGGCACGGCAATGCAGTGCCTTCCGGGGTGACGCTAAGGAAAATCGATCCCCAGCCGCCCATACAGCCTTTCGGGCGTTCCTCGTAATAGTCCGGGGTGACGAACAGCAGGTTGGTGAGGTTACCGCTGGCGGCCATTTTCTGCCGGTAATCGGCGACCACCTGCTCGGCGCGGGCGATCTGTTCCCGGGTCGGCAGCAGCCCTTCGCGATTAAGAAACGCCCAGCCGTAAAACTGGCAGGTGGCGAGCTCGACGTCATCGGCTTCCAGCTCAATGCACAGCTCGATAATTTTATCGAGCTGGTCGATGTTATGCCGGTGGAGGACGAAGTTCAGCACCATCGGGTAGTCGCGCGCTTTCACCGCTCTGGCCATCGCCAGCTTCTGCTGGAAGGCTTTTTTATTGCCGGCGAGAGCGGCGTTGAGCACCTCATCGCTGGCCTGGAAGCTAATCTGGATATGGTCCAGCCCAGCCTCGCTGAAGGCGTCGAGTTTGCTCTCGGTTAGCCCAATTCCCGAGGTGATCAGGTTGGTATAGAACCCGAGGTCGCGCGCGGCGCGGATCAGCTCCGGCAGATCTTTACGGGTCAGCGGCTCGCCGCCGGAAAAGCCCAGCTGTACGCTGCCCATCGCTCGCGCCTGGCGAAAGACCGCGATCCATTGTTCGGTGGTCAGCTCCTTTTCCTGCCGGGCGAAGTCCAGCGGATTGGAACAGTAGGGACACTGCAGTGGGCAGCGGTAGGTCAGCTCCGCCAGCAGCCACAGCGGCGGATTGACGGCGGGTTTATTCTGGCTCACGGCAGGTGATCCACTTCTGTTGACAGGCGATCTGCAGGAACTCGACGACGTCGTCATCGACGCCGCCGGCTTCCGGGAAACGTTCGTTAAGCATGGCGATAATCGCCGCGACGTCGCGCCGGCCATCGACCAGCTCGAGGATCGCCGCGGCGGTCTCATTGAGTTTAGCCATTCCCTCCGGATAGAGGATCACATGGCTCTCCTGGGCGGCTTCCCACTGCAGGCGGTAGCCGCGACGAAAGGCAACGATGGACGTTTTTTGCATGATTACACCAGTCGGGTCGTGTGCCAGGCCGCCTTGTCAGTGACCGTATGATAGGGCGGGCGCTGCAGAGCGTAGGCCATGGTCATGGCATCGAGCATCGACCACAGGATGTCGAGCTTAAACTGCAGGATCTCCAGCATCCGGTTCTGTTTTTCAGCGCTGTCGCAGTAGGTCTTCGCCAGCGCCAGACCATGCTCAACGTCGCGGTTGGCCTGGCTCAGACGACTGCGGAAGTAAAAATAGCCTTCCTCTTTGATCCACGGATAGTGCTGTGGCCAGCTGTCGAGGCGCGACTGATGGATCTGCGGGGCGAACAGCTCGGTCAGGGAGCTGCAGGCCGCCTCCTGCCAGCAGGCGCGACGAGCGAAATTAAGATAGGCATCCACCGCGAAGCGCACGCCGGGCAGCACGTGACGCTCGCTGAGCAGGTCGTCGCGGCTCAAACCGACCGCTTCCCCCAGCCGCAGCCAGGCTTCAATCCCGCCATCTTCGCCGTGGCTACCGTCGTGGTCGAGGATCCGCTGCACCCATTTGCGCCGGGTCTGCGCATCCGGGCAGTTGGCCATAATCGCCGCGTCTTTCAGCGGAATGGTGGTCTGGTAATAAAACCGGTTCGCCACCCAGCCCTGAATTTGCTCGCGGGTCGCTTCGCCGTTATGCATGGCGATATGGTAAGGGTGGTGAATATGGTAGAAGGCGCCTTTGGCCCGCAGAGCCTCTTCAAAGGCCTGCGGCGACAGCGTGTCGGTGATCAGCATGCGGTATCCTGAAGGGTGATAGCCATCCCGTCCCAGCTCACTTCAATCCCCTGTTGCGTTAGCGCCTGGCGCTGGGGAGACTGCTCGTTAAGGATCGGGTTGGTGTTATTAATATGAATGAGAATTTTGCGTTTTGCCGGCAGGGAGGCCAGCAGGGCCATCATCCCGTGCTCATCGCCGAGCGCCAGGTGGCCCATATCGCGACCGGTATTGCGCCCGACGCCGGCGGCCTGCAGCTCGTCATCCTGCCAGACGGTGCCATCGATCAGCAGACAGTCCGCTTTTTGCAGCCACGGCAGGAGGGCTTGATCCGGTTCACCCAGCCCCGGGGCATAGAACAGCGTCTGCCCGTTGCGGCGGTTTTCGATAAACAGCGCCACGTTATGGCCCGGCAGCGGCCGGTCGCGATACGGCGAATAGGGCGGCGCGTTGCTGGCGATAGGCACTGCGGTAAACTGCAAATCAGGACAGGCGTCAACGGTAAAAGGCTGCTGCGGGGCGATGGGATGATGCACCAGGCCGCCGTTCCAGTGCCGCAGCATGGTAAACACCGGGAAGCCGGTGGAGAGATCCTCATGAACCTCCGGGGTGCACCACACCTGGTGCGGGCAGCCTTCGCGCAGGCTCAGCAACCCGGTGGTGTGGTCGATCTGGCTGTCGGTGAGAATAATGCCGCCGATAGACGTCCCGCGCAGCACGCCGGGTTTATTTAACTCGGGGGTATGGGCAATCTGCTGGCTGATATCCGGCGAGGCATTGCACAGCACCCACTCTTTGCCGTTATCGCTGACGATGATCGACGACTGGGTGCGGGCGCTGGCCTGAATGGTGCCGTTGCGCAGGCCCTGACAGTTGGCGCAGTTGCAGTTCCATTGCGGGAAACCGCCGCCGGCGGCGGAGCCGAGGACTTTAATTAACATGAAGACGGACCGGGTAATGAATGAAGATGCCCGCGCGAACGGCGGGCGGGGCGACTAGCGGTTAGAAATGTACAGCGTCACTTCCAGACCGAGACGTAAATCGATAAAAGCAGGTTTCTTCCACATGTTTTGTTCCTCTTAAAAATGACGACAGGCCTCACGGATAATGGTGGATCTGTGACGGCTGCCGCATATTGCGCTTCACCGGGAGAGAGATCAACCCGGAATATGTAAGGAATTAACTTTATGTTTACAATATAACCTATTGTTGCCAAACATTTTTTAATACCCGTAGCCAGTTGTTCCACAACAGCTTATCCAGCACCAATTGATCATAGCCATTGTCCCGCAAGGCATTGATAAGCCGCGGTAAGCCGGCCACATCGCCCAGCTCGTCCGGCAGGGTGATGCCGTCAAAATCCGAGCCGAGAGCCACATGATCCTCACCCATTATGTTAATAAGATAGTCGATATGCCGGACAATGGTGGTTAAGGGCGTGTCGCTGTCACGCCGTCCGTCGGCGCGCAGGAAAGCATTGCCGAAATTGACGCCCACTACGCCGCCGCTGTCGCGGATCGCCCGCAGTTGCCGGTCGGTCAGATTGCGCGGCTGCGGGCAGAGGGCGTGGGCATTGGAGTGGGTGGCCACCAGCGGGGCGGTGGAGTGGCGGGCGGTATCCCAAAAGGCCTGTTCATTCATGTGCGAAACATCGATCTGCATCTTCAGGGCGTTGGCCTGAGCGATGAGCGCGATGCCCTCGCGAGTGAGACCTGGCCCGCTGTCCGGACTGCCGGGAAAGGCGCCGGTGACCCCGCAGCCGAAGCGATTGGCGATGTTCCAGAACGGACCAATGCTGCGCACCCCGGCGCGATAAAAGGCCTGCAGATCTTCGCCTTGCGCGTCGAACCCGCCGGCGCCTTCGATGTGCGCCACCATCGCCAGCGCGTTATCCTGCCGACAGCGTTCGATATCCGCCGCGCTCAGGCACAGCCGCGCGCGGCTAGCGTCATGGGCGCAAATCGCCTTGAGGATAGCCAGCTGCTGCCAGAGGATCGCCAGCGGATCCCACGCCTGGCTGGCGTACTGCGGCGCCACGCGGGCAATATACTCCTGCGGCGGTACAAAGAGGGCGAACAAGCCGCCGGCCAGCCCGCCCTGGCGGATACGCGGATAGTCGAGATGGCCGTTTTCTATCCCGGCAAAGAAGGCGCTCACCGGATCCTCGCGATGGTGAAGCCAGAGATTCAGCAGCAGGTCATTGTGACCATCAAAAATCGCCATAGCGGGTTCCTGCGTTCTTAAGTGGTGAAAAATGCCTGCCACGGTAACGGATTTATGCCCCGGGGCAAGCAGAAATTCACATGCCCGCAACAATTGCCAACCTCGACTCTGTATCACACTGTATCCCGCGGCGCAGCGCTGACATTAAGAGATAAAAACGGCCCCGGTCGGGCACATGGCAGATACAAATTTCCGCTTAACTGGTCACGTACTCTCTTGATGATGATAAAAGGTGAGAAAGTGATGAACAGATTATCCCTGATCCGCTATACCAGCGCCGCGGCGCTGGGGTTATCCACCCTGTGGTCCGCTGCCGTTTGCGCCGCGGAAGACGCGGGGGCGTTCGACAAGATCCACCAGATCCGCGCCGGCGACCTGAATATAGGCTACGTGGATATCGGCCCGCGCGACGGCCAGCCGGTGATCCTGCTGCACGGCTGGCCCTACGATATTCAGAGCTATGCTCAGGTGGCGCCGGCTTTAGCGCAGAAGGGTTACCGGGTCATTGTGCCGTATCTGCGCGGCTACGGCACGACCCGTTTCCTCTCCGCCAGCACGCCGCGTAACGGTCAGCCGTCGGCGATGGCGGCCGATATTGTCCATCTGATGGACGCCCTGAACATCAGGCAGGCGGATCTGGCCGGTTTTGACTGGGGCGCGCGCACGGCGGATATCGTCGCCGCGCTGTGGCCGCAGCGGGTGAAATCCCTGGTCTCGGTGAGCGGGTATCTGATCAGCAGTCAGCAGATTGGCGAAAAACCGCTGCCGCCGCAGGCGGAGCTGTCGTGGTGGTATCAGTTCTATTTTGCCACCCCGCGCGGCGAAGCCGGTTACCGGCAGAACACCCACGACTTTGCGAAATTTATCTGGCATCAGGCGTCGCCGCAGTGGAAATTCAGCGACGCGACTTTTGCCAGAACCGCCCGGGCGCTTGATAACCCGGACCACGTGGCGATCACCATCAGCAACTACCGCTGGCGCCTGGGGCTGGAGAAGGGGGAAGCGAAGTATGCCGGCTATGAACAACGGCTGGCGGCGCTGCCGCTGATAACCGTGCCCACCATCACCCTTGAAGGGGCGAATAACGGCGCGCCGCATCCGGCTCCCGCCAGCTACCGGGCTAAATTTACCGGGAAATATGAACACCGGGATCTGCAGGGGGCGGTGGGCCATAATCCGCCGCAGGAGGACCCGGCAGACTTTGTCCAGGCGGTGGTGGACGCCGACCGTTTGTAACCCGCACCTTGCCGGCGGCGCGACGTTGCGCTTCCGGCAACACGGCTTATGCTTGTGAAGAGTTAATTTTGCCGCAGGAGCACCCTTTGGAGCGTATTGACCACATCCTGGTCGTCGATGACGACCGCGATATTCGGGAACTGATTGTCGACTATCTGGAAAAATCGGGATATCGCGCCAGCGGCGCGGCGAACGGCAAAGCCATGTGGTCGGTGCTCAAAAATCATCAAATTGACCTGATTGTGCTGGATATCATGATGCCGGGCGAGGACGGCTTAACGCTCTGTCGCCAGCTGCGCGCCAACCCGCAGCAGGATATCCCGGTGCTGATGCTCACCGCCCGCACTGATGACAGCGACCGGATCCTCGGCCTGGAAATGGGGGCTGACGATTATCTGATTAAACCTTTTGTGGCCCGCGAACTGCTGGCGCGCATCAAAGCTATTTTACGCCGTACCCGGGCGCTGCCGCCCAATCTGCAGATCACCGAGGCGGGCAGGCTGATCGCCTTTGGCGACTGGCTGCTCGACACTGCCGCCCGCCACCTGCTGGATGACAGCGGCGCCATCGTCGCCCTCAGCGGGGCGGAGTATCGGCTGCTGCGGGTGTTTCTCGACCACCCCCAACGGGTGCTGAACCGCGACCAGCTGCTGAATCTGACCCAGGGACGCGACGCGGAACTGTTTGAGCGGTCAATTGACCTGCTGGTGAGCCGACTGCGCCAGCGGCTACGGGAGGATGCCCGCGAGCCGGCCTACATTAAAACGGTGCGCAGCGAAGGCTATGTGCTGTCGGTGCCGGTCTCCATCCGCGAGAGGCATGAATGAGGTTTTGGCCCGCCTCGCTGCAGTCGAGGCTGATGGCGCTGCTGTTTCTGGCGCTGCTGCTGGCGAATACTTTAACCCTGTCGCTGCTGTTTTATGAGCGCATGAGCAGCGCCCGCAGCGTGATGCTGGACAACCTGGCCTCCGATGTCGCCACCAGCGTGGCGATCCTCGACCGTCTGCCGGCCGCTGAGCGCCCGCAATGGCTGCCGAAGCTGGCGCGCGGCAACTATCGCTATCTGCTGGGCGCCGGAGAGCGCGGCGACTACCCGGACAGCTGGCGTGCCCGGGACGCGGCCCGCTCCCTGCAGGAGGCGCTGAGCGCGCAGTATCCGGTCAGTATTGTGACGATCCCCGGCCCCCGGCAGCATATTCAGGCCCATATTACCCTCCACGACGGCGCCCCGTTGACTCTCGATCTGTGGCCGAAGCTACCGGCCATCGCCCGCTGGCTGCCGGTGGTGCTGATTGCTCAGTTTGTTCTCCTGCTGGCCTGCGCCTGGTATGCTGTTCGCCAGGTGTTGCTGCCCATCACCCGTTTTACCCGCGCAGTGGACGCCCTTGAACCGGCCAGCGACACGGCGGGAACCATGGCCGAGCAGGGGCCGGAAGAGGTCCGCCGTGCCGCTCGCGCGTTTAACGCGATGCAGGCGCGCATCCACGACCATCTGCAGGAGCGGGCGCGGATCCTCGCCGCCATCTCCCACGATCTGCAAACCCCGATCACCCGAATGAAGCTGCGGGTGGAGATGGCCGACCAGCCGGAACTGCGCGATAAGCTGCTGCAGGATCTCGACAATATGACCCGTCTGGTGCGGGAGGGCATCGCCTTCGCCCGCACCTCGCAACCGCTGGCGGAGGCGCGCCAGCGGCTGAACCTTGACGCCTTTCTCGACACCATCGTCTGCGATTATGCCGATGTCGGCCGGCCGGTGCGCTTTTGCCCCGAGGAGACCGCCGGGGTGGTGTGGATCCCACCGCAGGCCCTGCGTCGGGTGATGACCAACCTTATCGATAACGGGCTGAAATTCGGTACGACGGTCACAGTAACCCTGACCCGCGACGCCGCCGGGGATATCACTCTCCATGTGCTGGATGAGGGGCCGGGGATCCCGGAGGCCTCGCTACAGGCGGTGTTGCAGCCGTTTTATCGCCTGGAGGACTCGCGCAATCGCGATACTGGCGGCACGGGTCTGGGGCTGGCGATTGCTGCGCAGCTGGTCAGCCAGATGAACGGCATGCTGCGTCTGACCAACCGCCCGCAGGGCGGCCTGGACGCCAGCGTTCGCCTTGCCGCGGCGGGATTGTATCCTGCTGTATCTCCGGCGCAGACGGATAACTAAGCCGACAATTCTCTCGCTTTCCCGACACATCCGCCTTACATGCCCTTGCTCTAATGTCGTGGCTGCCACTCTGGGTAGCGACGGCATAATGAGGAGAAGGCGATGTCGATATTAATTGCATTTTTGGGCGGGATGTTAACCCTGCTGAGCCCCTGTACACTGCCGGTGATCCCGCTGCTGTTCGCCAGCGTCCGGGGCCGCCGGGGGCAGCTGGCGATTATGCTGGCTGGAATGGCGCTGATGTTCGGCGCGGTTTCGTGGCTGGTGACGGTCGCCAGCGGCTGGGTGGTGAATTTGACTCTGGCTGGCCGCGGCCTGGCGCTGGCGTTCTTCGCCCTTGTCGGGCTGAGCTTGCTTTCGCAGCGCGTCGCGCAGCGGCTGACTTCACCCCTGGTGGCGCTGGGAAATCAGCTTAACAACGCCAGCTCACGCCAGCGCGGCTGGATCGGATCGCTGCTGGCCGGGCTGGCGGTGGGCCTGCTGTGGGCCCCGTGCGCCGGGCCGGTATTGGGGGCGATACTCAGCCTGGGCTTTGTGCATCCGGGGCAGGCGACCACCGGCGGGTTGCTGCTGGCCTACGGCAGCGGCGGGGCGCTGATGTTATTCCTGCTGGGGTGGTGTGGTGCAGCGTTGATCGCCCGACTGCGTCGCGGGCTGGCGTTCGGCGAACGGCTGCGCCGGCTGGCGGGGGTGGCGATGCTGGCCTCGGTGGCGCTGATCGCCAGCGGCGGCGATCGCTATCTGCAAAGCGCGGGAGGATGGAGTCAGGCGCTGGAGCAGCGGCTGGCCGCCCGTCTGCCGCAGCCGGAGCAAAAGACCATCCTCCAGCCCATCGCCGCGCCGCAGCCCAGCAGCGCGATGCCCTCCCTGGCGAGAGGCAGCGCGTGGCTCAACAGCCCGGCGTTAACCCCGGAGCGTCTGAAGGGCAAAGTGGTGCTGGTGGATTTCTGGACCCGGGAGTGCATCAACTGTCAGCATACCCTGCCTTACGTACGCGACTGGGCGAACAAATACCGCGCGGCCGGGCTGGTGGTGATTGGCGTCCATACCCCGGAATATCCCTGGGAGCGTTCGCTGCCTCTGCTGCGCCAGGCGGTGAAAGACTGGCGGATAACCTACCCGGTGGTGGCGGATAATGAGTACGCCATCTGGAACGCCTTCGGTAATCAGTACTGGCCGGCGCATTACATTTTCGACGCTCGCGGACAGCTGCGTTATACCGCCTTCGGCGAAGGGGATTATGCCCGCCAGGAGCAGGTGATCCAGCAGCTACTGCAGGAGAGCAAAGCCTGACCCGCGGTGTAGACGTCGGGCGGACGGATCCCTCGAGCCCCTATACCTGATGCCGGGCGGCGCTGCGCTTGCCCGGCCTACACGAGTGCGCAGGAAGAATGTAGGCCCGGTAAGGCGCAGCCGCCACCGGGCATTGAAGCGGGAACGGCGCAGAATGGCCATTGCCGGGCGGCGCTGTGCTTGCCCGGCCTACACGAGCGCGCAGGGAGAATGTAGGCCCGGTAAGGCGCAGTCGCCACCGGGCATTGAAGCGGGAACGGCGCAGAATGCCCATTGCAGGGCGGCGCTACGCTTGCCCGGCCTACACGAGCGCGCAGGGAGAATGTAGGCCCGGTAAGGCGCAGTCGCCACCGGGCATTGAAGCGGGAGAGGCGCTGGATGCCCATTGCCGGGCGGCGCTACGCTTGCCCGGCCTACACGAGTGCGCAGGGAGAATGTAGGCCCGCTAAGGCGCAGTCGCCACCGGGCATTGAAGCGGGAACGGCGCAGAATGCCCCTTGCCGGTGACTGCCGGACGGTTCCCTCTCCCTTCAGGGAGAGGGTTAGGGTGAATGGAAGTGGCGTGACACTGTCACATCTCGACCCACCCCTGCAGGGCCTCGGTCATTAGCTCGCCGAGCAGCGCCACGGCGGCGGAATGCTGTCCCTCTCGCGTGGTTTGTTGCAGGTTAACGGCCAGGCTCCCTGGCGATGGCAGTCGCCCGGCGACGGTGCGCAGGTTGCCGGGCATGCCAATGCGGGTGCGTATCGTCAGCCCCAGGCCAGCCTGTACCGCCGCCCAGATGCCGTTCAGGCTGTGGCTGACGAACACCACCTGCCAGGGGATCCCCGCGGCATCGAGACAGGCAATAGCGCGAGAGCGCATCAGGCACGGGCTATCGAACATCACCAGCGGCAGCGGCTCACCGGACGCCAGCAGAGCACCAATATCCAGGTCAGGATGCGCAATCCACGCCAGCGGGCAGCGACCCAGCCCGGGGCCCTGATCTTCGGTTTGCCACAGCAGCGCCAGATCCAACGTATCCTCCGCCAGCGCCTGGCGTAGCGGAGTATTGCGGTCCACCCTGGCGACTATCCGCACCTGCGGATGGTGCCGTTTAAACTGCCCAAGGATCCCCGGCATCAGCGATTCGCCAAAATCTTCCTGCATACCAAGGTGGATCTCGCCGGTGAGCCGCTCGCCCTGCAGCGCGCGCAGGGTTTCATCATTGAGCGCCAGCAGTCGTCTGGCGTAGCTCATCAGCTTTTCGCCTTCCGCGGTGAGCACCAGATGCCGCCCCTGTTTGGCCACCAGCGCCGCACCGCACTGGCTCTCCAGCTTTTTAAGCTGGGCGCTGACGGCGGAAGTGGAACGCGACAGGCGCTGCGCTGCCTGGGCGAAGCTGCCGCACTCCATGCCGGTCACAAAGCTGCGCAGGGCGTCGAGATCCAGCCCCGGTAAGCGTTTCTCCATCATCATCCTTATTTTCAGGATGTTCATCCTGAACGTTGTTATTCTCGGGATAGTACTGTGGCATCGAGAAAGGCAGGCGTCAACGGGCCCTGCGACCAGCCAGGGAGCAGAGAACGTCAGTGGCGCGGAAAGAAATAAAAAAGCCGATAAGGACATTATCGGCTTATTGCAGGCAAGGCTGACAGCGGGGCGGCAGGCGCCGCCTCGCTAAGGCAGGTTATTGCGCCAGCAGCTCCTGAGCGGTGCGTTCCACCAGGTTCAGCAGCACCTTCACGTCATCCAGCGTCACCACCGGGTTCAGCAGGGTCAGCTTCAGGCAGGTGACACCGTTGTGCTCGGTCACGCCAACGTTAGCGCGGCCGGAAGCCAGCAGAGCATCGCCGACACGCTGGTTGAGCAGGGCGATAGCCGCCGCGTCGCTCAGCGCCATCTGCGCCGGACGGGAACGGAACAGCACGCTCGCCAGCTGCGGTTGCATCACCAGCTCCAGCGTCGGCTGCGACTTCACGTACTCCGCCACGTTTTTCGCCATCGTGACGCCGTGATCGATGATCGCCGCATACTGTTTCTGGCCCAGCGCTTCCAGACCCATCCACAGCTTCAGCGCATCGAAGCGACGGGTGGTCTGCAGCGACTTAGACACCAGGTTCGGTACGCCGTGCTCTTCATCGAACTCGGAGTTCAGATAGGCCGCCTGATAACGCATCAGCTCGTAATGGCGCGCGTCCTTCAGCAGGAAGGCGCCGCAGCTGATGGTCTGGAAGAACTGCTTGTGGAAGTCCAGGGTAACGGAATCCACCAGCTCCAGACCGTCAAGGTAGTCGCGATACTGCTCAGACAGCAGCAGCGCGCCGCCCCAGGCTGCGTCAACGTGCAGCCAGATCTGATGCTCCGCAGCGATACCGGCGATGTCGCGCAGCGGGTCGATAGCCCCCGCGTCGGTGGTGCCGGCAGTGGCGACGATCGCCATGATCTGCTCGCCGTTAGCCTGCGCTTGCGCAATCTTCGCTTTCAGATCGGACACGTCCATCCGCGCGAATTCGTCGGTTTTCACCAGCGTGACCGAGCGGTAGCCGAGGCCCATCAGCGCCATGTTCTTCTGCACCGAGAAGTGGGCGTTTTCCGAGCACAAGACTTTGTACTTGCGGATATCCCCCGGCAGCCCATCCTGCTGGATAGAGTGCCCCTGACGGGCAAAGAAGGCGTCGCGCGCCAGCATCAGGCCCATCAGGTTGCTCTGGGTGCCGCCGCTGGTGAAAACGCCGGCGTCGCCAGCCGGATAACCGACCCGGGCGCGCAGCCATTCAATCAGCTTCATCTCAATGATGGTTGCCGACGGGCTCTGGTCCCAGGAGTCCATGCTCTGGTTGGTGGCGTTGATCAACACTTCCGCCGCCTGGCTAATCACCAGGCTCGGGCAGTGCAGGTGCGCCACGCACTGCGGGTGATGCACCGACAGGCTGTCTTTCAGGAAGTACTCGATCGCACGATCAATCGCCGCCTGGTTACCCAAACCCTGTTCGTTAAATTCAAGGGAGATACGCTCACGCAGCTCGTCAACGCTTTTCCCCTGATACATCTCAGGTTGCTTCAGCCACTGCACAACGGCCTGGCTGGTCTGCTCGATAACCTGCTGATAGGCCTCAACGCTCTGCGCTGAACCAGCAAGAATCGGATTCAATGTGGACATGGTGGTCACTGACTCCACTCAGACCGGCTTTACGCCGGCGGCCAGCAGGGCCTGTTCAAATTTGTCGAGGAACACATCCAGTTCCGCGTTGCTGATCAGCAGGGACGGCAGCAGACGCAGCACGCAGCCGTGACGACCACCGCGCTCGAGGATCAGGCCCGCTTCAAAGCATTTCTTCTGCAGCAGGGCAGAGAGTTCGCCGTCAGCCGGGTAGCAGCCCATGTGATCCTGAGCTTCGTTCGGCTTGACGATTTCGATACCGATCATCAGACCAAGACCACGTACGTGGCCAATGACCGGGTAGCGTTTCTGCAGCTCGGCCAGTTTGCCTTTCAGCCACTCGCCCTGGGCAGCGACTTTGTCGGCAATCTTGTTGTCGCGCAGATGACGCAGGGTGGTCAGACCGGTAGCCATCGCCAGCTGGTTGCCGCGGAAGGTGCCGGTGTGGTGACCCGGTTCCCAGGCGTCGAACTGTTTTTTAATGCCCAGCACCGCCAGCGGCAGACCGCCACCGACCGCTTTCGACATCACGATGATGTCCGGCTGGATACCGGCGTGTTCGAAGGCGAAGAATTTACCGGTACGGGCAAAGCCAGCCTGCACTTCATCGACGATCAGCAGAATGCCATGCTCTTCGGTCACTTTGCGGATGCGCTGCAGCCACTCGACCGGCGCCGGGTTCACGCCGCCTTCACCCTGCACGGCTTCGAGGATCACCGCCGCCGGTTTACGGACGCCGCTCTCCACGTCGTTGATCAGGTTTTCGAAGTAGTAGGTCAGGGCTTTCACGCCGGCTTCGCCGCCGATGCCCAGCGGGCAACGATACAGGTGCGGGTAAGGCATGAACTGGACTTCCGGCATCATGCCGTTAACCGCTGCTTTCGGCGACAGGTTGCCAGTGACGGACAGCGCGCCATGGGTCATCCCGTGATAGCCGCCGGAGAAGCTGATCACCGCCGTACGGCCAGTGTATTTTTTCGCCAGTTTCAGCGCGGCTTCCACGGCGTCAGCGCCGGAAGGACCGGTGAACTGCAGGCAATACTCTTTCCCTTCGCCCGGCAGGCAAGAGAGCAGGTATTCGGAGAAACGATCTTTTAACGGGGTAGTCAGATCGAGGGTATGTAACGGCAAGCCGCTGGTAATGACACTTTGGATGCTCTGCAATACATCAGGGTGGTTGTGGCCCAGAGCGAGAGTACCGGCGCCCGCGAGGCAGTCCAGGTACTGTTTGTTATCCGCATCCGTCAGCCACACGCCTTCAGCTTTAGTGATAGCCAGCGGTAACTTACGCGGGTAACTCCTGACATTCGATTCGAATTCGGCCTGACGGGCCAAAAAGGTTTCGTTGTTTGCGTCTAATAAATCGGCACGTAAAGTATCAATACGGACTTTATCCGTCATCATATCACTCCCACAACCAGCATTGCGGTTGAACGCTGGTTGAATAATTGGTCTAAGGAATTGAATTGGCATTCATAAAGCGCGCACAATATATGGCTTTTTAAATCCGCATTCAACGTTTTATTGATTGCGCTATTTTGACGTTATTCTTACCGGGGTAATAATTAACGTAACCTGCTGAATTATAATAGAACAACTGCGTGTCACGATAACCCTTTAAAGTGTAATTATTAGTGAGAAAGTCTCTATATTTTTATTGCCGCTGCGTTAAAACGCTGACGGCATGCGTTCCGTCAGCGATAGCAAGACTCAATGCAGTTCAACCGCATAATTTGTTAAAGGTGTGACTTTTTTCACCAACTTATTGTTATATAAAAACTGTTCATAAGCTTCATAGCGCGGTTTATCCAGTGCCGCCGGATCGGTGGCGAACAGCGGCACGGTTTGCAGCCACGCCTGGTGGTTGAGCTCGGTTTTCAGCTCCGGGTGGGCGGCGGCAAACGCCTCCCAGCTCTCCTGCGGATGGGCGCGCAGATAGCTCACCCCGGCCTGCAGGGCGATGAGGAATTTACGGATCCTGGCCTCATGAATCGCGTCGCGATGGGCGACAATCACCAGCTCGTCATAGGTCGGTACGCCATAATCTTCGACGTTCATCACCACCGGCGTTTTGCCCTGCAGCTTCAGCTCCTGCGCTTCTATATTACGGTAGCCGCCGATAACCGCGTCCACCTGGCCCGCCAGCAGGGCGCTGGTCAGCTGGAAATTGACGTTAACCAGTTTGATACTGGCCGGATCGATCCCCGCGTGTTGCGCCATGGTCGACAGGGTGGCCTGCTCAATGCCGCTGACCGAATAGCCCACCTTCTTGCCTTGCAGGTCTGCCGGAGTTTTGATGTGCTTATCCAGGGCGATCACGGTGTTCAACGGCGAGTTAATCAGGGTTCCGACACGCACCAGCGGTAACCCTTCGTCAGCGAAGAAGTGCACCTGCGGCTGGTAGGTGATGGCCAGATCCGCCTGACGGGCGGCCACCATGCGGGGAGGCAGCGCGGGATCGGAGGGAGGGACAATCTTGACGTCCAGCCCCTGGGCCTTAAAGGCGCCGATCTGCTCGGCCACCATAATCGGCGCATGGTCGGGGTTAATGTACCAGTCCAGCACCAGCGTCAGCGGTTCATTGGCCAGCGCGTGGCCGCTGAACAGGGCCGTCAGGGTTGCCCCGGCGAAAAGCGACTTTTTCATCTGTTTTCCTTTATTACTTCATCTTTATTCCGGTGACCAGTCGATCAGCCGGTGCAGCAGGGTATCTACCGCCAGCCACAGCAGGAGGGTCAGTAGCACTAAAATAAACAGCGCGGCGAAGCAGATATCGGTTTGCAGCCGCGCATTGGCATTGAGCATGACGTAGCCCAGCCCCTCAGCGGAGCCGACCCATTCGCCGATAATCGCGCCGATGGGCGCCACCGCCGCCGCCATCCGCAGGCCCGAGCCCAGCGCGGGCAGGGCAGCCATCAGGCGGACATGCCGCAGCTGAGCGCCAAAGGAGGCGTTCATGCTGCGCGCCAGATCGAGATATTCCTGGTTGACCCGTCGCAAGCCATCAAAGAAGGCGGAAGTCACGGGAAAGAAAATCACCAGCACGGCCATTGCCACTTTGGCGCTCATGCCAAAGCCCAGCCAGAGCACCAGCAGCGGGGCGAGGGCAAAGACCGGGATCGCCTGACTGGTGAGCACCAGCGGCATCAGCCAGCGCTGCAGGCGTGGAGAGAGGATCATGCCCAGCGCCAGCGAGACGCCGAGCGTTACGCCCAGCGCCAGGCCGCTCAGGATCTCACTGAGCGTGATAAGCGTGTGCCAGCCGAGATAGGCGCGATTGACCCACAGCGCCTCGGCGACCGCCATCGGGGAGGGTAAAAGAAAGTGAGGAATGCCGCTGCGGCTGGCCAGACCCCAGAGGATCATCAACCCGCAGAACACCATGCCTCCCCGCCAGAGACGTCCGGTCATGGATGAGCCCTCATCAGTTGCTGCAGCAGGGCGGCCTGGCTGTTCAAGAGATCGGGCGCGTCCGGCGCGCGCGGAGGTGTGCCGGCGAGGTGATGGCTGTCATCGATGTCGCCGTCGGCCGCCGAGAGGACCAGCAGGCGGTGGCTCAGCCGGCAGGCCTCCAGCGGATCGTGGGTGATCAGCACCACCGTGCGATCAGCCAGCAGGGTGGCCGCCAGGGTTTGAATGCGCGTGCGAGTGAGGGTATCCAGCGCCGAGAAAGGCTCATCCATCAGCACGATGGGGCGGTCCTCATACAGGGTGCGGGCCAGCGCGGCGCGCTGACGCATGCCGCCGGAGAGGGTTGCCGGCCGGGCGTCGGCCCAGGACGAGAGCTCCACCTGCTCAAGCAGGGCGGCAACCCGGGCGCGATCGACTTTTTCACCGCGCAGCCGCGCGCCGAGGGCGACGTTGTCCCGGACGCTCAGCCACGGGTAGAGCAGATCTTTCTGCCCCATCCACGCCAGACGGCCCTGAATCGGCTGCCCATCGCTGGCGACCACTTCTCCCCGGGTGGCGGGCGCCAGACCGGCCATTACCCGCAGCAGGCTGGTTTTGCCAGCCCCGCTGGCGCCGAGCAGCGACACCCACTGCCCGCCGGGGACCGTAAACGACAGGTTGTCGAACAGCCGGCGGTCGCCGAAATGCAGGCTCAGGCCACGGACCTCGATACCCGGCGCCGTCACGCCCGGGTCTCCGCCGCCGCGTTGAGGCCCATCTGCCAGAACTGCGCCTCAAGGCGGGTGGCGGTGGTAAAAATCTCGCTCAGCTCAGTGAGCCGGGCCTCGCTCCCGCGCTGCTGCCACACCGTTTCCAGCAGCGCCAGCGCGGCGTTGACGCCGTGCAGATAGCCTTCATCGCCATAGTTGCGGATCCACGAGGCGTAGGGGTTATCGTTCAGCCGGGTGGCGGGATGCTGCAGCAGGCCGAGACCGATTTCCGCATAACCGGCTACGCAGGGCATCAGCGCGACCAGCAGATCCAGCGCGTCACCCGAGTGGCCAATATCCAGCACGTAGCGAGTATAGTTAATGGTTTCCGGCGCTTCAGGCTGGGTAGCCATCTCCTGCTCGCTAATGCCCCACCGGGCGCAGTAACCGACGTGCAGCGGCAGTTCGTTGAGGATGGCGTTCATTGAGGCGGCCGCGGCCCGCATCTCCGGCAGCGTGCGCAATTTACTCACCAGCAGCGCGTAGCTGCGGGCAAAGTGGATCAGAAACAGATAATCCTGGGTCAGGTAGCGACGAAACGCGCTTTCCGCCAGGGTGCCCTCGGCAAGCTGCTGGACGAAAGGATGCGCCACATAGTGCTGCCAGTCAGCGGCGGCCAGCTGGCGTAAACGGCCGTAAAGACCATGGCTAAACGCGGGAACAATCACAGGACCTCCAGTCATTCAGGGGAGATCCGGGCGTGCAGGGGTGTGAACAGGCAATGGCGGTAATGCAGGCAAAATTGCCGACCCGTCCCTTCGCTGGCATGACCCAGATCAGGTTCAAAGGGTTCGGCTTGCGCCATCTCAGCCCTCACGGGACACCCCTCGGTAGCGCTATGTTATACGACATTCACCTTTTGAATACAATCACCGCGCTGTCCGGTATTGCGATGGCATGTTTCTGTGATAGCCAGCACTTTTTCGTATAAAAATAACCTAAAAACAGGCGGCTGCGCGTTGGTGAGCATTATTCTCTTACGTTATATTTTCATTATCCCGTTGTGATAACCCTGTTCGCCACGCGTGTTGTGCGCGCCCCAAAGCCCCGGAGTGAGCATGAAATTTCCGCTGTCCACGCTGGCGCTTCTGTTCCTGTTGTGCCCGCCTGGTGATGCCGCCGATCTGTTCGATGCGGAAGATGGCATGCTCGATATGAGTCAGTATCTCGCGGAAAACCGTTATGGTTTTCTGCCGGTGCCGCTGGCGATCACCGAGCCGGCGATCGGCTATGGCGGAGGGCTGTTTGGCCTGTTTTTACACGGTAAAGGCAGCCGGGAAAGTGGGCAGTTTATTCCTCCGCCGCTTACCGCCTTTGGCGGGGCCGCCACGCAGAACGGGACCTGGTTTATTGGCGGCGGTCATCGCCACACCTGGCAACATGACCACATTCGTTACCTGGTGGGGGCGGGTTACGCTAACGTTAATCTGGATATCTATTCCGGCGATACGGGCGGCTTCAGCCACGGTAAATCGGTGCAGACGGAGACCAAAGGCATCGCTGCGCTGCAAAAACTGCTGTTTCGCGTGGGCGACACGCCGGTATTCCTCGGAGCTTCGCAGGTATATGCCCGAGCGGATGTCTCTAGCGACAACCCGGTGGTCAACCGGGTCTGGCAGCAGGTGCTCGGGCAAAACAGCACCTCTTCGGCGCTGGGGGTGGTGGCGGAATATGACACCACCGATAATATTTTCTATCCTCAGAGTGGGTTAGCGCTGAAGGGCGAATATCGTTTTTTCCGTTCGCTGCTTGGGGGCGATTATCACTACAACACTTTCTCGCTGGACGGGAAGGTTTTTATTCCGCTCAGCCACACGCTGACGCTGGCGGTCGCGGGCAATTATCAGTCATTAACCCACCATGATAACCCTCTGATGCCGATGGCGCGTCCCTATATCGCGCTGCGCGGCATTTCGCGCTACCGCTATCAGGGCGACTACGTGGTCACGGCGCAAACCCAGCTGGCCTGGGCGTTCACCCCGCGCTGGATCCTGCAGGGATTCGTTGGCGCGGGGAGCGCCGCTGACACGGCGGGCACGTTAGGGGAACAGTCAGAGGTGGCATGGGGGGCCGGTTTTCGTTACCTGATTGCACGACAGTACGGTTTGCGTACCGGGATTGACGTGGCGTTCAGTGAGCATGAGCAGGCGGTCTATTTCAATGTCGGTTCGGGTTTATAACTACACATGAGAATAACAATGAGAGCATCCGGAACGGTGTTAACGCTGCTGTTGGCGGCCTGTGGCGCGTCGGCCGCGGAGCAGAGCGAGAGCGACAGCTATTTTCCGATATGGGGCGATGAGGCACGCGCCCGGGGGTATTCGATCCCGTTACCCTACGGCGTCAACCTGAGCTATATGAATATCCGTCAGGATATCATGGTCGACAGTATTACCTTTTCCGGGCTTAAGCTGGGCAACCATCCCATTCCCAGCGATATGTTCGCCATCGATGCCGGGCACACCCGCGAGAAGAGCAAAACCGAAAACCTGCGCCTCGATATGTGGGTCTTTCCGTTTCTCAACGTTTACGGGCTGGTGGGGCATACCCGCGGGTCGTCTGTTTCCCAGGTCTCCGTGGATTCGGATCCTTCGCAGTTTCGCGGTCTGGATCGGGTGATCGCCGGCGCGGTTCACCAGCTTTATCAGAGCGGAAAACTGCAGGATATTGATTTTACGCTTGATTTCAAAGGAACCACCTGGGGAACCGGCTTTACGCTCGCCGGGGGATACGGCAACTGGTTCGGGTTAGTAGACACTAACTACACCCGTACTGATTTCGATATTCTCGACGGCAGCATCTCGGCGGTCACCGTCTCGCCGCGCGTCGGCTACCGCTTCAGTTTTCAGGGGATCGACGGGCCGTCCCACCTCAGCCTGTGGGTCGGGAGCATGTATCAGGACGTGCAGCAGGAGTTTAAAGGCGATCTGGCCGACCTGCATATGCCGCCAGAGCTTCAGCCCCTGATTGCCGCGGTCAATAAAGACGGCGAGGGGAAATTCGACGTCAAGCAGAAGCTGACCTCACCCTGGAATATGCTGATTGGCGCCCAGTATGAAGTCACCAAAAACTTTAACGTGCTGACTGAATTTGGTTTTAACGAGCGCAATAGCTTCTTTGTCTCTGGTGAATACCGTTTTTAACTAAAACTGCTGGCGCCATCTGCCGGTAAGATGCGCGCTCTTTTGTTGTTGTGGAGAGGCTATTGATGCGTAAAGCCTTATGGCTGCTGTTTGCACTGTCGCTGCCGGCGCTGGCGCAGGATCCGGTGCTGCCCGCTGTGACGGCGATCCATCCGGTGCCCACCCTGGGTGAGCTGCCGCCGCCGGAGTCGCTGCGACCGTGCTGCGCTTTTGGTTACGACCTGCACGTGCGCGCGGTGGGCATCCCGATCCCGGTATACCAGATTGGCAATGTGCTGACCCTGGATACGCTTGGCAAGCACCATTACAACGACAGCGCGTTCGGGGCGGTGAAAAACCTGCTGGGGCTCAGCGAGGAGCAGAACGGGCTCATCTATACCCGTCGCGGCGGGTTTATTGATATCGCCCATGTGCGCGATACGGCGGACTACACCTTCTATCTGTTCAATCGTATTGCGCCGACGCTGGGCCAGGCGGGGCGGATCTTCTACAGTGAAGAGCTGGGCGTGCGCCGCGTTCAGCTGAATGCCTTTACGCCGCCGGCGGGCGTCAGGCAGCGCTATCAGCTGGCCGCCTGGCTGGCGGGTCATCTGGCCTTCGAAATTGCCCAATGGCATGAGATTGCCCAGTGGTATGGCTTCCAGTCGGTCCCCGGGTTTTCAGAGGAGATCTCCGCTTTTTCGCCAGAGGATCTCTACTCCAATTTACTCGGCGCCAGGCTGGCGATTAACGTGATCCTCAGCGGCCACGGTGGTTCGCTGGAAGACTATAACCAGGCCATGGATGCGGCGCTGAAACAGGCGCTGACCCGACTGATGGTAGCGACGCGAGGGGAGACGGAAGCGATGTTTCAGCGGATCGACGGCGACTGGTGGAACAGTCACCGACGGGTGCCGGATAAGTTTCTGGTGCTGAAGCGTAACTATGATCTGCAGGAGAATCGGCTGCCGACGCCGGTCCCTTTCGAAACCCTGCCGCCGTATCGCCTGACCATGCCGGAGCAGGTTGGGGGGTTCCGCTTACGCGACCTCGGCGAACTGCAGATCTACCCAGGGCATGATATGCAGGCGCTGCCGGTTCCCGCGCAATACTATGGCGCCGGCGCGTTCCAGGCGCTGGCGGATAGCGCACGTGAGGCGGATAAGACCCAGCTGTCACGAATTGAAAAATAGCCGTAAAGGCTCAGGGCGTGCGCCCTGAGCCAGTGAGTTAGCAGAAGTCGACCCAGCAGGCGCCGTTGTCGGCAGACCGTACACAGTTTTCCACCCAGCGCACGCCGAATGCGCCGGCGCGAGCGTCCGGATACCAGAAGTCGGCCAGCAGCGCTTCATCGCGACGGTCGGCGGCATCCATGGCGATGGCGAAACGGCGATAGAGATTCGACCATGCCTCAAACAGCCCCTCAGGATGGCCGCCGCCGATGCGGTCATCCTGACGCGCCAGCGGATCAAGGTAGTCCATGCCGCGCTCGAGGATGCGCACCGGCTCGCCCTGGATTTCATAGCGCAGCTGGTTGGGCTGTTCATCCCACCATTCAAGGCTGGCTTTTTCACCGACGATACGCACCTTTTGCCCGTGCATGGATCCGCAGTTAACGGCGGAGCTCCACAGCGAGCCGACGGCGCCGTTGTCATACTCCATAAGCACATGGGCGTTATCTTCCAGCGGCGCGCGGCTTTTGACGAAGCTTTGTCTGGCGCACATCAGCCGGGTGATGTTCAGCTGTGGGGCCATGGTTTCAACCAGAAACAGCGGATGGGTGGCCAGGTCGCCCAGAACATAGCTGGGGCCGACAAAGCGAGGATCGACCCGCCAGCGGGTACTGGCGTTTTCCAGCTCCACCGGCTGGGCGTGAAAACCGTGGGCAAACTGCATATTGACGATACGGATGTCGCCCAGCAGCCCGTCGGCGATCATCTGCCGGGCCTGCAGGATCAACTGGTGGCCGGCATAGCCGTAGGTCACCCCGATGATCTTGTGCTGCCGCTGGCTGAGCGCCACCAGTTCGTCAGCTTCCTCGCTGCTGAAGCACAGCGGCTTTTCGCACACCACGTGCAGCCCGGCCTCCAGCGCCGCCCGGCAGATGGCATAATGGGTGTTATTTGGTGTAGCAATCGACACCGCCTGAATGCCGTCCGGACGCTCCGCCTCGCCGCGGAACAGGCTCTGGTAGTCGGCGTAACAGCGTTCGGGATCCACCCCCAGCTGTTGGCCGAACTGGCGTCCGCGCTCGGCATCAATATCAAAGGCGCCGGCCAGCAGCGTAAAGGTGTTATCACGCAGCGCCGCTGAGCGGTGAATATAGCCGATCTGGCTGCTGCCGCCGCCGCCGACCATGCCCCAGCGCAGGGTGCGGTCGAGAGGTTTTAAACCGTTAATCATGTTGCGTCTCCTGTCAGAATCCCACGTCGCGCAGATAGCGCAGACTTTCCGTGACCGCCTGCAGGCTGCCTGCGGCATGGCGCGGATCACGCTCTTGTTCAATGGTTATCCAGCCCTGATACCCCCGACGGGCGAGAAAGTCTTTGATGGCCGGATAGTCAATGGCGCCGCTGCCGAGCGGGCACATTACCCCTTCGGCGCAGGCGGTGAAAAAGTCGATGCCCTCGGCGAGGGCGCGCTGGTAAACCTGCGGATCCACATCCTTGAAGTGCAGGTAGTCGAGTCGCGCGTAATAGCGATCCAGCCAGTCGAGCGGATCCATACCGGCGTAGTAGAGATGTCCGGTATCCAGACACAATCCCGCGACGTCGTGCGGAATATCGTTCGCCAGCCGCTCGATTTCATCCGCAAATTCGATGCAGCCCCCGGCATGGGGATGGATAACCGCCCGGACGCCATACTCCTGCCAGGCGAGGGTGCTGAGGGCGGTAATGTGCGCCATCATGCGCTGCCAGTCTTTGTCATCGAGTCGTGGAGCCAGCGCGCCGCGCCCGGCAAAGCGTGCCCGTTCAGGGTTGCCGAAATCAATAATCACCAGGTAAGGCGGCTGAACAGGATGCCCTGGCGTGGGTTCGGCGGCCGGAACCTGCGACAGATTGCGGCAGATCTGATGCGTCAGCGCCACCAGGGTGGGGAAATGGGCCTCGCTGACCAGATCGTCAAAGATCGTACCGGCTACCAGCGACAACTGATGCTGTTCCAGCGCCGCGCGCAGGCTGGCCGGGTCGGTGGGCAGGTAGCCCCAGGGCCCAAGCTCAATGCTGCGATAGCCGGCCTGCGCCGCCTCCTTCAGCACGGTAGCCCAGGCGGGAAGGTCAGGGTTATTTGGGTCATCCACGCCCCAGCTACAGGGGGCATTGGCGATAGAGAGTGTCATGTTGGCTTCCTTTTTACACAGGGGATGCCGCTGAGTATTGAATAAATATTTCATTCTCAACAATGATGGAATGATGATTTTTTGATGGCTATCATGCTTTGAATTGATGTGGTTTTTGATAGTTTTTTATCAAATTGAGGGCGGGCGCGGTCTGCCCGTTAACTGGCCCCGGTGGCGGCGGGGCCGGGAATTTACATATTTTCTTTGGTGATGATATCGAAAGGCTGAGGGAGAGAAATCACCTCGCTGTGCGAGCGAGAAACCGCGTCCGTTATGGTGCGTAGCGTGGCAGCGGCAAACGCCTCCAGCCGGTGGTTAAGCATGATGTCGATGGTGCCATCGATCAGCGCCAGTTCACTGTCGTTTAGCGGGCCGTGGCAGACCAGGGTGATCGCCTGCTGACGGCCGCTGTCGCGCAGCGCCTCGACAATGCCTTCGACGCCGCCGCAGGGGGCATAGATCGCCTGCAGGGCCGGGTACTGACTCAGCATCTGCTCCGTCACGGTCCTGGCGATATCCGCCCGTTCATGGCTGCGAACCGGCTCCAGGATCTGCTGCCCCATGCCTTGTTCACGCAGGCAGGAGCGGAAGCTGATCTCACAGCTTTCCTGACAGGTAAAACGATTGTCGCCAATGATAATGCCAATTTCACCATTCCCGCGGCATAAGCGCTCGATAAACCAGGCGGCGGTGCGCCCGGCTTTTTGATTATCGAGGCCGATATATCCGCTGCGCTGGGGGACCGACAGATCCGAAAGCAGGGTGAACACGCGAACGCCGCGGGCGGCAGCCCGGGAGACTGCGTGGCGAATCAGCGGGTGATCCAGCGCCACCAGGCCTAACACGTCCACCTCGTCACTTAGCCGGTGAATGGCCTGAGCCATCGCTTCCACCGCATCAATGGCAAAATGCAGTATCACCGGCGCCTGGCCTGCCGGTAGCCATGGGGCGGCCTCGCGCGTCAGCGCTCGGGCCAGCGGCAGGTAGAAGGAGTGGGTCTCTTGCAGCAGGATAAACCCCATTCTGACCGTGACCGGCGCTTTACCCGCTGCCAGACGATAGTGGGGTTGCTCGAGGGTAAACCCCAGCCGTCGTGCCGCCTCCAGTACACTGAATGCCGTGGACTCCTTCACCGCCGCACGCTTGTTCAGCACCCGGTCGACGGTGGCAATACCGACTTTGGCTTCACGAGCGATATCGGCAAGCGTGATTTTGGTAGCGTTTTTTTTCACTGTGATGGCCGTTTGTGATGAGAGTTATGATAGAAACTATCACGATTAGTCTGGGCATAAAAGCCGCAACGCGGGCGTCCTGGACAAAGCCAATACGCAGCCAACCGGGGGTAAGACCGATATACATACTCTGTGATCAAAAGCGACTACCAGTTCTGGTATTGCTGCTATGCTGTTGAAATAGAATTAATAAAAAAGACATTTTCGCATCCAGTCGGTTAAACCACGCGCAAAGTCGCCTCGGGTGGGCGTTGCTGCGTGCAGAACCGACTATACTTGCCGCGCATGCGCGTCATTAAGGTTTTTCGGTTTCTTTTTGCTATCACTTTATACCAGCGTCAGGGCCGCTCATCGTTGTGCGTTGCTCCGGCGCCGGGAATTGGTCGGTTTGGGGCCTGTATGTTATTAAAAGAACTGGCTGTTTTTGATGTATTAAGTACCCCGATATGGGTAGTCCATCCTTTTAATGAAAGTGTGGTCTATGCCAATCAGGCTTCCCGGACGTTGAGCGGCGATATGTCGCTGAAGGAGATGCGTAACGGTATCTATTCGACCTGTCCTGAAACACAGTTACAACATTATCTTCGCTATCTCGATACGATGACCGAGATATTTGAAGTCTGGACGCTACAGACTGAGAAGGGCCTGCAGTCGGTGTATTGTAAAACCACCCTGGTTGAGACTGACGACAGCGGTACCTTACTGCTGTTTGAAGCCGTGAAGCTGCTGGCGCAAAATCAATCCATTCACACCGGGTCCCGCCGCTACCAGCGGCGCAACAATGGCTTTTTTGCCCGTTTTTTTATGACCAATACCGCGCCGATGTTATTGATCGATCCCAATAAGGATGGTCGAATTGTCGATGCCAATATTGCGGCGCTGCGTTTTTATCATTATTCCGATGAGGAAATGCGCAATAAACATACCTGGCAAATTAATACCCTTGGTCGGGACGTGATCCCCATCATGAATAATATTGCCAATATGCCAGGCGGGCATAAACCGCTTAATTTTACGCATATTTTAGCCGACGGTACGCTGCGCCATGTCCAAACCTACGCCGGGCCCGTAGTGCTTTATAATATTCGACTGATGTTGTGTATTATTCACGATATCACCGAGGAAGTGCATCTGAAAAAAGAGCTGGAATTTTCTGCCGCCCACGATCCCCTCACCGGATTGCTTAATCGCCGCGAATTTTATCGCCTCGTCGAGGCACCGTCATTTATCGCGCAAGGCTTTTGTCTGCTGTTAATCGACATCGATCATTTCAAGAGCATTAATGATATTCACGGTCATCAAAAAGGGGATGAAGTCCTGCTGGTGCTCTCGCGCATTCTGGAAACATCGGTTGATCGTGAAGATAAAATTTATCGCTGGGGGGGAGAAGAGTTTCTGCTCTTTTTACCCCATTCGCCGATAGCGCGCGCCCTGATACTGGCGGAAGGGATCCGCCAGGCGGTCAGCGAGTATCAGACGCTGTCGGTGACGGTGAGCATCGGCGTGGCCGAACACCATGACGGGGAAGCGATTGATCAGCTTTTTTCCCGCGTCGATAAAGCGCTGTATGTGGCCAAAAATGATGGGCGCAACCGGGTCTCGCGCATGCCGTTTGAAAATGTGGAACTGCTGCACAGCCGCGGAGGCGCGGCCTGAGCAGCCCAATGCTTTTTCTCCCCGCCGGACGCGCAGGCTGACTCACCGACTATACTGAGTGAACGCCAGCCTGCTGATTTGGGTGGCAATATTGTTAGCCTGTCGCTGAGGTGGCAAACGACATATGGTGCGTCTTCTCGTTCTCCTGTCGGTACTTTCGCTTTCCGCGCCAGCGACGCTGGCGGCGAACGGCCACGCCATCAAACAGCGTGCCGATGCCGTATTGACCCTGATGAGCTATACCGTTGTCCCTGACGTGACCGCCAGCGATCTCAACATTGGTTCCGGCAGCAACGACAAGCATAACCTGGCCATCACCCAGTTTGGCGGCGGGGCAACCCTCAGCGAGTCGTTCCCGCTGTATCTTGAAGGTACGATGGGTTACAGCCGTTACGACCCGCGCTTTGTGGTCAGCAATGGCGAACAGACGCGGAATGTGCCGACCAAATGGAACAGTCTGACCACCACCGGCGGTGTCGGCTGGGATTTTTCGCTGCACCGGGACAGCCTCGGAGGCAACCTGGTGTTGCGGCCGATCGTCAATGTGATGCTCGGTACCCTGGCCAGCGATGCGCGCCTCGGCAGCTGGGCAATCGAGCGAAAAACCAACGCCGATCTGCAATTCCTCGACGGCGGTCGGTTCAATGCCTGGGGGCTCGGCGGGGCGTTGATGCTGGATTACGAACGCTTTTCCGCCACCCAGGATATTGATGCCGAACTGCGTTACTCCTATATGCATCTGCAAAGTTTCGGCAGTAGCGCTGAGGTGGTGCAGGGAGAGGCCAGCGCGGAGAATCTCGGCTTGTATCTGCGCCGCCGCGCGCCGATAGCGGACTGGACGCTGTTGGGTAACCCGCTGCGTTACGTTCTGGAGGGGGCGCATACCGAATTTCTCGGCGACCAGCGAGGGGCGCTGGGCTTTACCGGTTTGACCTCCCTGGGGATTGGCCTCGAGCTGGACAGCAGTAAATACCCGGTCTTTATCACTCGCACCCGGCTGGTGGCGCGCTATATGTTCGGCAATAACACCACAGGCTATGGTGTAGGACTGGCAATGAGTTTTTGATGACCTCAAATCTGGTGCCGGACAGTTCCCTGGCTCTCAGGGAGGGGGGCTGAGTCGCAACGATTATCGGACGATGCCCTCTCCCTTTAGGAGAGGGCCAGGGTGAGGGTCAATCCTGACACCACACCCGCTCGCCATTCACCCACGTCTCGCTGATATTGCGTTCATCTCCCAGGGTCATCAGCACGAACAACTGCTCATAAATGTCATGGCAGCGGCCTGTGCGCAGACGCTGCAGCGGGGTGACCGCCGGGTCAATCACCACAAAATCTGCCTCTTTGCCCGGCTGAAAATTGCCAATTTTCTCCTCCAGCCGCAGGGCGCGCGCCCCGCCGAGGGTGGCGTGATAGAAGGCCTCGCTGGCGCGCAGGCGATAGCTCTGCAGTTGTCCTACCTTGTAGGCCTCACCCAGCGTGCGCAGCATGCTGAAGGTGGTGCCAGCCCCGACGTCGCTGCCGATGCCCATCCGCACCTGGTGCTGCCAGCAGGCGGGCAGGCGGAACAGCCCGCTGCCGAGAAACAGATTCGAGGTCGGACAGAAGGCGACGGCGGATCCGGTGTCATGCAGGCACTGCCACTCGGCATCATCGAGATGGATCCCGTGAGCAAAAACGCTGCGTTCGCCGGTGAGCTGATAGTGATGATAGACATCCAGATAGTGCTCATGCTCAGGCCACAGCTGTTTAACCCAGGCGATCTCCTCGCGGTTTTCACTGAGATGTGTCTGCAGCCAGGTGTCGGGAAACTCAGTCCGCAGGCGCTGCACGGCCTCCAGCAACGCCGGTGTCGAGGTAGGGGCAAAGCGCGGGGTGATGGCATAGCCCAGCCTCCCGCGCTGATGCCAGCGGAGGATCAACTCCCGGGTCTGCTCGTAGCTCTCCCCGGCGGTTTCGCACAGATAATCCGGCACATGGCGATCCATCATCACTTTTCCGGCGATCAGCCGCATATTCAGACGCAGCGCTTCGCTGAACAGCGCCTCGGCCGAAGCCGGGTGCAAGGTACAAAACACCAGCGCGGTGGTGGTGCCATGGCTAATCAGCTGGTTAACAAAAAACTGCGCTATCTCCTGCGCATAATCCGCATCGGCAAACTGGCTTTCCACCGGGAAGGTGTAGGTGGTGAGCCACTCCAGCAGCTGTTCGCCAAAGGCGCCGATCATTTCAGTCTGCGGATAGTGAATGTGGGTATCGACAAAACCGGGCAACAGCAGCTTGCCTCGCTGGTCGACATAGCCCTTCAGCGGATGCAGAAAGGCTTCTCCTTCCTGCCATGGCAGCAGCGCTATAATTTTCCCATCCTGCAAGAACAACAGGCCATCATCGAGATAGCGGGCCTGGGCGGCCACCTCATCCGGGGTCTCTGCTACGCCGGCGATATCAAAAAATGCACCGCGCACCGCGGTCTGGTAATCCATCATCGAACCTGCCTTCTCTTAACGCTCCGGGAATAGTGATAAATAGCAAGATTGGTGCCAGTTTGCAGACTGCCGCGGCCAGACGCCGCGGCAGGTGGTGAGGGTTACTCTTTTTGCGCTACCGCGCCGGAACGGAAGGATGCTGTCGCCTGCACTTCACGCTCGTCGCGGGCCAGCCAGCGGTAGAGGGTGCCACCGAGGAAGACCCCAATAAACCAGCTGAAGTTCGCCACTTCATGCAGGGCCGGAATAAAGCTGATGATTAGCCCCAGGGCCACTGTCGGCAGCAGGGCGGTAATCGCTTTCGGGTTAAAGCCGTTGCGGTACCAGTATTTACCCTTCGGCGTATCGTTAAACAGATCGTCCACCGACACCCGGCCGCGTTTGATGAGATAGAAGTCGGCGATCAGGATGCCAAACAGCGGGCCAATAAAGGCACCCAGTACGTCGAGGGTATAGTGGATCAGTTCCGGAGAGTTAAACAGGTTCCACGGCGTCAGGAGTATCGAGCCCACCGCGGCAATCATCCCGCCGGTACGGAAGCTGATTTTCTGTGGCGCGCAATTGGAAAAATCGAAGGCCGGAGAGACGAAGTTAGCCACGATATTAATGCCGATGGTGGCGGTAATCATGGTCAGCAGGCCAATGGCCACCGCCAGATCGTTACCCACGCGGCTGACGGTTTCGATCGGGTCAGTGATCATTTTGCCGAACAGCGACTGGGTGCCGGAGACAATCACCACGGTCACCACCGAGAACAGCAGGAAGTTAAACGGCAGCCCCCAGCGGTTACCGCGGCGGATCTCGCCCATGCTTTTGCCGTAGCGGGAAAAGTCACCGAAGTTGAGCAGCGGTCCGGAGAAGTAGGAGACCACCAGCGCCGTGGCGGTGATCATCTGCCAGGTCTGCTCGCCGGCGCTCAGGGATTTGCTGGCGAGGGTAAAGGAGATCCCGTCCAGACCGGTCTTGTATACAATCCAGCCGGCCAGCGCCAGCATCACCACATAAACCGCCGGACCGGCGATATCGATAAAGCGTTTGATGGCGTTCATGCCATGCCAGAACACCATCGCCTGCAGCAGCCACATGGTGGCGAAGCACAACCAGCCGAGCGTCGACAGCCCGAGAAAGCTGCTGCTGGTCAGCGAGGCAAGGGAGGGCCAGAACTTGAGCAGGACCAGCATCAGGGCGTTAGCCGCCAGATAGGTCTGAATACCGTACCAGGCAAACGCGATCAGCCCGCGGATCACCGCCGGGATATTGGCGCCGAAGACGCCAAACGCCTGACGGCAGATAACGGCGTATGGCACCCCGGCCATCTGGCTCGGCTTCGCCACCAGGTTAGCGCACAGCTGCACAATACAGATGCCGACCAGCAGGCAGAGCAGAACCTGCCAGCTGGCCAGTCCAAGCGTAAAGAAGCTCGCCGCTACTACGTAGCCGCCCATGCTGTGCACGTCCGACATCCAGAATGAAAAAATATTGTACCAGCTCCAGTTCTGGTCGCGGGTGGGCGCCAGATCGTCATTACATAGCCGCGGACTGTAGCTGGCGGCCGCCTCGTGAGTCTTCGTCTGCTGCGTGTGGGATGAATGTGGCATGAAACCTGCTCCTCTGAATGAAAACCCTTTGATATGGATTGCTGAGGCTATTGCAGGATCCAGGCCAGAATGATGAATCTTGTATACAAAAAATAAATTTTATGTATACGATCTGCTATCGATAAGTGAAACCGGAGTGGGTTAATGAATAATGAACATCGTCTCCAGGCCGCGCCAGCGCTGCAGGACAAGGACGAAAGCATTTACCAGGCGCTGATGACGGCCATCGTCGAACATCAGTTGCCGCCGGGCAGCAAACTGCCGGAAGAGGCGCTGGCGGAGGTATTCGCCGTGAGCCGCACCGGCATCAGAAAGGTGCTGCAACGACTCGCCGCTGTGCAACTGGTCACGTTGACGCCCAAACGTGGTGCACATGTCACCAGCCCCAGCGTGGAAGAGTCCCAGGCGATCTTTCGCACCCGGGCGCTGCTTGAGGTCGCCAATTTGCCCGATGTGATCGCGCGCTGTCAGCCGCCGCATCTGGCGGCGCTGGAGAACATTATTCAGCGTGAACAGCAGGCGCATGAGGCGCATGACGGCCCGGCGGCGATCCGCCATTCCGCTGACTTTCATATTCAGTTGCAGGCCATCTCCGGTAATCCGGTGCTCACCGAGATGGTGACCCGCCTCAGCCAGCGCTCCTCTTTAGTGATTGCCGCCTGGGGCGCTCCCTGGCGACAGGGCTGTCGCTGCGACGATCACCAGCAGCTGGTGGGTTTGCTGCGGGATAAAGCCCTGCAGCCACTTAGCGAGGCGCTGATGCACCATTTTGATCATATTGTCGCCAGCCTGTGCTTCGAGCGCGATGGCGTCAGCCTGCCCGATTTTTCCCGGTTGTTCGCCGGCCACAAGGAGTCGTGATGTCTGCCATATGTATACAAGTGATCAACCCCAATACCAGCCTGGCGATGACCGAAACGATAGGCGCCGCCGCGCGTGCGGTCGCCGCGCCGGGTACCGAGATCCTTGCGGTCTGTCCCCACGCCGGGGTACCGTCCATTGAAGGCCACTTTGACGAGGCCATCGCGGCGGTCGGCGTGCTGGAGCAGATCAAGGCCGGACGCGAGCAGGGGGTGGACGGGCATGTGATCGCCTGCTTCGGTGACCCGGGGCTGCTGGCGGCGCGGGAGCTGGCGCAAGGGCCGGTGATCGGCATTGCGGAAGCGGCGATGCATATGGCGACGATGGTCGCCACCCGTTTCTCCATTGTGACCACGCTGCCGCGCACGCTGATCATCGCCCGTCATTTGCTGCACCAGTACGGATTTCATCAACACTGCGCGGCGCTACACGCCATTGATTTGCCGGTGCTGGCGCTGGAAGACGGCAGCGGCCTGGCGCAGGAGAAAGTGCGTGAGCGCTGCATTCGCGCGCTGAAAGAGGATGGTAGCGGGGCGATTGTCCTTGGCTGCGGTGGGATGGCGACCCTGGCGCAGGAGCTGACCCACGAGCTGCGGGTACCAGTGATCGATGGCGTCAGCGCGGCGGTGAAGATGGTGGAGTCACTGGTCGCGCTGGGCCTGGCGACCAGCAAGCACGGGGACTTAGCGTTCCCGGAGAAAAAAGCGTTAAGCGGACAGTTTCAGTCGTTAAATCCATTTTAAAAGGGGCAGGAGATGGGAGAGAACCAGGAGCACTATCCTCGCGATCTGCGAGGTTACGCAGGGCAGCCGCCGCACGCGCGCTGGCCGGGTGGGGCGCGGATCGCGGTGCAGTTCGTCCTCAACTATGAGGAAGGCGCTGAGAATCACGTCTTGCATGGCGATGCGGGTTCGGAACAGTTCCTGTCCGATATTATCGGCGCCGCCAGCTACCCGGCACGCCATATGTCGATGGATTCACTCTATGAGTACGGCAGCCGGGCAGGGTTCTGGCGCATCCATCGTGAGTTCAGCCAGCGCGGGCTGCCGTTGACCGTTTTCGGCGTGGCGATGGCGCTGGCGCGGCACCCGGAGATTGTGGCGGCGATCAAGGCCGCGGATTACGATGTGGTCAGCCACGGCTGGCGCTGGATCCACTATCAGCACATGGATATTGCCGAGGAGCGCGCGCATCTGCAAAAAGCGGTGCAGGTGCTGACCGACCTGTTCGGCAAACCGCCCACCGGCTGGTATACCGGCCGCGACAGCCCCAACACCCGCCAGCTGGTGGTGGAGCACGGCGGCTTTGACTACGACAGCGATTATTATGGCGATGATTTACCTTTCTGGAGCGAAGTGGCCTGCAGCGACGGCAGCCAGCGGCCACACCTGATCGTGCCTTATACCCTCGACGCCAACGACATGCGCTTCGCCACCGCCCAGGGATTCAACACCGCGGAGCAGTTTTATACCTATCTGAAAGACAGCTTTGACGTGCTGTACGCCGAGGGTGAAACCGCGCCGAAGATGATGTCCGTGGGGATGCACTGCCGGCTGCTGGGCCGTCCGGGCCGTTTCCGCGCGCTGCAGCGTTTCCTTGACTATATCCAGCAGCACGACAAGGTGTGGGTCTGCACCCGGCAGCAGATCGCCGACCACTGGCGCGAAACCCATCCGTATCGCGGGTAGCTTGCTGCCACTGAACCTGGCTCTTGTATGTATAAAGTCATTACAGTTTATCCGCCGTCAGGCGGGTAAACTATCATCAACTGCATCATTTTTCCTTTAAACCCGAGCAGCCACTAGGATAGCTTTAGGCCAGCCCGAATCCTGCAAGGTCGGGAGATATGAACATGATGGAATATACTTTTGTTGGCGTGAATATCACCAAAGCCATATTCGATTATTTATCATCCCTTCCGGCATCTGGAATGTTTTTTCACTCATAGCAGATTACATCCATATTCCATTAATCAATTAGGATGCTATGATTTTGTCGATTAGGGCATCTCGACCGGCATCTGGCGCCGTATTTCTAGCAGTCATAATTTGTCTCGCATTTTTTACGGCATTTCTAATGTCTGTTTTTTCTTGACTCCCTACTAATGCCATGCGTGCGCTAAGTACACTGGCAGCCTGATATCCACAAAAGGCTGGTTCTTCAAATAATCGGTTTGCGAGCCAGGTAATATAGTTAGGATCAAATTCCATTTGTAGGATACATACTGCAGCCAGTCGCTCACCAGGGGAGTTACTCACTGTTAGTTGTGGAAGAAAATATTTCGCTGCAAAGCCAAGACGTCGCATTCCGGCAGTAATAGAAGACATAAGGAGCGTACGCTTGTCTCCCGAGGGCATTGAAATCCGTGCTTGTTCATAGTTGTTTACGAGACTATGCAAGCTGGGTTTTATAGCGTCAGGATTATTACCTGGAAGTGTATCTTTTATCTTTTTTGCTATAGCCACATCGGTTGGCGTGGGCACAACAGGTGTTCCTTCTTTGAAAAACTCATCAGCATCTGCTTTTAAGACATCATCCAGAGTTTTGTAAAATTGACTATCAGAACGTTGGAATGCACCTTGTAAAAAAAGACGCGTATATAAATAGCCACACAGAAAACCGATCGTCGAAAACCCCAAAATTAAAGCAATTGACAAAGATTTCATGCTCTCATTAGGTTTGTCGCTCATCGAAGCAGCAACGTAATTACTAATAACTATTAGATGGTTCCCTAGTGTCTTTAAATTCACCAAAGTTAAACCAATAATGATTTTAGTAAGCCAATCGGAAACCTCTTCCAGATTTGTATTTGGCCGTCCTTGATAGATATCGCTTGTCGAAGTATATGTCTGTATTTGCTTGTTGTTGGGTGTTATTTTATTGGATTGATCCTTATTTCCAGCTCTCGGGATGCCAAACAAAAAACCAATCCCCGCACCAACCGACAGGCAAGCCATTACCCATAACAGAAGATAGCCGAGTTCTATTTTGAAACTTATGATAATAACTGAAACAACCCCCAGAGTCATCAGCGGGAATATCGCAGAATTCACAATCAATAAATCATCTCTCCCTGGTTTAAGAGAGGAGTGTTCGTATACTAGCACTGAGCTAAACCAAGTTTTTAAAGAAAGAATAAGAGGCTGGATAATCATGTAACACCTCGATAATGAGCTCTGCGCTCATGACTCTAGATTAAATTTTAGTAAGCAGTAGCCACAATATAAGTATATATATAGCAAGGGAAAAACCTGTGGCGTAATCCTGAGACTGGAGCGGAGTTAACAGTTGGATTAAATATTTAATAGCTAACCACACCCCCCATGTAATTGCTCCAACAAATATCCAGGCGATAGGCGGGAAATGGCTTGTAATGGCAATCCATTTTGTTCTTGACAGGCTAAGTGGAATGTTATTTTTGGACGGGAGTTTGCCGTTACGAATAAAACTGGCGATATGATCCCACAGTGGTTCTTCTATTGCTGCCCCGTGACCACCCTTGATATAGGTCAGTTGATGAATTCTAGGATGTGGGTTACTCAGGATAAAACCGTCATGACCTGCGCTACCTAAGTCTTGCCAGTGAGCAAATTGGAATAATTTTGAAAAGAAAGCTACCACCCAGTCTGTTGTTGCTACGAAATTCAGTACTGCATTAACTCGCGGCGGGGAACTGTTCAGATACTTGTGCCAGTTAAAGTCCTGCCGTACAACGCTGCCAGCGAAAACAACATTTTTGAACGTGCAGCATGGATAAAGTTCGAGCGCTCTTGCTAGTAGATAGGTACCGTTGCTATGTCCAACGTAAGAAAAACTGGCTTTGGGGTATTTTGCGAGTGCTTCCGTATACTGATCCATTAACCACTCGACTTTCTTACGGCGATATAAGGGGAAGAGAAAAGGCAGCATCGGGAAGTAGCCATAGCTCGATGTTTCTGTTGCCCATTTTTCATTATCTGGCACTTGAATACGCCGTGCAAGCTTGTGTGTCCAATAACCGGCATCTCTAATACCGTGTATGACAAAAGCTACTTGAGTGACCGATTCATCTGCTTTTGTGACTCGTTCGTCCGCAGGAAGAATATTATCGGAAGCCAGTTCAGAGGGAGATAGTATCAGAGCTTTTATAAAGACAGAGAAACGGCTCTGACCGTAGTCTGAATCATAGAGTTCGATAATGGACTTATGTCCTGAGTACGGCACATCTAGATAGATAAAATCCCCTCCAGAAATAAGGTCTATGTTATCATCGGGAGATACAATATCATCGCGCGAGCCTAACAACTGGATGGTAATAGCATTTCCGCCTGCTTTGGAATCGGAAGCGTACTCTCGACGCATGCATAACCACTGAACACGTAACTGAGTGATAAATTCTGCACCTCGGCGAATTGTGAAAATTGCTGGTGGTCGATGTTTGAATGCATACAGTAAATGACCCAAAATCACACCTAATGTCCAAAGCGGTGCCTTCGTAATACTCATATGATGACTAATACTCCAGCCTCGGTTCATACCTGCCATCAGAATCAGACGAGAGACACGTTTCGCCCAATATCTAGCTGCAAGCCTACCATTATCTAATGATGATTCAGATCTGAAGTAGCAAGCTTCGAACGGTGCTTTACGCGTCTCACCACAAGCGACGATATAGAGTTTACGGGCAAGCAGTGCACCAAAGCTGTGACCTATTAATATAATATTTGTAATTGGATTTGTACCATTTTCTGATTGCTGTATGATAGTATCTAACTGATTTAAATGAAGGTTAACTATCTCATTTGGGTTTGCCGTTGAAAACCATGACAGTGGAAGGTCAGGGCAATACATCTGGACATTAGGCCATTGTTTTTTAACTGCATCAATAACTGAAGATAAAGAAGTGGCATTGTTGGCATAGGCGTGGAATACAACTACTAGAATTCCTTTGCCGTCATGTGTCAATTTTTTTTCTGTCATACCCCCTCCGGACGACCCAATCATGAAACTGCCTGTGGCCATTATTCTTTCAAGGCCATATCTATTGGTTGATATATCTGCTTGAGGGCTTTAGAATAAAATAAGCTAAGCCAGTCTGCGGTTGTATCATAAATCCACTCAATCTCAATGTAGATGATTTGGCATGGTTATATTTCCCGCTCGTTCAAGTAAAATTAATTTTAAGACTTTCTCCATGCTTCGATTTTTATATGTTGCAAGTCAAAATGAATATATATCGATTGATTTAAATTCAGGAAAATAGTATATCCTCGCCCACCAATTCATCGTAATTTATTATTAAGAGTGAAGGGTGGGGGTATTAATTTTTCATGCTAAAATTTCAATGAGTAAATTAATTCATCTTATGAACTTAACACAAAATCTGAGCTTATAACTTATAAGAATGCATTAAACCACAACTCTTACAACAACATTGTTTCAAACTCTCTGACCGCATCGCGACGCAACCATGGATCAATTTCGTGTCTTGATACTGGTCCATGATGGTGAATGGTGCGACGCAGCAGTCGTGACACATATTCCATCGCAAGGGGGTGATTCTCTTTCATCGCTTTTTGAAAAATATTACCATCAAATGTCCCAACATCTCTTAATACCAAATCCTTAAGTTCCTGTCCAAAATGCATTGAGTTTGCACTTACCTGCCAAGCTCCAGCCTCAATAGTTTCTGGTGTTACTGATGTCGGATTATTTTTGTCTCGCCCTGCATTCCAATCCCACGACGATTCAAAACCAGCGAGTACGCGCATGACTTCGAGCATTACTGCGCGGCGATGGTTAATATCACGCCATGGGCCTAGTATATTTTTAATGCTTGAGTAGATATCACTTTCAGAGTTTGGTGCAAATATTTCATCGGGAGCACTTTTCCCCCAAGCAATTAACTGTTCCAGGAAATCATTCGTCGGTACACCTCGGTTTGAAACATGTTGCTTGATTGAGATAAATTTTATTTCAGTCGGCTTCTTCAATGCTTCTGTCTGAAAAAACTGATTAACCTCAAAATGCATTGGGTCATTAAAAGATTTTCCCCAAGTAAATCCAAAAGACTGAAAAATAGGAGCGAAGGGAGCAACCGAGTCGCCAAATCCAGGATCATCTTCATTTAAGTCGATCGCGATTCCAAAAGCATGATTCGAAGGAAGCTTGCTTAAGGCGCCACTGGTGGGTTTTCGTAAGCGTGGATTCAGTGTTCCAGCACATGATTTAACAAGGTGAAGATAGCCTTGCTCTTCAATTGCTTTAAAAACCGCGAGTATTTGTTGATGGGCAAGTCTATGAAAATGTAATTCTCCATCATTTGAACCTGGAATACCTTTAAGCTGCGGAATTGTAATAGGTGTAACATCGTTAATGTTAAAGCCACTAATAAAGAAAATAGCATCCCCACGTTTCCATTCAGGACTGGCTGTTCGGAATGTAACTTCACCAAACAATGGATGAATAAAACTGCTAAGAGGCATGATTCACTCCTGTTATGTTGGGATGTTAATAAGATGAAATCAAACTATACCATGCTGGAACGTGTCTTTTTATGAAACATTCTTTTGAATGGTAAAATCAGTGTAATCTATAGGTGCAAGGCGAGCAAGTTGTCCTGCATAAGTTCGATATAATAATTCTTTTAGATAGGAATTAAAACCATCTGCTAATCATTAGTATGGTTACAATTAAAGGTGGTTTGGGTGTTCATTATTAGTAATTTCAATTATATGACGATCATTTACGGATCAAGAATGCAGTGCCTTGTGACCATTATCCGAAATCCTGTTCCATGCAGAAATAGAGCTCCGGCATGATAAATACTCACCTGAACAGAGATTGCGCCAGTGAAAAAGCTATGACTTACCGAAATGCTGATTGTCTTTTCCCACAAACAGTCTGAGCTGAGTACGTTTGTGCCGGAATTCTGCCACAAGCTGAGCATCTCCGACGCCATGTTTTCACCTTGCGCAAAAGGACGGCGGAGCTTCTCCTTCAGAACTGAAGCACATGCTTAAGCTTGAAGAGGAAAACCTTTGCCTGAAGTAATGGGTTGTCGTCACTCTACGCAGACTATTCCTTGCGCCTGTCTTTGTTATCGAATAACGGACTTAACAGCCATAAGGGTCCTTTTTCGAATCCATCCACTGCCTGCCCGTATTGCCAGCCAGTAAGCCGTCATTTTCAGCAGAGTCGCTCTATCCGGACAGTAAATAAACGTTTCAGTTTGCAGCTCATGTTGCCCTTCATTCACTGTTTTTACTCGGTAGCGCAGTAAGAGCTTCGCGCTGCCCGGCATCACAGGCGCCAGATAAGCTTCAGTATTCGGCACGTTTTCCAGGCCGAAGTCCGCACGCCAGAATTGTCCGCGCAATCCGTAGCAGAGCTCGGATGCTGACTTTTCCAGAAGGGTAAAACTGTCCAGGCCAAAGCGGCTAACCGGCAGGGGGTATTTATTGCGCCGAAATTTTTGCGGAAATTGTCGTACAGACATCAATAACCGGATAACGGCGTCCTGCTGAATATCGAATGTCGCTATTAACGGCAGGATTTTTTCAGGCGAGTACGTCCTGATGATCGTCTGGTGTTTTTCATGGAACTGAAACTGTGGCAAGAAAACGGGTATATCCTGCCATTGAGCAAGTGCTCTGCTGGTAACGAATCCCGGGTTCAGCATGTTATTTCCTTATTATCCTTCAAGCCCAACCAGAGTAACAGATGCTTCACGGCAAACAAGAACCGCACAGCATCCGGTGATGACATTGTGATAGGTTACTTTATGGGGAGCAGCTAACATCGCTTAATTCAACGGCATATACACAAGCTGAATACGGAGCACTTGATGGTCACCACACATGTTTTTATCGCGGTCAGTCTTGATGGATACATCGCCCGACAGGATGGCGATATTGACTGGCTGTTGCAGCGCGATGACCCGACAGAAGATCATGGCTATGCTGCATTCATCGCGGACAAAGATTGGATCGTTATGGGGCGAGGTACCTATGAGAAGGCGCTGACCTTTGACGAATGGCCTTATGATCGACCCGTACTGGTTCTCTCCCGACAGCTAACCGATACCTCCGTGCCCAAAGCGTTGAAGGACAAAGTGCAAATCTCATGCCGCACGCCAAGAGAGGTGCTTGCTGACCTGACGGTAGAGAACGCGCGTCGCGTCTATTTAGATGGCGGGCAGGTCATACAGTCGTTCCTGCGCGAGGGGCTGGTCGCCGATATCGTTATCACGACCATTCCTGTCCTGCTTGGCTCGGGAAAACCGTTGTTCGGATCCCTGACCAGGGATATCGATTTGACGCTGTTATCAAACCGCAGCTTTCCTTCGGGTCTGGTGCAGTCGCACTATCGGGTGACGTCATAAACTGCCTATAAACATAGCGGCGACCTACGCAAAAGCGAGAGTACCGTCCTGCCGCCAGCGGTACTCTATTATATAGGGCATTCACTTCATCTCTGGTGGGCTTTAGCAGGGGAGCAACCTGCTATAGACAGATTCACCGCTACATCCACCGGAATGAAAACGAATTTTACCCCTACATTTAGTGATGGCTACCTACAGATGGTTCGTCTATTCTGCCTGTATTAACGACCAGGCCGGAGTCACGCTTTGTGGATAATCCCATTATTCTGAAAACCATCGTTAGCTTTATTCTCATTCTGTGGGTAATCGATGTATTCAGGACCAGGAAAAGAAAACGTTTTGATCCCGCTATTGAAGCCGCTGATGCCAGAGAACGCCATCAATGGCGCTATTTCAGATGGGCGTTCCGGATCATACAAGTGGTAGCGGGAGTGTATATCTTCGTGCAGCTGATTCAGGTTTTACTGAGATAGATTCTACAGCCAGGTACGACTGGACAGAACATCCTGGTGAGCAGAATAACGCAAGTGAATTGTTCTGTGGCGGCGCGCAGAAACCTCTGCCGCCGATGAACATGTGCTCATGGTTCAAATCATTGCAATTCAAAAACAGGGTGCGCCGCCATCATTCGGCATCCGATACAGGCGAGACATGCGCGCGCAGGCGAAGCTGACCCGTGGTGCGCTCCAGGGAGAAAGAATGCCGCTCTCATCAATGAAGGAGGGTAAGTTAAGCAATAACCAGAGAGTAAACGTCTTGCACCGAAAGTAACCTATCGTATGGTGCAGGGCTAATCTGAAGCTTCGTTGAATAGAAGAAATGCAACGCCTCATTTTGGTGCTTTACGGTATCTCTCCTGCATCATGATGATCCATGCTCCATAGTAAATTACCATTACGCATCATGTTATCTTATTGATAATAAATGAATAAATTAATGGCACGCTTTGTGCTTAAATTAATGTGAAAGCTTAAAAATTTAACTCCATGAACAAGTGATAATAACCTGTAGCTTGCATTGTCAGTACCGATGCGATGGGCCAAAAAATGATTTTCAATGCGATCATAATTTAACTCGCAACCGATTAAACGTTCACATTGACGATGATGGCCAAGGGGAGGTGACGGTACACAATATAACCATCAATACTAAATCAAAAATTCATGCAGAGATTTTTTATAAAATGACTCTGTGTTGCAAATAATAACTCCTCCTGTGTTTTGAGAAACGAAAGCTTTGAAGCTTTGTTCTGTGAAAGTAAAGTCTATACTGCCCAGGTCGGCGATTTAACAAGGATACAATGCTGATGCATAAACTCATAAAAAATTACGAAGCCGACATCTTTTTCGATGAGCTGATCGACCATGAGGGCAATCCACGTTTTTCCGCACAACGTCTGATTCAATGCCTTGATTCTCTTCCGCCGGATGAACTGGAGAAACGTCGTCTGACGGCAGAGGCGACAATTCAGGAAATGGGGATTAGTTTTACGGTATATACCGATAAAGGAAATATCGACAGGATTTGGCCATTCGATATTATTCCACGCATTATTGATGCCAGAGACTGGGCAATAGCGGAAACAGGCCTGAAGCAACGTCTTACCGCTCTGAACCGCTTTATCGATGACCTGTATAATGAACAAAACTGCATCAAAGATGGCATTATTCCTGAATATATTATTAAGGAATCTAAAAATTTCCGTCCTGAGTGTGTTGGCATGAAGCCACCGTATGGCGTATGGGCGCATATTTGCGGTACCGATTTAGTCCGGGATGAAACCGGGCAATTCTACGTCCTGGAAGATAACCTGCGGGTGCCTTCTGGCGTCTCCTATATGCTGGAAAACCGCGCCATTACCAAGCGCGTCCTGCCAGAACTGTTTGAAAGTGACGAGATCAAACCGATTGATGCTTATCCGGCACAGCTGCTGGAAACCCTGACGGCCCTGTCGCCGCGGCAGATTGAACGCCCGGAGATCGTGGTGCTGACACCGGGTATTTATAACTCCGCCTACTTCGAGCATGCCTTCCTGGCTCAGCAAATGGGGGTGGAACTTGTCGAGGGCGCCGATCTGTTTGTCGGCGACGACGACTGCGTCTACACCAAAACGATCTATGGCCCGGAGCGGGTGGACGTCATTTACCGGCGCATTGACGACATGTTCCTCGATCCGGAAGTCTTCGAGCCTGAGTCGGTTCTTGGCGTGCCTGGCCTGATGCGGGCCTGGAAAGCCGGAAATGTCGCGCTGGCTAATGCGCCGGGTGCCGGAGTGGCGGACGACAAGGTGGTCTATGCATATGTTCCGGACCTGATTCGCTACTATCTTGACGAAGAACCCATTCTCCCGAATGTCGAAACCTTCCTTTGCCAGAACGATGACGACCGCGAATACGTACTGCAGAATCTGAATAAGCTGGTGGTGAAACCGGCTAATGAATCAGGTGGTTACGGTATGTTGGTCGGGCCGCATTCAACCAAAAAAGAGCAGCAGATATTTGCCAAACTGATCCAGGAAAATCCCCGTAATTATATTGCTCAGCCGACACTGAAGCTCTCCACCGCACCGGCGCTCATCGCCAAAGATTATCTCGAGCCGCGCCACCTTGATTTACGTCCATTTATTTTGCAAAGCAAAGAGACTTACGTGACGACCGGCGGCCTGACGCGGGTGGCGATGAAAAAAGGTTCGTTAGTGGTGAACTCATCGCAGGGCGGTGGCAGTAAGGATACCTGGATCGTGGAGAGCAAACGATAATGAATATGCTATCAAGAGTTGCGGCACGCCTGTACTGGAGCGCGCGTTATCTGGAACGCGTGGAGAATATCGCACGGTTAGTCAGCGTGTATGACGATCTGCTTTACGATCTGCCACGCGATATTGCGGTTTCCTGGTATAACCTGATTGAAATTAACAGCGGTGTCGTCTTGTTTAACCAGCGCTATAAGATTAAAGACGAACGTAATGTTCTGAAATTTCTGCTGGCTGACGAGAGCAACCCAGATTCACTGCTGTCGTCATTAAAAATGGTCCGTGAAAATATCCGGACCAGCCGCGATGTGGTGCCGGGCGAAATGTGGGAGCTGATTAATGAGCTGGATCTCTATGCCCGCCAGAATATCCGCCTCGGTATCAACCGTTCTGAACGGCATACCTACCTTAATACCATCATAGAAGGATGTCAGAAAATTGTTGGTTTACTGACCGGTTCGATGAGTCGTGATGCCGGCTGGTATTTTCTGAACATGGGGCGCTATCTCGAGCGCGCCGATATGAATACACGCATTCTTGACGCCGCGAATTCCCTGATGATGCAGGCGCGTGAGGAAGAGAGCATTAAGTTAGGCCAGGTCGTGTGGTCGAAGGTACTGAAATCACAAAGCGCCTATCTCAGCTTTCGCCGGGTGATGCGCTGCTCTATTAAAGGCTCGCTGGTGGTCACTTTGCTCCTTACGGACAGGCATTTCCCCCGTTCGCAGCGCTTTTGTCTGGAGCAGATCAAACTGGCCGCCGCTGAGCTGCCGCGGGCATCAGACGTTTCTGTGCACATCGACAGCCTGCTGCTTGCGACCCGGGGCGTTGAACACTCTCACGATCTGAACCGAGAGTTCAGCCTCTATCTTAATGAAATCCAGCTCAGCCTGATTGCGCTTCATCATCTGATTACCGACAACTGGTTTCATTTCCTGCAAGGAGATGCCGTATGACCATCCGGGTAGCGATTCAACATAAAACGACCTATGACTTCGATCGTTTGATCAACGTGGCGCCACATATTTTGCGTCTGCGGCCTGCACCACATTCACGTACGCATATCCATGGCTACTCCCTGAAAGTGACGCCAGAGGACCATTTTATTAACTGGCAGCAGGATCCCTTCGGTAACTATCAGGCACGTCTGGTGTTTCCTGAAAAAGTGAAGCGCCTGGAGTTTGCGGTGGAGGTGATCGCGGATATGACCGTGATCAACCCGTTTGATTTCTTTATCGAAGAGTATGCCGAGAATTTCCCCTTTGCCTATGATGCCTTGATGCAAGAAGAACTCGCGCCTTATCTCAAGGTCACCGAGCAGTGTCCTGAGCTGGAGGCGTGGCTGGCAAGCGTTGATTGTGAGGAAATGGTGCCTATCGTCACCTTCCTCGTGCAGCTCAATAGCCGACTGGCCAACGAAATTGACTACGGTATTCGCCTTGAACCCGGCGTGCAGAGTTGTCAGGAGACGCTGACATTAAAAAAAGGCTCGTGCCGGGATACCTCATGGTTGCTGGTACAGATACTGCGTAATCTGGGGCTGGCCGCGCGCTTTGCCTCTGGCTATCTGGTGCAGCTCACCGCCGATGTGAAAGCGCTTGATGGCCCCTCAGGCCCGGAACAGGATTTCACCGATCTGCACGCCTGGTGCGAGGTCTATTTACCCGGCGCCGGGTGGGTGGGGCTCGACCCGACCAGTGGTCTGTTCGCGGGCGAAGGGCATATTCCTTTAGCCTGTACGGCTGACCCGCAGTCTGCGGCGCCGATTACCGGCGCAACCGACCCGTGCGAATGCGAGTTTAGCTATTCCAATATTGTCACCCGCATCCATGAAGATCCGCGGGTCACACGGCCTTATAGCGAAGACGAGTGGCTTAACATCAATGCACTGGGGCGCGCTGTTGACGCCGAACTGCAATCTAACGATGTGCGACTGACAATGGGGGGCGAACCGACGTTTATCTCCATTGACGATATGGATTCCGCACAGTGGAATACCGATGCGCTGGGTAAAGATAAATTACGCCTCGCGAAAGATCTGTTACTGCGCTTAAAAACGCAGTTTAGTCGCGGCGGATTGCTGCATTATGGTCAGGGAAAATGGTATCCGGGCGAAGAGGTTCCGCGTTGGGCGCTTGGATGCTTCTGGCGTACCGATGGCGAGGCGTTGTGGCACGACCAGGCGCTCCTGGCCCGTGTCGATCGGGATTATGGCCACACCCTTAGCGACGCGGAACGATTTGGTGAGGCTCTATGCCGGCAGTTAGGCGTTGCCGCCCGCTATTTACAACCCGCTTATGAAGATTCGCTCTACTATCTGTGGCTGGAGCGTTCTCTACCTGAGGGGGTCGATCCGAGGACCGCAAATCTGAATCATGACCTCGAACGGCGGAGACTGGCGAGTTTGCTTAGCCGCGGGATGGAAAACCCCACGGGCTACATCCTGCCTGTCGAATTCGATGGCGCATGCTGGCAAAGTAGCCCCTGGCCAATGCGTGCCGGGCTGATTACACTGATCCCCGGTGATAGCGCGATGGGCTACCGTCTGCCGCTCAATTCGCTGCCGCCATTAGCCGACGATGAGATCGTTGTCGAACGAGATCCTTTTGAACCTCGCGAACCCCTTCCGGTCTTTGCTATGGGGGGAGAGACGGCCCCTGTTCGTGCCCGGCAGACCTTACAGCAACAAAAAATGGTCGCCAACGGCACTAAAAGCGTGGTCCGTACCGCACTGTGCTTCGAACCGCGAGAGGGCAAGCTGCATCTGTTCCTGCCCCCGGTAACCCACCTCGAGAATTATGTGGCCCTGGTGCATGCCATCGAGGAGGCGGCCAGTGAACTGCAGCTTCCGGTGGTGATTGAAGGTTATGAGCCGCCAAAAGATCCTCGCTTGCAAAAGCTGTTATTGACCCCCGATCCGGGGGTTATCGAGGTCAATATTCACCCGGCCAGCCACTGGGATGAATTGGTGCATAATATTGAAACACTCTACGAGCAGGCGCACCAGGCAAGGCTGGGGGCCGAGAAGTTTATGCTTGATGGTCGGCACACCGGCACCGGAGGGGGAAACCATGTCACTTTGGGCGGGAGTACGCCAGCCGACAGTCCGGTACTTCGACGTCCCGATCTCCTGCGTAGCCTGGTGACCTACTGGCAACATCACCCCGGTCTTTCCTACTTATTCTCCGGTATGTTTATTGGACCAACCAGTCAGGCTCCGCGCCCGGATGAAGGGCGCGATGAAGCCCTCTATGAAATGGAAATTGCCTTCCAGAATATGCCGGAAGGGCTGGTTGATACGCCATGGCTGGTGGACAGACTGATGCGCAATCTGCTGGTGGATGTCACCGGCAATACCCATCGTTCAGAATTCTGCATTGACAAACTCTATGCGGCAGGCAGCAGTAGTGGTCGCCTGGGGCTGCTGGAGTTCCGCGGTTTCGAAATGCCCCCTCACGCTCGCATGTCGCTGGTGCAATTACTGCTCCTCCGGTGTCTGGTGGCGCGTTTCTGGAAAGAGCCGTATCACCAGCCGCTGGTCCGCTGGGGGACACAGCTGCACGATAAATTTATGTTGCCGCATTTTGTCTGGCAGGATGTGAAAGAGGTGGTGGATGATCTGCAGCGTCATGGTTATCCCTTCAAACTGGCGTGGCTGTTGCCGTTTGAAGAGTTCCGTTTCCCACACTATGGCCGTCAGCAAATCGATGATATTGAGCTGGAGCTGCGCTGGGCCATCGAACCGTGGCATGTTCTGGGTGAGGAAGTGACGCTGTCCGGGACGTCGCGCTATGTTGACTCCTCCGTCGAACGTATACAGGTGCGCCTGTCGGGTTTAACCGAAGGGCGCTACGTGCTGGCGTGTAATGGCCGCCGCGTGCCGCTGCGGGCTACCGGAAGACAAGGAGAGATGGTGGGGGCGGTACGTTATCGGGCGTGGGCGCCACCGTCAGCGCTGCATCCGACGATTGGGGTAAATACCCCGTTAGTGTTTGATTTGATTGATACCTGGAATGGTCTTTCCATCGGCGGCTGCACCTATCGCGTCAGCCACCCTGGCGGACGTAACTATGAGACGCGACCGGTTAACAGCAACGAAGCCGAAGCCAGGCGTGTCAATCGCTTCTGGGATCATGGTTTTACCCAAGGTACATTGATCCCCCCACCGGCATTCAGCGCGCTAAGGACCTTCTATGAGCATGAGCAGGTACCACGCCCGATGGCTCCACCTGCAGAGGAACCTGGTGATGAATACCCACATACTCTGGACCTTCGCAGGAAGTATACTAGGATTTAGTTTTGAGCCGGGTAATCAGAATACATGACTGCTTCTTTTTCTGAATCAATCGCGCCGGCCTGTGAGCCGGCTTCTTTCTCTGTCGAGAACGCGTCGACAGCAATTTATAACGAGGCCTGCGATCTGACGAACATCCTCCGCCCACACTGGACGGAGGTGATGAACAGCGTCAGTGAGATGGGTGTGGAAGGGATGGAAAACCGTCTTCGCCAGGCACAGCGTATTTTGCGTGATGATGGCGCCACCTATAACCTTAATGGTGATCCGCTTTCGCCAAACGTCTGGTCGCTGGATATCATTCCCACTCTGTTGGCGGAGGGGGAATGGGCAACCGTGGAACGTGGGCTGGCTCAGCGTTCGCTGCTATTCGATCTGATGCTTAAAGACCTCTATGGTGAACAGCGCCTGCTGAAAGAGGGGATCATCCCGTCAGAAATTGTCTTCTCTCACCCAGGTTTTCTGCGTCAATGCCACGGTATTCGTTTGCCTGGGGCTCACAATCTGATCTTCCATGCTGTCGATTTGGTTCGCGGTGGGAATGGACAGTTTGTGGCGATTGGCGATCGCACTCAGGCCCCGAGTGGTACTGGCTATGTTCTGGAAAACCGAATCGCTGTTTCCCGCGTACTGCCATCGTTGTTTCGTAACAGTCATGTCCGGCGACTTTCCGGTTTCTTTCATGCGCTGCGGCATACGCTGGCCAGCCTTGCCAGCCACAAAACCGATACCCCGCGGATCGTCGTCCTCACTCCCGGCGCCTACAGCAGTACCTATTTTGAGCACGCTTATCTGGCAAACTATCTCGGCTTTCAGCTGGTGCAGGGAGGCGACCTGACCGTGCGTAACGGCAGAGTATGGTTGAAATCCCTGAATGGCTTGTCGGAAGTGGATGTGATTTTGCGCCGGATGGATGATACCTACTGCGATCAGACAGAACTCCGTTCCGACTCTCGCCTGGGGGTACCCGGGCTGCTTGAAGTGGTGCGCAACGGTAACGTCGTACTGGCTAATCCTCTGGGCTCAGGGGTCCTTGAAGCTCCGGCGTTGCTGGCGTTTATGCCTGAAATAAGTCAGTTTTTGCTGGGTGAACCGCTGTTGATCCCCACGGTGAAGACCTGGTGGTGTGGCCGGGCGGAGGACCGCGACTTTGTGATCCACCACCTTGATCAACTGATCATCAAACCGTCTTATCGGAGTTTTGATAGCAAAAGTATCTATGGCCATAGTCTGGATGACGCAGGCCGCAAGCTCATTCTTCAGCAAATTACTGCTAGTCCGCACAGCTACGTGGCTCAGGCCTATATTCCGGGTTCACGTGTTCCGGTGTGGGCTAACCAGCAAATTGAGTATCGCCCCACGATTTTCCGTGCTTTCACCGTTGCCGCACCGGAAGGATACTGCGTCATGCCAGGAACGTTGTCGCGGGTAGCAGAGTCTGCAGATGATTTTATTGTCAGCGACTTATCCGGCGCGCGGAGTAAAGATACGTGGATACTTGGTGAAAGCTTCGATACCGCGCAGCCACTTCTGACAGACTCGATTCCCCGCGATGAGGGAAATTTGCCCAGCCGGGTGATAGAAAACCTGTTCTGGTTCGGCCGCTATGCGGAACGCGCGGAAATGAGCCTGCGCCTGATACGTATTCTGTTCAAACAGCTTAATGGCGTTGAGCAATTTATGCCTGAAAGTCGCGAAATTCTGCTGGGGGCATTATCAGCGCTCACCGGGACATTTCCTGAAAGCGACGCTGTCGGCGACCAGAATCATGAACTGTCTTCACTGGTTTGTGATGGCCAACGTGCGGGATCGATAAAATTTAATATCCTCAACATGCTGGCCTGCGGTGAGCAGGTGAAAGAGATGCTATCGGCCGATACTCGCATAATCATCAATGAATTACGTGATTATATTCGGACGGTGGAAGTCGCCTATCAAGACGGGCTGCCGGAGTTGCCGGAGGAGTCGCTGGATAATCTGGTCACCTCTTTACTGGCCCTGTCCGGACTGAGTCATGAGAGCATGCTGCGGGGCATGGACTGGCGGTTCCAGGAGATTGGTCGCCGCGCTGAACGGGCGCGTCTGACCGCCATTCTGCTGAAACATACCTTAACCCGCGCCGTTCCTGGTTTGCAGCAACAGCAAATTTTAGAATCGGTACTGATGAGCGTCGAGGCGTTAATTTCCTTTCGACGACGTTACCGGGGGCAGATGAATATCATTTCCGGTCTGGATTTATTGATGCTGGATGGGACGAACCCGCGTTCATTGATTTACCAGGTTGATCGGTTGCGTAAATATCTCCTCGATTTGCCGCGCCTGGAGGGACAAACCTCCAGCCTGACATCTGATATGCGACCGGTGATGAAATCACTCACGGATATTCAACTCGCCGATCTTGATCTACTGGCACAGGTTGATGAACAAACCGGACTGCGGGAACAACTGGATACGATAATGACGCAGATAATCAGCCAGCTGGAGCAATTCACCACCTTGCTGAGCGACAAATATTTCGACCATGCCAATGGACCGCAGCAACTGATTAACACCCAGTGGAAGACCGACTTATGAAATACCGGGTACGACATCTTACAAAGTACCAGTACAATTCTCCGGTGACGTTATGCTACAACATGACGCACCTGTTGCCGCGAAATACCGCGAATCAGCACTGCCTGCAACGGCGGATCATCGTAACGCCGATGCCGGTTTATCAGAACGAAGGCTGTGATTATTTCGGCAATTTGACGTTTTATTTTTCGATCCAGGTCCCGCACGACACCCTGACCATTGAGATGGAAAGTGAGCTTGATATTGACGAAATCAACCACGCGGACCTGCTGAATAGCCACTCTCTGACCTGTGGAGAGTATCGGCAGCGATTACATGAGTCCGGCACGCCGGAGCTGCGGATGGCGAAAGAGTATTTGCTCGATTCCAGTTTAATTCGCCGTTCTCAGCAACTGGCTTCCTACGTAGCGGATATTTTTCACGATGATGCCCCGGTCATTCAGGCGGCGGCGGCATTGACCCATCGTATTTTTGAGGAGTTTACTTTCGATCCGATTGCGACCAGTGTCAGCACCCCGCCAGAGCAGGTTTTACAGGAAAAGCGGGGCGTCTGTCAGGATTTTGCCCATCTGGCGATCGCCTGCCTGCGTTCCGTCGGCTTACCCGCTCGCTATATCAGCGGCTATATTGAAACGCTACCGCCCGAGGGGCAGGAAAAATTAGTCGGGACCGATGCGTCGCATGCGTGGTTTGCCATTTTTATCCCGGATGCAGGCTGGCTGGAGTTTGATCCGACTAACGATCTCATGCCTCAGGGACAACATATTGTGACGGCGTGGGGCAGGGATTACGCCGATGTTGCCCCATTGCAGGGGGTTATTTTTGATGGCGGAGCCACGCTGGCCCTTGAAGTTGCGGTCGATGTACAGCGCGGCTGAGCACTAATATTTCCCCCTCAGCGAGAGCGGAGGGGGAAAATTGGAAGTAACCCTGGGCGTTTAGTGTATAACCTGCGACAAAAACGTACGGGTACGTTCTGATTTTGGATGGGAGAAAAATTCCTGTGGCGGCGCCTGTTCGACAATCTCACCGCGGTCCATGAAGATCACCCGATCGGCCACCGTACGGGCAAAACCCATTTCATGCGTGACGCACAACATAGTCATACCATCTTCCGCCAGGCCAATCATTGTATCGAGCACTTCTTTGACCATCTCCGGATCAAGTGCTGAGGTAGGCTCATCGAACAACATGATTTTGGGTTTCATGCACAAAGAACGGGCGATCGCCACACGTTGCTGTTGACCCCCCGACAGCTGCCCGGGAAATTTATGCGCATGTTCCGCAATACGGACACGTTGCAGATAGTGCATTGCCAGCGCTTCCGCTTCTTTCGCCGGCATCTTCCGTACCCAGGTCGGCGCCAGGGTACAGTTCTGCAAAACGGTCAGGTGGGGGAACAGATTAAAGTGTTGAAATACCATGCCGACTTCAGTGCGTACGCGTTCTATGTTGCGGACATCATCGTTCAGATGAATGCCATCAACGACGATCCGCCCTTGCTGGTGTTCTTCCAGGTGGTTGATGCAACGAATCGTGGTCGACTTACCCGATCCTGAAGGCCCGCAAAGAACAATGCGTTCACGAGGTTTCACCTGCAGGTTAATATCTTTCAAAACGTGAAACTGACCGTACCATTTATTCACATTTTCGAGCGTAATCATCATGGCGTCAGCAGAATTAATCATAGTATGTGTCATGTAAAACCTCAGTGCGATTTGCGCCCGGTGTGAAAGCGCTTTTCCAGATACTGGCTGTAGCGCGACATGCTAAAACAGAAAATCCAATAGACGAGGGCTGCGAAAACATACCCCTCTGTCGACATACCCAGCCAGGCAGGATCTACCGTTGCCTGCTGTACGCTACTGAACAGATCGAACAGTCCAATGATGATCACCAGACTGGTGTCTTTAAATAGCGCGATTATCGTGTTTACCAGCCCCGGGATGGTGAGCTTGAGCGCCTGGGGGAGAATAACCAGAACCTGCGTTTTCCAGTAGCCCAGCGCCAGCGATTCCGCCGCTTCATACTGTCCTTTGGGAAGCGCCTGTAGCCCCCCACGCACGACTTCGGCAATGTAGGCCGACTGGAACAGAATCACCCCGACCAGAGCGCGCACCAGCTTATCGATAGTGCTCCCTTCGGCCATAAACAGCGGCAGCATCACCGATGACATAAACAGCACGGTAATCAGCGGCACGCCTCGCCAGAATTCAATAAAGATGACCGACAAGGTACGAACCACCGGCATCGTTGACCGCCGTCCCAGCGCCAGTAAAATCCCCAATGGCAACGCGCCGGCAATCCCGACAGAGGCGATAATTAATGTCAGCGTCAGGCCCCCCCACTGGCGGGTTTCAACACGTTCGAGGCCGAAAAACCCGCCGTACATCAGGAACCAGACCATAAGAGGATAGATCACGGCCCAACAGGCGATATAACGGCCCCGGCGCGGCATCGACTTGATAAACATCGGGATAATCGACAGCACGCCGATTATCAGCGCGAGATTAATGCGCCAGCGCAGTTCATGCGGATACAGCCCATACATAAACTGGCCAAAGCGTGCATGGATGAACACCCAGCAGGCGCCTTCTTTGGTACAGTCGGCACGGGTGGTGCCCATCCAGTTAGCCTGAAATACCAGCCAGTTTAGCGCTGGCGGTATAATGTTGCAGATAATCCACAGGCACAACAGTGTCAGCAGCGTATTGAACCCGCTGGAGAACAGATTTTTACGTGCCCAGCGCCAGGCTTTACGCACCGGGCTAGTGGGGACTGGCGGTGTTTCATGTGTGGTAGCAAACATAGTCATTCCGTTCTCTTAACGCTCAACCAGCGCAATTTTGCGGTTGTAGAGGTTCATCAGCAGCGAAATCATCAGACTGATAACCAGGTACACTGCCATGGTGATGGCAATCGTCTCGATAGCCTGACCTGTCTGATTCAGTACCGTACCGGCAAACAGCGAGACCATATCCGGGTAGCCGATCGCAGCCGCCAGTGAGGAGTTTTTTACAATGTTGAGGTACTGACTGGTCAGCGGGGGAATGATGACCCGCATCGCCTGCGGGATAATCACCTGCCGCATCGTTACGGGATTCGGCAAACCCAGCGAACGGGCCGCTTCATTCTGTCCATATGGAACAGACTGGATACCGGAACGAATGACTTCGGCAATAAATGAAGAGGTGTAGATCGACAGCGCCAACGTCAACGATGCCAGTTCCGGTATCATGACGAATCCGCCACGGAAGTTAAACCCGCGCAGCTGTGGGATATCCCAGTGAGTGGCGGCGCCAAACAGGATATGGGCAATCAGCGGGAAGAGAACGATCATTGCCGCCGCAATCGGCCATGTTCGCCGTAACTGGCCGGTTTTCAACTGATGTTGACGGTTGTAATGCCGTAAACCGACGCTACCAGCGATCGCCAAAACCAGCGCAATAACGAACGGCCAGCTGCCAGGTGCGTAGGTAGGCCAGGGGATGTACAGACCGCGGTTGCTGACAAATGCCAGGTCGAATGCGCTCAATGCTTCTCGCGGACCAGGTAAATTACGCAGCACGGCGAAGTACCAGAAGAAAATTTGCAACAATGGCGGAATATTACGGAATGTTTCGATGTAGATGGTCGATAGCCTTCGCAGCAACCAGTTATCCGATAGCCGCGCGAGGCCGATGAAGAACCCAAGAACAGAAGCGAACACAATGCACAGCGCGGAAACCAGCAGGGTGTTGGTTAACCCCACGAGAAAGACGCGAGCATAGGTATCGCCTTCCGTATAATCAATCAGATGCTGGACGATACCGAAACCGGCGCTTCGCTCAAGAAAACCAAAACCGGAGGTAATACCGCGATTGGCAAGGTTGATCACCGTGTTGTGGATCAGATATCCCACAATAGCAAGCACGGCTATGATGGCGGCCATCTGGTAAAGCCAGGCGCGAACCGTGGGGTTACCGAACGAAAAATCCCTTTTCACGGTTGGGCGTTGAGACATGTTGAAACCTCATTCAAAAAAGCGCATCGGCTACCCCCCGCGAGGGGCGGTAGCCGTCTGGAAGGCAGAATTAACGTACCGGCGGTGCGTACTGGATGCCGCCCTGGTTCCAGAGCGCATTCTGTCCACGCGCGATTTTCAGAGCACTATCTTTACCGACGTTGCGGTCAAAACTTTCCTGGTAGTTACCCACCTGTTTAATAATGTTGAACGCCCATTTGTTGTCGAGCTTCAGATCTTTGCCAAAGTCACCTTCAGCCCCCAGGAGGTGAGCAATGTCAGGGTTAGACGGTTTTGCCGCCATCTGCTCAACGTTTTTCGACGTGATCCCCATCTCTTCTGCGTTCAGCATGGCGTACAGAGACCATTTAACGATGGTGAACCAGTCGTCATCTCCACGGCGAACCACTGGACCCAGCGGCTCTTTTGAAATCACTTCTGGCAGAACAACAAATTCATCCGGTTTGCCCAGCTTAATACGCAGCGCATACAGTTGAGACTGGTCGGAAGCCAGCGTATCGCAACGACCGCTGTCGAGGGCTTTCGCGGACTCGTCAGAGCGATCAAAGGTCACTGGTGTGTATTGCATTTTGTTGGCTTTGAAGTAATCAGCCACGTTCAGTTCAGTATCCGTACCGGCCTGGATACATACGGTGGCGCCATCCAATTCTTTAGCGCTTTTGAGACCCGCTTTTTTATGGGTCAGGAAGCCAATGCCGTCATAGTAGTTAACCCCCGCGAACAAGAACCCCATCCCGCCATCGCGCGAAGAAGTCCAGGTTGTATTACGCGACAGAATATCCACTTCACCTGATTGCAGGGCGGTAAAACGCTCTTTGGCCGTCAGCGGGGTATATTTGACCTTGCTGGCATCGCCAAACACTGCCGCTGCCGTAGCACGGCAGATATCGACATCAATACCGGTGAATTTGCCGCTCGCATCTGCATAAGAGAAGCCCGGTAAACCATCACTGATACCGCACTGAACAAACCCTTTTTTCTTAATTGCATCCAGCGTGGTACCCGCATGCGCTTGCTGCGCGACAGCGAACAGAGAAGCCGCGGCGACCAGTGTGGAGAACATTATTTTTTTCATAAATCATCCTGTGTGGATAAGTCGTGGTGTTATGTGGTTGTGTTGGGCACTGTACCGTGCATTTTTCATGTGGCGGTCTGCCATTTTGGCTTAAGCAAATTTGATGCCATGCCTTCATATCGCTGAATTTACGAGAGGATTTGCGCATAATCTGAATCTGCAAGTAAGTTACACTCACTCTTGAGCACTAAAAGGAGACAATGTGAATCTTGGTGAGCAAAAACAGTGCAAAAGTTTCACGAAAGAAAGCAGCATGAGCCAAATAAGTTGTTGGCAATGGAATTTAATGACGAAACGGCTTACGGGTATAGAAAGTGGATTTTTAAGGGCGAAAAGGGGAGGCGCTGGACAATATCGTTGACAGTAGAGGAAAATTTGCAGGCAAAATCGAACTATTTTACCTGCAACTATTGTTTCTCTCAGGAAGCTAAATGTTTCATCACTTATTGCTGATTTGCCATTGATACAGCAATACCAGGTTTAAAGCCCCACTCACTTCAGTCATAAGCAGGATACAAAATTCAAGCCGAGCAATAAAGTTGCAGAACTTATTGAGACTGCCAGTAAAGCGGTGAACCGAACGCGTCTATGTAGTAATCGATAATCGCCCGAACGTTCAGCGGAGGGTGGCGGGCATTCGGATAGATTGCCGCGATGTGCTGTGGCTCCGTTTTTATGGACCTATCCAGTTCCGGCAGCAGTCCGACAAGCTCGCCGCTCTTCAGCCGGTCTCCAATCAGCCAGTCAGGAAACAGCACAATCCCCATCCCCCCAAGTGCGGCAATCAGCAGGGTTTCAGCATTATTCGATGACATCAGGGGCGAGACGGGATAGTGCACCCATTCCTCTCCGCGCCTGCGCAGCAGCCATTGGTTTGGTCCTGACGAACCGCGATAGACCAGGCATTTATGCCGCGCGAGCTCTTCGGGTGATCCCAGCATGCCGTGCCGGCGGATGTAATCCGGTGACGCGGCAAGATGATAGAACTGCTGGCCAAACACGCGCGCATGAAAGGCGGAATCCGTCAGCACGCCAATCCGGAAAATCACGTCAGCCGGCTCCCGGTGCGGATCGATGTAATCATCCGTCAGCGTAAGCTCAATACTGAGCTTCGGATATCGCTCCGTCAGGCCGGGTAACGCGGGTGCGACATGGCGTTGTCCAAAGAATACCGGTGCGTTTATGCGGACCATTCCGGAAGGCTCAAGCATTCTCTCGTTGAGTTCCCGCCGCGCCTCCTCCATGCTGCCCGTCATCGCTCGCGCATAGCGGATAAAAAGATGGCCGCTTTCCGTCGGGATTATCGCCCGGGTATTGCGGTAAAAAAGCTGCTGCCCGAGCACATCCTCCATCTGATGGATGACGCGCGAAACCTGAGAGGCTGATATCCCTTCCCGCCGTGCCACCACCGAGAAATTCTGCGTTTCATAAACGTCTATAAAAATCAGCAGGGCGCGAATACTGATGTTCCCAAGCTCACTCATTAATGCATATCCTGCACAGGTGTTTATCTCATTATGGCATTTTTCACATCCATGTTAAGTCGTAATCTTCTCCGCCTGGACTACGGGAGATTGATTGCTATGCAACTAATATTGATTTTTATCGTCATTGCCGGAGGCATGGGACTGTCCATAGAGGCAGGATTGCTCGGGCCACTGGGTGGGGAGGTCGGTGACCTCTGGGCGACCTTCAGCATATTTAGCGTGGGCGCGGCGCTGACCTTCCTGCTGATGCTTTTTTTCAGCCCGCGTAACAGCCCGTCATTCTTTGCGCAACCAGCGTGGCAGCTACTTGGCGGCGTGCTTGGGCCGATTTACGTCATCATCCTGACCGTGGTAACGCCGGCAATCGGCATCGCCATGACTATGATTGGCATCCTGGCAGGCCAGTTGTTCAAGAGCCTGATTATCGATCACTTCGGCCTGCTCGGTACGTCGCACAGGAAAATTGACAGTAAACGTATTATTGCGCTGATTTTCATCATTGCAGCGCTGGTTATGGTTGCACAGGGTTAAATTAACTTTATGACTATTATCATGATTCTTCTTGCCGTCGCCGGTGGCGCCATGCTGAGTATCCAGGCGGCTATCAATGGCCAGCTGGGCAGCAAGGTCGGCGTATTCAAAAGCGCGTTCCTGACATTTTCTGTCGGCGCACTGGTGACGGGGTTGCTGATCTTTTTCTTCGAACCCAAACACACCCTGACGTTGATGGACGTACCTAAATGGCAACTGCTGGGCGCAATGTTTGGCGTACCGTATATCGTCATTATGGTACTGGCCGTCCAGCGTATTGGCGCGGCAGTTGCTACGGTTGCTGTCATTTTTGGCCAGTTAACCATGAGCATGCTGATCGATAACTTCGGCTGGCTGGGCAATGCGTCGATTCCATTCTCGATGAGCCGTCTCGGCGCCATTGTCTGCCTGGGTATCGCGCTGTTCTTCATTTACTCCAGCAGCAGGTCAAAAGCCGCAACGGCGAAAATCCCCAGGCAGCAGGAAAACGCTAACACATAAGCCCAGGCAGTTCAGATGCTCTCTCTGAAGAATGCCAGAAATATCCTGGCACTCTTCAGGTGTTACACGGCAATACCATGGGCATATTATCAGGGACAAAAACCCGGTGCGCGTAGGGTTTATCCCGCTTTTGCTATTGAGAAAGGTCGTTTAATTTGCTTCCGGCAACGGTTGAAATTTGTAAGGTATGTCACATTTTTAAAAAATATCAAAGTAAGCTATTGTAAAACACTCCTACAAAATATTTAAATACACAGGCAGAACGACAGGCGTGTAACTGGTAAAGCAGGCAAGACCTGAGATGAGCGATGAATTTAGACCTATTCATTGTTCATCTCAGGTCTTTTTTTTTGCATTTGAGGTAGCAAATGGATTCCAAAAAAACAGCGCAGAAAATACGTAAATTGAACGGCGTGGCAAGCAATTTTGAACATATTTAACATTGTTTTCCCGGCTACGACTCAGCTTAAATGACAAAAAACTTTCTGCTCCGGACAATCCAAATGGCGTCAGGCTTACTTTTATCGGGAAGGGCGGTCATCTGCGTGCATTTGTAACAACAGAACTGTTGTGACGAGATAAGGCAAGAGAAGTATCCGTTCACGTTGCGAATCAGCACTGTTAAAGGAGTTACAACAATAAAATAATTTTGAAAGCATTTTTTATTTCCAAAAACAAGATTAATGATAAGAATCGCTCCGTTTCACTGGAGTTAAATAGCTATGAAATAATCAGGCTAAATACGCTTGCTTACCATATATATTTCAACCTGGAAAGGCGGGGCATAATTTTATTTTAATATGCGCTTTTACCCCTGTATTTTATATGAGAATTTTAAAATATGAACAAGACTATTCTATTTTGCCTTATCTCTGCCATGTTCAGCAATGCTTATGGACAGAGTTTAACAGTGGAAGAGAGACTGGCTTTGCTTGAGAAACAACTCCAGGAAAACACTGCAGAATTAAAAAGCACAAAAGCAGAATTAATCAGGTATAAGCAAGCTGATAAAACAAACAGAAACACAGTCAACTCAGTAGATGAAAAAAGCCAGCCAACAACAAATTCTGCCACTTCAACTATTGTTGCAGCATCGAGTACTAGCAACAAAACAGGCAATAGTGCCACGACTAAAGTTAATAATGATCTTACATTGAAAGAAATTAGTGACTTTGTTAAAAACGATATTGGATTTTCGTACAATGGTTATTTCCGTTCTGGTTGGGGAACGGCTAATCATGGATCGCCAAAAGAATATGCTATTGGATCTCTTGGCCGTTTCGGCAATGAATATACCTCATGGTTCGATCTTCAACTCAAGCAGAAAGTGTACGACCAGGATGGTAGAACTGCACATGCTGTCGTTATGCTGGATGGTAATGTGGGTGAGCAATACAACAATGCAGTCTTTGATAAAGATGCCGAGAGTAACTTACAATTTTCTGATATCTATCTCACGACGAAGGGATTTCTTAATTTTGCCCCTGAAGCTGATTTTTGGGTAGGTAAGCACTATCTGCCTAAGTATGAGATACAGATGCTTGACTGGAAAAGCGTCAGAACAGAAAGCGGAGCAGGGCTCGGTATAGAAAACTGGAAAATGGGTCCAGGCAAATTTAACGTTGCTGTAGTGCGGCAAGACCTGAACGCGCGCGCTCTTGATTATGATACATCAGGAAATTCATTACAGATCAATACGAATGCGCTTGATATACGTTATCGTGAAATTCCCTTATGGGACAAGGCAACATTAGAACTTGATGGGCGCTATAACATGGCAAACAAATCAGATGTCGTGAAGTCAGGAGAGGCTGATGGTCAGTATTATCATGTAAAAGATGCCTGGCTGGTAGGTGCGATTTTAAGGCAGAAGTTTGACGCAGGGGGTTATGATGAATTAACCCTGCAAGCTGCCGATAATTCTATTGCCAGTTCTTTTGCAAAAATATCCGGAGCAAATCCAACATTTGGGAGTGGTGATAACTATTATGGAAATCACACAAATGGAAAAGCATTAAGAATAATTTCTCAGGGGGAGTTTTACCCCACAGAAAACACTATTATTGCACACGCACTAGTATATTCAAATGGTAATGATATATTTAGCTATGATACTGGTGCTCATACAGATTTTGAAAGTTATCGAAGTGTCATCCGTCCTGCTTATATCTGGGATAAATTCAACCAGACCGGGGTAGAACTCGGATGGTTTAGACAGGATAACAAAACTCAAGAGCAGACATACAGTGAATCCGGTTACAAAACAACATTGTATCATGCGCTCAAAGTTAATACATCGATCCTAACCTCAAGGCCAGAAATTCGTTTCTATACAACGTATATCCGGGCAAACCAGAACGAGATATCGAATTATCAATTCAACGATAATAAAAAAGATCAATTGTCTATTGGCGCTCAAGCTGAGGTGTGGTGGTAACTATCGGTTAAGATAAAGCAAATATAATACAGGAGGAAAATATTCTCGGGAGGATTTTTATATCGTGGTCATTTACGAGGATTATTATGTGATAACTGTCACATTTTGATAAAAGATGGGTTAATTTTATTGCCTGTAACTATGTATATAGTATATTGTTGGCAAATATGTAGTACAGGCGTGTAACTGGTAATGCAGGCAAGACCTGAAATTCTCCCCCTCTTTTGGGGTGAGAATTTCAGGTCTTTTTTTTTGCTCATGAGGCAACTTATGGATCATCTAAATACTGGGCGTTCAATTCTCAAATTAGTCGGTGGAGCAGGTAACATCGAACACATTGAACATTGCTCAACCAGATTGCGATTAAGCTTGTATGACAATGCTAAAGTTGAAGTATCTGACCTCAAAAAATTACCTGAGGTAATGGGTGTCGTGACAAATGTGCAGTGTCAGATAGTCATTGGCAAAGACGTTGTTAAAGTGTTTGATGCTATTAGATCGTTAATGGCTAATGATGCTGACGCAAAACAGAAGCCAGGAACCAAGAAGAAATGGAATGCATGGTTGATTGATTTTGTTATCAGTATCTTTCAACCACTCATACCTGCAATTGCAGGTGGCGGCGTGCTGAAATCCATTTTAATTATTTTGAATATGGCTGGATGGCTGACTAAAGACAGTTCGACATATCAAATTTTGGACTGCATCGGAACCGCGCCTATTTATTTTTTACCCTTACTTATCGCCATCACTACTGCGAATAAGCTTAAAGTTAATCCATTAGTTGCATTGACTGCTGTCTCAGTCTTGTTGTTGCCCACATTTACTACCCTGGCAAAACAAGGTGCAACGTTAATGACTTTCGACATTACGAACGTCTCCTATGCAGCGCAGGTGTTTCCCGCAATTCTCTGTGTTATTTTTTATGCACAAACGGAATCTCTTTTCAATCGTTATACGCCTAATGCATTACGTGGTTTCTTATCGCCCATGTTATCGCTGGTCACGACGGTCCCCGTCACATTGCTTATCCTTGGCCCATTAGGTTTTGAAATGGGTTCTCTGTTAACGCATCTGATCCTTTGGATGCATGGCAAATTTGGATTCATCGCAACAGGCTTACTTGCGGGCGGACTGCCATTTATTGTAGCGGCCGGTATGCATAAACCTTTCCTCCCTTATGCCATAATGTCAATGGGGCAAACAGGTAAAGAATCTTTGTATAACCCAGCTTCCTTAGCTCACAATATCGCTGAAGCAGGAGCCTGCCTTGCCGTTTCGCTAAAAAGTAAAGATAAAATGTTTAAAGGGACTGCTCTTTCCTCTGGAATATCAGCTCTGTTTGGCATTACTGAACCTGCACTTTACGGGATTACTTTACTGCATAGGCCAGTACTGATCTCTGTGATGTTGGGTGCAATGGTCGGTGGATCCTTCATGGGATTTATGATGGTCTCAGCTTATGCAATAGTAGCGCCGAGCCTTGCCAGTATCTCAATTTTTGCGTCACCGGATAATCCAACCAGTTTGATATATGCAATCATCGGTGCACTTGTTTCATTCTGCCTGGCATTTTTATCAACATTATTCTTCTGGAAAGAAAAAACAGCAACGCCCCATCCAGAGGAGGAAATGCCCAAATTTGAGAAGACTGAAGTCACTGCTAATCCAGTCTTAATGAATGACTTTACCTTTACCAGTCCGGTTGAAGGGAAAGTCATCCCCCTGACAGATGTCAACGACGATGTATTTTCTTCAAAAATCATGGGGGATGGTATCGCTATCGTTCCAACTGTGGGAGCACTATATGCGCCTGCCGATGGCGTTATTGAGCATGTGTTCGAAAGTGGCCATGCAGCCAGCATGATGACTACCCATGGAGTAGAGGTTATCTTTCATATAGGAATTGATACGATACAAATGAACGGTCAAGGCTTTCACCCGAAAATTACAGATGGCCAACACGTTAAAGCGGGTGAACTATTAATCGAATTTGATATTGATGAAATAACTAAAGCGGGTTATGACCCAGTCGTAATAATGGTTATTACCAATAGCGATCGTTTTATGATGAAGCCGTCGAACGATCATATCAATACACTCCAGCAGTTTAATATTTTTTCATTAAAAGAGGCTTGATATTATGTCGAAATCTATTCTTCCCAAGAATTTTTTATGGGGTGCAGCCATTGCAGCCAATCAGGCAGAGGGTGCATGGAACGTTGACGGCAAAGGGCCTTCCGTTGCAGATGCAGTTGCCTATAAGGCGCATTTGAGCACAAGCGACTATGCCGGCCATATGGCCGTATCTGATCAAAACGTGAGTGATGCGCTTGAGGGGGAGAATGATCAAAATTACCCTAAACGCAGAGGCATAGATTTTTATCATCGTTACAAAGAAGACTTAGCGCTTTTTGCCGAAATGGGTATAAAAATCCTGCGCGTATCAATCGCATGGTCACGAATCTTCCCTACAGGTGAAGATGAGCAACCGAATGAAAAAGGATTACAGTTCTATGAAAATATGTTCACTGAAATGCGCAGACTTGGCATTGAACCGTTGGTTACGCTCTCACATTATGAAATGCCATTAGCATTGAGTGAGAAGTATAATGGCTGGGTCCACCGAAATGTTGTTGATGCATTTGTACGCTATTCAAATGTATGCTTTGACCGTTATAAGAATTTGGTACGTTACTGGTTAACATTCAACGAAATTGATAGCATTCATCGGCATCCTTTTACGACAGCGGGTGTCCGCGAAGAGAAAAGTCTACCAGGAGAAAGTACGCAGGATATTTATCAGGCGTTGCATCATCAGTTTGTTGCTTCGGCGTTAGCGACAAGGGACTGCCACGAAAAGATACCTGGCAGCCAGGTCGGATGTATGCTTACTAAGTTAACAACTTACCCACTGACCTGTCATCCTGCTGACGTGGAAGCCACTCTGAAAAAAAATCTCGAAAACTATTTTTATTCAGATGTTCAGATTAAAGGCGAATATCCACCATTAATTAAGCGGGACCTGGAACTGCGTAATATCAAGATAAAAATGCAGCCGGATGATTTGGAAACGTTACGTCGCTATACTGTAGATTTTCTTTCATTCAGCTATTATATGTCCATCACGGAATCTGTTCAGTCCGATGCAGAGCGTACGGCAGGAAATACTATCATGGGTGTAAAAAACCCTCATCTACCGGCTTCTGAATGGGGATGGCAAATAGATCCTGTAGGGCTTAAAATTTCGTTGCTGGAGCTTTACGATCGATATCAAATTCCTTTATTTATTGTTGAAAATGGGTTTGGCGCAAAAGATACAGTGGTTGATGGGAAGATACATGACGATTACCGTATTAATTATTTTCGTGCGCATTTTGAGCAGATGATTGAAGCTGTCAAAGAAGGTGTCGATTTAATAGGGTATACGAGTTGGGGAACAATTGATATTATTAGTGCTGGAACGTCGCAAATGACCAAACGCTATGGTTTTATTTATGTAGATCAAGATGACGAGGGGAACGGTTCTTTGAATCGGTTACGCAAGGACTCCTTCTATTGGTATCGCAAGGTCATAGCGACTAACGGGACTGATTTAAGTTAATCAATGCTACCGCGGGAACTGAGATGAAAGTTAAAAAGTCCTTAAATAACAGCATGTTGCTTGCCGAAAATGACGGTAAAGAGATGATACTCTTTGGCAAAGGTATCGGTTTTAACACCAAGCCAGGGACAATTATCGACTTGCAAAGTGTAGAACAGGTCTTTATGCCTTTGGATACCCTCAAGTCGCGACATTATCTGTCACTAACGGATACAATTCCCGCGGATTTCTTTGAGATCACTCATGAAATTGTCAAGCTGGCTCAAGCACATTACAGCGAAAAGCTTAATTCAGTTTTATTATTCACCCTCGCGGAACACTTGCATTTTGCTGTTGAACGCTGTAAGACAAATACGAACATTGCGAATAAACTGACCTGGGAAATAAAGCGGTACTATCAGAAAGAGTATAGCATTGGCGAGTTGGCAAGAGATTTGGTATCAGCTAAGTTTGCGGTGAGCCTTCCTGATGACGAGGCTGTACACATTGCTTTTCATATTATCAATGCAACTTTTCAATTTGATGAGACTAACGCACATAAGCAAGTAGAGTTAGTGAACAGAATTGCTGAAATTGTACGTTATAAACTCAATCAAAATATTGATGTTAATTCAATTCACTATGCCAGGTTTATTACGCATTTAAGATATTTCGCTGAAAGGGTATTAAATAATAGCCTTGCAACAGAAGAAACTGACGACTTCTATAATGAGTTAATTCGTTTCCATCCAAAAGCGATGGTGGTTGCTGAGGTGATTCGTGACTTTATAAAAAGCAATTACGCCATTGCTATTCCTAATGATGAACTTACCTGGTTAGGCATACATATCAGCAAACTCAGTAAGTATTCAAAGTAAAATTTTAGTTTGGGAACAGGAGTGAGGTTAGAGATTGATGCCATCGCGATGAGATGATTCACGCTTGAGCGCTCATCTTCGTTTACGTAGCGCATTAAGCAGCGCCTGTGTGGCATCAGAAGACGATCCGGATGGCGAACAAACCAGCCCAAATTCACGATGAATAGCCGGCGTCACTGGCGCCACGCACAGGTTGCGCAAGGTCTCCGGCAGGGCGGATTCCGGTACCAGCGCGACGCCCATCTCTTCACCGACCAGTTTACAGGCGCTTATCCAGTCGCGAACCGTCACGCGGATATCAGAGAGTTGCAACCCGGCCTTTTCCATCAGGCTTTTGCCATTCACGACACAGCCGCCCGTCGCCAGAACAAAGGGCTGGTCCGCCAGCGCCTTTAGCGTTATTCCATCAGCTCTCGCATGCTGTGCCAGCCGATGGCTGGCGGGCAGGACCGCGACCCATGCATCCTGTCCTAATACCACCTCTGCACGTCCGGGAACGGGATTCATGACTACCCCAAGCTCAACGGTGTCTGCGGCAAGCCACGCTTCGACTTCTTCGTCAGAGCCTTCCAGCACGACAACGTCAATACCCGGATGCAGGCGCTTAACGTCGCGCAGCAGGCCGGGCAACAAGGTAGACGTCACGGAGGGAAAACTGGCCAGCCGAATGCGACCGCGGGTGACGTTCCGGCCCCGATCAGCCAGTTCGCGGATGGCGTTCAGCTGCGAAAGCATGTTTCTGGCATGTTCAACCACCTGCTCACCCAGGGCGGTAATCCCGATGTATCGTCGCTCACGGGTAAATACCGGAAAGCCCAGGGAAGCCTCCAGTTGGGCAATGGCCTGGCTGGCGCCGGACTGGGTCATGCCTATCTCCTCGGCAGCGCGTGAGATATTGCCAGCATCCGCCACGGCCACCAGCAGGCGCCAGTGTAAAAGATTCATCATGATTATCAGTAGCTCAACTAATAGTTCTTTTCTATATCATTAATTTTACAGTGCGATCGGCGTTAAATACAGTGTGCAGAGGATCGTTCAGGACGTTGTCGGACGGCTTTACACATTAACGGAGACTAGATGAAACTCTATTACGCGCCAGATACCTGTTCATTATCACCGCACATCGTGCTGCGCGAGCTGAACCTTGAGTTTGAACTGGTGAAAGTCAACAACAGAAGCAAGATCACCGCTGATGGTCGCGACTTCCTCGCCATTAACCCGAAAGGGTATGTTGCTGCGCTTGAGCTGGATGATGGGCAGATACTCACCGAGGGGCCGGCGATGGTGCAGTACCTCGCCGACCGTAAACCCGAATATGGCCTGGCGCCGCGCGCGGGCAGCTGGGAAAGGGTGCGCCTGCAGGAATGGCTTAACTTTATCACCAGTGAAATACACGCGGGTTCGGCACCGCTGTTTAATCCCGCGCTGCCGGAAGACGTCAGAACGATGTTCCGGGACAAGCTATTCCGACGGTTCGATTTTCTCCAGACGACGCTCAGCGAAAAAAACTATCTGACGGGGTCATCCTTTAGCGTGGCGGATGCCTACCTCTTCACGGTGCTGGGATGGTGCAAATTCTTCGCGATCCCTCTGGATCGCTGGCCAGCGCTATCGTCGTACATGGAAATAATAAATGCCCGTCCTGCTGTACAGGCGGCATTACTGGCTGAAGCGTCTCAACAGGGCAGGTAGAAGGCGACATGCGTAGAAAAGGCCGCGCAAAAGAGGCGGCCTTCGGTGTCAGACTGCCAGTTCAGGCATCTGCGCCATCACAAACGCGAAAACTTTTTCCGCGTCGAGTGAGGCATAGGGCAGACTTTCAATCACCGCAATAGAACGAGCGTCGCCAACGATCCCTCTTATCTCCGCGACCTTATACTGAATATGTGGCGCAACGAGAAATCCGTCGAAAGCGGGCGCCACGCTGGCAAAATTTTCCAGGCCCACTGCGCTGACAATGAGAGGATGGCCCTTTTTTTCCGCCAGTAACTGTATCTTTTTGGCGAGAGAATTGGCGGTGTTGCCGAACAAACAACATATCAGAAGCTTTTTCATGGTTTTACCTCCTGAGAATTAGTCACAGGATATGACTCGCCATGCACATAAAATGAGCGCCACCTCATAATTGCGCGAAGAATTCATCATGATGATGATTTCTAAGCATCATGCCTGCTGACCACCTGAGAGAGGTTGTTTACGGATAATGAAGACGATGGGGTCTGATTTTTGATCCGCTCTTTGTAATTCCCAGGCGACATGCCCATGACACGACTGAAAGCCCGCCTGAATGCGGTCTCATCACTATATCCGCAGGCGTTGGCGACCTGAGAAATCGTTTTGCCAGGAATATCCAGCATAAGCGTCGCCGTTTCAATACGAACCCGCGTGATAAAGTTTTTCGGATTCTCCTGGATCAGCGCCATCATTTTGCGATTGAGAGTACGGGGTGTCAGGTTCAAGGCCTCAGCCAGCTGATCTACCGTGATGCCTGGGTTTTGATAACGCACCAGATGTTCAGCCTTCATCAGAAGAGGATGCCTTGAATTAAGAAATCCGGCAGGCGCATAAAGCTGCTGTGACAATGGCTGGCTATCCGCAACGGCCATATCAGCCGTCAGTTTGGCAATCTCATTGCCCGCATATTTGCGAACAATATAGATAACCAGGTCAATCCACGAAAACGGGCCTCCTGTGGTAATGATGTTGTCCTGTTCTGCCATGACTTTCCCCCAGACGGGCTTCGCCAGAGGGTATCGCGATCGCAAGGTATGATACAGCCACCAGGTCGTGGTACAGGCGCGTCCGTTGAGTAACCCGGCTTCACCCAGGATAAATCCACCGGCGCAGGCCCCTGCAATGCAGCTGCCCTGAAGATATTTTTCTTTCATCCATTCTGCGGCAGCGGTAACGGCCTCTTGCGCGAGGGGAAGCTTCTGCTCGTCAAGCTGCATACCGCTGGCAATAACCAGATCAACAGGTTCGGCATCATTGAACGAGCCCTCGCTAACGATTTTTCTCCCCTGTACGTCCATGACTGGCAGGCCATCGGCGGTGACCACCATGACCTCAAAAAACGGTGTCGTCCGTGCAATATCCGCGTTGACTTGCGGATTTTGGACGATGATCTGATTGGCGAGCCAGAACATGTCGGCTATGCCGGCAAGTGCCGATCTCATGCTGCCCGGTATAGCCAGTAACGCAATTCGCATGGTGAGTCCTGGGAAAAAAATTTTGTCTGATTTAGCATGATACCTGTCTTTTAAGACACTTTATAGGTTTCAGCCTGGCGCGTTAAAGTGTTCAAAGTTCTTTTAACGTCAACGGTAGAGTGAGAGTCGATGAACCATTTTCTTAAGAAAAACATTCGTCTGGGAGCATTCGTTATGTCTTTGATGACCTCATTCGCCTCGCCTCTCCGGGCAGAGGCGACGGATATTAAAAACATTGTTCTGGTCCACGGGGCGTTTGCGGATGGCTCCAGCTGGTCTGCCGTTATCCCGTTGCTTCAGGCTGACGGTTATCACGTCACCGCCGTGCAGAATCCCTTGACCTCATTGCAGGATGACGTGACGGCGACGGAACGCGTCCTCGATCGTCAGAAGGGCGGCGTTCTTCTGGTGGGGCATTCATGGGCTGGCGCGGTTATTACCCAGGCAGGTAATGCATCAAACGTGAAGGGACTGGTCTACCTTTCTGCCCTGGCGCCGGACTCAGGAGAATCTGTCGCCGATGCGCTGACACGGCTTAATGCGCCGATGGAGGGGATGCAGGCGGATAAAAACGGCTTGATCTGGCTGGATGATGCGAATGCTTTTCATCAGATCATGGCGAATGACCTTTCTGCATCACAGGCACGCCTTCTGGCGGCGCAGCAGCAGCCCATCGCCGCGGGCGCCTTCAGCGAAAAGATAGAGACCGCCGCCTGGCATAGCAGGCCATCATGGTACCTGATCACCGAAAATGACCATGCGCTGAATACCTCGGTCCAGGCGCGTTTTGCCCACGAGATGGGCGCCCACATTTCGCGGATGAATTCCGGTCACCTGTCCATGATTTCCCATCCCGCTCAGGTTGCTGAACTGATTAATCAGGCGGCGCTCAGCATAAAATAAATTCAGCGTTTGCGGGAGTCATGAAACCCGTTATTCAGACAGGTGCAGTTAAAAGAAATAAGTCAGACATTGAGATCAGTTTTCAGAACAACAACGACGATTTGCTAATGAGGTGTAGGCCATGATGCACGCGATAACATTGACATACCTGAGTTCGGAAGAGGAAATCTCAGCCCATCTTGAGGCACACAAGCAATGGCTGGTGAGAGGAATTAAAGAAGGAAAAATTGTGTTTGCCGGCCCTGTTGATAATCATGCCGGTGGGTTCATTCTTATGCGCGGAAACGATAAGCCCTTGATTCACGCTTTTCTGCAGGAAGATCCTTTTATCGAGCACAACATTGCTGATGCGGTGCTGCTCAGTTTTAAACCCCTGTTATGCGCTCAGGGCGTGCCTGTTGCATGGGCAGATAAGGCTAAATTTATTTAATCCATGTGGCGCGTCCGTGTTCTGATTACCCCCGCCGGCCAGTGCCGGCGGGGGAGCTGACGATTATTCCCAGCGTTTCAGCAGCAGGCTGGCGTTAACGCCGCCAAAGCCAAAACCGTTTGACAGCGCATAACGCATTTTCTGCGGGCGGGCCTGCAGCGCCACCAGGTTCAGGCCTGCTGCGTCTTCATCGGGGTGATGCAGGTTCAGCGTCGGCGGCACCACCTGGTCACGCAGCGCCTGAATGGTAAAGATGGCCTCAATCCCGCCGGCCGCGCCTAACAGATGGCCGGTGGCGGATTTCGTCGAGGTAATGGCGACCGGATGGGCGCCAAACAGCGTTTTAATCGCCGCCAGCTCACCCTTGTCACCGACCTGCGTTGAGGTGGCGTGGGCATTGATATGATCAATCTCTTCGACGGTCACTCCGGCCTGGCGAAGGGCGGTTTCCATGGCCCGACGCGCGCCGTTACCGTCTTCCGGGCCTGCGGTCAGGTGATAAGCATCTGCGCTGGTGCCGTAGCCCACCAGCTCGGCCAGCGGCGTGGCGCCGCGCGCCAGTGCGTGCTCCAGTGACTCGATCACGATAAGCCCCGCGCCTTCTCCCATCACAAAACCATCGCGGTCACGGTCAAAGGGGCGGGATGCGGCTTCCGGCTGGTCGCTGGAGGCGCTGGACAGCGCCCGCGCTGCGGCAAAACCGGCCAGACTAACGCGATGAATCGCCGCTTCCGCGCCGCCGCAGAGGGCGATATCCGCCTCGCCGCTGCGGATCATCCGCGCCGCATCGCCAATGGCCTGGGCGCCTGCCGCACAGGCGGTGACCGGCGCGCCGATGGGGCCCCGGAAGCCGTGGGCGATAGACACATGCCCGGCGGCCAGGTTGGCCAGAAAAGAGGGGATGGTGAACGGCGAGAGGCGACGCGGCCCGCGTTCATCGGTGGTATGTACCGCATTGGCGATCTCGCTGAACCCGCCGATCCCGGTGGCGATCACCGTGGCGGTGCGTTCCTGTTCGGCCTCGGATGCTGGCGACCAACCGGCCTGGGCCAGCGCTTCGCGGGCGGCGACCAGCGCAAACTCAATAAAGCGATCCATCTTTTTGCGCTCTTTCGCCGGGATGGTCGCCAGCGGGTCGAAGCCGTGCAGCGGATCGCTGTCAATGGACGGCACCTGGCCGGCCACTTTGCAGGGAATATCTGCGACCAGCTGCTCGCTGAGCCGGGTGATCCCTGACTTTCCTGCCAGCAGCGACTGCCAGACGTGCTGTACACCGCAGCCTAGCGGGCTGACAATCCCCATCCCGGTGACGACAATGCGTTTAACGGAAACGCCCATAGTTAACTCTCCTGTAGTATTAGTGTGCCGGCGGCTTTTTCATCAAGGGAACCAGCAGCGCGGCAAGCAAAAAACCCATCATGATGAGGTAGAAAGCATCGGAAAATGCCTGGGTTCGCGCCTCCCGCAGCGTCAGTGCGGAAAGATTTTTCAGTGCCGCCGTCTGCGCGGCATCCGGTGAGATCCCCTGGACGGCGAAGTTTGCCGCGCTGCGCTGAACAAAATCGCTCATCGCCAGGTTGGCGTTATTCAGATGGTCCGCCAGACGGCTGTAGTGCAAATTGGTTCTGTCATTAAGCACCGTGCCGCACAGGGCGATGCCGATGGCACCCCCGAGGTTGCGCATCAGATTAAACAGCCCGGAGGCCAGCTTCAGGCGCGCGGGCGGCAGGCTGCCCAGCGTCAGGGTCACCGTTGGCGCGACGGCAAACTGCTGCGCCAGTCCGCGAAAGGCCTGCGGGAGCAGCAGCTGATCCGCCCCCCAGTCGTGGGTGATCGGAACAAAGCTGTACATCGACACCGCAAAGCCGATCAGCCCGGCCATCAGCAGCCAGCGCAGGTCGACGCGGTTGGCGAGCCACGAATAAAACGGAATAGACATGACCTGGAACAGGCCGGTGGAAAATACCGCCAGGCCGATCTCCAGCGCGCTGAAACCGCGCACGCTACCGAGATACAGCGGGGTTAAATAGATGGTGGCGAAGATGCCGACGCCGGCCATAAACGAGAAATAGCAGCCGAGGCTAAAGGTTCGGTCCTGCAGGGCCCGGAGATCCATCACCGGCTGCGGATGGCGGAGGGTGCGGATCACAAAGGCCACGCCGCAGAGCAGGGCGACCCAGGCGGTGGTCGTCAGGGTCGCGTCATCAAACCAGCCCCAGCGCGGACCTTCTTCGAGGGTATATTCCAGGCAGCCGAGGGACAAGGCCAGCAGCAGAATACTGAGATAGTCGGCGCCGCGCAGCAGCGAGGGGTCGGCGCTGTCCACTTTCACCAGCAGCGGCACTGCCACCGCGATGTAAATCCCCGGAACCACGTTGATAAAGAACAGCCAGTGCCAGTTGTAGTTTTCGGTGATCCAACCGCCCACCGTCGGACCCAGCGTGGGGGCGAGGGAGGCCAGGCCGCCGATCGTCGCCGCGGCGATGACCCGTTGTTTGCCCTGAAAAAAGGCGAAGGCGGTGGTGAACACCAGAGGGATCATCGACCCGCCCGCCAGTCCCTGCAGGGCGCGGAAGGCGATCATACTCTGGATGTTCCACGCCCAGCCGCACAGCAGGCTCATCAGCGTGAAGCCCGCCGCGGAAGCGGCAAACAGCCAGCGGGTCGACATGACCCGGGTCAGCCAGCCGGAAAGCGGGATAATAATGATCTCGGCGATCAGGTAGCTGGTTTGTACCCAGACGGTTTCATCGTCGCCCGCCGACAAGCCGCCGCCGATATCCCGCAGCGAGGCGGAGACGATCTGGATATCGATAAGCGCGATAAACATCCCCACGCACATGCTGGCGAAGGCGAAGATCTTCTTTGCCGTCGGCATCGACAGTCCCTGCGGGGCAGACAGCGCCTGAACGGTGTTCATCGAGGGCTCTTTTCGTTCACGGTGACGATCACCGACAGTCCCGGGCGCAGGACGTCAAGCTTAGCCCCGTCACCGTCCAGCGCAATGCGGACCGGCACCCGCTGCACGATTTTAGTGAAATTGCCGGTCGCGTTCTCCGCCGGCAGAATGCTGAAGCGTGAGCCGGTCGCCGGCGCCAGGCTGGCGACATGGCCCTTAAAAGTATGGTTGGGCAGCACATCGGCGACGATGGTCACCGGCTGGCCGGCACGCATATGCGCCAGCTGGTTTTCCTTGAAGTTGGCGTCAATCCACAGGCCGTGCGCGGGTACCAGGGAGAGCAGCTGCGTACCGCTGCTGACGAACGAGCCGGACCACGCGCGGCGGTTGCCAATCACCCCATCGAACGGTGCGCGAATGTCGGTATAGCTGAGGTTCAGCCTGGCCATCTCGAGGTTAGCCTGGGCCTGTGCCAGGGCAGCCAGGGTTTGCTGCTGGCGAGCATCCAGCACCGCCAGCTGACGTTCGGCCACGGTTTTATCCGCTTTGGCCTTCTCCTGCTCGGCGTGCGCCCGGCGGTAATCGGCGGAGGCGTTATCGCGGATCTGTGCGGAAATCGCGCTCGACGCGGCCAGGGCGTTATAGCGTCGGTTGTCGTTAGCCAGTTTTTCGGTTGCCGCCGTGGCGGCCAGTAACGAGGCCGCAGAACCGGCAATGGTCGCCTGCTGTAGCTGGCGGGTGGCCAGGATATCGGCCAGCGCGGCCTGCTGCGCCGCCACTTCTCCGGCGGCTTTAGCGAGGGCGGCGCGATAATCGCGGTCGTCAATGCGGATCAACAGGTCGCCTTTTTTCACCGCCATGTTGTCCTGCACCGCCAGCTGCTGGATATAGCCAGAGACTTTGCTGGAAATGGCGCTAATGTCGCCGCCAACATAGGCGTCATCGGTGGTCTGCATAAAGCGCCCGGTATGCCACCAGTAAGCGCCGTAGCTCGCTGCCGCCAGGGCGGCGACGCCGAGTGCCGCCAGGATGAGGACGCTTTTCTTACTGGCCGGATTCATTGCTGGCCTCTCTGTAGGGTTCAGGCTGGAATTTTTGCCCGCTATCGCCTTCGCGTTTGCGCTGCAGATATTCATGACGGTATTTCATCATCGGCGAGGCTGCTGGCCCCGGTACCATGGTGTATTTACCCGGGATAATCTCTTCCCCGGTTGCTTTATCGACCATGATCGGATCCACCCGCCGCTGGGTTGCCGTTTCCACCAGCTGCATCTGACGGCCTTCGGGAGCGAAGTGGCGATTACCCCATTCCGCCAGCGCCAGCAATACCATGCGAAAATCGCGGCCGCTTTGCGTGAGATGGTATTCGTAGCGCGGCGGGGTGCTGCTGTAGCAAACCTTCTCCAGCAGCCCGTCGTCGACCAGCGCCTTCAGGCGGCGCGACAGAATATTGGGCGCGACGTTGCTGCTTTTCTGGAACTCGTCAAAGCGGGTAAAGCCCGCGAAGGCGTCGCGCAGGATCATGATGCTCCAGCTGTCGCCGATGCGGCCAAGGCTGCGGGCAATGGGGCAGGGAGCGTGGCAAAGCGGTTCATTTTTCATGGGCTGTCCAGTAACCAGGTGGCTTTTGCCAGCAAATTGACATAGTCACTATCAAAATGCAAGTTACTCTTCATTGTACCCTGGGAAGAAGCCGCTCCCGTTCCGCTACGTCGTTTCTCCTTTGAATGCCGAAAAGAGGGACAGTCTCCGCCGCCACCTTATTCCTGCTTTGCCGTAATAAGAGATAAAAATCGCTGATGGCGGATGAAGTATTTTAATAATGATAGAAATCGATATGGTGGGTAATGATCTTGTTACCGGACCGGGAGCGGGCCGGTGGATACCTTATTCCCCCGGCCCGCTCCCGTATACGCCACTCAGTCCATCAGACTGACCTGCGCGGCGACAATCCGCCAGCCGTAGGGGAAGCGTACCCAGGTCTGCTGCTGGCGGCCAAGGCGCGCGCTGCCTTCGCGAGTGAACTCGGTGCTGCACACCGCCATATCCGCCCCAAAGGTGGTAATGGTGGTATGGCGCAGATCGCGGGCCAGCCCGGCGGCGGGGCGGGCGGCACGAAAGGCGCGGATCGCCTCGATGCCATACAGATTTTCGCCGGCTCCCAGCCGTACGGTGCGCGGGTCGTGCCAGAACAGCGCATCCAGCGCCTCGATATTATTGCTGACCAGCGCCTCTTCATACTGATAAAACGCCGCCGTCACCTCGGCGAGGATCGCCGGGCGGTCTACATTATCCAGATTGATCATGCTGCACTCTCCGCCACTCGGGCATCGGTAATGCCCATCGCTTCCAGCGCCCGCGCGGCGCGAAGACAGGCTTGTTCGTTAAACGGCGCGGCAATCAGCTGCAGGCCAATCGGCTTGCCGCTGGCGGTGCGCAGGGGGACGGTCACCACCGGCAGGCCGAGGAAGGAGATCGGCTGCGTTAGCATTCCCATGCTGGCGCGTACCGGCAGCGGCTGGCCGTTAATCACCATCTCCTCCGCGCCTATCGGCGTGGCGCTGCATGGGGTAGCGGGGGCGATCAGCACGTCGGCCTGGCTGAACAGGGATTTCATCGCCTGGCGAGCATGACGGCGGAAACGCTGCGCCTGCAGATACCATGCGGAGGGGATCATCGCCCCGGCCAGCAGCCGCTCGCGGGAGTGGGGTTCAAAACGCTCTGGCGAGTGACGAAGATCCGCCAGGTACTGATTGCCGCCTTCGCTGGCGCTGATGATAAAGGCCGCCGAGCGGGCCAGCGCGGCATCCGCGAACTGCAGCTCGCTGTCGGCGCCCAGCGCGTGGGCGACCCGATCCACGGCCGCCCGGGCGTCGTCATCGCACCAGGTGGTGAAATAGCCGCCCAGCCGCGCGCAGCGCAACCCCTCCAGCCCCCGCTCCAGCAGATTGCCGGTGCGCTCGCTGGCTTTATCAGCCTGAAAGTCATCGGCCGGGTCGCGCCCCTGCAGGGCGTCATACACCGCGGCGAGGTCGGCCACCCGGCGGGCAAAGGGACCAATATGATCCAGACTGGCGACAAACGGATGGCTGCCGGAGCGCGAAAGGCGGCCGAAAGTGGGTTTCAGGCCAAAGATCCCGCACAGCGACGCGGGGACGCGGATCGAGCCGTTGGTGTCGCTGCCGAGGCTGAAATGAACCAGCCCGGCCGCCACCGCTGCGGCCGAACCGCCGGAAGATCCGCCGGCGATCCGCGACAGATCGTGCGGATTGCGCGTCGCGCCATAGTGGCTGTTTTCAGTGGTAAAGCCGTAGGCGTAGGCGTCCATATTGAGCATCCCGCTGAGCAGGGCGCCGGCGCTGTGCAGCTGGCGCACCGCCCAGCTGTCGCTGGTCGCCGGCGGCCGGTCGCTCAGCAGTTCCGCCCCGGCGAGGGTGGTATGCCCGGCGACATCAAACAGATTCTTTACCGCATAGGGAATGCCTGCCAGCGGCGGCAGGGGGCGCTTTTCCCGGCGCAGGGCGTCAATGCTGTCGGCTTCTGCCAGCATGCGCTGGGCGGTGACCTCGGTCCAGGCGTTGATCTGCGGATTCACGCGGGCGATATCGTCCAGCGTCTGGCGGGCGATCTCCCGGGCGCTGAGTTCGCCATCGTGCAGCGCACGCTGGAGCTCGGCAATGGTGAAGTGATGAAGAGTCATGCTTTATACACCCCCGCAATCTCCTCGCGCGGCCCGAGGGGATAGTCCATCAGCGGCTGCGCCATGGCGGCGATGCGGGTAAACTGGCGCTCCAGCTCCTCACGACGGGGTGCATCCAGCTCCAGGTGCAACAGGTGAGTCACCTGCGTCAGATACTCGCTCCAGTCTGGCTGTGTGGTCATGGTCTGTTCCTTAGTATCCGGCGGCGGCGCCGTTGCTGCGTGGATCGGTAGCCCCTTCAAGCAGGCCGTTGGGATGGCGGACAATGGCGCCGGCGTGGCCCATCGCTTCGCTGAAATCGGCCAGCACTTCCACTTCGTGCCCCAGCTCGCGCAGGCGAGCGATACAGGCAGGGGCAAAGCGTCCCTCCAGCTTCAGTGAGTCGGAGGACTGGCCCCAGGTGCGGCCCAGCAGCCAGCGCGGACGGGAGATGCTCTCCTGCAGCGGCACCCCCTGCAGGATATAGCGGGTAAACAGCGCTGCCTGAGTTTGCGGCTGACCATCGCCGCCCATCGAGCCATAGACCATCACCCGGCCATCGTTCAGGCGTGCGGCGGCAGGGTTGAGGGTATGGAAGGGCTGTTTGCCAGGGGCCAGCGCCAGGAGATGCTGCGGATCGAGGCTGAAGGCCGCCCCGCGGTTTTGCCAGACGATCCCGGTGTCCGGGAGCACCACGCCGCTGCCGAACTCGTGATAGATACTCTGAATAAACGACACTGCCAGTCCGCTGTTATCCACGACGCCCATCCAGACGGTATCGCCCGGGCCTTTGCCGCGGCCCCAGGGGGAAGCGCTGGCGTCGTCGATGCTCTCGGCCAGCGGCTGCAGGGCTTCCGGGGTGAGCAACGCCTGCACATCCACATCCAGATGGCGTGGATCGGTGATATGCGCATCGCGCAGGGCAAATGCCCGCTTGGTGGCTTCGACGATACGGTGCACCGTTTGCGCATCATCGGCATCGGCCATGTTCAGGCGGTCGGTGATGCCAAGGATCGCCAGCGACACCAGCCCCTGCGTTGGCGGCGCAAGATTCCACAGCGTGCCCTGCTGGTGCTGGAGCGTCAGCGGCGCCGGACGCCGGGCGCGGTGGGCCTGCAGGTCGCCGAGGGTGATCGGCATCCCCAGCGCGGCCATGCCCTGCGCGAGACGTTCGGCCAGCGGCCCGCGATAGAAACTGTCGAGACCGTCGCTGGCCAGCAGGCGCAGGGTGCCGGCGAGGGCGGGTTGGCGAAAGCGGCTGCCGGGCCGCGGGGCCTCGCCCGATACCAGCCAGGTTTCACTGAAGCCTGGCTGATGGCGCAGCTCTTCCAGTTTGCTGGCGGTGGCGTGGGCTTGCGAGGCGGTGACCGGAATGCCGTCTTCGGCATACCCGATCGCATCGGCCAGCAGGCGGGCCACCGGCAGCGCGCGGCCGGTTAAGTCCCGTGAAATACGCAGCGCCTCGTCCCAGCCGCTGACGGTGCCGGCGACGGTCAGCGCGGCCTGCGGTCCCCGGTGGGGAATATGCCGCTGTCCGGCGTAGGCCTCGAGGGTCGCCAGCGACCCGGCCGCCCCGCTGGCGTCAATGGCGATGGGGTCTCCCTCAGGCGGCACGATCAGCCAGAAGCCATCGCCGCCGAGGCCATTCATATGGGGATAGACGACGGCGATGGCCGCGGCGGCAGCCACCATCGCTTCAATGGCGCTGCCGCCCTCGCGCAGGATCGCCAGCGCGCTCTGACTGGCGAGGTGGTGGGGGGCCACCGCCATGCCGTGGGTCGAAACGTTGCTACTGTGCATAAATTATCCTTTCTGAACGAATCACCCGCAGAACACTGCAAAAGCTGTTCCATCTCTGAACGTTTCGTTTCATTGATAAAAACAATGACCAGAATTTTCCCACTGGCACGCTATGTGTAAGGCATAGCAGATACAGTATGATGAGGGATGGATGATGAAACGAAAGTTACAGGGGCGCTATGCAACAACTCGATGAACGACTAAAAGGGCAATACGCCTCGCTGTCGCCGCAGGAGCAGCGGGTGGCGGATTTCATCTTTGACCACTTTGACGACCTGATAAGCTACAACAGCGCCGAGCTGGCGCAGCTGAGCGGCGTGTCGAAAGCCACCGTCAGCCGGCTGTTCAAGCGCCTCGGCTATGACAAATATAAGGATATGCGCGATGAACTGCGCACCCTGCGCCAGAGCGGTATGCCGCTGACCGACCAGCGCGACGCGGTGCAGGGTAACACGCTGCTGGCGCGCCATTATAAGCAGGAGATGGCGAACCTCACCCAATGGGTCAACGCGCTCGACGCCCGCCAGTTCGCCGAGGCGCTGACGGCGATGGTGGCCGCCCGCCGCATCGTGGTGGTGGGGATGCGTAACGCCTATCCGGCGGCGCTGCATCTGCGCCAGCAACTGCTGCAGGCCCGCGGCCAGGTGCTGGTGCTGCCCCAGCCGGGTCAGAGCCTTAGCGAAGAGCTGGTCGATCTGACCACCGATGATCTGGTGGTGATGATGGCGTTTCGCCGCCGGCCGCGAATAGTACGCCCATTGCTGCAGCAGTTGCAGCGCGACGGGGTGCCGGTCCTGTTAATGTGCGAGCCGCAGGCCCATAGCCTGTTTCCGCTCTCCCGCTGGCAGCTCTGCGCGCCGCTGGACAGCGTCTCGGCCTACGACAGCTATGCCTCGGTCAACAGCCTGATCAATCTGCTGGCCAATGCCTTTCTGCATGAAACGCTCGACAGTGGTCGTCCGCGCATCCACGATATTGCCACGCTTTATCAGCAGCTGGACGAGCTGGAACAACGCTGATGGGGCGCCAGCGTGGTGCTGTGCATCATTATGGTGCACGAAAAGCCACGTGATGGCGCCGCCGCTCTCTGAACACTTTCCCGTTAACGCTTGTCCTTTCTCACTTTTTGTTTTAATTCCTCGCAAACCCTCGTCTCGTCTGTATCTGGCACATTAGTTGCAAAATCAGATTCAAAGAATCTTTTGTTTCATGCTAACGTAACGGGTAAACATCATGAAGAAACTGTTGATTGCACTGGCCGGGGCCGCTTGTCTCCTTTCGTCTGTTTCTGCCGCGCAGGCTGACCAGCTCCAGGATATTGAAAAACGCGGCGTCATCCGCATTGCCGTACCCCAGGATTTTCCGCCGTTCGGCTCGGTGGGTACCGACCTGCAGCCGCAGGGGTATGACATCGATATGGCGCGCTATCTGGCGAAATCGATGAAGCTCAAGCTGCAGCTGGTACCGGTGACCAGCGCCAACCGCGTGCCGTATCTGCAGACGGATAAGGTGGACCTGGTGATCTCCAGCCTCGGCAAGAACGCCGAGCGCGAGAAGGTGATCGACTTCAGCCGCGCCTACGCGCCGTTCTTCCTCGGCGTGTTTGGCCCGAAAGGGGCGGAGCTGAAGGACGCGGCCGCGCTGAGCGGTAAAAGCATCGGCGTGACCCGTGGGGCGGTGGAAGATATGGTGCTGACCAGCGTGGCGCCGCAGGCAGCGCAGATTAAGCGCTACGAGGACAATAACACCACGCTGTCGGCTTACCTGTCCGGTCAAGTGGAGTATGTCGCGACCGGAAACCTGGTGGTGGCGGCCATCTCCCGGCAGAACGCCGACAAAGCGCCGGTGCCGAGCTTTATGCTGAAGGACTCGCCGTGCTTTATCGGTCTGAAAAAGAACGAACCGGCGCTGAAGGCGAAAGTGGATACCCTCATCGAGCAGGGCATTAAGGACGGCACCCTCAACGGTCTGTCTGAGAAGTGGCTGAAAGCGCCACTGCCTGCCAGCCTCGGCGCGTAAGGTCTGGGGATGACGGAGCAACTTCATTTCTCTGAGCTCTGGCCGCACTGGCCGGAGCTGCTGGCCGGCCTGTGGGTGACGGTGCAGTTGACGGTGCTGGCGACGATCGGCGGACTGGCGATCGGCATCCTCGGGGCGGCGATCCGCAGCGGGCGCCCGGGAATGCTCAGCCGGGTATGGGGCGGATATGTGGAAATCATCCGTAACACGCCGTTTGTGGTGCAGCTCTTTTTTATCGTCTTTGGTTTACCGAACCTTGGACTGAAGATGACCGCCGGTGAAGCGGCGCTGCTGGCGATGGTGGTTAACCTCGGCGCCTATAGCACCGAGATCGTCCGCGCCGGTATTCAGGTGACGCCGAAGGGCCAGTGGGAAGCCGGTCGCGTGCTCGGGCTTAGCCGGACGCAAACCTTCGTTCGCGTCGTACTGCCCCCGGCGCTGCAGCGGATTTACCCGGCGCTGGTCAGCCAGTGCATCATTGTGATGCTCGGCTCGTCAGTGGTGTCGCAGGTCTCCTATGAGGAGCTGACCTTCGCCGCCAACCTGATCCAGTCGCGGACATTTTTGAGCTTTGAGGTCTATCTGGTGACCACCGGGATCTACTTAGCGTTATCGATAGCGATGCGCCAGCTGCTGATGGCGGCGGGGCGTAAATGGCTGGGGGTACAGGCCTGATGACCACTTTTACTGACTGGGACATTATCCGCAACCTGCTGCTGGCCGGTCGCTGGACGGTGCTGCTGTCGCTGGTCGCGTTCACCGGCGGGGCGCTGGTGACCTTACCGTTACTGCTGCTGCGCCTCACCGGCGGACGCCAGGTGAAACGGCTGATCCGCGGCTACATTGAGCTGTTTCAGGGGACGCCGCTGCTGATGCAGCTGTTTCTGGCATTCTTTGGCGTGGCGTTGTTCGGCATTGACGTCTCGGCGTGGACCGCCGCCTCGGTCGCTCTGACGCTCTACACCAGCGCCTTTTTGCTGGATATCTGGTTCGGCAGCATTCGCGCGCTGCCCAAAGGCCAGTGGGAAGCCTCGCGGTGTCTCGGGCTGAGCTTCGGCCAGACCCTGTACCGCGTGGTGGCGCCGCAGGCACTGCGCATCGCCATCGCGCCGACGGTGGGCTTTGCCGTACAGGTGATCAAAGGCACGGCGCTGGCATCGATTATTGGCTTTGTGGAGCTGACCAAGGCCGGGACGATGCTGACCAACGTCACTTATCAGCCGTTTAAAGTGTTTGCCCTGGTGGCGCTGGGCTATTTCATTCTGTGTTATCCGCTGTCCCGCTACAGCCGCTATCTGGAGAACAAATTCAATGCCTCTCATCACCATTAATCAGATGCAGAAGTACTACGGCGACAACCATGTACTGAAGGGCGTCGATCTGGATATCGACATGGGGGAAGTGATCTCGATCATCGGCCGCAGCGGCTCGGGTAAAAGCACGCTGCTGCGCTGTATCAATGGTCTGGAGGGCTACCAGGAGGGCAGTATCAAGCTCGGGGGCATGACCATCACCGACCGCGATTCACAGGCCCGGGAGATCAGCCGCTCCATCGGCATGGTGTTCCAGAATTTTAACCTGTTCCCGCACATGACGGCGCTGGAGAACGTCATGCTGGCCCCGCGGCGGGTGCTGAAGAAGTCCCAGGCCGAATGCCGGGAACTGGCGCAGCGGATGCTGGAGAAGGTCGGTCTTGGCGACCGTCTGGATTACTATCCGGCCAATCTCTCCGGCGGCCAGCAGCAGCGCGTGGCCATTGCCCGGGCGCTGGCCATGTCGCCGAAAGTTTTACTCTGTGACGAAATCACCTCGGCACTCGACCCGGAACTGGTGGGTGAAGTGCTGAAGGTGCTGGAGCAACTGGCGGCGGAAGGTATGACGCTGATCCTCGTCACCCATGAAATGAATTTTGCCCGCGAAGTGGGCGACCGCGTGGTGTTTATGCATCAGGGACGCGTCTGGGAGCAGGGCGACAGCAAAACGCTGTTCGCCAGCCCGCAGACCAGCGAACTGAAACAGTTTATCTCCTCGGTGCGCGGTCTTAACTAACGTAAGGAATGGCAGATGGATATCACTCAGTTTTCGCAAATTAACCCGCCGCAGCGCCTGCTGATGGGGCCGGGGCCGATCAATGCCGACCCGCGCGTGCTGCGCGCCATGTCGAGCCAGCTGGTTGGCCAGTACGATCCGGCGATGACCCACTATATGAATGAAGTCATGGCGCTCTACCGCGGCGTGTTTCGCACCGAAAACCGCTGGACGATGCTGGTCGACGGCACCTCGCGCGCCGGGATCGAAGCGATTCTGGTGTCGGCGATCCGTCCGGGTGACAAGGTGCTGGTGCCGGTGTTTGGCCGGTTTGGTCATCTGCTGTGCGAGATCGCGCGTCGCTGCCGGGCAGAGGTGCACACCATCGAGGTGCCGTGGGGCGAGGTCTTTACGCCGGATCAGGTTGAGGACGCGATTAAGCGCGTGCGCCCGCGCCTGCTGCTCACCGTACAGGGCGATACTTCCACCACCATGCTGCAGCCACTGGCGGAGCTGGGGGAGATTTGCCGTCGTCACGATGTGCTGTTCTATACCGACGCCACCGCGTCGCTCGGCGGCAACCCGCTGGAAACCGACGCCTGGCAGCTGGACGCGGTGTCCGCCGGGATGCAGAAGTGCCTGGGCGGTCCTTCCGGCACGTCGCCCATCACCCTCAGCCCGCGGATGGAAGAGGTCATCCGCCGCCGTCGTTGCATTGAGCAGGGGATCCGCACCGACGCCCACCACGACGGCGTCGACGAGATGATCTACTCCAACTATTTCGATCTCGGCATGGTGATGGATTACTGGGGGCCGGAGCGCCTTAACCACCATACCGAAGCGACCTCGGCGCTGTTTGCCACCCGGGAGTGCGCGCGCCTGATCCTCCAGGAGGGACTCGACAACGGCATCGCCCGCCACAAGTTGCACGGCGATGCGCTGCTGAAGGGCATCCAGGCGATGGGGCTCGAGACCTTTGGCGATCTGCGGCACAAAATGAATAACGTGCTGGGGGTGGTGATCCCCAACGGGGTCAACGGCGATCAGGTACGCAAGCTGATGCTGGAAGATTTCGGCATTGAAATTGGCACCTCGTTTGGCCCGCTGCACGGTAAAGTCTGGCGCATTGGCACCATGGGCTATAACGCGCGAAAAGACTGCGTGATGCAGACGCTCAGCGCGCTGGAAGCGGTCCTGAACTACCTCAAGTTCACCACCACTCAGGGCGCAGCGATGCAGGCGGCCTGGGATCACTACCGCACCGAGGCCACCCTATGAGTGATACCGCCCGCCAGCAGGCGGAGAGAGAAGCGGCGGCCAGCCGGGTGATGGCCCGCGCCGATCGGCTGGCCGCCCTCAGCGAAACCGCCGATGCCCTGACCCGGGTCTATCTGTCACCCGAACATCTGCAGGCCAACCAGCTGGTGGGCCAGTGGATGCAGGCTGCCGGCATGATGGTGTGGCAGGACAGCGTCGGCAACATCTGCGGACGCTATGAAGGACAACAGGAGGGGGCGCCGGCGGTGCTGCTGGGTTCTCATCTTGACACCGTGCGCAACGCCGGGCGCTACGACGGCATGCTCGGCGTGCTGGCGGCGATTGAGGTGGTCCAGCGTCTGCACCAGCAGGGGCGACGGCTGACAAAGGCAATCGAGATCGTCGGCTTTGGCGATGAAGAGGGCACCCGCTTTGGCATCACCCTGCTCGGCAGTCGCGGTGTCACCGGCACCTGGCCTGAAAGCTGGCTGTCACAGTGCGATACCGACGGCGTGAGCGTCGCCCAGGCGCTGGTGAATGCCGGACTCGATCCGGCGCGGATCGGCCACGCGGCCCGTCACCCGCGGGATATCGCCGCCTATCTGGAACTGCATATCGAGCAGGGGCCGTGCCTGGAGCAGGCGGGGCTGGCGCTCGGCGTGGTGGAGGCGATCAACGGCGCCCGACGGCTGAACTGCCGTTTTACCGGCGAAGCTGGCCATGCCGGCACGGTGCCGATGCTCCATCGCAAGGACGCCCTCGCCGCGGCGGCGGAATGGATGGTGCAGGTGGAAAGCCTGACCCGGCAGCGCGGCGGTAATCTGGTGGCGACGGTCGGCACCCTGCGCTGTGCGCCAGGCGCGGTGAACGTGATACCGGGCGAGGTGCAGTTGACCCTGGATATTCGCGGCCCGCAGGATGCGCCGCTGACGGCGCTGCTGGATGAGCTGCTGGGGGAGGCGCAGGCCATTGCCGGGCGTCGCCAGCTGAGTTTCGCCGCCGAGGAGTATTATCGCATCGCCGCCACCGCCTGCGACAGTCACCTGCAGGCGGTGCTGAGCGAGGCGGTGGTGGCGGTGCAGGGGCGTTCGCTGACGCTGCCGAGCGGCGCAGGGCATGACGCCATCGCCATCGCCGAGCGCTGGCCTTCGGCCATGTTGTTTGTGCGCTGCCTGGGAGGCGTCAGCCATCACCCGGCGGAGTCGGTCACCGCCGCCGACGTCGGACTGGCTATCGACGCTTTCTCCCGGGCGGTAGAGAAGGTGGCCGACGCCTGATCGCGCCGGTTGCGGTGCCCCGGCTGGCGGCTTCACACCGCCAGCTGGTTGACCACCTCGGCGACGGAGGTGATGGCATGGATGTTGCCAATCCCCGCGCCCACCGAGATATACCCCTCATCAGTATTCCCCTCCAGCATGCCCAGCCGCATCCCGCGCAGACCGCCCATCGCCTGGGCCAGCTCGGCCTTTGAGGCGCCGGCACGATCCATGGCCACCAGTGTGTCGCTCAGTTTGCCGGGCAGCGCGCGGTAGTAGTCCGGCAGGGTACGGAACAGGCGCAGATCCAGACCGTTGGCGGCCACAATTTTCGCTTTCACCGAGTCGGGAACCCGACTTTCGATGGTGCTGATGAATACCGAACCAGCGAAGACGCCTTCCGCCCCCAGGGCATGAACGGCGCGCGCCCCCCGGGCGTCGGTGATCCCCCCGGCGGCCATGACAGGAACCCGCTGTACCGCGTCAACGATCAGCGGGACGATGGTGAAGGTTCCGAGGGCAGTGCCCGGCAGCGTGCCGCCTTCGTCAAAGCCGGTGGCGACAATAATGTCCGCTCCGGCCTGCTCCGCACGGCGGCTGTTCTCCGGCGTCGGGTTGATGTCACGATAGATAATGGTGATCCCGGCGGCTTTCAGTTCGTCGAACAGCGCCGGTTTTAACGAACCATCGCCGTAGCCGGTGTAGACCACCACCTTAACGCCTTCCTCTTTGATCACCGGCAGGATCGCCGGCGTCCAGATGTCGTTTTCCGCCGTCGGGATCAGGTTGACGCCAAAGGGTTTCTCCGTCAGCTGTTTGGTTTTGCGGATCTCTTCGCGCATTTTCTCGGCGGTGGCCTCCGGGGTGGAGACGGCGGTTGCCGCCGTCAGTCCGGCGTTCGGGCCCAGCACGCCAAGCCCACCGGCGTTGCCGACGGCCGCCACCAGACGCGCATCGGTCAGCCAGGAGAGCGGTCCCTGGACCACCGGTTTTTCAATACCCAGAATGCGGGCGACGCGGTTGGATTGCATGATATTTTTCCTTGTATGTTAATAAGTTATAAATTTCTTCGCCCCAGCGATGCGGCAATGAGGGCAGTGTAGGCGTCTTTATTGTTTTAAAAAATGAGCAAAAATTTTCATCACTATTATTAAATTAGTAATAATGTGGGCAGGCGATGAGGCGGGAGACGGGCCGTTATGCAAATGAATCTGTTTGAGAATATTAAAATCTTTATTGAAATCGTCGATGCCGGCAGCTTTGCCCAAGCGGCGGAAAATTTGCAGGTCCACCGACCGGCGGTGACCAAAGCGCTGCAGCAGCTGGAGCAAGAGAGCGGGGTCCGGCTGCTGCAGCGCACCACCCGGCGTCTGTATCTCACGCCGGAGGGGGAAGAGTTTTATCGCCGCAGCAAACCGTTGCTCTCCCAGGCCGACGATCTGCTGGAGTCGTTCGGGCCGGACCGGCCGATCCGCGGTCAGCTGCGCGTTGATATGCCGATCGCCTTTGCCCGGCTGCTGGTGATCCCGCATCTGCCGGATTTTTATCAGGCCCATCCGGAGGTGGAGATTGTCCTCAGCAGCTCCGACGTACGCCGGGATATGCTGCGCGATGGTCTGGATTGCCTGCTGCGGGTGGGGGATCTTGAGGATGGCGACTATGTGGCGCGTTCGCTGGGGGAGGTGGCGTTAACCACCTGCGCCAGTCCGGGCTATCTGGCGCGCTATGGGGCGCCCGCGACGCTGGAGGACCTGCAGTCGCATCTGGCGGTGAACTGGGTGAACAGCAGCAGCCGGCAGATTATGCCCTGGCGATTCCAGACCCCGGAGGGCATCAGGCAGATCGCCATCCCCGGTAAACTGGTGCTGGACAACTCTGAAGTCTTTACTGCCGCCGGGCTGGCGGGGCTGGGGATGCTGCAGGGGATGCGTTTCTTTTTGCAACCTTATATCGACAGCGGGCAACTGGTGGAAATTTTGCCGGACTTTCCGGCGCCGCGTCGACCGTTGTCGCTGCTCTATCCGCACCGGCATCTGTCGCATAAGGTGCGGGTCTTTGCCGACTGGTTGCAGGGGCTGGTGGCGACGCTGGATCGATCGGTGTCGGCTTGACTCTGCAGACTGAGCGATTATATATAAAATGTGAATGCTATTAAGCAATGAATCACAAAGCTGGATAACGACTTAACCTGTAAGGGAATGCTGATGAAACTCTGGAATAAAACACTGCTTGCTTCCGCCCTGTGTCTGACCCTGTTTGGCTGCGACGATGCGTCGAAAGTGGATAACAAACTGGATAAGGCCAAAGATAATGCGGAGCAGATGAAGGATGCCGCGGCGGACAAAGCGCAGGCGATTAAACAGGATGCGGATAAGCAAATCGATACGCTGAAAAGCCAGGCTGACGCCGAGGCCGACCGCCTGGAGGATCAGGCCAGCGCCATCAAGGCGGAGGCGGACAAGAAAGCGGATGCCATCGCCCAGCAGGCGAAAGCCCAGGCCGATGCCGTGAAGCAGAACGCAAAGCAGGAAAGTGACCGCATAGTCAAAGAGGCGGGTCAGATCAAAGACAACGCCATCGGCGACGCCAATCAGCTCTCGGCGGAGGCGGCGAGCAAAACCAAAGCCATCCAGGACAGTATCGCGGCGGACAAACAGAACACCACGCCACCGCCCGCCCAGCAGTAACTCGCGGTGTTTGCCGGACCCGCGCCCGGAAATACAGGGAGCGGAGCCTGATAGATTGCCCGGCGGCGCTGCGCTTGCGCGGGCCTACGCAGGGAGCGGGTTGGCTGCGCAATGACCGGGTATCACCTTTTTGTAGGCCGGGCAAGGCGTCGCCGCCGCCCGGCACGTCGACCGCAATAACATCCTGCTCAGGGGTATCTTCCGATACCCCTTTTTTATGCCCGCCGCGGGTTCAACGGTTTGGCAGCAGGGTGCCTTTCAGGCCGTGCGGCTCCGAGCGCAGGTACTGCGAAGGGACGCGAACCTGGGCGCCGAGGCTGGCCGCAGCGTGCCACGGCCAGTGCGGATCGTAGAGTACCGCGCGGGCGAGGGCGATCAGGTCGGCATCGCCATCCTCCAGCGCCGCTTCCGCCTGCTGCGGGTCGGTGATCAGCCCCACGCCAATCACCGGGATGGCAACCTGCTGGCGAATGTCGTGGGCGAATGGCAACTGATAACCCGGTCCGATGGTGATCGACTGCTGCGGCGACAAGCCGCCGCTGGAGACGTGAATGTAGTCGCTGCCCAGCGCTTCCAGCTGCTGGCTGAACTGAATGGACTGCTCCACGTCCCAGCCGCCTTCGACCCAGTCGGTCGCCGACAGCCTGACGCCCACCGCCATGGTGTTGCCCACCACCTCGCGGATCGCGTTAAACACTTCCAGCGGATAGCGCAGACGGTTTTCCAGCGAACCGCCGTACTCATCACGGCGCTGATTGCTGAGCGGCGAGAGAAACTGGTGCAGCAGATAGCCGTGGGCGGCGTGCAGTTCAATCAGCTCAAAGCCCAGACGCTGGGCGCGCAACGCGCTGGCGACAAACGCCGCTTTGATGCGCGCCATATCGGCAAGGCTCAGCTCGGCGGGGGCGCGGTCGCCATCGTGAAATGCCACGGCGGAGGGGGCAACGGTTTGCCAGCCCCCCTCGTTGAGGGCCAGCTGATGACCACCCTGCCACGGGGCCGCGCAGGAGGCTTTGCGTCCGGCGTGCCCCAGCTGGATCCCCAGGCGGATCGGCGACCAGGCCCGAATATCCTCTACCACCGCGCGCAGCGCGTTTTCGGTTTCATCATCCCACAAACCCAGATCCCCCGGTGAGATACGTCCCGCCGGCTCTACCGCCGTGGCTTCGAGAATTAACAGGCCGGCGCCGGAGAAAGCCAGCTGACCAAGATGGATCCGGTGCCAGGAGGTGGCTTTACCCTCGTCGGCAGAGTACTGACACATGGGGGCAATAACGATGCGGTTATCCAGCGCCAGCTGACCAATACGCGTCGCGCTAAAAAGATGGCTCATGAGTACCTCGTAAAAGTTAGACAGGGTCTTGCATGGGGGCGAACAGTCACTGTTTATAGCACGCCTGTTTGCCCCCCTTTATTCGGATATTGCGTTTAAGCAGCCCGCTATTCGATAAACCACAGGCGGCGCCGGCGGCCCGTCGCCTGCTGCGACACGGCGCGGGCCATCGCGCTGCCAATCTCGGCGCTGGCCGTCAGCCCCTGCACAAAGGGACGATCGTGCATCAGCCAGGGAAGGGCGCCGAAAGCGACCCGTCCGCGCAGCGTCTCGGGCGCCTGCAGCGTGTAGTCATCGCCGACGTCCGGAATGTCGTCGCCGCAGGCCAGCAGCTGCTGGCGCAGCGATGGGAAGGGCAGATCCCGGGTTTTCAACGCTTGTTGCCCGCGGGCATCGATAAACACATCGAATTCACAGCGCTGCTGATGATGAACAATCAGCGTTCGGTGAGACTCGCGCTGCAGGTCATAATCCTCGCCGAGCGCCACAATACGCAGAATATCGGCCTGGTATAGGGCCAGCAGCCGGCGAATGGATTCCGGCGGGATGGCGGCATAATTATCGATAAACACCCGGGCAAGCCCGCGCCGGAATCGGCGGTTGTCCTCGTCGTTGAGCTGCGGCACCACGCTTTCAATCGCCTCGTGCAGGCGGAGAATAGCATAGCGCCAGGGCACCGTATGGTGTTCGCGCTTATTGCGCTCCACCTCCTGCAGATTGCGTTGCGCCCAGTGGAAAGGATCATGGGTGAGACGGTCGGCAAACCAGGCGTCGGCGATGCTGTCAGGCGTTAGCTGGCGCAGCCCCGTCGCCTCGCACCAGGCCGGGGCGGCATATTCCAGCTCCTGGACGACCAGCTCGAATACCCGATCCAGCAGCCCATCGCTGCCCCGGGCGACAGCCGCCTCAAGGGCGGCAGGGGTGGCGATCTCCAGCGGCTCCCATGGGATCGGACAGTAAAAATCGGCTTCCGGGAGCACCCCGCTGCGCGACATCAGCGTTATCTCCAGTGCCTCGCTGCCGGGATGGAGGGTAAAATGGGTCGTTTTGTCGTTCTCAGTATGGAAAACACCATGCTGGGCCACCACGGCGATGGCGGCATCAATCGCGCTTAAGGAGGTCCCGAGGATCCCGACCCGACAGGGCGCGATCCGGGCGTCCATCAGCCCGGTCCACGGACTGGGGAAGTACTGTCGACTGGCGCGCTCTTCCTCAGGCCACAGATGGCCGGTGGCTATCGCCACCAGGTCGACGATAACCGGTTCTGCCGCGCTATCGGTATGGATAGCGATCCCGGCGGGCTGGACGGCAATATCCGTGACTTCACAGGATTCACAAACGCTAACAATGAAGCCGGCGTCCCGGGCCCGCTCAGTGAGATAGAGAAAACGGTCGCGATAGTACTCGCCGAGGATCACTCGCGGCAGGAACTGGCGCTCATGCAGCGTGTGCCGCTCGAGACCGCGCGCCGCCAGCCAGGCGTCGCTGTGCTGCTGGAGCCATTGCAGATAGGTCAGGTCGATAGGGGGGATCTCAATGCTGGCAATGTTGGCCAGCATTTGCGCCGCCGTATTATCATCGCTGTAGGGCATACCCACCCCGGCCTGCGCCTCTTTTTCAAACAGGGTGATCGCCAGCGGCTCACCACGCTTCACCAGTTCATAGAACGTGTAAATCCCCGTCGGCCCCACGCCGACGATGGCAACTCTCTTCATGATTCTCTCCCTTCCTGTGGGCGGATGCGGCATGGACAGCGTTTCATTGACGCCAGCCTGTCTTTAATTCTGGTCGAAAATTGCCGATCCGGTGGGCCGCTACACGCAATTTGAAACAAATTAGCAGGCTAATAAACTTGCCGACGGCCGGAAAAAGGGTGTAATTAACAAAAGAGCAACTTTCTATACAAACAATTTACATAAGCGGTGACACCAGCTTGCTCTGCCGGACGCCGCGCAAGCTCCCGGCAACGCCGTCGGGATAGGGATGACAAGATGCATGGCTGGACTTCACGACAGCGCAACGCGGCGATTGCCAGTTTTTTAAGCTGGACGCTCGATGCTTTCGATTTCTTTCTGTTGGTCTTTTTACTGAGCGATATCGCCCACTCGTTTCACGTCGACCTTGAAGAGGTCACCCTGGCGATTCTGCTTACCCTGGCCGTGCGGCCGATAGGCGCGCTGATTTTCGGCAGGGCGGCGGAAAAGTATGGCCGCAAACCCATCCTGATGCTGAATATCGTCTTCTTCTCCGCCTTTGAACTGCTCTCCGCCGCCGCGCCGTCGTTGCTGCTGTTTTTTCTGCTGCGGGTGCTGTATGGCGTGGCGATGGGCGGGATCTGGGGCGTGGCCTCTTCGCTGGCGATGGAGACGATCCCCGACCGCTCGCGTGGCCTGATGTCCGGCCTGTTCCAGGCGGGATATCCCTTCGGCTATCTGCTGGCGGCCGTCGCCTATGGGCTGCTGTTTGAACATCTCGGCTGGCGCGGGATGTTTGTGATTGGCGCCGCGCCGGTGCTGCTGCTGCCGTTTATCTATTTCTGCGTCGAGGAATCCCCGGTTTGGCTGGCGGCCCGGCAAAGTAAAGCGAGTACGGCGCTGCTGCCGGTGCTACGTAGCCACTGGAAGCTGTGCCTGTACCTGGTGGTACTGATGGCGGCCTTTAACTTTTTCTCCCACGGGACGCAGGATCTCTACCCGGTCTTTTTGAAGGTTCAGCACGGCTTCGAGCCTAAAACGGTCAGCATCATCGCCGTCTGCTACAACATTGCCTCGATTATGGGTGGGGTGTTCTTCGGTTCGCTGTCGGAGAAGATTGGCCGACGCAAAGCGATTATGATCGCTGCCCTGCTGGCGCTGCCGGTCATTCCACTGTGGGCTTTCGCCAGCGGCTCGCTGGCGCTGGGGGCGGGGGCGTTTCTGATGCAGTTTATGGTGCAGGGGGCCTGGGGAGTGATCCCCACCTGGCTCAATGAACTGGTCCCGGCCAACACCCGGGCGGTGCTGCCTGGTTTCGTCTATCAGCTGGGTAATCTGCTGGCGTCAGTGAATGCCACTCTCCAGGCGTCAATCGCCCAGCATCATGGGCATAACTACGGTCTGGCGATGGCCCTGGTGGCCGGTACGGTGGCAATTGTCATTACCGTCCTGACCTTCTTTGGTCGCGAGGGACGGGTGACTCAGCCCGCAGGAGCGGGGCATCGCCAGCCGCTCTCCACCAGCCGTTAACTTCTGCTACCGGGTGTCGTCAGGCGCCCGGTAGCGTACGTTAGCCGCGCAGACGAATTGCCGCCGCCTGGCGTTTCTCCAGCGAGCAGATCCCAATCCCCACCATGATAAACAGGGCGCTGAACAGATGCCAGGCATGCGGCTGGGTATGCAGGAAGAGGATACTCAACGCCCCGCCGGAGAGCGGGATGATATGGGTGTAAATTTCTCCCCGGGTGGCGCCAATCGCGGCGATACCTTTGTTCCAGAACAGATAGGCCAGCCAAGACGGGAAAATCACCAGATACGCCAGGCCGCTGAGGAAAAACGGCTCGCGCCAGGCTGCCCAGTCCTGCGCCGGGTGGCGCATCAGCCAGAAGATGACGATGGGCAGCAGGATCAGGGCGCCGAGCAGCGAGCTGACGGCGACAAAGCCATTCGCCGGGATCCGGCGATCCTTCAGCCGTAATAGCGAGCAGTAGAGCGCCCAGCTCAGCGCCGACCCCATGGCCCACAGATCGCCGACGGAAAAGGTATGCAGCGAGGTGGCATGCAGTGGGTTCCCCTGGAATAACAGAATCATCACGCCAAGGGTGCTGAAAATGACCCCCAGCCAGTTGCGCGCCGATACCGGGTCACGAAAAATCAGCCGGTTAATCAGCAGCACCATGCTCGGCGTGGCGGACATATAGATGGCGGCGTTGAGGGCGGAGGTGGTTTGCAGGCCAATATAGAGCGTAAGCGGGAAGCTGACCTGGCCACAGAGGGTTAACACCAGCACCGCCGGCGCGTTATCCCGTAGCAGGTGGCGGCTGGCGGCAATTTGCCGGTGGTAGAGCAGGCCCAGTAACAGCGCCGTCAACGCCCATCGCGCTTCTGTCATCAGGATCGGATCCACGCCCTGGACCAGCACGTGACCGACCACGTAATTTCCCCCCCAGAACAGGGCGGCCAGCGTCAGTAATAAATAGGGCATGCTGATTCCTTGCGTCGCTTATCACTGTACCAGATGGTAACTTTAATAATTTTATAATATCAATATTTTTATAGTGGTCTTTTTGTTATTTATTAAAAAACCATATTTTACAATGTGATATTCGTTATCCATAAATTTTCGTTGCCGCGTTGTTAACGGTACTATACCGTATAGTTGCCATGCATTTCACAGGGATAAATTCATGCGTAACACAGAAAATGGGGTCATTGGTAGTGACCAGACCGCGGTGATGGCCAGGCTGGCACTGGATGAGTTAATTGACCAGCTTCTGCACAGCAACGCGCTGTCGCTGAAGCTGACGGCCAACCCGCTGGTCGCCGACAGAGCCTGGCATCTGACTGAGAATACCTGCATCCGCGCCTTCTCCGCTGAGGATCCACAGGCCAAAAAGCGCGCTCACCATGCGCTGTTCATCCTCTATCAGTCCTGGCTTGCCGACCCGCTCTCGCCAGCGGCAGCCAATCAGTTTCATCCGCTACTCTCCGGGATCAGAAATTACATTGAGTCTGAGTGGCTGCGGGCGGAAAGCAAACGTTTCCATCGCCAGAGACCGGTGCTTAACGCCGGCAATATCGTCGACGAACTGCGCGCCTTATGCCAGCAGCACCCGGCGTCTCATCATCCGCTGTTCGATTTCCTTGCCAGCGAGGCCTCCGCGGCGCAGATCGACTACTTCTTCAAAAGCGACAGCGCGCTGAATCTGCTGTTCTTCGATCTTGTGGCGATGGGGTTGGTGGGTTCGCTGCCAGAAACCCGCGCGGAGATTGCGCAAAATCTGTGGGATGAGATAGGTCAGGGCAGCACTGAGATCACCCACGTCAATCTGTATAAGGATTTACTGAAGCGGCGGAATATCGCGTTGCCGGACAATCATTTTGCCCACCTGTACGACTGGCCGGGCCTGGCCGGGTATAACGCCTTTATGCTGGGCGGCGTAAACCGTCAGCATTATTACAAATCGCTGGGGGTCATGGCGATGACCGAGCTGCTCGACCCACCGCAGTATGAAAAACTGGTGGCGGGCTGTCGGCGGATTGGGCTTTCCGATCGCGATGTGCATTATTATGCCGAACATATCACCGTCGATATCGGTCATGCGGATGGCTGGCTGAACAATGTGATTGTGCCGATTGGCAAAAAACATCCGGCGGCGATGGAGGAGGTCTACTTTGGCGCCGCGCTGCGCCTGCAAACCTGCAACGATTACTATGATTGCCTGCTGGCGGCCCTGCAGTCACTGGACGGCAGCGCATCATCTCACAGCGTACCGCCTTCTGAGTAAATAAGCGCTTTGGCCGCGCTCCAGGCGGTGATCCCCGGTGGGATCTCCCGGCATTCGGCGGACTCGGCTTGCTGTGCAGCGATGGCGCCATCGATGAGCATCACCATCATCATGGCGACCCGCTCGGCAGGTTCCGGTTTTAACACCTGCAGGAGGATATCGCGGAAGAACTGCCAGAGGAGCGACTTGAACCGGGAGCACTGCTCCCGGATCGCCGGCGATGACGCGCCATATTCAAACAGCGCGCGGGTAAACATGCAGCCGTGGAACGTGTCGCAGGTAAACCAGCGATGGTAGTAGTCGAACACGGCAAACAGCCTCTCCCGCGCGCTGGCTTTATCGGCCGTGATCTGCGCCAAATCCTGCATAAATTCGCTCTCTTTCTGCTTGAGGATAGCCAGAATGAGCGCCTCTTTATCGGCGTAATAGCGGTAGAAGGTCATTTTGGAGATGCCGGCATGTTCAGCAATCCGCTCGATGCTGGGCGACTGATATCCTTCGCGATTAAACAGCGCGCTGGCGTGGCGGAGAATGTCCGCTTGTTTTGGCTTCATGCGTTTTCCTGTCGAATGTTCGCTGTCACGACTGCCGGTGACACGGCCGTCCTGCGACAGCGGTGCATTATGCCGGATCTTGCCGCCAGACGGGCAAAAAGTAAATCAGCCGCGGTTTATGCGGTGTCGGTTTCCTCAATAAAAACAAGATTGCGTAGACTTGCACAAGTCATGTCCTAATGTTTCCGAACCGGCGTATTATTCGGACCTTTATACACATAAGCTGTGAATGATGTACTTTCTGATAGCCATTATTTCTGAAGTCTGAGACGGTTACAGAAGGACAGGCATCGAATGAGGGTATTACAGACATCATTACAAGGATGATCCGATAACTATGATGAATCTTATTAAAAGATTGCTGCGAAGAATATTCCGGTCGTTAATTTCAAATTATGGCCCAGCTGTATTGACCATCCTCTTCGCCGTGGCGCAAGGGCTCTTTTTTCCAAAGACGCCTCTCTGGCTTGTTCCCCTGTTTTTCGTATTTGTTATTGTAATGTTTTATCGGTTTGTGAAATTTTAATATCGAAATTTAACTTTATATTAAATTGACAAGGAAGTGCGATGGCTGGGTTGAGGCTGCGCAGGTTAAGATGGCCCCGCGATTGCCTGTCTCATTAAGAAGAAGAGAAGAGATGATATTACCCCTGACCACGCCCCGGCTGCTGCTGCGCCGGTTCAGAACGGAAGATCTGCCGTCTTTCAGCCATTATCGCAACCTGCCGGAGGTGGCCCGCTTTCAGAGCTGGACCCACTATGGCATGACAGAGGCGACAGCCTTCTATGAACAACAGCGTTCGCTGGCCTTTGCTGAGGATGAGAGCTGGTTCCAGCTTGCCGTAGAGATCCAGGCCAACGGTGCGCTGGCGGGGGATGTGGGGATCCACTTTTTCGATCAGGGCAGACAGGCCGAGCTGGGGATGACCTTTTCCCCGGTGTATCAGCATCAGGGGTATGCCCGGGAAGCCATGCGGGCGGTGATGGCCTTACTCTTTGAACAGTTAGCCCATCACCGGCTGATGGCGGTGGTTGATACCCGCAATTCCGGCGCGATCAAACTCCTTGAAGGGCTGGGCTTTCGTCGCGAGGCGCATTACCGGCAGAATATCTTTTTTAAAGGTGAGTGGGGCGATGAGTATCTGTACGCGCTGCTGCGCAGCGAATATCCGTGAAGTGACGGGCGAGCCGTCACTTCTGTCAGCGCTGCAGTTAGCTGTGCTGGCGGATAAAGCGCGCGCGCCACGGTTTTAGCACCCACAGCGCGAGGGCGGCGGTGACAAAATCAAGGCCAATCGCGCAACTGAAGACTACATGCCAGCCGTGGGTGTACTGATAGAGCAGTGCCGCCAGCGGGCCGCCGAAGATTGACCCGATGCCCTGAGAAATATACAACCAGCCATAGTTGGTGGCGGCATGCTCGCTGCCGAACGTATCGGTGAGTGTCGACGGGAAGAGGGAGAAGATCTCCCCCCAGCCAAAGAAGACCACCCCGGAGAGCAGGACAAACAGCAGCGGATCTTCCCGGCACGCCAGCCAGAGCATCATCGCCACGCCTTCCAGCGCAAAGGCGATAAACATGGTTTGCTCGCGGCCGAAGCGGTCGGAAATAAAACCAAAAAGCGGCCGGGTTAAGCCGTTGGTGAAGCGGTCTATCGTTAACGCCAGCGGCAGCGCCGCCATGCCAAACACCACCGCCTGGCTAATGCCGAAATCCTCGGCGAACACCGCCATCTGCGAGGTGACCATCAGCCCGGAAGTCGACATCATCGCCATCATGGCGAACATCAGCCAGAACAGCGGCTGGCGCAGCATTTCCCGGGAAGTAAACGATCTGCTGCTCTGCGCCACCGTCTGACTGACGGGCTGAGAGACAGCGGGCGGCGGCAGCTTCAGCCCCTGACTGGCGAGGAAGCCGACGAGGGCGAAAAGGATCCCGAAAGTCGTCATCGTGTGTTCGATGCCGTTAGTGGTCAGCGACAGGGAGATGGGGAAGGTGGTTATAATGGCCCCCATCCCGTAGCCCGCCGCCACCGCGCCGGCGGCAAACCCCCGCTGCTGCGGGAACCATTTGACCATCAGGCCGACAACGCCGATGTAGACGATCCCGGTCCCGAGGCCGCCCATGCAGCCATAAACCAGCCAGAGCGTTGCCAGGCCATTCACCTGTGCGGAAAGCACCCAGCTCATTCCCGCCATCACCGTGCCAATAGCGATCAGCCGCCGTGGACCAAATTTTTCCACTAACCGCCCCTGAAAAGGGGAAAAGAAGGTCTGCAGGATGATCAGCAGGGAGAAGGTGACCTGCAATTCTGGCAGACCCACGCCAAGTTTGGCGGCCAGAGGTTTTGTCAACAGCGTCCAGACATATTGCGGACTGGAAATGGCGGCCATACAGATCAAGCCCAGCACCAGCTGGCGCCATTTGCCATATCTCGGGGTAACCAACGGTTCGCTGAGTGTCGTCATGTTGTTCTCCGTTTTCAGTAAGCAGGCTTCCGTGAAACGCATCCACCCTGGATGCCTCACGGAAAGGGGAAGGTGGCGACCGCAGAGTGACGACGTGTTGTGGCCATACGGCATTCGATCTTGTCCACATCGCGGTATACAAGCGCACAGCATTAAACGTGCCAGTTAAAATAGTGTTTTATATTCATATGGATAAGGCGAAAAGGTGGCATATGACGGGGTTTTTCATGGGGAATATGCAGCACTGAGGCGGTGCAAATGGGTCATCGCGGTGCGTGGGAAACGTTCGTGGCAAATCCGCAGAATGTCGGCGCATGCGCTCTGCGTTTTCCTGCACCAAAGCCATGCAATGCCCCAACATCACTCCCCATTTTTGGGAATCGATGCGCCCGCTGGCGGCGAAACGCGGCTGTGAGCGGCCTCTGGCTCCTGGCATGGCGCTTGCAAGAACATCGGCAGAAAGCAGCGCAACAGACAATTCAGATCACACAATAGCTGGCTAGGGTTCCGGTTCACCGCGGTGAACGTCTGGTCCGAGAGCTGGCGACCTCGGCGAGGTTACACGGCGGGATAAAAGCCCGGGAGACAGCAGCACCGTTGGGTGTCGCGCTGCTCCGTTTCTCGTGCTAACCAGAGGTCCACCATGAAAACATCGCCGCTCCTCCGCTCACTTGTCCTGTCGCTGACGCTGCTGACCAGCGTCCCGTCGTTTGCCGCCGTCAAAAAAGAGTTCAACGTCTGCTGGACCATCTACGCCGGCTGGATGCCCTGGGGAACCATCAGTAACGAAAAGATCATTGATAAATGGGCCAGCAAATACGGCATCAAGATCAATATCGTCCAGCTCAACGATTACATCGAATCCATCAACCAGTACACCGCCGGGCAGTTTGACGGCTGCACGATGACCAACATGGACGCGTTGACGATCCCGGCGGCGGGCGGCGTCGACAGCACGGCGCTGATCACCGGCAGCTACTCCGACGGTAACGATGGGGTGGTCCTGAAAGGGGCGGATAAAAAGCTCAGCGACCTGAAAGGGATGTCGGTGTATCTCCCGGAACTGTCGGTATCCCACTATCTGCTGGTGCGCGGCCTGGAAAAAGCCGGGCTGCAGGAAAAAGACGTCAAGGTGGTGAATACCTCCGATGCCGATATCGTCTCGGCCTTCGGCACCAGCGGCGTGCGGGCGGCGGTGGCCTGGAATCCACAGCTGTCGGTTATCAAAAAGACCCCGCAAACCAGCGAAGTGTTTAGCTCCTCACAGGTGCCAGGCGAGCTTATCGACATGATGGTGGTGAACACCCAGACCCTGAAAGATAACCCCGCGCTGGGCAAAGCCCTGACCGGCGCCTGGTTTGAAATGATGGCCAAAATGAAGGCCGGGGATAGCCAGGCGTTGAGCGCCATGGCCGCCGACTCCGGCACCGATCTTGCCGGCTACCAGGCACAGCTTAAAACAACCCATCTGTTCTGGACGCCTGCCGACACCCTGGCGTTTATCTCCTCGCCGGAACTGGCGAAAACGATGCAGCGAGTGGCGCAGTTCTCGTTCGATAAAGGCCTGCTGGGTGAAGGGGCGCAGAGCGCGGACTTTATCGGTATGACCTTCCCGGGAAATGTCACCCTCGGCGATGCCGCCAACCGCAAACTGCGCTTTGACGACAGCTACCTGAAGCTGGCCGCCGCGGGCCAGCTGTAATGATTACCGCCGGGAGACCACGCCATGCGCCACATTAACCGTTATCCCCAAAAGGGGATGCGCCTGACGCTGATGCTGCTGCCTTTTGTCGTGCTGATCGCCGCCTGGTTTATTGGATCGGCGGTGCGGCTGGAAGCCAATCCGCAGGACAAGTTGCTGCCAGGCCTGTCGCAGATGGTGGCAGCCATTGACCGGATGGCGTTCACCCCGGACAAACGCAGCGGTGAGTATCTGCTGTGGGCCGATACGCTGATCAGCCTGAGTCGTCTGTTGACGGGCCTGGCCGTCTCGTCGCTGATCGGCCTCGGTATCGGCATCGCCGCCGGCGTCTTCCCGATGTACCGCGCGGCGCTGTCGCCACTGCTGACGGTGGTGTCAATGATCCCGCCGCTGGCGATCCTGCCGGTGCTGTTTATCGTCTTCGGCCTCGATGAGCTGTCGAAAGTGATGCTGATCGTCATCGGCATTACGCCAATGCTGGCGCGCGACCTGGAGCAGCGGGCGAAGGAGATCCCGGCGGAGCTTTTTATAAAAGCGCAGACCCTCGGCGCCAATAGCTGGACCCTGGTGCTGCGGGTGGTGCTTCCCCAGCTGCTGTCGCGGCTGATCACCTCTCTGCGCCTGCTGCTGGGCTCGGCATGGCTGTTCTTGATCTCCGCCGAGGCCATCTCCGCTACCGCCGGGCTGGGGTACCGCATTTTCCTGGTGCGGCGCTATATGGCGATGGACGTGATTATTCCCTATGTCATCTGGATCACCTTGCTGGCATGGCTGATGGATCTGGCGCTGCGCCAGCTGCACAAGGCCTGTTTCCCGTGGGCGGAAGGAGGCCGGGGATGAGTTTTATCGACATCAAAAACATCTGGCAGGAGTACGGCGATCACGTGGTGCTGGAGCGCATCAATCTGCAGGTGAAAGAGGGCGAGTTTTGCTCGATGGTCGGCGCGTCCGGCTGTGGTAAATCGACCTTTTTACGCCTGCTGCTCGGTCAGGAAAAACCGACCCGTGGCGAGATCCTGCTCGATGGCCGGCCGCTGGCGGCGGAGCCGGATCGCAGCCGCGGCGTGGTCTTCCAGCGCTATTCGGTGTTTCCGCATCTCAACGTGCTGGATAACGTCGCCATCGGCCTGGAGCTGCCGGCGTCCCCGCTGCTGGGGCGCCTGTTTGGCGGCAGAAAACGCGAGGCCCGGCAACAGGCCCAGCACATGCTGGAGAAAGTGGGGCTGGGGCACGCTCTGGATAAATATCCGGCGCAGTTGTCCGGGGGGATGCAACAGCGGCTGGCCATCGCCCAGGCGTTCGTGATGCAGCCGCGGGTGCTGCTGCTCGATGAGCCCTTCGGCGCGCTGGATCCCGGCATTCGCAAAGATATGCATGCGCTGCTGCTCCAGCTGTGGAGCGAAACGCGCATGACGGTGTTTATGGTCACCCACGATCTGGCCGAAGGCTTCAACCTGGGCACCCGGCTGCTGGTGTTCGACAAAGTGCGCATCGATCCGCAGGCGCCTAACGCCTGGGGGGCGCGTATCACCTACGACATCCCGCTCAATGAGGCGCGGATGGCACAGCTGGCCACCGGTAGCGACACCAACGTTTACGCATTAAGGAGATAAATTGATGACCGTACTTTTTCACGCCACTCCCAGCCTGCGCGAAGAGCGGCTTCCCGGCGGGGCGCACACCTCGCTGATTTTGCGCAAAGGGCAGATCCTGCGCCTGACCGATATCGACGGCGGGGCGAACGTCAGCATGATGATGCTCAACCCCCATGAGAAAAGTGAGCGTCTGAACCTGCCGGATACCCTCAAGGGCCAGCATATCGCGCGCCTGACCGCCGGACACTGTTTCTACTCCGATATGGGTCGGGTGCTGGCCGGGATCGTCGCCGACAGCTGCGGCTGGCACGATCCGTTCGGCGGGGTCCTTAACGCCGAAGAGACACACGACAAATATGGCGCCGGACGCTACCAGGAATTACGCAATGGCTTCTACCGCAACGGCGTCGATAACTTGCTGGTGGAGATGGGCAAATGGGATCTCGGCCTGGAAGATCTGCTGATGGTGGTCAACTTCTTCAGCAAAGTCACCGTCGATGACGAGGGCCGTTTCCAGTTTGTTGCCGGCAACAGTCGCGCCGGGGATTACGTTGAGCTGTTTGCCCCGATGGACGTCCTGCTGGTGCTCACCGCGCTGCCGCATCCCCAGGATCCGGCCACAGAATATGCGCCCCGTCCGGTGCAGCTGAGCTGGTATCAGGCCGACGATGAGGACGCGGCCATCCAGGCGCTCCTGACCCGCGATGAAAATCAGCGCGCGTTCCGTAATACCCAACTTTTTGCCCTGTAAGGAGGCGTTCATGACCGTTATCACCAGTAACCGACGCCCGGAAGAGGCCGTCTATCGCCATGTGATCCCGGCCGGGGAACCCTGGCTGTTTGAGGTTAAAAAAGGGCAAACCCTGCGCCTGCTCGATCTCGAAGGCAATCAGGCGATTGATACCCTGTTTTACAACGCCGACAACCCGCGCGAGCGCTACGATGCTCAGCGCACGCTGCGTCGCCAGGGGAACGCCTACCTGACCGCCGGCAGCGTGCTCTATTCCAACCTCGGCCATCCGCTGATGACCATCGTGGCCGATACCTGCGGGCGGCACGATACCCTCGGAGGCGCTTGCGCCCAGGAGAGCAACACCGTGCGCTACGCCCTCGACAAGCGCTATATGCACAGCTGCCGGGACAATTTTCTCTGCGCCTGTCTGCACGATGGCCGCCTGCATAAGCGCGATATCGGCGCCAACATTAACTTCTTTATGAACGTGCCGGTGACGCCGGAGGGCGGTCTGACCTTTGCGGATGGCATCTCGGCGGCGGGAAAATACGTTGAACTGCGCGCGGAGTGTAACGCCATGGTGCTGATCTCTAACTGTCCGCAGCTCAACAATCCCTGCAATGGCTGGAACCCGACCCCCGCCGAGGTGCTGGTATGGAACTGACCCGCTGGCAGCGCTGGCGTTTGCTGGCCTTTCGGCTGTTCGCCGTTCGCGCCGACCGCCTGAATCACACGCCGACGCGCCACGTTTAAGCGCCGGTTCCCCCGGGGACGACCTCAGGGAAAGACGAATTGTTGCGGGACGACCCGCTACGCTGTGAGTTCCGCTTATGTTTGATACCTTACTGATTGCCAACCGCGGGGCGATAGCCTGCCGCATTTTACGTACCCTGCGCGCCATGCAGGTGAAGGGGGTTGCCGTTTACGCCGAAGCCGACCTGAGCAGTCTGCACGTCCGTGAAGCGGATGAAGCGCTCAGCCTTGGCGAGGGCCCGGCAGCGCAAACTTATCTGGTGGTAGAGAAGATCATTGCCGCCGCGCTGCAGAGCGGCGCCCGCGCTATCCATCCCGGTTACGGCTTTCTGTCGGAAAACGCCGCCTTCGCCGAAGCCTGTGAGGCGGCGGGACTGGCGTTTGTAGGCCCGACCCCACAACAGCTGCGTACCTTTGGCCTGAAACATACCGCTCGCGCGCTGGCGAAAGCGGAGGGCGTGCCGCTGCTGGAAGGCAGTGAACTGCTGGCCGACAGCGAGGAAGCCTGCCGGGCGGCCGAGGCGGTGGGCTACCCGGTGATGCTCAAGAGTACGGCGGGTGGCGGGGGAATTGGCATGCGCGTCTGCCGCGACGCCCGCGAACTGAGCGAGGCATTTTCGACGGTGCAGCGGCTGGGGCAAAACAACTTCAGCGATGCCGGGGTGTTTCTCGAAAAATATATCGAACGCGCCCGTCACCTGGAGGTGCAGATCTTCGGCGACGGTGAGGGGGAGGTTATCGCCCTCGGCGTGCGCGACTGCTCGCTGCAGCGGCGTAACCAGAAAGTGATTGAAGAGACCCCGGCGCCGAATCTGCCGGAAGGGATGGCGCAGGCGCTGTGTAGCGCGGCCATTGCCCTCGGGAAAGCGGTGAACTACCGTAGCGCCGGGACGGTGGAGTTTGTCTACGACAGTGCGGCGCAGCGCTTCTATTTCCTCGAGGTCAATACCCGCCTGCAGGTGGAGCACGGCGTCACAGAGCAGGTGTGGGGCGTGGACCTGGTGCGCTGGATGATCGCCCTGGCGGCAGGGGATTTACCGCCGCTGAGCGAGCTGGCCGCCGGGCTACAGCCCCGGGGCCATGCTATTCAGGCGCGAATTTACGCCGAAGATCCTGGCCGCCAGTTTCAGCCTTCGCCTGGACTGTTAACCGACGTCTGGTTTCCGCCAGCGGACGGCGCCACGCTGCGCATCGACCGCTGGGTGGAAGCCGGATGTGAAGTGCCGCCGTTTTTCGACCCGCTGCTGGCGAAAGCTATCGTCTGGCGCCCCAGCCGCGATGAGGCAATCGCCGGCCTGGCGCAGGCCCTGGCGGAGACCCGCCTGTATGGCGTTGAAACCAACCGCTTATACCTGCAGCAGATCCTCGGCTTTGCGCCATTTACCGCCGGAGAACCCTGGACCCGCTGCCTGGAGCAGTTGCGCTACCGGGCCGATACCGTGGAGGTTCTGAGCGCCGGTACCCAGACCAGCGTCCAGGACTATCCGGGACGTCTGGGGTACTGGGCGGTGGGCGTACCGCCCTCGGGCCCGATGGATGACCGGGCGCTGCGCCTGGGCAACCGTCTGCTGGGCAATGCCGAGGGCGACGCCGCGCTGGAGATCACCCTTAGCGGACCCACCCTGAAATTTAATACCGCCGTACAGGCGGTGGTCTGCGGTGCGCCGCTGGCCGTGACGCTTGATGGCGCCGGGCAGGACATGGATCGCGTATTCACTATTCCGGCGGGGGCGACCCTCAGGCTGGGGGCGATAAGCGGACCAGGCGTCAGAAGCTATCTCTGCCTGCGCGGCGGTATTCAGGTGCCGGACTACCTGGGCAGTAAAAGCACCTTTACCCTCGGCCAGTTTGGCGGCCACGGCGGACGGGCGCTACGCGCTGGCGACGTGCTGCATCTTGCGCCTTTGGCTGAGGCAGGGGAAGGCGCGGCGCTTCCCGCAGGGCTGCGCACCGCGCTGACGGACGTCCGTACGCTGCGGGTAATTTATGGTCCCCACGGCGCGCCGGAGTTCTTTGCCCCGGCGTATATGGCGACCTTTTTTGCCACCGACTGGGAAGTGCATTTTAACTCCAGCCGCACCGGCGTGCGCCTGATCGGGCCCAAGCCGGTCTGGACCCGTGACAGCGGCGGCGAAGCCGGGCTGCATCCGTCGAATATTCATGACAACCCCTATGCCGTGGGGGCCGTGGATTTTACCGGCGATATGCCGGTGATCCTCGGGCCGGATGGCCCAAGCCTCGGAGGCTTCGTCTGCCCGGTCACGGTTATCGAAGCCGATCTCTGGCAACTGGGCCAGCTTAAGGCGGGGGATAAAGTGCGCTTTGTGGCGGTGGACGTCTCCACCGCCCGGCGGCTGGCGGCAGGTCGTCGCGCGGAGCTGGCGACCCTGCAGGCACAGGACGTTGCCTGGCAGCCTGTGCCGCTCACCTCGCCGGTGGTGATGACCTGCGGTGACGCCGACAAACGCCTGGTGGCGCGCCTCTCCGGCGATACCCATCTGCTGCTGGAGGCCGGTGAGGCGGAGCTGGATCTGGTGCTGCGCTTTCGCATCCATGCCCTGATGCAGGCCCTTGAAGGGCAAGCCCGGGAAGGGATCATCGATATCACGCCGGGGATCCGCTCGCTGCAGCTGCATTTCCAGCCGGAAACGCTGGCGCTGGAGACCCTGCTGGCGTGGGTCAGCGGGGAGTGGACCACGGTTTGCATGAGCGACGATCTGCAGGTTCCAACGCGGGTCGTGCATCTCCCGCTTTCCTGGGACGATCCGGCCTGCCGCAAGGCGATCGACAAATATATGACCACCGTCCGCCCGGACGCCCCGTGGTGTCCAGGCAACCTCGAGTTTATTCGCCGGATAAACGATCTGCCGGATGAGCAGGCCGTATGGAACACGGTGTTTGACGCCAGCTATCTGGTGATGGGCCTCGGCGATGTCTATCTCGGCGCGCCAGTGGCCACGCCTCTTGATCCGCGCCATCGGCTGGTCACCACCAAGTACAACCCGGCGCGAACCTGGACGGCGGAAAACTCGGTGGGCATCGGCGGGGCGTATCTGTGCGTCTACGGCATGGAAGGTCCGGGCGGCTATCAGTTTGTGGGCCGCACTCTGCAGATGTGGAATCGCTATCACGAGGTGGCCGATTTTGCCGGCAAGCCTTGGCTGCTGCGCTTTTTCGACCAGCTGCGTTTCTATCCGGTTTCGGCCGATGAACTGCTGGAGATTCGCCGCGATTTCCCGCTCGGTCGCTATCCGCTGCGCATCGAACACAGCACGCTGCGGCTGGCGGAATACCAGCAATTTCTCGCTCGCGAGGCGCAGAGCATTGACGCGTTTCGCGACCATCAGCAGCGGGCGTTTAACGCCGAACGCGATCGCTGGATCGCCAGCGGCCAGGCCCATTTCGACAGCCAGGAGAGCGCCGCAGAAGAAGCGGGCGATGCGCCGCTGCAGCCGGGCGAGCAGGGGGTGGAAAGCCCGGTATCCGGTAATCTGTGGCAGGTACAGACCGCGGTGGGCCGCCAGGTACGCGCCGGTGATGTGCTGGTGGTGCTTGAGTCGATGAAAATGGAGATCCCGCTGCTGGCGCCGTGCGATGGCAGGGTTCAGCAGGTCAATGTGCAGCCAGGCAGCGCGGTGCGTGCCGGGCAACGGGTGGCAGTGATTATTGAGGAGAAGGCATGATGCAGCAGACGTTTGATTTACGCTTGGCGACTCTGGCGGCGAACTATCGTAACGGCAACACCACCCCGCGGGCGCTGTTGGCGGCGATCCGCCAGCGGGCGGAAACGCTGAATCCCGAATTTAATCTGTTTATCCATCTCCTGAGCGAAGCGGAGCAGGCGCCGTTTCTCGCGGCGCTGGAAGGCCATTCGCCAGACACGCTTCCGCTGTACGGCGTGCCGTTCGCGATCAAAGACAATATTGACCTTGCGGAGATCGTCACGACCGCTGCCTGCCCGGCGTTTGCATACCGACCGACGCAAAGCGCGACCATTGTCGCGCAGCTGATTGCGCTGGGAGCGGTGCCGGTGGGCAAAACCAATCTCGATCAGTTTGCCACCGGCCTGAACGGAACCCGTTCGCCGTACGGACATTGCCGCAACGCGTATCACCCGGCTTACCCCTCCGGTGGCTCCAGCGCCGGCTCCGCGCTGACGGTAGCCCTGGGTGTCGCCAGCTTCGCGCTGGGGACCGACACCGCTGGCAGCGGTCGCGTTCCGGCCGGGCTGAATAACCTGGTGGGGCTGAAAGCGACGAAAGGGTTGATCTCCACCGCCGGGGTCGTCCCTGCCTGTCGCACGCTGGACTGTGTGACCTTTTTCAGCGCTACCGCCGACGAGGCCAGCCAGCTGCTGGCGCTGGTTGCCCGGACCGATCCGCAGGATAGCTACAGCCGCCGCAATCCTCAGTGGAACAGCCGGCAGGCCTTTGGCAGGCCGTCCGCCGGGTTTCGCTTTGGCGTCCCGCAGGCGCTGAACTTCCTCGGTTGCCGCGCCAGCGAAGCGTTGTTCACCCAGGCCGTGCAGCGGCTGACGGCGCTCGGCGGCGTGCCGGTAGCGATCGATTTCGCGCCATTTCTGGCCGCCGCCCGCCTGCTGTATGACGGACCGTGGGTTGCTGAACGCTATGCGGTGGCCGGACCGCTGATTGAGCAGCAGCCGGATGCCGTGCTGCCGGTGATTCGCGACGTGCTGGCGAAAGCGCCTGATATCGACGCGACGGCGACCTTTAAGGCGATGTATCAGCTGCAGGGGTATAAAGCGCAGTGCGATGCCATCCTTGATACGCTGGACTGCGTGCTGACGCCCACCTTTCCGCGCCCGGTGACGCTCGACGAGCTGGCGGCGGAGCCGATCGCCCGCAACGCCGATCTGGGCTACTACACCAACTTTATGAACCTGCTGGACTATGCGGCGGTGAGTGTGCCATGCGGGTTTATGCCTGACGGATTGCCCTCCGGCGTCACGCTGTTTGGCCGGGCCTTTACCGATCAGTATTTGCTGAGCCTGGCCGACGCCTTCCAGCGCGCGGAGCGGCTGCCGTTGGCTGGCGGCGCGCGGCTGGAAAGCCCGCCGCCTGCGCATCCCGCAGGCCATGACCGGATGGCCCTGGCGGTATGCGGTGCGCATCTGGCCGGTCTGCCATTAAACGGTCAATTGCTGACGCGGGGCGGCCGGTTGCTGCAGGCGACCCACAGCGCGCCACGCTATCGTTTGTACGCCCTCGCGGATGGCAAGCGCCCGGCGATGGTGCGTGACGAGCGCGACGGGGCCGCGATAGCGTTGGAAGTGTGGGAGATACCCAGCGCCGAGGTGGGGTCACTGCTGGCCGCTATTCCCGCGCCGCTGGGGCTGGGACAGGTTGAGCTGGCCGATGGCCGCTGGGTGACGGGTTTTATCTGCGAAGCCGCCGGGCTGGGGGATGCCACGGAGATCACCGCCTGGGGCGGCTGGCGTCAGTGGCTGGCCAGGTAAACGGAACACCCTCTGCGGGATCGCCGCAGAGGGAACCCTCGCTTATAGCGGGCTGTTCTCATCGAGCAGGGTGACGCTCCAGACGCGGGCGTGCGTGTCATCGATGCGATAGTAGCTTTTTACGCTCGCCGTGCCGCCGATGGCGTAGCCCACCAGAGCGACAATGTTGAGCTGGTGCCCTTGCTTATCGGTAAACGCATAATACTCATCCAGCACATAACCGCTGGCGCTGGTCGCTGATTCCAGACGATCGTCTCTGGCTTTCAGGTCCGGGGTATAGTCGGCGATGGTTTTCCCCACAAAGTTTTTGGCGACGTCCTGCTTTTCGTCATCGCTGACGATAAACGCCGCGCTGGCAGGAAAGTGCTGAACCACGTCAGCCAGGGTTGGTTTCGGCGCGGCAGTGGGGAATAACGTGTGATCGATGGTGTAGGCCTGTAGCCAGCAGGAGAATAACGCCGCTTCCGCCGCGCGGCCATCCGGGTCGGAAAGTCCGGGCAGCGCATCGACGGTCTCTCCCGCTTTACGCAGCGCAATGAAATCGGCACAGGAAGAGACCCGTGCCTGATTCTGGTCGCTCAGCACCAGCGTCAGGGGAGACTGGTTAATCTCAAGCTCGCCCGCCGCCAGCACCGGCGTGCTCAACAATAACGTCACCGCCATACCGATAAAATATTTCATCACATAGCCTCCATGAATATCGTCGTATCCTGATCCGAGGTGACAGGGAAAGCAAGCGATGGATGACGTTTTTTCCCACACGTCCGGGCGATGGCTCCCGGACGCCAGGCGACGGCCGGGGAAGGTTACTGATGGTGTGGGGCGGGATAAAACGCTTCCGCTGTCCATTGCGCGGATGGCTGGCGGTATTGCTGCCAGAACAGATCGGCAATGTCCCGGGCTTCGGCGGAGCCCGGCGTGACGTAGGCCCCCACCGTCACGATGGAAAGATGAATATTCTGCGCTTTCAATACCGGGAAAAGGCCATGCGTCAGGTTAAGCAGCCCGGCTTTGCCGACGCTCAACGTCAGATACTCCGGGTGGGGCTGAGTGGCAAACATGCCGCCAGTCAGCAGGATCGCGCCTTCTCCACGCGCGGCCATCCGCGGAGAGACCGCTTTGATGGCGGCATATACCGCGCCAATATTGGTGGTGAGATCCTCGATGAAACCTGCCACCGACTGGGTCTCCAGATTACCGTCATGCATGGCCGCGGCGTTGAAATGCAGCACATCCACGCCGCCGGTTTCCACCTCTACCTCGCGAATGAGTTCCACGATACTGGTGATATCGCTGGCGTCCGCCACGCGGCCTTCCGCGGCAAATCCTGCCGCTCTCAGCTGGTCGGCCTGTGCCGCCACATTGCTTTTATTGCGAGAGGACAGCACCACCCGGAATCCCTCACCGGCAAACCGTGAGGCGGTCGCCATTCCCATACCAGGACCGGACCCAATACTCAAAAACGTTTTCATAGGCTTCTCTCACTGTAAGTTGAAGAGCCGCTATGTTAATAGCCGAAAAGATCGCTGATAATCAGCCTTATTTGCAAATGATTAATGTGTAGGGTGCAGGAATCATGTTCGATGATTTTGATGAGCTGATGGCGTTTGTCTGTGTGGCTGAGGCAGGGAGTTTTATCGGGGCCAGCCTCAGGCTGGAGCGGGATGCATCGGTGATTTCCCGCCGGGTCAGCCACCTTGAGAAAAAACTGGGCGTCCGGTTGCTGGTGCGTACCACCCGCAGCGTAACGCTGACTGAAGCCGGAACCTGGTTTTTGCAGCGCGCCCGCACGGCGCTGGATGAGCTCAGCGCCGCCAGCCGGGAAGTCGGGGACTTTGCTGCCACCCCGCAGGGAACGTTGCGGGTCTCGCTGCCGGTGACCTTTGGCCGGGAGCTGATTGCCCCGATGTTTCCTGATTTCCTGCAGGCGTATCCGGATATTCGCCTTGATGCCCATTTTCTCGATCGACGGGTCGATATTGTCGCGGAGGGGTTTGATGCGGTGATCCGCCTGGGAAACGTGCGGGACAGTACTTTAACCGGGCGCGAGCTGGGGGCATTTCGCAGCCAGCTGATTGCTTCGCCGGCCTATCTGCAACGCTACGGTGAACCGACTCATCCTGAGCAACTGGCGGCCCATCGGTGTCTTGGCTTTACCAGCCATCCGGACTGGCCCTACTGGATCCTCGAGAATGGTCGGGAGCATATCCAGGTGACGCCAGCCGGCCCCCTCACCACCAATATCAGTGAAGCGCTGCTGACGGCGGTCATTCGCGCAACCGGGATCGCACTGCTGCCGGGGTGGATGGTTAATCAGGCCCTGCAGCGCGGGGAACTGGTCCGCGTGCTGCCCGACTGGCGCAGCGCGGCGCGGGTCAGCGTTTATGCCCTGATGCCGCCCGGCACGCTGGTTCCCGCCAAGACCCGGGTATTTATCGACGCGGTATGCCAGCAGCTGGCGTCATCCCCGCTGTGGCAGGACGAGTTGAAGCGATAAACGGGGGGGCCGATAGAGCAAGCCACGGATGGCGGTTATACCGCGGTACTGGCCCGGACTTTGAGTACTGACGGAATTTCAATAAACTTTTCACAAGGCTTATCGTTGAGCAGGTCGAGAAGCGCTTTCCCGGCCTTCACCCCAATGTCATGCCAGGGAAATTCAACGGTTGTCAGGGCAGGGGAACAGACTGTCGATAATACCCCGCCGCCTAAACTCGCAATGGCTACGGTATTGGGCACTTTGATCCCGGCGCTGTGGCAGGCCATCATGCATCCACACGCCATTTCATCCGATGTGCAAATTAGCGCATCCAGATCGCCCCAGGTGATCATCATATCCTTGAAAATATTCACCCCTGTGGCAATGGTGGAAGGCAAATGAGTGGTCACTACCCGATGCGGAGAACGGTTAAGGGCCAGCATCGCCGTATTCCAGCCGCTCAGGAGCTGGCGAAACATTGTATTGTTGGCCGGGGTACACAGTAACGCGATATTTTTTAATGAGGCGTCCGCCAGGTGGGTCACGATCTGTTTCACAGCCTTACCGTAATCCACACCGATGCACATGCCAACAGACTGCGTATTTAACGCGCCAATTTCCAGGATAGGCACATCTACGTTGGCCAGCAGCTGGGTACAGCTCTCAATGGTGTCGATATTAAACTGAATAATCGCTGCCGGGTTATAGGCGAGCATTTTTTCAAACGTTTTTTGTTCGCTTTGTCCGTCATGACCGGATTCCATAAACATCATGGTATAGCCGCGTTCAGTCAGGATCTTTTGTAACGCCTCCGACACCGGCAAAAAACCTGGTGAAGAGAAGGTGGGGACGACGGCCAGAATGAGATCGGAATGGACCGACGCCAGATTACGCGCCTGGAGATTGGGGACATAGCCGAGTTGGCTTACTGCCGCATCAATACGGTCGCGAAGGTCAGGGTTGACTTTTTCAGGCATTCTCAGCGCACGCGAGACGGTCATGGCGCTCACGCCGACAAACTCAGCCACTTCGGTCAGGGTTATCTTCCCAGTTCCCTTACGACGTTTTTCTTTCGGGCTATTGTCTGCGTCTAGACTCTTCACCAGGATCACCAACCGTTTGAAAAATAAAAAGTAACAAAAGTAAATCGTTGATACACATTATAACTTACCACAGCGAGGGGGAAAGCACATTATAACCAGTGTTAGCGGTAACGCATTTTTTAACATTTTTGCTTGTTAGCGCTAACTTTGGGAGGTGTATCACAGTTGCATTTTATTTAGCTGTTTATAGTTCAGCACATGGGACCCCTCGGGAGTGCATATGATTAGAGACTGGTTAACCCCGGATAAAATTAATGTCATTAACTCAATAGATAACTGGAAAAATGCCGTTCGACTCTCAGCAGAACCTTTGCTGGCGCAGGGGTATATGGCAGAGCACTATATTGAGGCGATTTTGAAAAGCCATGAAGAACTTGGGCCTTATTATCTATTAGCCCCGGGATTAGCAATGCCCCATGCCCGCCCTGAACAAGGTGCATTGAGGAATGGATTATCGCTCCTTCATATTAAAGAGGGCATATCATTTGGCTCAACGGAGAACGACCCGGTATACGTGGTTATTATGTTATGCGCTCGTTCCGGGAATGAACATATCACGATGATCGGTGAACTGGCAGAACTCTTTAGCGATCAGCAAAAGCTAGAACGATTGTTAAAAGCCGATGATATTAAGGCAATTCAGGCTGTTATTGACTGAAGGAAAAGAGAATGAAAAAAGTACTCATCGTCTGCGGCAATGGTTTAGGCAGCAGCTTTATCGTTGAAATGAATGTCAAAAAAATCCTTGCCGAAATGAATAAAGAGGCTGAAGTCGCGCATACCGACCTGACGTCAGCGAAAAGCGAAACGGCGGACCTTATTCTGAGCGCCAACGATATTGCCGAACATTTAGTTGATCATTCCGCAAAGGTTGTTGGATTAAGTAATTTACTCGACAACAATAAAATCAAAGAGATTTTAGCAGAACACATTTAAGCAACGGCTTTCTGAACCGTGGAGTTTAATATGCTTCATTTCCTTATTTATGATGTGTTAGGGACACCAGCGATTCTGGTTGGATTGTTTTCTCTGATCGGTCTGCTGTTGCAAAAAAAAGGAATTTCAGATGTTATTTCAGGAACACTGAAAACCATCATGGGCTTTGTTATTTTAACGGCAGGCGCCGGTATCATTGCCTATACATTAACCATTTTTAGCCAGCTGTTTGAACATTCATTTCATATTCAGGGGGTCGTCCCTAACACCGACGCGATGGCCGCGCTGGCGCAGAAGAATTATGGCACGGAAACCGCCACAATCATGGTGTTGGGCATGTTGATCAATATCGCCCTGGCGCGTCTGACGCCATTAAAGTACATCTTTTTAACGGGCCACCATACGCTCTATATGGCAGCGATGCTGGCGGTGATCTTGTCAGTCGGGGGCTTGTCGGGTGGTTGGGTGGTGGCCATCGGGGCGGTGATTCTCGGCGCGATGATGGTGATCTCTCCGGCGATCTTGCAGCCGTTTACCCGTAAAATTACCAATACCGACGATCTGGCTCTCGGCCATTTTGGCTCTATTGGTTATCTGCTTTCCGCGCTGGTGGGCAAAGTCGTCGGGAAAGGTAGCCCCTCGATTGAAGAAATTAAAGTGCCTAAGTCACTCAATTTTCTTCGCGACTCGTCGGTGGCCATCTCTCTCACCATGATGATTCTGTTCCTTGTGCTGGTGGTCGTCGCGGGCAAAACCTTTGTCGAGGAGACACTGAGTGCCGGTCAGAATTTTATTATCTTCGCCATTATTCAGTCCCTCACTTTTGCTGCGGGGGTTTATATCATCCTCGCCGGTGTGCGGATGGTGATTGCCGAGATTGTGCCAGCGTTTAAAGGTATTGCAGACAAATTAGTGAAAGATGCGAAGCCGGCGCTCGACTGCCCTACGGTGTTTCCCTTTGCTCCCAATGCCGTCATCGTCGGGTTTCTCGCAAGCTTTGTCGCGGGCCTGGTCAGCATGTTTCTCTGCCCGCTTTTCGGATTGAGCGTCATCGTTCCAGGGCTGGTTCCTCATTTCTTCTGCGGGGCAACGGCTGGCGTTTACGGCAACATCACTGGCGGACGTCGCGGGGCAGTGGTGGGGGCATTTGCCCACGGCCTGCTCATTTCGTTCCTGCCGGCCATCCTTTTGCCAATGATGGGAGACATGGGCCTGGGTTCTACAACCTTTGGCGATGCAGACTTTGGCGTTGTCGGCATCGTTCTGGGGCATATTATCGCAATGTTTAACTAACTATTTATTATCGGAGGTGGCTTATGAGCGCGAAATTTTCACCCTCACTGATGTGCATGGATTTAACGCTGTTCAAAGAACAGATCACGGCAATGAATAAAAGAGCGGATTTTTATCATGTCGATATAATGGATGGTAATTACGTCCGCAATATCACGCTGTCTCCCTTTTTTATTGAGAACCTGAAAAAAATCACTACCGTTCCCATCGATGTTCATCTGATGGTGAATCATCCGGAAGATATCATTCCCATGTGTCTCGAGTCCGGCGCCGATATCATCAGCTTTCATCCCGAGACGGCGAATAACAAAATATTCCGCCTGCTGAATCAGATCAAGGATGCGGGCAAACAATGCGGGGTGGTGTTGAACCCGGCGACACCGGCTGAAAGTATTGCTGAATATGCGCACCTGTTGGATAAAGTCACGGTCATGTCAGTTGATCCGGGCTATGCCGGACAAAAGTTTATTCCTGAGTCGCTGAACAAGATACGAAAGCTCATCAGTATGCGCAAAAACAATGGCTATCACTATCTGACGGAAATTGATGGCTCCTGCAATGCAAAAACGTTTGGCCAGATTGCCGAATCCGGCGTGGATGTCTTTATCGTAGGGACATCGGGTCTGTTTTCTCTCCATGAGGATGTCAGCCAGGCATGGGACAGAATGATCGAGATTTTCCAGCGTGAAACCGTCGCTGCCTAATTAATTTTTTTACGAACCACAGCATATAAAAAAATTAAAAGACCTGCATCACGCCAGCGATGCCTGGTCTGTTATTCAACGACCACTCTATATGAATGCGGGTGAATTATGGATATTTCGACAGTGCTTAATGTTAAAAACATCAAGTTAAATATGACCGCCAGAACGAAAGAAGAGGTGATAGAAGAACTCACCGATTTACTGGTACAGGATGGTGCGGTGACTAATAAGGAGGACTTTATTCGTGATGTCTGGTTACGTGAGGAGCAAGGCTCTACCGGTTTTGAAAATCATATTGCGATCCCGCATGGCAAATCTTCCGGTGTTTCCCGTACCGCATTAGCTATCGGACGCACGCAACATACTATTCCCTGGGAGACCATGGATGGCAGCGATGTTCGCTGTATTATTTTATTTGCGGTTTGCCTGGTGGATCAAAATGCCACTCATATTCGCCTGTTAGCGCAAGTGTCCGGGTCACTGGCCGACGAAGACATTATCGCTAAATTACTGGCTGAATCTGATCCACATAAAATCATTGCGCTTTTCAATTCTGAAACTGAAAGCACCGATGCGTAATATGTAGTTGTTAACATTCTTTTATATCTTATTAAATGAATTAACGGAGAATCGTGATGAATATTGTCGGAGTTACCGCCTGTACGGTGGGGATTGCACACACCTATATTGCTCAAAAGAAAATTGAAACAGCCGCCAAAAAAGCCGGTCATAACGTTAAAATCGAGACCCAAGGGACCATCGGCATTGAGAATCAGTTAACCGCTGATGAGATTGCCATGGCAGATATTGTTCTGCTTGCCGCGGATGTTAAAGTGACGGGAGAAGAACGGTTTGCGGGTAAGAAAGTGGTCAAAGTCGCCACGGAAACGGCAGTGAAATCCCCCAATAAGCTGATTGAAAAACTCAGTGAAATAGTCAATTCATAATTTTATTTCGGCCTGCTGATTCTATACTTAAGGGCGTAATTTATGTCTCTAAAACAAATATGGCAAGCAGCAAATCCTAAAGGACATCTGCTGACCGCTATCTCATTTCTGATCCCCATTGTCTGTGGTGCTGGGTTTATTATTGCCATCGGTATGGGGCTTGGTGGAACGGTGCAGGACACGTTAACGCTGGGGCAATTTGATTTATGGCAGGCGATGGCCACTCTGGGCGCTAAGGCGCTTGGGCTGTTGCCGGTAGTCATTGCGGTGGGGATTTCCGGCTCGATTGCTGGCAAGCCGGGCATCGCACCAGGATTTGTTGTCGGGCTGGCGGCGAACACCATCAGCGCAGGCTTTATCGGCGGGATGATCGGTGGCTACATTGCCGGCTATATCGCGCTGGCGATCATTAAAAACGTCAAGGTGCCTGACTGGGCTCGCGGTTTGATGCCAACGTTGATCGTGCCCTTTTTTGCCTCCATTATCAGCTGCCTGATTATGGTCTATATCATTGGTACGCCTATCGGTATCTTTACGGAAGCGCTGACATCTTTCCTGAGAAGTATGGGCACGTCATCAAATCTTGTGTTGGGAGCAGTGATAGGCGCTCTGTGTATTGTTGACTTTGGCGGCCCGCTTAATAAGACATGCTTTGCCTTCGTTCTCACGCTGCAGGCGCAGGGAATAAATGAGCCGATTACCGCGCTTCAGTTAGTTAACACCGCAACGCCTATTGGTTTCGGCCTGGCTTTCTTCATTGCTAAGCTTCTGCGTAAGAACATCTATAACAGTGAAGAAGTGGAAACCTTAAAATCGGCGGTTCCAATGGGGATTGTTAATATCGTTGAAGGCTCTATCCCGATCGTCATGAACGATATCGTCCGCGGTATCGCCGCCGCGGCCATCGGTGGCGCGTGCGGTGGCGCAGTCACCATGGTGTATGGTGCAGATGCCACGGTGCCTTTTGGTGGGGTACTGATGATCCCCACCATGTCACACCCGATGGCTGGCATTATGGCCCTGCTGGTGAATATTGTTGTTACCGCCACGGTTTATGCTGTCATCAAAAAAGATATTCCGCGTGATGTGCTGGTTACTCATGATCACGAAGAAGAGGATATCGACCTTGATGATATTAAAGTGAGCTAACTTACCCCTGTATTATTTTATCAATGGCGTTGAGCTAGTCCTGCAAATCAGCCCATAACCGAGGGGTCCTTAGTTATGGGCTGAGTTGCGTCAGGTAGACGCCTGGGTAAAAGTGGAGCAGGGTGAACATTGTTGTTGCAAAAATGTGAACGCTTCAGTAGCCTTATCTCTTTCGGAGACAGGAAATGCTCGTCACTGATTCACTTCTTGCTTACACCCTCGCTGCTACACTGCTTACCCTGACGCCAGGTCTTGATACTGCTCTTATTCTCCGCACGGCGACCGCTGAAGGTGGACGCAAAGCCTTGCATGCCGCGTTAGGCATTGATCTTGGATGCTTTATCTGGGGTGCGCTGGTGGCCTTTGGTTTAGGTGCGCTACTGGCGGTTTCTGAGTTGGCTTATACCTTATTGAAATGGTGCGGAGCAGGATACCTTTGTTGGCTGGGCATCCAGTTGCTCCTGCGCCCACGCCAGCAATTTAACACCCACCCGGCCGAATCCAATTCCACAAGTAACTGGTTCCTGCGTGGGATGTTGGGGAATGCGCTTAATCCCAAAATGGGTGTCTTCTACGTTTCGTTTTTGCCCCAGTTTATCCCCGCCGGGCATTCACCCATCAGCTGGACCTTTCTCCTGGTCACCATCCATGTATTGATTGGGACGCTGTGGTCATTAACGCTGATTTCTGCCACTCGCTATGCCGCCGGCATCCTCAAAAAACCAGCTGTGGTGAAATGGATGGATCGGACAACCGGCTGCCTGTTTCTGGTATTTGCCGCGAAGCTGGCCATGAGCCGCCGATAGTCAAGCAGGGGCGTATGCCCCTGTTTTTGTCTTAAAAAATGAGCAACCCGTGGAGTACTACTCAGTGCTGTAACGATCGGGCTCGAACGTACGCTTAGCCAGTTTCTTTTGCAAAATGATGACAATAATTGGGGTTCCTGATGCGGTAATTGCACATACCGCCAACAGCGTGTCCATATTTTGTAGCGCCATGCGATGGTCAGGTAACAAAAAAGCAGACAGGAAAAATGCGGCAGTTGTCATCAGATACATCATGGATGTCTGTAATGAAGAGAATCCCGCTCGTTGGTTGTTATCAGGAAACTGAATCGTCACCGCCGACGATGACACCAGACGACTGTAAGCTGCGCCGAGAAATAACGTAATAAATAGCGCCGGATGCGGATAGCCCATGAGGGGTATCAGTAGGCTCAGGATAAAAACGAGGGTCGACCCGGTCGCCACACTCAAAGCAGAAAAACGAGAGGTTAATGCGCCTGTCATTCTGGTAGACAGATACCCTGCCAGCCCCCCGCCGAAGAACAACCAGGGCAGCAGACCTTGAGAAGCCCCCAACAGCTGCGTCATTAATGGCGCCAGAACAGGAATGATCAGCATTGGGCTAAACTGTACCAGCGCATTACCGGAAGCAAACAGTAAAGTATCTACATCGAGGGGCAGCGCGTGGGATGTGTCGAAAGTGACGGGATCCTGAGGGATGATGGAGACGATCAGTGGCAATGCCAACCAACACAGTGTGCAGATTAACCACAACGCGACATGCCAACCGTAATGAGTACACAAAAATAACACAGCGGGCATCCCCACAATGCTGACCATCGAAAATGACGCAATCACCGTCGCCAACATTTTTCCGCGCAAGTCAGCCGGTGTGTGGTTTATCAAAATAGTGATCCCCACAGCCATTGTCGTACCGCCAACCAGTCCTGCTAAGAAGCGCAATGTAAGAAGAAGAGGAAAACTGGTGGTCAATGTCGTCAACAGTGTCGCCATGGCTAGCAGTACCATATTAGCGATTAAAAAACGTTTCTTATTGCAACGATCAATCCAGTAAAAGGCGATAATTCCCGACAGGACGGCCCCAGATGTGTACATACCGGATACATAGCCTGAGAAGGTGACGGGAACAGCGAAATCTGCAGCCATAAATGTAAAAACAGGGCTGAACATCATATATTCCAGCGCATTAGTAAACTGGACAAAAGCGATTACCATTGCAATCCGAATGAGCGTCTTTTGATTAAATGTTGTGGTGACCAGTGGCATAGCAAGCGACCTGTGGATGAAAGATATCCTAGCTTAACTGCTATCAAACTTGTCGATTAGATGGTAAAAATGGCACTCATTATTATCATATGTGGGATAGTTGATGCGGTCAGTTCTTGACTTTAATGCGCTGAAAATCTTCATTGCTGTGGTGGAAAGAGACAGTTTTGTGGGGGCAGCGAAAGCCCTGGAAATGCCGACATCAAATGTGAGCCGTTGCATTTCTCAGTTAGAAGACAAACTGAATCTTCAGCTCATTGAACGCAGTACCCGACATATGAAACTCACACAGGCGGGGCATCTACTCTATACCCGGGCGAAGCCATTACTGGAAGCACTTGAGCAAACTGAAACCGAATTAACGTTGCGACAAATGCAATTCAAGGGGCCATTACGTATCTGTATTCCCAATGAAATCGGTCCTGCACTGCTGGGCTCTGTTGTTGCTGATTTCGCCTGTCAGCATCCGGATCTGGAGATAAGTTGCGTCACAAATTTGTCGGGTTATGAATCCCTGCGAGATGACCTGGATTTAGCTATCATTGTTAGCCGTGGTCAGATGGATGACAGTGACTACATCGCCCGTCATCTGGTGACGATCCCTTGCACCATCGTTGCGGCCCCCTCCGTCATCCAGCGTTATGGCACGCCTTCTCGTATACAGCAATTTGAAGAATTACCCTGTATTACAACGGTGAATGCGCTTAAAGGCGCTCCCTGGCAGTTTGTGAATAAAAAGGGCGGATTCGAGACGATTAAGGTTAACGGTCGTTATCGGGTCAACAGCGGAGAGATGGCAGGGCGAGCGGCCATCTCAGGTGTCGGTTTTGCCATCCTGTCGAAACAAGCCTGCCAGTCCTATATTGATGATGGGAGGTTAATCGAGATTGAATTTGAACAATCGGCAGCCCCCTTGCAATTGTTCGCCCTGTATTCAGATCGGCGTTACTTGCCGGCAAAAACAAGAGCGCTTATTGATTTCATGCATCAGAGATTGAATCGTTAACAAGAGACCATCATCAGCGCGCCAGGGAGGCGCTGTCCCGTTCAGCCGGCCGGCTCAAGCAACAAACCTTTGAGATACCCCTCCAGCAGAGGGGCACAAATTCGCGTTTCATACGACATCATCCCAGCCGGTGGATGGAGCAACCAGGCACTAAATGGCGGGATCGGATAGTGGCTTAAGAGGGGGATGAGCGCGCCGTCTTCCATTTCTTTTCTGCAAACCGGACTTTGCAAAACACCAATGGCATGTCCCGCTAATAACCAGGAGAGGACACTGCGCCAGTGCGTGGACTGAAATTGAATATTGACGGGAACATTAATGAGTTGATCTTCGAAAGCGATCAATTGAATGCGATTACTGGCGAATACACCGGAAACAGCCGCAAATGGATAATCTGTCAGCGCTTCCGGCGAGTCAGGATGGCCCATTTTTGCCAGCAGAGCCGGAGAGGCCAGTAACACTCTACGCACGGCGCCAAGCGGACGTGCGACAAAAAAGCCTTCGGAGATATTACCTAACCTCAGTGATAAATCGACCCCCTCGGTGACGGGATCGATGACGCGGTCGTTAAAAATGACATCGACCTGCAGCTCCGGATGCTCGTTCTGAAGCTGCAACAATGCAGGCATCAGCAGGCTTTCTCCGGCGGAATAGGGCGCGGCAATACGGATTTTGCCTTGCAGCCCCTGATTTTCCTCATTCACAGAAAGAGCATGCTCTGCTGCCTGAATGGCCGTTTTGCTTCGCTCATAAAACACGTTACCGCTGTGTGTTAGAGACATGTTACGCGTGTTGCGCCTAAGCAAACGTGTCCCAAGATGAGCTTCCAGTTTTTCTATTCTTTCACTCACGGCGGGCTGGCCAATGCCGAGATCGCGGGCTGCAGCCGACATGCTGCCCCGTTCAACCACCCTGATAAATATGCGCATTGCTGAGAAGAGATCCATTCACCAATTATATTGGCTTTACCGATAAATGTAAGTGGGGGCAGGCATCTACTGCTTTCCTGCGAAATGATGAAAAATCCAGACTCAAGGCTGAGTCAGGCTAAATTTCAATCTATTTAATTGATTTATTGTTGGAAAATAATCATGTCAGAGATCAAGCTTTTTATGTTCCAGTCAGGAACACAGCATTGTCGATATCAGCATATCCGGATGAATCAGGGCGTGGGAGAGCATTATGAGATCCCTGTCCCCTGGTTTCTGCTGACCCATCCGGATGGTTTTGCCCTGATTGACGGCGGTCTGGCTGTCGAAGGATTGAAAGATCCCAGCGGTTATTGGGGAAGTGCTGTAGAGCAGTTTAAACCGGTGATGTCAGAAGAACAGGCTTGCGTAGAACAACTTAAGAGGATTGGCATTGCCCCTGAGGATATCCGCTATGTGGTCCTGTCCCATTTGCACTCGGATCATACGGGAGCGATTGGTCGCTTCCCCCATGCTACGCATGTTGTTCAGAGGCAAGAGTATGAATATGCCTTTGCCCCTGACTGGTTTACGTCAGGAGCCTATTGCCGACGCGATTTCGATCGTCCCCAACTTAACTGGCTATTTCTGAACGGGTTGTCTGATGATCACTATGACCTTTACGGTGATGGCACGTTACAATGTATTTTCACCCCAGGGCATTCACCGGGCCATCAATCTTTTCTTATCCGCTTACCGGGTGGTACAAATTTTACGCTAGCGATTGATGCGGCTTATACCTTAGATCATTACCATGAGAAGGCGCTCCCGGGACTAATGACGTCAGCTACTGATGTCGCTCAGTCAGTGCGCAAGTTGCGTCAGCTAACCGAGCGATATCATGCGGTATTCATACCCGGCCATGATCCTGAAGAATGGAAAAAAAACAGGCTTGCTCCAGCCTGTTACTATTGAATCATTCCTCGCTGATCGTCAAAAAACGTCTGTTTGCCATCGCTCCAGGCATTTATATTATAAATACCGGCCCGGAGCCTCTTCGGGTTATTGGGTGAAGTTTTAATTATTGACTATGCTATTCCAGATATTCAGCTGATGCTTTTTGCATCACTTCCTTCCGATACGTAGCTTTTTAATAGCAGACTTATTAATTTGCATGGGTGGTCTATGTCATATAAAGATGATTTTGGACAAGCCAGCGGCTGGTCCGCCGTAGATGTGAACGTTCGCCTGTCGGCAAAGCAGGCCGTATTTATTGAATATCTGAAGAAAAATACGGTCTCGACCGTTATTCGCTACTATGCCTCTGACAGCACCAATGAAAAAACACTGACTAAAGAGGAAGCTCAATTCCTTTCCGCTCAGGGGCTTTCCCTGCTTCCCATCTTTCAGGATCACGGCAACGACATTTCCCGCTTTTCAGCTGCTGCAGGGCAGATCCATGCGAAAAGCGCGCTGAAATTTGCAGCGGCGATAGGCCAGCCCGCGAATCTGGGCAGCACAATTCTCTTTTCGGTTGATATGGATTGTAGCGTCAGGGAAATTGACGGGCCGATCCTCGACTACTTTCAAGCAGTGCAGCAGACCATAGGTACGGCCTTTGCGATTGGTGCCTATGGTAGCGGGGCTGTGCTGTCCAAGCTTTTGGAAGAAAAACTGATATCCATCCCGTGGCTGTCGATGTCTCGCGCCTTTCTGGGCACCCAGGCATTCTTTTATAGCAACAAATGGGCGCTGCTTCAGGTACCGCCAGAGCAAAAACATGCGGCGAGCAAGGTAGGCTATGACCGCAATATTCTTCGTCTGAGCCCGTCGCAGCTGGGCGCATTCACCCTGGATGAGAAGGGAAAAGGCAGTGTAGTGGGTAATGGCGCGCTGACGCTGATCCCATCGCTTGCCGTACTAAATCCGTTTTCTGTTGCCACGTCGTCCACAAACCGCATTGTCGCGACCGATGGACTGCACCTGCGAAATAAGCCCAATGGCACCATCCTTCGCGAACTGACCCTGGGTGAGGCGCTGCAGGATAAAGGTGAAAGTACGGTCTCGGGCTGGCGGGATGTTGTGATCGGCAGCGACAAAGGCGTGGTCTTCGGTAAATATCTGCGCGAACCGGCGAGTACTCAGGTGGAAGTGCTGATCCAGGCCGCCATTGTAGAATGGCGGCGCTTTGATAAAGGTAAAGGCGATGAAAAGCAGGCGCCTTTCTACCGTTATGTTCGTGAAATGTGGGCGGCGATTGGGCAACCCTATGACGGGCGCAGCCGAGATGCTAATGGTGAAGATGTGCCGTGGTCTGCAGCTTTTATTTCCTGGGTCGTACATCAGGCCGGAAAAAAATATGAAAACTTTATGTTTTCCTCCAGTCATTCTGTCTTCGTCAATAACGCCATTAAGGCCAGATATACTCAGCAGGCAAATAAACCATTCTGGGGATATGCCATTAACGAACAAAAACCCGCGTTAGGCGATATTATTCAACGTAATCGGCAGGGTAATAAATTCACCTTCTATTACGCTGAGAATCATGCCAGTTATAACAGCCACTCCGATATCGTCGTTGAAGCCCGCGACAGCGTGGTGCGCGTGATGGGCGGAAATGTGGGCAATACCGTCTCTTTCGGCGTCAGCCTGCAGGAATATGAGCTTGACAGCAACGGTTTTATTAAAGATGGCCAGGGTGTTATTGCGCTCCTAAAGAACCGGGCGGATAAAATCTAATACGGGGATACAATGCAATGTTGAGAGATGATGATAGATATTACATTCCGGATAACAATCCTCAGGACGGTACAGTTCCTTATCAGATTGAGGAACCGCAACCGGAAAACAACGTGTTTGAAATTGCTCTGGTGATGGCCGGGGCAATTTCTGCGGGTAACCATACAGCCGGAGCTCTCGATTTTTTGTTTGAGACGCTGGATGCATGGGAAAAAGAGAAGGCTAAAGGAAATAAAAATGTGCCTCATCATAAAGTGCGCATTCGGGTTATTGCCGGTGCATCAGCAGGGAGTATGAATGCGGCAATTGCCGCAGGAGCGCTACAATATGATTTCCCTCACCTTCGACCGGGTATGGATCCGGCTTCACTGAACAATCCGTTTTACACCGGTTGGGTCAAAGATATTGATATTTCTAAGCTGTTGACCACCGATGATATTGAACAGAGTGGTGTGGTAACTTCGTTGCTTAATTGCAATGTATTGCAGGCCATCGCTAACAAAGCTCTGAATTACGCTTCAGTACCTATCGATCGTCCCTACCTGCATGATCGAGTTCGTTTTATCTTCACTCAAACCAGCTTACAAGGAAGCCCCTACTATTTTTCGATCAAGGGGAATGCTGATGCAGGCCAGTCGATGGTTCTGCACAGAACCTGGGCCAGTTTTTCGGTAAACTATAAAGGGCAGACTATCTTTAAACGCAGACCGGACGATATTCCTCTTGATCCTTCATATATCAAAAGGACTCAGGTGGCCAGTTGGGTTGAATTAGGCAATGCCGCTCTTGCTTCCGGGGCGTTTCCGTTAGCGTTAGCTCCGCGGTTGGAAAAACGCGATCCAAATGCGCTGAACTACCGTTTTGTGATAACCACCGCCCCCGGAGAGCCAAATATTAAAGTTCGACAGTTGAAGCCACACTGGCCTTCGCCTTTGCCAGTCACTATTAATGAGTACATCGCTGATGGTGGCATCCTTGACAACGAACCGATGGAGCTTGCCAGAAAGGAAATGGCGGGGCTTGCCTGTAGCAATCCACGTGACGGGAGAAAGGCCAACAGGGCGACAATCCTGATGGATCCTTTTCCGAAAACAGCGATCTCCGACAGGGAGGTCAGGTCCGAACCACTCACGCTGGTTAGCAGCGTCAAAGGTATCTTCATGACCGCCTATCAGCAACTCAGGTTTAATCCCGACGACCTGGCGCTGGCGATGGATGATGAGGTTTACAGCCGTTTCCTGATTTCTCCGGTTCGTTCGGTGGATTCTAACAATCCTGTATCAACTGAAAACGCGATGGCCAGCGGCTCGTTGGGTGGGTTTGGCGGTTTTCTAAGTGAAGAATATCGCCACCACGATTACATGCTAGGGAGGCGGAATTGTCAGCAGTTTTTGCGGGAACATTTCTCACTTAAGTCGGAGAATCCTTTGTTTGTTGCAGGCGATACTCATACCCCAACAGGTAAAGGTGAGTATCCGATCATTCCGCTAGTCGAGGCCGTTCAGCAGGAAGAACCTTTGCCTGCGTGGCCGACGATATCAATAGATATTGACCAACTGATGGAGAAGGCGGATAAACGTCTCAGGGTTGCCTTGAGTGCGTCCATAAGGACGGTAAAATTCTCGGGTTTTTTAGCATGGTTTCTAGCATTGCCTTTTATCAGAAATAAGCTTCTCGCGATGCTTATCAACTCTCTAAAAACTCGCATTCAGGATGATTTGAAGAAGAACCACTTACCCTGGCATTAATCTCAGCTCTGGAGTAAATAGCCGTAGATTTAACAAACACCTCAGAGCGATTTATGGTCTGATCTCACCCGGCAGGCGATGCTAAGAGAGCAACGCTACTATTTCGGCGGCTATGTGGCGTTCTGAAAATGGCCCAGGGGCCAAATGGCCGCTGCGAGAATATGCTAAGACACGTCTCAGGGCTTCACGTCCAGCACGACATGACTGAATGTTTGATAGGTTTTTTCGTCCGGCGCGGGCGGGATGTTGGCTTTTTTCAGCGCAGACATCACCTGCGTGCAGAATGGCCGATCGCCGTTCTCGACCGTTGGATCCTGCACCGTCCCGTCACGCTGCAGCATAAAGCGCACCGAGCATTTTTGCCCTTGCCAGGAGGCCGGCTGGTCTATGTTAGCGAAGATAGCCGCCTGGATCCGCGCCAGATAGCGTGAGGCATTGGCCTGGGGTGAAGTATCGGAACCCGTTTGATAATCGCGAAGCATCTTATCCACTTCTGCCGATATTTTAGCGTCTTCGGCGCTGCCCGGCGCAGAAGCACGACCCGAGCAGGCGGAAAGGAGTAAAGAGAGGGTGCAAACGAGCACAGCGTTGGTTTTCACGGACATGCTAAGCCTCCTTGCTGGTGGTGATACCGTCGTGTACGAGGCGGTTATCCTCTGTTATTCCGCGATATTATTCAAACGCTGAATTGCATGGCACGCGCTTTCAGTGACAGTGTCACTCATTTTTTACTTTCGTCGCGGGCGGTGATGCCATCCAGTCGCGAATGATGTCACCGTATAGCTGTTCTGCCTCCGCCAGTCGGCTGAGCAGGCAGTATTCGTCGGTTTGATGCGCCATCGACGGCTCGCCGGGGCCGAGAATAATACAGGGCGGATCGCCCAATGCAGGCAGCAGCAGCGAGGCGTCGGTAAAGTAGGGCACCACGCGCGGCGCAATCGGCTCAGCGTGCAGCGGCTGACAGCGTTGGTAAACCTGCTTAATCCACGCGTGATCCTCCCGGCTGAGGACGGCGGGCAGGTCGACCAGCGTGGAGACGGTGACGCTTTCGCCAAGCAGCGTCGTCAAGCGCTCCCGGATAGTGGCGTGCTGTAAATTGGGCGCGCTGCGGATATCGACATCAAAACGCGTGCGGTCCGGTACGGAATTAATATTGAGTCCGCCTTCTATGCGTCCGACGTTGAGGGTGGGTTGCTTCATTAGCGGATGCGGCGCGCCTGGCGAAAAATGCTGAATCTTACCCAACGCATCCGCCGCAAGATAGATAGCATTGATCCCCAGCTCCGGCATCGCGCCGTGGGCGGTTTTCCCCCGCGTTTCGCAGCGTAGCCAGAGCGCGCCTTTATGGCCGATAACCGGATAGTTGGCGGTGGGCTCACCGACGATCAGCGCGCCCACCTCCGGCAACGTTGCGGAGGCGATCAGCGCCCGCGCGCCGTCGCAACCGGTCTCTTCTCCGCCGGTTATCAACAATACCGCGCCGCGTCCGGCGAGGATCGCTTCCCGCTGATGAACGCAGGCGACGGCAAACGCCGCTATCGCCGCTTTCATATCGCTGGATCCGCGGCCATAAAGACGCCCGTCTTCCATCTGCGAGCCAAAAGGATCGTACTGCCAGCGGGCATTTCCCAGCGGGACGGTATCCAGATGGCCGGTAAAGGCCAGCGGTTTACCGCGCTTCGCCCCGGGAAGGCTGGCGATAAGATTGCAGCGTCCCTCGCCGAACGACGACAGCGAAACCTCAAAACCGCTATCGTCAAGCCAGTCGGCGAAGAACCGCATGCAGTCGACTTCACTGCCCGGCGGGTTAATGGTGTTAAAGCCCAGCAGCTGCCGGGCGAGCTCAAGGGTCGTGGTCATCAGCGGCGTTCCGTCAGCCAGTCGAGGCAGTTAATCCACAGCTGGCGATAGCCGGGCCATTTGGCAAACTCTTCCGGCAGCCAGTGCGCTGACATATCGCTGGTCCACACCAGCGAGCGACCCTGCTGATATTCGCGAACAGCCAGCAGCGGATGACCGGTGCCGGCCACGGTCGCCAGCAGTTTGCCTTCCGGGTGCATTTCAACTTCGTTATAGCCCAGCAGCCACGGCCATTCGCCCGGAATATCGTTAAACAGGGGGTGAGACTCCGTCACTTCGGCATAGCAGCCTTCCGGGGTTTCAATGCGATCGTCCCAGGCCAGGCAGCGTACCGGCAACACTTTCTCCACCGCGGTATGGCGGTAGCGCGCGCCACCGTTGATTCCCTGGAAGCTGTAATAGCCGCCGATCATCATCAGCGCCCCCCCGCCAGCCACGTAATCATGCAGGAGCGTTAAACGGTTGGCGGTTCGGCGGCTCTTCAGCCAGGTGTCCGGATGCAGCAGCAGCGTATTGGCGCCAATGTCCGAGAGAATAATCGCATCCCACTCCTGCAGCGCTTCCAGCGTCAGCGGAAAGTCGGTCGCCGCCGCGTGGGCGGGCATATAGGTAATGGCATAGGGACTGTCGGCGAGCGCGGCCAGAAAGTCCGTTGCGCCGGTGTGCCAGGTGGCGGTGGCAAACTGGTCGAAGCCTTTAACGTGCGTTGACGTGCTGGTCCAGGACTCACCGACCAGTAAGATTTTTTTCTGCATGATGACGTTTCCTTTTATCCGCCAAAGACCCGCTGGGGGTTTCCAATCATTAAGGTTTCAAGTTGTTCGCCGCTGACGCCGTGGCGCCGCAGACGCGGAACAAAATGCTTGAGTATGTAGCCGTAACCGTGGCCGCCGTAGCGGGTGAGCATGGTTTTCAGGAAGACGTCCTGCGACAGCAGAATTTGCTGGATATAGCCGTCGTCAATCAGCTCGCGGATCGCACGGGCATTCTCCTCGTCGGAGGGCGACTGCGCCGATTCGTCGGCGTAGTAATAGCTCATGCCGATCATGTCGTACTCAAGAAACGCCCCGCGCTGCGCCAGTTCGCGCTGGTAGCACTTATCGGCAAAGCTGGGATTCATATGGCACAGCACGGTATGGCGCAAATCGGCGCCTTCCTGCTCGAGAATATCCAGCACCCGATGGCCCAGCCGCTCCCAGCCAGGCAGATGGACCTCGATCGGCACGCCGGTCGCGGCGCTGGCCCGACCCGCAGCGCGCAGGGATTTCTCCTCATCCGGCGTAAAGCGGCTGGAGATACCGATTTCGCCGATAAGTCCGGCGAGCACCTCCGGTTTCTCCTCCGCGCCGCCAAGATCGTAAATCAGCCGTTCAGTCAGTTGTTCGACGCTGCTGATTTTTACCCACTCGGGGTGCGAAGGTTCCAGATAGAGCCCGGTCCCCATAATGATGTTTAGACCGGTCAGACGCGCGATGCGCGCCAGCGCTTTCGGATCGCGGCCAATGCCGATATTGGTCGGGTCGACCACCGTTTCTCCGCCAAGGGCGCGATATTTAGTCAGCTCGTCAATCGCAACGTCAACATCAAACAGCTGACAGTTATCGCGGCTCATCAGCGGGTTGAGCGACAGTTCGCCAAGGTTTTCCATTTTCACCGGCATTTCGGCAAGATGGCGATCGCTACAGCAGCAGGGCGGCACCCATTTGCCGGAGGCATCCAGCAGAATATGCTCATGCATCAGGGTAACGCCCATTTCGTTAATCGGCAGCGGGCCAAGCACAGTCATCACGTAACCGCTGCTGACGCCGACCGGCAGCGGGGAGGGATGGCGAAAAATTGATCCTTTCATCAGCTATCCTTTTGCCGCGGAGCGCGTCGGGTTGAGAATGCGGGTGTTCAGCCAGATAGCCAGCAGGATAATGGTGCCGGTGGCTATCTGGGTGTAAAACGGCGAAATATGCGACAGGATCAGCCCGTTCTGAATGACCGCAATCGACAGTGCGCCCAGCAGCGTGCCAATAATAGTCCCGAAGCCGCCAAACAGACTGGTGCTGCCTAGCACAACGGCAGCAATGACCTGCAGTTCAAAGCCTTCGCCCTGGTTGGAGGAGCCGCTGCCGAGGCGTGCGGTAATGATCATCCCCGCCAGCGCGGCGGCCATTCCGCTGATGATATAGACCTTCATGGTCACCGCTTTGGTGTTAATACCGCTGCGTCGAGCGCCTTCGGCGTTGGCGCCGATAGCGGTCACGTAACGGCCAAAGCGCATATGGTTGAGAACGATATGCCCGATCACCAGAATCATCATGCCGATCAGCGCGGGCATAGGGATACCAACTACCCACGCGCGTCCGATAAAGGTAAACAGGCTGTCAGCCGGCACCGGAATCGAGTAGCCCTGGGTGACCAGCAGCGCGATACCGCGAACCACGGCCAGGGTGGCGAGCGTGACGATAAACGCCGGAATGCCTTCATAGGCAATAAAGAAGCCGTTGATGGCGCCAACGAATCCGCCGAGCAGCAGGCCGCCGAGGAGTACCACCGGCCACGGCAGCCCCCAGTTATTCAGGGCGATAGCGGAGAGTGCGCCGACCAGCGCCAGGGTGGAGCCCACCGACAGATCGATACCGCCGGTGGTAATGACCAGGGTCATTGCCGTCGCGACGATCAGCAGCGGGGCGCTCTGACGGATAATGTTGAGCCAGTTGGTGCCGGTGAGAAAGTTGCTGGTGATCAGCGAAAACACCACGCAGCAGAAGACGAAAAAGAGCGCGATGCTGACCACGCCTGAGTGGTTATGCAGCAGGCGGCGCGGCAGCGAATGCTGGATCATGCGTGAGCTGCTTAAGTTCATGATACTCATCCTGTTACCTCAATGTGCTGCCGCAGAGCGGGCGGTGAATTTTTCGCCCACAATCAGGTTAACGATATCGCTCAGGCTGGTGTCGGACACCCGTCTGTCGGCGACGTTGGTACCTTCATACATCACCATGATCCGGTCACAGACCAGGAACAGGTCCTGCAGGCGGTGGGTAATCAGAATCACGCTCACCCCGCGAGCGGAAACGCGGCGAATGAGCTCCAGAACCGCTTCAACTTCCGCGACGGCCAGTGCGGCGGTGGGTTCATCCATAATCAGTACTTTCGGGTCAAAGGCCGCGGCGCGGGCGATGGCAATAGCCTGGCGCTGGCCGCCGGAGAGATTTCGCACCAGCAGGCGAGTATCCGGAATGGAGATCCCGAGCCCTTTAAGCATCTCCCTGGCATCGGCGTGCATTTTGGCCTCGTCGAGAAAGGGGATGCCGAGGAGCGATTTCATCGGCTCACGGCCCATAAACAGATTGCCTGCGACGTCTACCGTGTCGCAGAGCGACAGATCCTGGTAGACCATCTCGATATGGCAACGGCGCGAATCGGCCGGATTCGTAAACTGCTGCTGTTCACCGTCGATACGAATCGTGCCGCTGGAGGGGATCACCGCGCCAGAGAGCACTTTGGTCAGGGTGGATTTCCCCGCGCCGTTATCGCCCACTAAGCCCAGCACTTCGCCCGGGGCCAGCTCAAGGTTGACTCCGCGCAATGAGCGTATCGACCCGTAGGTCTTGGTGATATTGATCATCTCCACCCTTGGCGGGGTAGTTTGTGGCTGCTGCATCTGATAACTCCCATCGCTGTGGCCGGGAAAATGTTCGCCATCCTGCGGGAGGGACTCTACCCGACACGGTTTACAATCTAGTAAACCGGTTTACCTGCGGAATAGAGCACTCGCCAGGGCAGTCAGGACAAACGCTATGTAAGATATTTGTTCGCCAGTAAGAACGTTGCAGCATCCGTGCCAGGGCAGGAACCACACAGCAGCCCTGTAACTTAACCTTATGTATTCAATACACTTAATTGAATACAATCCGGTAAACCGGTTTACTGATTATAGTGAATAAATTGTTAATTGATCGTTTTTTGCGCCAAAAGCGGGCGCTTTTGCGCCATTTTGGGACGGGCTTAACAGATCTTGATCGAGTCGCGGCCAATCCATTCAACCGGCAGGCGGGTTTCCGCGGGAATATCCGGATCGTCGTTCAGCAGGCGCATCATGATGTTCACCGCGGTGCGGCCCAGTTCGCGGGCGGGCTGACGGATAGTGGAGATCCGCGGCTGGGTAAAATCGGCATAATTGGCGTCATCGAAGCCGACTAACGAAAGCGCTTCCGGCGCCTGGAGCCCGCTGGCGCGCAAGCCGTCGAGCAGACCGAGCACCAGATAGTCGCTGGCGGCGAAGACGGCGGTAGGGCGAACCGGTTGGCTGAACAGGTACCGCAGCGCCTGCTGGCCAAACTCGCGCTGGTAGTCGCCATACATCACCCATTCGGGCGGCCAGCTCAGGCCCGCTTGCTCCATCGCGGTGCAAAAGCCCTGATAGCGCTCGCGGACGCTCATCAGCTTGTCAGGGCCACCGACGAAAGCGATATGGCGATGCCCGGCGGCGATCAGTTTTTCAGTGGCGATCCGCCCGCCCTGGACGTTATCGGCAAACACTTTCGGTACCTTACTGCCGGGAATATCTTCATCCAGCAGGACAATGCGTTCGTGTCGCTGGACCTCCTTGCGCAGCAGGCCGTTATCGGGGCGGTTGGTGGTGAACAGCAGACCGTCGACCTGGCAGGTATCCAGCCAGCGGATGAACTGGCACTCTTTTTCCGGGTTGTTGCGGGTGATACACAGCACCAGGCTGTAGCCGCTGGCAGAAGCGGCCTCTTCGGCAGCGTCGGCCAGTTCGGCAAAGAAGGGGTTGGTAATATCGGGAAGCACCAGGCCAAGCGTTTCGCTGCCGCCTTTGCTAAGACGGCGTGCCAGGCTATTGCCGCGATAGTCCAGTTCGCGAATGGCGGTTTCGATGCGGTCGATGGTGTCCTGCGGCAGCACAATACTGTTGTTCATATAGCGCGACAGAGTCGCCTTCGACAGCCCGGCCAGCTTTGCCACATCGGATAACAATACGCGTTTTATACTCATTTCCTGCGCCATTTCTGCCAGAATCGGCTATCTGTAACATAGTTAAGCGCGGTGGATACAGCAATTTCTCTGCGCGCAATCACCAAAAATAAATGCTTGACAAATTTTAATCAGCAGAGAATTGTATAGGCAGTTTACCGCATCATCCGGGAAGTCATTCCCAACCCCGTTTAAGTTATTCCAGTCGCGCACCGACACGGACCGGTTGCCGGGATGACATTAAGCAGGTATCCGCCGAACGTTCAGTGATTGTTCTGGCGATATAGACGATATTTGCCCGCCAAAAAAATAATCCTTCTGCGTTCGCATGCGGCGCGGAACTCTGCTGGCTATCAACTATTCCCGACGAGGATACTGATGATGTTATTTCACACCGGAAAACTGCGTTTACTTGCTGTCGCCACGACCTTGCTGGCATCAATGAGTTTTATTTCTGCCGCCAGCGCTGCCGGTCCGACTTATGCGCTGGTACAAATCAACCAACAGGCGCTGTTCTTTAATCTGATGAATAAAGGCGCACAGGATGCGGCCAAAGCCAGTGGCAAGGATTTAGTTATTTTTAACTCTAACGATAATCCCGTGGCGCAAAACGACGCGATAGAAAACTATATTCAGCAAGGCGTTAAAGGCATTCTGGTTGCTGCTATCGACGTTAACGGGATCATGCCAGCGGTTAAAGAAGCCGCCGCCGCAAACATTCCGGTGATTGCGATTGATGCCGTATTACCGGCCGGGCCACAGGCAGCTCAGGTCGGCGTTGATAATATTGAAGGCGGCAGAATTATTGGTCATTACTTCGTGGACTACGTGCAGAAAGAGATGGGCGGCCAGGCGCGACTGGGTATTGTCGGTGCGCTGAATTCGGCCATTCAGAACCAGCGGCAGAAAGGGTTCGAAGAGACGCTGAAAAGCAATCCGAAGATTACTATCGCTAACGTGGTCGACGGGCAGAACGTGCAGGATAAAGCGATGACCGCGGCGGAAAACCTGATCACCGGTAACCCGGATCTGACAGCGATTTATGCCACCGGCGAACCCGCGCTGCTCGGCGCTATCGCCGCCGTAGAAAACCAGGGGCGGCAGAAAGATATTAAAGTCTTTGGCTGGGATCTGACGGCGAAGGCGATTTCCGGTATTGACGGCGGCTACGTCACCGCCGTACTGCAGCAGGACCCGGAAAAGATGGGCGCCGAAGCCCTGAATGCGCTGAACAGCATCACGTCGGGTAAAACCGTGCCGAAAACCATTCTGGTTCCGGCGACGGTGGTGACCAAAGCGAACGTCGATTCATACCGTCCGCTGTTTAAGTAGGTCAGCGCGCGCCGTCCGTGGTTAACAGGGCGGCGAGCTCACGGCTGCCGGGAAACGCGCTGAGCGTCCCCCGGCGGCTAACGGTAATGGCGGCAGCGCGACTGGCGTGCGCCAGCGCCAGCGCATCCGGCGCGACGCCGCGCAGCAGGGCAGAGGCCAGCATGACGGCGAGGAACGTGTCGCCCGCGCCGGTAGTGTCAAGCGCCTCGGCGGGCACGGCGGGACAAAACTGACGCAGGCCCTCCTGGACCAGCCAGGCGCCTGCGGCGCCCTGGGTAATCACTAAGGTTTTCACCCCGTATGGCTGGAGCAGCTCGGCCTCGGATTCATTGACCACCGCGATGTCGATGAGCGGCCACAGATGGCAAAAGTCAGGATTGACAGGTGAGGGGTTGAATACCGTCGTCATGCCGCGGCTTCTGGCGTACTGGAACAGCGCCCGCGTTTTATCGAGCGAGAAATTGCCCTGCTGTAGCAGAATATCGCCAGCGACGGCATCCGCCATATGCGGAATAATTTCATCCAGGCTGAATGTATCGGCAGCCGCCGTAGTGGTAATGATGGCGTTGTCGCCATCAGCGCTATTTAAAATAATCGAGGTATCGCTATGTTGATTGAAATGGCCGTCGGGGAGTAGCGTCAGTGGTTCATTTTTTATCTGTCGGCGGATCCACGCGCCGTTGCTGTCATTTCCCGTGGCGGCAATTAAACGCGTTTCTATTCCGCAGCGGGATAATATAATCGCCTGGTTCGCGCCTTTACCGCCGATATCCTGCGAGACTTTAACGCCGTGAATGGAAGCCCCTTTTTTCGGTATATCCGGAATGGACCAGGTTTCATCTACGGTAATATTACCAGTAACGTAAACACGCATAGTGTTCCCTTAACAGGATGGATAAGATGGTTGCTATCTCAGCAGAAAAAACGAATGCAATACAAGCTATTTTTTCACGAAGAAAAGCTGTTATTGGTGTTATTCATTGCGACCCATTTCCTGGTTCGCCAAAATATCGAGGAAAATCAGTCTCTGATATTGTTGAACGTGCACTTCGCGATGCTGAAAATTATATTTCAGGTGGTGTTCATGGTCTGATTATTGAAAACCATGGCGATATTCCTTTCTCTAAACCTGAGGACATCGGCCATGAAACCTCAGCGCTGATGGCAGTCATTACCGAGAAAGTTCGTGAGCGTTTTGCTGTGCCGCTGGGTATTAACGTCCTGGCTAACGCGGCGATCCCGGCAATGGCGATCGCTCTGGCGGGAGGCGCCGATTTCGTCCGCGTAAACCAGTGGGCCAACGCCTATATCGCCAACGAAGGATTTATTGAAGGGGCGGCCGCTAAGGCGCTGCGCTACCGCAGTATGCTGCGCGCTGAACATATTCGCGTTTTTGCCGATAGCCACGTTAAGCACGGTAGCCATGCCATTGTCGCCGATCGTTCGATTCAGGAGCTGACGCGCGATGTCGATTTCTTCGAGGCTGACGCGGTGATCGCCACCGGCCAGCGTACGGGCGATAGCGCCACGATGGGGGAAATTGACGAGATCCGCGCGGCGACGGAACTGCCGCTCCTGGTGGGTTCCGGGGTGACGCCGGCTAACGTGAAGCAGATCCTCGGGCGGACTCAGGGGGTCATTGTGGCCAGTACAATGAAGGTCGATGGCGTCTGGTGGAACGATGTTGAGCTGGCCCGGGTGAAGCATTTTATGTCGGTCGCGCAGGCCGCGCTGGAGGAAGCGTAATGGAAGCGTTTAGCGAACGCCTGCTGCGCGAACATCAACCGGCTTGGCAGGCGATGCAGCAGCACCCATTTGTGACTGATATCGAACAGGATCGTCTGCCGACAGCCGCCTTCAACCGCTATCTGGTGTTTGAGGGCAACTTTGTCGCGACGGCAATCGCGATTTTTGCCCTCGGGGTCAGCAAAGCGCCGGGTATTCAACAGCAGCGCTGGCTGATTGGCGTGCTGAATGCCCTGGTTGATATACAGATCGCGTGGTTTGAACAGGTGTTGTCAGCGCGGCAGATCGATCCCGCTGAGTTCCCGGATGATTTGCCCGGGGTACGGCGCTTTCGCGACGGTATGCTGCGGACCGCCCGCGAGGGCAGCTATGAGCAGATTGTGACCCTGATGTTCGGTGCGGAGTGGATGTACTCTTGCTGGTGCCGACGGGCGAGCGAACATTATCAGAGCGATGCTGATTTACGACGCTGGGTGGAAATGCACGCGGAGGACGAATTTTATCAGCAGGCTCTCTGGCTAAAGAACGAACTCGACCGCTGCGCCATGGCGCTGAGTGAAGACGAAAAGCAGGCGTTATCGGCGCTTTACGGCGAGGTGCTGCAGTGGGAAATTGATTTCCATCACGCGGCGTACGAGGAGTAGCCGCGAGGTGGATCACAGGGGGCGCCGGACGCGGCGCCTCCTGAATACCGGTTATATCTCGACGTTCTGCGTCTTGTTGGCGAAACTTACCATTACCGTTAATGCCGATTCTTATTTCACATTTTTATCTTAATAAAGTCGGAGGGTTAATTTAGCTGCCCTCTGACTCTTTTGAGAGAAATAATGGCGGTAGAGAGTTTATATTATTTTATTTGGAGCCTGTAGCTCGGGGCTCTCTTTTTTCTTTTCTTCCCCCTGAAGCAAAAGCTATTTTCAGAAATCGATATAAATTATCCATCGTTACTCGCCGGCGGCTCTCCCCCTACAATGGACTTTAATTGCAAGATATTTAACAAAAACCAGGCCAAGGATAAGGGATGAAACGAAGCATTTATTCACAGAACAGTTTATTGCGCATCAGTCTGCTTTCCGCGCTAACGCTTACTGCCAGCTTCACCGCTCTCGCGCAGGATAAACCTGTCGCGGGGGGTGTGCTGACGGTCGCTCTGGGCAGCGATACCCCGATTATTGACCCCTCTATTACCGCTTATTCCGTCACCGCTCTGGTTACGCGTAACGTCGTGGATTCTCTGGTCGGCCAGGCGGAAGATAACAGCTTTACTCCATGGCTGGCTGAACGCTGGGAAATTAACAACAATAACCGCGAATACACCTTCCATCTTCGCAAGGATGTGACTTTTAGTGATGGCACGAAACTGGATGCTGCGGCGGTAAAATATAACTTTGAACGCATACTCGATCCGAAAACCACCTTCAGTTACTCCAAATCGTTGTTGGGGCCGATTGACGCGATCACTACGCCAGATGAGTACACCGTGGTGATCCGCTATAAAACGCCTTTCGCACCGCTGCTGCAGGGGCTGAGCTTGCCGTATCTCGGTATTCAGTCACCGACTTATCTGCAGAAAACGGCGAATACCAGCAATACCGTGGTCGGTTCCGGTCCCTATATCCTCGAATCGTTTGTCAAAGGCAGCGGGAGTAAACTCAGCAAGCGCGCCGATTACAACTGGGGCCCGGGCTATGCCACCCACAAAGGCCCGGCATGGCTGGATAAGATCGAATTTAAGTACCTGCCGGAGTCAGCGGTGCGGCTAGGCGCGCTGAATAGCGGGCAGGTACAGGTGATCGATGCCATTCCGCCGGTGAATTATGCGCAGGTAAAAAATAACCCGAAGCTGGATGTGATCACCAGGGAAAACCCCGGCGTTCCACGCGTCCTTTATTTGAATAGCGACACAGGGATCTTCAGCGACCTGAAAGTGCGGCAGGCCTTCCAGAGCGCCATCGATCGCACCACTGCCGTTAAAGCCGCGTTCTTTGGCATCCTGAAACCTGCCGACAATATTCTTGGACCAGCGACGCTGGATTACGATCCGGCCATTGCCAGCCAGTGGGGGTTTGATCTGCAAAAAGCCCGCCGTCTTCTGGATGAAGCCGGCTGGCAGCAAACCGATAGCGAAGGCTACCGGGTCAAGGAGGGTAAACGCCTTACTGTGCAATTTACCTACTCTTCAAACGATGTCGAAGCCGCTGACGTGACGCTGTTCCAGGCAATTCAATACCAGGTAAAACAAGTCGGTTTTGAACTGAAACTCGATCCGGTGGATTCAGGCATTCTCAGCAGCCGCACGGCGGCTAACCAGTACGACATTATCTCGAACTATTTTGTTCGCCCGGAGCCGGACATCCTGCGTACCGTTTTCCACTCCAACTATATTCCGCCGAAGGGGAACAACTTCAGCCGCGTAAAAGCGCTGGATAGCCAACTGGAAACCGCTGTCGGTGCCAGCGAAGCCGAGCGTAAACGCATCTACTATGCCATCCAGCACCAGATTATCGATCAGGCCTGGGCGGTGCCAATTTACATCCCGGCATATCAGTTAGGGAAAGCCAAACAGGTGCAGGGCATTAGCTGGGCCACGAACGCGAAGCCGAATTTCTATGATGTCTGGATCCAACGCTAAGCTGCTGGCAGCAGGCAAGCGCCTGCTGACCATTTTCGCCGTGCTGTGGGGCGCGGCAACGCTGACCTTTGTTGCGGTAAAACTGATCCCCGGCGATCCTGTGGCGATTCTGATAGGCAGCGCCAACAGCGTTGTGGATGATAATTTTCGCGAGACGCTGACCCGCCAGTTCGGCCTGGATAAGCCACTGTGGTGGCAATATTTGCGCTACTGTGGTGAGGCGCTGACGGGCAACCTTGGCGTGAGTTACCAGTATCGCCAGCCTGTTGTGCAGGTGATTAGCGCAGCCTTGAAAGAGACGGTGCCGCTGGCCGTCAGCGCCCTGGCGCTGGCGCTGGTACTGGCGGTATTTAACGCATTACTGACAGCCGGACGTCATCCGCGTCTGCGGTCTCTGCTTGCCGGCTTGGAGCTGATGCTGCTTAGCACACCGGTGTACTGGATCGGCATCGTGTTGTTGAGCATCTTCAGTTTCAAACTGCAATGGTTTCCGGTGACCGGTAACGATGGCTGGATCGCCCTTGTGTTGCCGGTGGTGACGCTCAGCCTGCCGCTGGCTGCGACACTCAGCCAGGTGCTGCGTGATGGGCTGGAGGAGGCGCTTTCGCAGCCGTTCGCCATGACCGTGCGTACGCGAGGGGTGAGTGAAACTACGCTGCGCTTACGGCATGCGTTGCGCCATGCCTCGCTGGCGGTGTCGACGCTGACGGGGACGCTGCTGGCCAGCGTATTAGGCGGCTCAATTCTGACCGAAACGGTGTTTGGCCGGGCGGGCCTGGGACAAATCACTCTCGGGGCAATCGAGAACCGCGACATGCCTCTGGTGCTGGGGGTGGTGATGTTCTCTGCGCTGTCGTTTGTGGTGATTAACCTACTGATTGATACCCTTTATTTACTGATCGATCCCCGTCTACGTCTGCGAGGGCATGTTGATGAGTGATCTTTTACTGCGGGTGGCCCGCCGCGACAGGGGGCGCTATCGTAACCCGTGGCTGGCGCCGGGTACCAGCATTCCGTTGTTACTGGTGCTACTGCTCGTGGTGGCGGTGTTTTTTCCATCGCTATTCACACCGTACACCCCCGAACAGATGGATTTCAGCGCGATTTTGCAGCCGCCAGACCTCAGACACTGGTTCGGTACCGACCAGTTGGGGCGTGATGTGTTTACCCGCGCGGTGTATGGCACCTCGCTGTCGCTGAGCATTGGGGTCGGCGCGACCCTGATTGCCAGTGCGGGCGGTATTGTGCTGGGGACACTGGCAGGTCTTGCGCCCAGGGCGGTACGGCAGTTACTCGTGCGACTACTGGACATTATGCTGGCGTTCCCCGATTTGCTGTTGGCGCTGCTGGCTATCACGGTGTTGGGGCGTGGGCCAGAGAATACCCTGCTGGCGGTCGGACTGGCCGGCATTGCTGGCTATGCCAGGCTGGTGCGCGCGCAAGTGTTGCAGGTCAGGTTATCGGGGTATGTGCAGCATGCGGTGGCGCTGGGAGAGCCGCCAATGGTGATTATTTTGCGCCATATTGTGCCCAATACGCTGCGCCCGCTGCTGGTACTGGCAACGGTGGGGATAGGGTATTCCATATTATCCGCCTCGGCCCTCAGTTTCCTTGGACTTGGGGTGACTCCGCCGACGGCGGAGTGGGGCGCATTGCTCTCTGAGGGACGTAATTTTCTCGATAGCGCCCCGTGGGTCAGCCTGCTGCCCGCCAGCGTTGTCGCGCTGTCGGTGATTGCCATTACGCTGTTGGGCCGACGTGTTCAAACCCTTATTGCCAAAGGCGGGATCGCATGACTACAGAGACCTTCCAGCAACCGCTGTTACAGGTGGCGCAACTGAGCGTCAGCTTCCCCTCTCCGCAGGGGGTGATTGAGGCGGTTAACGCCTTATCGTTTGACGTGCATGCCGGTGAAGTCCTGGCTTTAGTGGGCGAGTCCGGTTCGGGTAAATCCGTCACGGCCCGGACATTAGTCGGGCTGGCGGGAGCCGGGGCGGCTGTTCGCGCCGAGTCCCTGATATTGCAGGGGCACGATGGCCTGTCGCAGAATTTACTGGCGTGCGATGCCCGCCGTTGGCAGCAACTACGCGGGCGCGAAATTGGTTTTGTTTTGCAGGATGCACTGACCTCGCTTGATCCGATGCGCCGGATTGGTCAGGAAGTCGCGGAGCCGTTGTTGACGCACCGCCTGGAACGGGGGGCGGCAGTTCGCGAACGCGTGGCGGAGCTGTTAACGCAAACCGGCATCCCCGATCCGCATAACCGGATGGCGCAGTACGCACATGAACTCTCCGGTGGCCTGCGCCAACGTGCGCTCATCGCATCGGCGCTGGCGGCGGGGCCGCGATTACTCATTGCCGATGAACCTACTACCGCACTGGATGCCACCGTACAAAAACAAGTTTTGAATGTATTCAGGGCCCTGGCGGATGCGGGGCATGGCGTGCTGCTGATCACCCATGATTTGTCGGTGGTGGCGGATATTGCCGACCGTGTGGTGGTGATGCGGCAGGGAAAAGCGGTGGAGAGCGGCAAGGTGCGGCAGGTGCTGCATACACCGCAACACCCTTATACCCGCCGTCTGCTGGCGGCCATTCCCTCTGCCGGCACGCGTGGGAAGTGGTTAACAGGAAACGATCCGCTGGGTCAAACGGTAGTGCGGGAGAACATCAGTACCGACAGCACCACACCCGTGCTGGCTGCCGATAACGTATCACTGGCGTATGTTTTGCCGGATGGCCGTCGCTTGCAGGCCGTCAATCAGGTGACGTTAGAGGTCGCGCAGGGCGAAACGCTGGGCATTGTGGGCGAATCCGGTAGCGGGAAGACCACGCTAGGCAAACTGGCGCTGGCGCTGCAGGCACCGCAACAGGGCGAGATCCTTCTCGCTGGGCAACCATGGAGCAGGCTGACAGAACGTCAGCGGCAGCCGTTGCGGGCGCGTATCCAGACGATTGTGCAGGATCCGCTGGGTTCATTTAATCCGCAATATAACGTGGCGCAATTGCTGCAACAGCCTCTGCGCCTGCATACGACGCTCACAGCCGCGGACCGGTTGTCACGTGCGCAGGCGTTGCTGGCGCTGGTTGGTTTAAGTCCCGATCTGTTGACGCGACGTCCGGCCACGCTTTCCGGTGGGCAGCGGCAACGTATCGCCATTGCCCAGGCCCTGGCCTGCGAGCCGGATATTCTGATTTGCGACGAGCCGGTGTCGGCGCTGGATGTCACCACCCAGGCGCAAGTGTTGGATTTATTGGTAGCGTTGCAACGCCGTTTGCATCTGTCAATGCTGTTTATCTCTCATGATCTGGGCGTGGTGCAGCATATGAGTCATCGTATTGTGGTGATGAAAGACGGCGAGGTAGTCGAAAGCGGCAGTGTGGATCAAATTTTTCAGGCGCCACGCCATCCGTGGACTCGACAATTGTTATCAGCTGTTGGGCAGACGCCGCTGCGAAATAACTGAGCAGTAAACGTCAAACACCGTTATCAGAATTGGGGTCAATGTTATTCAACACTCTTATCATCTCCAGAACCCGTTCCAGGCGGTCTTACGTGATAAAGGGCAGGGAAGAGGCACTGGCCCGGCGCTCGATAGTGCCATCCGTACACAGTGCTCGTTCAGCGAAGTTTGCCCGTGTGAATTTCAGTTTAGTGACCTGTTGCGGGGGCGCCTGGCATACCCGATTTCACGAACGGCGGGCGGGTGAACCAGATGATGATAATCAGCGCCATAAAGCCCCAGCCGAGCACCCAGAAATAGTCGATTGTCGACATCATGTAGGCCTGCTGGGTAACCACCTGGTCAATCATCGCAAGATGCTGCTGCGTCGGGCCACCCATCTTATTTACGTAATCCATAGCCGCCGGGTTGTACTGTGTCACGCTCTCGGTCAGATTCGCGTGGTGGAAAACTTCACGGCGCTGCCAGATCCATGTGGTTAACGATGAGGCAAAGGAGCCGCCGAGTACGCGAAAGAACGTGGCCAGTCCTGAGCCTTCCGCCACTTCGTTACCGTGCAGATTCGACAGCACAATGGTGGTCAGCGGCATGAAGAAGAAGGCCACGCCAATCCCCATAAACATCTGCACGCTGGCGATGGTGCGGAAATCCACGTCAGTATTGAACTGCGCGCGCATCAGACAGGATGCCCCCATTGTCAGGAATGACACTGAGCATAAAATTCGCAAATCCACTTTGGTGGCGTAACGTCCGATAACCGGCGTCAGCACCAGTGGTAAGAAGCCCATCGGCGCAGCGGCGAGGCCAGCCCAGATAGCCGTGTAGCCCATCTGGGTCTGCAACCACTGCGGCAGAATAATGTTGATGGCAAAGAACGCGGCATAGCCCAGCATCAGCGCCAACGTGCCGATGGCGAAGTTGCGGTCTTTGAACAGACGCAGGTTCACAATCGGGTGACGTTCGTCCAGCTCCCACATCACAAAGCAAATCAGGCTGATCGCCGAGACAATAGACATCACGATAATGGGCGTAGAAGAGAACCAGTCTTCGTCGTTGCCCTTATCCAGCACCACCTGCAGTAGGCCCACGCCAAGCACCAACAGCGCGATGCCAATATAGTCGACAGGCGATGACTGCGTTGTTTCTTCACGCATGCGCAGCTGCGACCAGACCACGATAGAGGCGAAAATCCCAATCGGCACGTTGATGTAGAAGATCCACGGCCAGGAGTAGTTATCGGTAAGCCAGCCGCCGGTGATAGGCCCCACGATAGGCGCCACCACGGTCACCATCGACAGCAGCGCCAGCGCCATGCTGCGTTTCATCGGCGGGAAGATAACCAGCAACAGCGTCTGACACATCGGGAACATCGGCCCGGCGAAAAAGCCCTGCAGCGCACGGAAGATGATGAGCTCCGTCATGCTGTGGGCGAAGCCGCACAGAAATGATGTCAGGGTAAAGAACATCACCGAGGCGATAAACAACCGCAGTTGCCCGAATCGGCGGGTAAACCAGCCTGTCAACGGTAGAGCAATAGCGTTACACACCGCAAAAGAGGTGATAACCCATGTCCCCTGATCGGCGCTAACGCCCAGGTTGCCGGAGATAGTCGGCAGCGCCACGTTGGCGATGGTGGAGTCCAGCACCTGCATAAAGGTCGCCAGCGACAGGGCAAGCGTCGCCAGGAACAGGCTGGGGGGCGTAAAGGCTGCCTTCGGCTCTGACATAGCTTCTCTCTTAGCGCTGGGCTACAGCGCTGGTGTTGTCATGAAGGATTTTCGCCACCAGTTTATCGGCTGCTTCCATTGGCGTTTCATACACATCGGTACGGAATCGCGGCTGTTCGACGGTTTTTTGTGGCAGAAGGTGACCACCCTGATTGCGGATATCCACCTCAGCGTTCATCGACAGACCCACACGCAGCGGATGCTTCTGCATGTCATGTGGATCAAGCGTGATGCGTACCGGCAGGCGTTGGACGATTTTGATCCAGTTGCCGCTGGCGTTCTGGGCTGGCAACAGTGAGAATGCGCTACCGGTACCTATGCCGAGACTTTCGATGGTGCCGTGATATTTCACGTTATCGCCATAGAGATCCGCATTCAGCTCTACTTTTTGCCCAATGCGCATGTCCCGCATTTGGCTCTCTTTAAAGTTGGCATCCACCCACACTTCATTCAGCGGCACGATGGCAAGCAGCGTGGTGCCGGAGGTGACACGCATCCCGAGCTGCACAGCACGTTTAGCGACGTAACCACTGACGGGCGCAACAATGGTGCTGCGGGAGTTATCGAGATAGCGTTGGCGCAGCGTCGCAACGGCGGTTTTGACTTCAGGATGGTTATCCACCACGGTGTCATCAACCATCGCCTGATTGGTTTTAAGCGCTTGCTCTGCAGCCAGTAAATCGCTTTGCGCGCTGGTCACGGCATCACGGTAGTGCGCCAGATCTTCCACCGCAATGGCGCCGGAACTGACAATTTTTTCCCGGCGCACGTAGTCACTTTTCGCTGTTTGCAGGGCTACTTTTTTGGCAGCAACTTGTGCACGGTAGTTGTCGGCGGTGCTGTAGAGGCCACGCACCTGACGCACTGTGCTGGCGAGGCTGGCTTCTGCCTGCTGCAGGGCGATGGCGGTATCGCTTGGGTCCAGCAGAACCAGGGGCTGGCCTTTTTCGACATAATCGCCTTCATCCACGGTCACCTGAGTCACGGTACCGGTGATTTGCGGTGTCAGGGTGACCTGATTTCCGTTGACGTAAGCATCGTCGGTGCTCTCGTAATAGCGGGCGTAAAGCAGATACCAGGCCAGACAGCCTCCTGCCGCGAGGATCAGGATCAGCAATAAAATGGCGAAGTTTCTTGTACGCTTGCCTGGGCGTTTGTCCGAGGGAGGCGCGTTATTTTCCATAGACATAACCGGTGACCTTAATTAGCGATGGGGGGCCGTGAATTCATCGGGCAGCATTTTGATAAGAATATCTGCGAGCTGCCGGGATTCTTCGGGCGTCAGACGCGCCGTTAAGTCCGCGAGGATGGTATTCCGTGCTTCATTCTGAAACGTATTGCACAGCGTCTGACCTTTTGCCGTCAGGGCCAGGATCACCTGGCGCTTGTCGTGCGGATTCGGGCGGCGCTCGACCAGGTCGTTCTTCACCATACGTGCAACCATACGGCTCATTGCCCCGGTATCCATCTGCAGGCTCTTGCAGATTTCTGCCGGGCTGGTGTTACCTTTAAAGATATTAATCAATACTTTAAATTGCGGTGCGGTAATGCCGCTATCGGCAAAGTAATGGCCGATAAGCAGGTCCTTAAACTGGTTTGCCAGATGGAAAAGCAAACCCAGATGCAGGTTTTTATGGGAAGAGTCGATTGGGGTATTCATGATAGCTGCCTGGTCAGTAATTAACATGATAATTACTGCCTGGTCACCAATTGTCAAATTAGGTCAACAGAAAGCACACATATTGACAAATGGAGGAGGGCGATAAGCGTATTACGATCACTCGAACCCGTGATGCCCGCAGACATCAATTTGGATGAGCTCTGTGGTACAGGCCCGACGCGGGCGTGGTTGATGTACGCGCGGCCGTAACTTGCCAGGGATCCATAAAGCAGTTGTGTCATCAGCTGGCGTACTGTCGGGCCAACATCAGCGTAATAGTTCAGATGTCCGGGGCAGGGCAAAGATGAAATTTCCGCTCTGTGCCATGAGCGGACGTTCAGATGACCGGGCATTCCCAGTCATCTCTTCTCAGTACACTGCGTTTATTTTGACGTCAGAAATTCATATTTTTATGCCCATCCTTCTGATATTTCAGATGAACTGGTAACGAACGCGTGTTGAGGTAGAATTTTTTCAAGTAAAAACATATTGGTGTCATGATCTGGATCGGCGCAGCAATCACTCACAACGATAAGGCGGTAATCCAGGTCAAAAGCTTGCCCGACTGTAGAAAGCACCACACCACTGGTAGTCACACCGGTAAGAATCAGGTTTTCAATGCCTTGAGCACGTAGGATCATATCAAGTTCGGTAAACGAGAAAGCTCCGACTCTGCGCTTAACGATGACGACCTCATTTTTTGTCGGAGCGACATCAGCATGAATAGCCGTGTTCTCGTTGTCAGCCATAAAAATTCCATTCTCTTTAATCGAAGAGAAGATCGTGTTGTTTTTACTGACCTCTGGATACCCCTTGCGGAATCCGACACTGACATAAATGACCGGTATGCCTGCCGTGCGTGCAGCGGCTATCAGTGATGCGGTATTGCTGATAATGATTCCAGCGCTTTCTTGCGGGAGGAAATTGTTAAGAATGATCGTCTGAAAATCCATCACCAGAAGAGCGCTGTTTTTACTGATGTTACTGAGTTGATTTGACATAAAATTTCCGAAGATTGTAGATGACGGGTAATGAAGTCAGTCAGCGCGTTGCTGACTGGCGATGTATTTTAAAGTTCCAGGCAGCTCCGGTTAGCAGGATGCAGCTGGTTGCCAGAAATACGGCTCGCATACCGACATGCCCGCCGACAAAGCCGCCAATCAGTGGCCCGATGAACTGGCCTGCGAACTGCGCTGCGACGGAATAGCCTAGAATGCTGCCCACCATACTTTCTGGTACGCGGTGGCGTATCACTGCTGCAATACAAGGCAATAAGCCGCCGAGCGCCAGTCCCATCAGGAAACGCAGGGCAATCAGTTGCCACCCGGAGGTGACAAATGCCTGAGGGATCAGCAATACACCGGCCGCAGTCAGCGCCAGCGTGATAATGCGTAAATGTCCTATCCTGTCTGCCACTTTTCCAAGCCATGAGGCGGAAATAATGCTCCCCAGAGCCGCTGCTGCCATCACATATCCCGCAACTTTTGTTATCTGAGAAGCCTCACTGACGAGAGTGCGCACGTAGACCGTGATAATGGGCTCTATCGACATATTGGCCAGCATCAGCAGCAGACCGGTGCAAAGCATGCAGATAACCACAGTACGGGCATGCAACTGGGACCAGCTCACTCCCGTTTTTGCCACTGTATCCTCAGGCTTTTGCACCTTTTCGCGAATGAGGGTGAGGGTCATGATAAAGGACAGAAATATCAGCGCACCTGCACAGAAAAACGTAGTTCGAATACCGATCAGGCCAGGAAGCCATCCTCCCGCAAGTGGACCGACAAGATTTCCAGCCATTACACCGGATGAAACAATCCCCAGCGCCCAGGCTGCACGGCCTCTGGGAGCCTGGACTGCGATAAGAATTGTTGCGCCGGATGAGTAGCCTCCCGCCAGGCCAACTAGCAACCTTAGTCCGACAAGTTGCCATATATTTGTCACCAGCCCCATAAGCGAAACAGTAACCGCCATGCCAAGACTGGCTCTTACTAGCATTGACTTGCGTCCATATCTGTCACCGAGTTTCCCCCAAACGGGGGCGATCAACCCGGCAGTGATAAACGTTGCGCTGAATGCTACACCAGACCATTGAACGACCGCGGCATGCCCGCTAACACCCAGCTCTTCGACATACAAAGGCAGGAATGGCAGCATAAGGGTCATTGCGAAGACGGTTGAGAATGAGCCAATGAAGCAAACGAGTAGGTTTCGCTGCCAGAAGCTGTTATAGAATTGGGTCATAGAAACACTCTTTTCTGGTATACCATATTGGTATACCATATCGATTGCGCATCTTACTGTCAATTTACGGGAGAACATTGTCGTTATGAGTCAGGCATCAGAAGTTGAAAACCAACTGAGAAAACTGATACTCAGCATGGATCTGGGACCAGGAGAACGGATTACCGAGCGCTGGGCTGAAGCAACGTTTAACGCATCCCGGACGCCTGTGCGGGCCGCATTACAAAAAATGGAGTCAGAAGGTCTGGTCTGTCGTGACGGGCTACGCTGGTTAGTGGCACCGATCGATGTCGGTGAAGTTGAACAGCTGTGTATTTATCGGGAAGTACTGGAAGTGGCAGCATTAAAACTATCAGCCAGCCAGATGACGGAAGAACAACTCAATGGTCTGGAAAACCTGCTTAAAACGAATACTGCTGATATATCAGAAGAGATGATGGACGATGTCGGGACACGATTCCATCTACAGCTAGCCCGTCTTTGTCAGAATGCGTTTATTTTCGAAGGGGTAAGTGATGCCCTGCGCCGGCTTTCACGGGCACGATGGCTCGACAAAGCACCATCGAATCCCGCATGGGAGGATCATCAAGAGATAATAGCTGCGCTTAGGTCGCAGAAGACTGAAAAAGCGGCAGAATTACTCGCCGTTCATCTCAGCGAAAGCCGCCTTCGCCTACTGGAAGCCATCAATTCAAATAGACGTAGCCTGAGGGCAAGGGGTATTGCAATTTCCTGATTAAGTTACGAATTTACAGGACAAAATGGCAAACGTCCGCTTCTCGCTCATAGCGGACCTTCAACTCAGGTAGCTTGTCTGCTCTGTGCCAAAAGCTGACGCTCCAGTACATTCCGCTTTCGGCTCGAATCGGACTGAGATAACGTAGCGGAAATATTTTTCCGGACTCCACCACGATGCCTTCTATCGAAACGTTTATCACTTTTCTTCTCGCGCTGACGCTTCTGGAGATTTCTCCGGGGCCAGACATGATGCTGACTATTGCCCGAGGCGTCGGTCAGGGAAGACGTATCGCACTGCTTACGGTACTGGGCAATGTATTTGTAGCGGGTTTTGTGCAAGTTTCATTTCTGGTCCTGGGGCTGGTAACCGTTGTTCATGCCTGCCCAGTCGCGCTAGATCTGTTACGGTGGGCTGGTGCGGCTTATCTGATGTGGCTGGGCATAAAAATGATTGCGACTTCAGGCACAGATACGCGGCTGCGAAAAACTGCCAAAATTTCTGACTGGAGTGCCGTTAAGGAAGGCGCCCTGAACAGCCTGACTAACCCAAAATCCCTGCTGTTCATGTTCGCTTTTCTTCCTCAGTTTGTCGATCCTGCCGCGGGTCCTGTCTGGCTGCAATTGCTTGTTCTGGGTAGTATCCAGAAGCTGGCAGGAATTATTTCCCTGGGATCAGTCGCGATGGCATCAGGGACATTTGGAAACTGGCTAAGTAAACACCCAGGCTTTATCAAATGGCAGGAACGATTTACAGGCGTTGTCATGATAGGCCTCGGTATCCGCATGTTGTTTAGCGGGTCTGGTGTCGTATCGAAACCTTCCAGTTAAGTTTTACCGAAAGGGTAAAGCCACTGTCCGCTCTTCGCTCAAAGCGGACATGATCAATTTCCTGAAGACGATCATAAGTGGAGTAGGGAAGGATGACTCCGTTTAGCCGGAGTTCTTTCCGGCCATCCGGGTAATGCCAGACCTCAATGTACTTTCCAATAGATCGGCGGCTTAACTCATTATCTTCAATCAGATAGAGTACTTTTTCATACTGCACCGTCAGGGATTTTGAAACACGACGCGGTTCCCGCCATGTGAAAGATGCGGCCATATCATCGTCATTCTCAAGTGGCCGATGCACATCAAAGTCATGCCGGGGCGCTTTCGCAAAACGTCGGTTGTAATCAGCCATAATCGCACGGCCAAACTGGGTATAACCATCGCCGCCGGTGGCATTTTTATTGTTGATTCTGAAGACGCTGGCTTTGTCGCTATACAATGCCAGTGGTTTGCCATGCTTTTTCAGATAGCCCCTGGTGGCTTCAAAATAGGTGAAGGTCGATTCCGATTTCACGAAGCGAAGCTGCATCAGGCGACTCGTCGCATCGTCGACGTAGACCAGTGCGATGGTGAATCTACGAGTAACTTATCCAGGAGAAAACCTTACAACTTAGCCACCACAATATTAGTGCGCATAATGTATATTATGTTAAATGCATTGTCTTGCTCAATAACGTCGTATGGCTTTTAACAATCACTTCGCCCACTACAGCCTGTTCTCCTACAGTAACTGCCAGGTTAATTCATTCAGGCACACCTGCAGCTTGTACTGTCCAGCATATCTTACTGCCTGTTGCATTTTCTGACCGAGCGCGTCACGGGATGCCAGATGAAATGCTAAGTTGATAGCGCGCAGTCTGTAGTGTGTATCAACCAGGCCTTTATCAGCCACAGACGTGATTCTCAAAAAGGCGCCAGCATCGTTTACGCACTCGAATGGCGAGTTCCAATCGCGTCCATAAACAGAGGCGCCAGCTGAAGTTGAATGGTGTACTGAAGATAAATGGCACCTTCGCCCAACGCAGCCGGCTTCCATGTTGACAGGTTCTGTCGCAACTCCCCTTTCCCTTGAATAGTTTGCGTTGATTAGCTACCACCAGGTAGCAACTGGCCACAACATATCGCAATTCCGTTCATCACCGAAAGCATAAATGCTCTCTCGGGCATTTATGCTTTTATATCGCGGTCAAATAGATTTGTTATGTTTAATCTATGAATGATAATCGTTATCCTTTGTGGCCACTATTCATCCAGCTGAATTGCGTATACTTTTACAGATGAATAAAAATGCACAGTGGATTAGCTTTCACGCTTTGCCATCATCAATGCCAGGTCAACGAGACGATTAGAGAATCCCCATTCATTGTCGTACCACGCCAGAATTTTGACCATATTACCGCCAATCACCAGCGTTGATAGGCCGTCGATAATCGACGAGTGTGGGTCTCCCTGGTAATCGCTGGAGACGAGTGGTTCATCGCTATAACCAAGGATCCCTTTCAAAGGTCCCGTTGCGGCGGCTTCGCGAAAAGCAATGTTCACCTCTTCAACCGTCACATCTCGCTCAAGCGTGACGGTCAGGTCAACAATGGACACCACCGGCACAGGGACGCGTAGCGAGTAGCCCGTTAAACGGCCATCCAGCTCAGGAATAACTTTACCCAGAGCCTTCGCTGCGCCGCTGGAGTAAGGAACAATCGACAATGCTGCGGCGCGAGCCCCGCGCAGATCTTTTTCCGGCTGATCGTGCAGCGCCTGGCTGTTGGTGTAGGCATGGGTGGTGTTCATCAGACCATGTTTAATACCGAAATGCTGGTGCAGGACCTGCGCAGCAGGTGCAAGACCATTGGTGGTGCAGCTTCCGTTGCTTATCACGTAGTGTTTATCCGGGGAGTAGAGGCTCTCATTAACGCCCATCACAATGGTTAAATCATCGTTTTTACCAGGGGCAGAGATAATCACGCGCTTCGCGCCACCGCTGTGGATATGTACAGCTGCCTTTTCACGGTCAGTGAATAATCCTGTAGCCTCAATAACGATGTCGACTTCACGCTGACGCCACGGAATACTCGCCGGGTTGCGTTCACTGAATACGGTAATGGGTTTACCATCAACAACAAGCCCCCCTTCACCAGCGGTGACCTCTGCATCCAGCTTACCGAGCAGCGAGTCATATTTCAGCAGATGCGCCAGCGTTTTGCTGTCCGTCAAATCGTTGATCGCCACAATTTGAATATCCGGATTATCCAGTGCTGCGCGCAGTACATTGCGTCCGATACGGCCAAAACCGTTAATGCCGACCTTTACCATAATTAACTCCTTATCTATTATCTCTGGAGTCAGATTAGGACGGATAGGTTTTGGCGTAAATGACAAAAAAGGATCACTTTACGCCATTTTACGGCAGTGAAATCGTTGACGATATTCACCTGGAGTGAGGTTAAGCTGTTTTTCAAACAATCGTCGCAGGTTAATGCTGCTGCCAAATCCCGTTTGCTCGGCGATACGATCCAGCGTCTCGTTAGTCTGCTCCAAACGCTGCCGTGCGGCGGCCAGGCGGGCTTCCGCGACGTAGCGCGCCGGGGAAGCACCGGTTTCCCGGGTAAAGACGCGGGTGAAATTTCGCGGACTCATGGCGACTTTTTCCGCCAGCTTATCTACGCTGAGGTCGGCGGTGAGGTTTTCGAGCAACCACGCCAGCAGATCGTTAATCGGGCCCTGGGAGGTGGTCTGCTGAAGGTTATAGCGGCTAAACTGTAGCTGGCCTCCGGGTCGACGCAGATACATGACGAAGTCCTGGGCGATATCGCGCGCCAGGCTGAAGCCGTAATCTTCTTCAACCAGCGCCAGCGTAAGATCAAAGCCGGAACTGACCCCGCCAGAGGTCCAGATATGTTCGTCCTGAATATAGAGCGGCCCGCCCTCGACGCGGACCTGCGGGAATTCCGCCTGCATGGTTTCCAGCAGTTTCCAGTGGGTAGTGGCCCGTCTGCCGTCCAGCAGTCCGGTTTGCGCCAGCAGCATCGCGCCGCCGCAAATGGAGGCTATGCGGCGGGCATGGGGAGCGGCAAGGCGCAGCCAGTCAACCACCGCCATCCCTTCATGCGGGTTTTGACCTCTGCCGGTAATCATGATGGTATCGCGGGGTTCACGCGGGTCAATCTCATGCAGGCGATGATCGGCCAGCAGATTTAAACCGGACTGACCATGGATAACCTGATGCGGTTGAGTTGTCGCTAGCTTGACCTGGTAGCAGATTTCCCGGGCACCTTCCGGGTGCAGGCGGTTGGCCTGCATCAGAATGTCAGCAATACCGGCGGATTCAAACAGCATGCCGCCATCGGGTACAATAATAAGTATCTTTTTCATGTCATGAAAAGTAATCTTTTTACAGAATAAGTCAACACGACAAACTCAAAGAATAAATTTTACTGTCGAAAGCACTGGATTCTGATGGATGTAAAAATCTGAAGGCTCGGAAAGAGTGGACACGCGGACCACGCTCGGCCTTCCGGCGCGGTTAACATCATGTCTCGCTTCTGGTTCCGTATCTGCCAAACAATGCTGACTCACTGAATGTTAACCTTTCCCGGCAAATCGCACGCCGCGCTTTCTCCGTCCTAAAATGTCCAAATGACAGCAACTGTCAGTGCCACCTCGTTACGTCGTAACACGATCGGGCTCTCATTTGCATGCTCCCCAAGCCAGGTATAGTCAGCGCTCAGGAGCGTGCCCCAGTGGGCATCAAACTGGTGACTCCAGGTCAGACTGTTGTCTATGCCATAAAATCCCCCCGGTGCTGAATAGCGGCTATAACCTGAGCGCTGGCTCTGCTGCGGATCCACACCATACCAGGTATTCAGGTAACGGTTGTCGGCAAACAGGGCCGCCGTTTGAAAGGCGACCGTGTCATGGTCAGTTTGTACAGGGAGCAACGTTAAGGATGCCTGGTAGCTTACCCCCTGGCTGTCCGTTAAAGGCAGCGTCGCTTTGCCTTCAACACTTAGCCAGGAAAAAGCCTGCCAGCCGACGGCAAGGGCCGTGTTCAGGGAGACGTCAATGTCTCCCATCCCTTTCAGATTATTTGCCCCTGCCCGCCAGCTGGCGTTTTTATCCGCCCTTCCCAGATCGTATCCCAGCGTATGTTCAAAGTACCAGCCGCTGGCGTTCTGCAGGTCATATCCCACCCCTTTCTGCGTATCAATAAAGAAAGCGCCGTTACGCCCCTGAAGTACAGGAACCACCTGCCATACCTGCTTGTCTGAACCTGAGTATCGTGGAGTGTAGTGGCCTCCCAGCCCAATGGTGAAGGCGCCGGAAGAAGTGTCATCATTTGCCTGTACGCCGGATGTCATGGCCGTCAAAAGCGGTACGGTCATATACAGGGCTTTTTTTATCGCTATCATACTGTTCTCCTCACAGACGCCGGCTTCTCCTGAGGCAGGAGCTGCCACAAAATGTTGGCGCAGTATGATTTGGCAAAATCAATGAATCGTCGGGATAGTGTTAAGAAACGGTCAAGGTGAATGGATGTTGTCCAGAAGAGTGCTGATTATTGAAGATGACGCCGATGCGGCTGGCGTGCTCGAAGCCTACTTACGCCGTGAAAATTACGATGTCGCCATTACCGGAGATGGTCTTTCCGGGCTGGATATGGCGCACCGGTGGAAACCCGATCTGATCCTGCTGGATGTGATGCTTCCAGGGCTTAACGGCACCGAAGTCCTGGCTGGCCTGCGCCGTAAAAATGATGTTCCGGTGATCATGGTCACCGCCATGGGAGATACACCCGATCGTATTGGCGCCTTGCGCTATGGCGCTGATGATTATGTTGTTAAGCCTTACCATCCGGGAGAAGTTGTGGCTCGGGTGCAGGCGGTACTGCGCCGCAGCAATAAAACAGAAACAAAGGAAGAGATCCTTCGCTGGCAATCGCTTGAAGTGGATGTTACGGCCATCGTGGCGAGCATTATCGACGGGAACACCACACCGCGGACGTTGGATCTGACCCCAACCGAATTTTCACTACTGACCACGCTTATGCGCTCTCCTTCACGTCCTTTTTCCCGCCAGCATTTACTGGAGCACTGTTTGCCGGAAAGTGAAGCCCTGGAGCGCGTGGTGGATACCCATGTTTATAACCTGCGTAAAAAACTCGAGGCGGCGGGTATTTCCGGCGTGCTGGTTAACGTTCGCGGCGTAGGCTACAGGTTCAGACAACCATGACAAAAACCCGCTACTCCTCCCTGTGGCGCTGGATTTGCGCACGTATATTAGCGCTGGCCATCGGAAGCGTAATTGTCATTGCGACCTGTATGTGGCTACGTTATGCGGTGCAGAATTACTGGAACATAGGCAGAATGCCGGCATCGGTCCGACAAGAGTTTCTTGCGCTCAGCCAGAACCCGCAGGCGAACCCGGCGCGCTTCCATCAAATCGTCGATACCTGGTGGGGGTTGAGTTATTCAACCCCATCCATCGCCTCGGCGGACTGGGTCACCGTGGCGTTACTGGTCCTGGTCATGATCCCTTTTATTGTGGTGATGGGATTGCGATATGCCAGGCCACTGGCGCTGCAGTTCAGCCGACTGCGTGATGCGGCAAAGGACGTCGCCGAAGGGCAATTTGGCCGCCAGGCTGAGCTCATCAGGAATGCGCCGGCTGAAATGGTCAGCTTTGCCAGTGACTTTAATGCCATGACGGGGAAACTGGCCCGCTATGAAAAAGAGTTACGTACCTCTCATGTGGCCATGGCGCATGAACTTCGCTCCCCCCTGACTGCCGCTATCGGACGTTTGCAGGGCATGCTGGATGGTGTGTTTGATGCCAGCCCGGAACAACTGGCCATGGTAATGAAACAGCTTCAGCACCTGAATCGCCTGACCGATGAACTTCATCTGCTCTCGCTGTCTGATGCCGGGAATTTGGTGCTGGAAAACGAACCCTTTCGTCTGGATGAGCTGCTTAAGGAACGGGCGACATGGATCATGCCCCAGGCTGATGCACATCGTTTTACAATCAGGCTTCATCATTCTCAGGCGTGTCCCTTCAAAGGCGATACGTTCCGTATGGGCCAGGTTTTCACCATCCTTATGGAAAATGCCCTCCGTTACGGGCGTCATGGCGGTCATCTTGATGTCACGCTGCACTACGCCAGCGGGAAATATTGCCTCGAATTTCGCGATGACGGCCCGGGGGTATCCTCCCAGTTCCTACCGGAAATGTTCAACCGTTTTAGCCGGGAGGAGCAGTCGCGTGCCCGCCACTCCGGCGGCAGCGGTCTCGGTTTGTCGATTGCTCGCGCGATTTGTCAGGCCCATGGCGGCAGTATCAGCGCGTCGTTACCTGAAACCGGCGGACTCGCAGTCAGCCTTTTGTTACCCTGGACGTCGTCTGAGATGGAAAATAGCCGCTCTTGATAATACCTTGACGAAACGTCGAATCTTTCTCGACTAAGCGCGCATTTAATAACGCCATCACCTTTATGGAGCGGCGTTATGTCAGATGAATTTTTACTCTCCCTCCGCCACAGTCTGCACCATTTGTACGACGTGGCGCGCACCCTTTCCTGGCTGCACTTTCTTCCCCTGACCATTCTTTCGGTAGTGATTTTTCTGCTGCCCGGATGCGGGGACAACCAGGGTAATAAGACTGATCCTGTGCGAACGGTGCGCTACGTTGTTGTTGGCTCAGCGCAAACCCTTCCCGCGCTGGAAAGAACCGGAGAGATCCATGCGCACGATGAAACGATTCTGAGCTTTCGTACCGGCGGCCGGATAGTGACGCGTAGCGTCGATATTGGCGATCGGGTCAATGCAGGGCAACTGCTGGCCACGCTTGAAAATACAACCAGTCAGAATCAGCTCGATGGCGCACAGGCTGATTATGAAGGAGCCAAAGCCTCTGCTCAGGTTGCTGCACTTAACGTCAACCGAATGCAAAAGCTCATGCCAACAGGCGCGATTGCCCGCACACAGCTCGATACCGCCCGCGCAGACTGGCTTGTCGCCCGCGCGCGTTTAAAAAACAGCGAGTCCGCGTTGCGTAATGCCCGGGAAAGCCTTGGCTGGACGCGTCTGATTGCGCCGCGAAGCGGCGTGATCACCGAAGTAAGCGCCTCTGCGGGTCAGGTGGTCAATGGTGGTCAGTCGGTGTTGACGCTGGCGACCGGTGAAGCCCGCGATGTGGTGTTTGATATCGCTAAACCCGAGGCGATCCCGCCACAGGAACAGGCTGGCTTGCGAGTTTCCCTCCTCAGCGACCCGTCGGTGCAAGCGTCCGCCGCGGTAAGAGATATTAGCCCGCAGGCCGATCCTCAGACCCGCACATGGCGCGTCAGGGCTACCCTGCAAAACCCACCGCTGGCAATGGCGCTGGGCGCCAGCGTCACCGTCACGTTACCCGCAACGGGTCCGCATGGATACGCCCTTCCCGCTTCAGCGCTGAGCCGCGTCGACGACAAACCGGCGGTTTATGTGATTAACCCACAATCGCAGGCGCAGCTTCGCGTGGTGGTGCCAGCATACTATACCGCCACCTCGGTCATTATCTCCGGCGGCCTTGAACCAGGCGACCGGGTGATTACCGCCGGCGTGAGTAAATTACGCTCCGGCGAGCCGGTGATTGCCGGGGAGTGCGAATCATGAAACCCGTATTGAATGAGAAATTTAACCTGTCCTCCTGGGCGCTAAATCATCAGCAGATGGTCAGTTTCTTCATGCTGCTGATCATTGCTATGGGCGCGTTCTGTTATGAGAACCTGTCACGTAACGAAGATCCGGCGTTTACGATTAAAACGGCCGTTGTTTCTGCGCAATGGCCCGGGGCATCCGTAACGGATACCACCCGACTGCTGACCGATACGCTGGAAAAAAAGCTGCAGGAAACCCCCTGGCTTGATTATCTCGAAAGTGAAACCCGTGCCGGGAGCTCCGTTATTCATGTCAATCTCCGTGACGATACCCCGCCGCAAAAGGTGCCGGATATCTGGTATCAGGTACGTAAGAAAATGCAGGATATTGCCCCCTCTTTGCCAGAAGGCGTTCAGGCCCCCGCCGTCGACGACGAATTTGATGATACGTTCGGTACGATTTATGGCTTTATACCTGAGGGCTATACCCTGCGGGAGGTACGGGACCGTGTTGATACAATCCGCCGGGAGCTCATGTCGTTACCGGATATCGGAAAAACCAGCCTGCTGGGTGAGCAGCAGGAACAGATAGTTCTCTCTTTTTCTCCAGCGCGTCTGGCAGGTATGGGGTTGAACATCCAGCAGGTAGCGGATGCCCTCAGGGCACAAAATGCGGTTGTCCCGGCAGGTATGATCCGCACCGGACAGGAAAATATGGCGATAAAGGTCAGCGGGGAACTGACTTCTGAAGCGAGCTTACGTGCCGTCACGTTGCATATTAACGATCGTTACCTTCCTCTGACGGATATTGCCACCGTTAGTCGGGAAAACGCCGAGCCTCCCCAGCCGGTTTACCGGGTCAACGGCAAACCCGCCATCGGGCTGGCTATTTCGATGGCGCCGACCGGTAATATGCTGCGTTTCGGCGCCGCGCTGAATGCAAAAATGCATGCCATCAGCGTCACGCTGCCGCACGGTATTGAGATGGTCAAGGTTGCCGATCAATCAGCGGTGGTCAGCGACGCCGTAAGCGGGTTTATCCGGGTGCTTATCGAAGCCGTGGCGATCGTCCTGGCCGTTTCGTTTGTCTCGCTGGGTTTACGAGCCGGACTGGTAGTGGCTGCGGCCATCCCACTGGTGCTGGCCATGACCTTTACGGGAATGATGCTGGCAGGAATAGGTCTGCAGCGTATTTCTCTCGGCGCATTGATTATCGCGCTGGGCCTGCTGGTCGATGACGCCATGATCACTGTGGAAACCATGGTCTCTGGTCTGGAAGCCGGGGATTCCCGCCGGCAGGCGGCGACCCGGGCTTTTAAAACGACCGCATTTCCGATGCTGACGGGCACCCTTGTGATGATTGCCGGGTTTATTCCCGTGGGATTTGCTGCGTCCAGCGCCGGTGAATATTGCTTTTCCCTGTTTGCCGTAGTGCTCATCGCCCTGCTGTGCTCATGGGTTGTCGCGATCCTGTTTTCACCATTAACCGGGACGTGGCTGTTATCTGACAACATCAGACAGAAGGCGAAAGGTCCTGGACGGATGGCCCGCGGATACCAGTGGCTATTGCGCAAGGCGTTGCGTCACCGCTTCGCCACCGTGTGTATTGCTCTCATTGCGCTTGGTCTGTCCGTTTACGGAACAACCTTTATGCAGGGGGAGTTTTTCCCCGCCTCCGACAGGCCAGAATTGCTGGTAAGCCTGACGCTACCGGCAAATGCCTCGCAGTCGGAAACGCAAAATACGGCTGAAAAGCTGGAGAAGGCCCTGGCAGGCAACCGCAACGTTGATCGCTTTTCGACATACGTTGGGTCGGGAGCGATCCGTTTTTACCTGCCTATGGATGTGCTTCTGGCAAATGAAAATATCGCCCAGATGGTGGTGGTAGCTAAAGATCTTAAAGCGCGGGATCGTCTTCATCGACAGTTAAACAGGATACTGGCTACGCGCTTTAGCGACATCATCACGCGCGTATCGCCCCTGGAACTTGGGCCCCCCGTCGGCTGGCCAGTCAAATACCGGGTGAGTGGGCCAGATTATCTGAAGGTCAGGTCGATCGCGAACCGCCTGAGCGATGTCATTGGCCGGTCTCCCTCCTCCCGCGAGGTTAATCAGACGGCAGGCGAACCGGAGAGAGTCATTACCCTCAAGGTCAATCAGACCGCAGCCCGGGCTGCGGGCGTGTCGTCAGAAAGTCTGGCCCGGATGCTCAATACCGTCTGGTCCGGCAGTATAGTCACGTCGGTTCGCGATAATGACCGTCTTGTCGATGTGGTGCTCCGGGCCAGGGACAATGAGCGTCTTAACCTCGCCACCTTCTCTTCGCTGACTGTTCAGGGGAATGACGGGAAACAAATTCCCCTCAGCGCCTTTGCCACGCCAGTCTGGGGCGTGGATGATCCGGTTATCTGGCGTCGACAGCGTTTGCCTTTCATCACCGTGCAAACTGACCTCGCCCCGGGACTTCGCGCCGAAGCAGTATCCGCAGCGTTGCGACCAGCGGTAGACAGGTTGCGCGCGGAACTGCCTGAAGGCTACAGCATTGAAGAAGGGGGCGCGGTTGCTGAATCTGAAAAAGGTAATAGTTCGGTCTATGCGGTTCTGCCGGTGACACTGGTCATCATGCTCTTGCTGTTGATGCTCCAGTTGCGCAACTATTCCCGTATGGCGTTGGCTATACTGATGGCCCCGTTTGGTTTACCGGGTATCGTGCTGGCTATGTTACCTGGCGGAACGCCAATGGGATTTGTCGCTCTGCTTGGCGTGATTGCGCTCGCTGGCATGATCATTCGTAACGCCGTCATACTGATTAGCGAGGTTGACAGCAATCTTGCTCAGGGAATGGCTAGCGATGCCGCCATTATTGCGGCAGCAGAGCATCGTGCGCGCCCCATCTGCCTGACGGCCTGTGCCGCCATTCTGGGAATGATCCCCATCTCTCATCAGGTATTCTGGGGACCGATGGCCTATGCGATTATCGGGGGACTACTGGTTGCCACGCTGGTTACACTGACCGTTTTACCGGCATCGTTTAGCCTGTTGTTACACCTGAGAATGACGTCCTCAGGCGAGTTCACTGCTTCTTCGGCAGCAGAGAGCGAGGAGAAATGCCGAAGGCTTTGCGGAAGGCATGGCTGAAATGAGAGAAATCGGAGAAGCCGAAATCCAGCGCCGCCTGGGACACGCTACTGACTCGTCCACGTTCGATAGCCTCTCGGCTAGCCTGCAGCCTCTCCTGCCAAATCACTGCCATCGGCGTTTTTTTATGGCGGGCGAAAGCACGCGTGACGGTACGAACGGAAACGTGGTGCGCCCGTGCCAGGCTTTCGATGTTCAAATCGGGATCGACAAGTTGCCGCCGGATGTAGTTCATCATCCGGGAATACAGATCGCGCTCAACACCAACGTTGTTCAGGTCCTGTAACTCCAGGCTCAGCACCAGCAGATCCAGCAACGTCTGGGAGAAGCGGCCGGAGATATCCGCTGTGTCCAGACAGGCGGGCATCGCTGCCGCCTGACGCAGCATTTCGCGCAATGGGATCACGCCCGGGCGGCGGTCGTCGAGCACCATCGCGGTGAGGTGTTCGACCCCAGGTAAATGACAGCTCAGCAAATGGCGGGGGATCCGCACCAGATGATTATCGCGCCCGCCAAGACTGAAGCGGAATGTCTGGGCGGCATCGTAGAGCACCAGACTGTCCGCTGCCAGCGTCGCCTTGCGTCCCCCCTGTTCAAGCTGACCGTATCCATCCTGCATATACCCCAACCACAGATCGTCGTCGGGGCCCTGGCGCAAATAACGGGCCGTGCGATCCCAGCTGTGTAGCGGCGCGGACAGTGAACACATATCCACCAGACCCACTCCACGTACCGTCAGCCGTGCATCAAAGTCGACCCCAGCCAGAGGGGCGCTGGCTGCTGGAATACAGTGACGTAACACTACGTCGTTCCAGTACTCGAAGCGGCGCGACTCGCTAACGCCAACGGTTGAATAGTGGAGACTGCCCGCAGACTGCATGCTATTCATTATCATTCACCTCGCGCCGGGTATTCCGCCAAAACGACAGAAACGTTTCCGCAGACAGCAACTATCATGCCAACGAGCTAATACACCCTCTTTCTGTTACGCCGATCGGCGCTAAGTTACCGGGAAATATCACTGAAAATCCGCGCCCCCCTTTTCTGCTGGCATATAGGGCGTCGAATAGCGGGACGACAAAACGTGGAACCGCACCCTAAACGTGCGGCGTCTGCACTATGGCGGACCATCACACGACGAGGGGCAGGCCCGCAACCGAATGTCCCTTCCAGCCAAACGACTGTCCTGCTGAAGCAAGTACGCCGCAAATTTCTCCCTAGTATCAGTAAGCGTAAGGTCTTCCGGCCACACCGTGCTCCGGACATAACACGACATCAGACAAGAGGGGGAACGTCATGACTTTCAGTAACGCTACGTTTCGCATCAGCCTGGCCGCCTGCACACTGTGGCTGGCAACCGGCCCGGCCCACGCGGTCGATCTCAATTCGCAGGACCTCATTCCAGCCCCCGCCGGCACCGATGCCATTCTGGGATATTTCACCTACGCGACGAGAGATAGCTTCACCCCGACCGGGGGCGGCGAACTTAAGCAAGAAACCGGGCTCGACTCCTTCGTCAGCATCTTTCGTTACGTTCATTACATGGACGTCGGTGGCTTTACGGTTGCGCCGCAAGTGCTGCTGCCATACGGACGCCTCTACAATGGCTCACTAAACGGCGTTCGACTTGATTCAGCCAGCGGCCTGGGCGATCCCATCCTTGCCGCGCCGGTCTGGCTGGTCAACAACCCCAGCACAACCTTCGCCATTGTGCCTTACCTGTACCTCCCCGCGGGCTCCTACGACGCCGGACGCACGCTTAACGTCGGCGAAAATCGCTGGAAGTTCGACCTTCAGCTCGGCGGCGTGCAGCAGCTGGGTAACGGTTTCGCCACCCAACTGTCCACGGACGTGATGTGGTATGGCGTCAACGACGACGCCTCGGGCATCGGCACCGGTCGACTCAAGCAGGACAACACCTATCAGTTTCAGGGCTGGGTGACCTGGGCGCCGCCCGCCGATAAGAGCTGGACCCTGGCCGCCGGTTATTCCCAATACTGGGGCGGCAAACAGCAGCTTGACGGTATCGAGAACGGACAGGCGACGCGCGTCGATCAGGTACGGCTGGAATTATCGAAATTCGTCACCCCCACGGTGCAGGTACAGGGTCTGCTCCAGCGCGACCTCAACGTCGATGGCGGTTTTAAGGAAGATCTGCATACCACCCTGCGCGTGATGAAACTGTTCTGATGCGAATCGGCACAGAGACATCCCCAGACTCACTACTCACCCGCAACGGAGAAATCCATCATGACCGATCAGCAGCAAAAACCCACACTCTATGAACGTCTCGGCGGTTATGACGCCGTTTACGCTTTCGCAGGGGAAGTGTTGAAGACCTGTATGAAGCATCCCGATCTCGGCCATATCTGGGCGCACGTATCCGAATCGTCGTTCCAGAAAGAGCATATCAACTTTGTCGATTTTCTGTGCAAGCACTGGGGCGGCAACACGGTCTACCGGGGACGAGATATGGTGACCGCGCACCGCGGAATGGGGCTGACCGAAGTGCACTGGAAAGCCGTATTCGAGGCTATTGATGAATGCTACGAGAACTTCAACGTTCCGCAGGATATCCGTGAAGAGGTCACCGCATTCCTGACCCAGTTCAAACCCGCCGTCATCGGCAGCCCATCATACCGGGATGTGGTACTCGCGCACCCTGACATGGACGTCACCAAAGGGATGAAAAGCGTCGGCATTCACTGGCCGAAAACAGATAAACCGTCTTAACCGAGGACGGACATCCGCGCAACAGGCGGGTGTCCGTCTCAGCCAAATGACTGACCTGCACAACCATGTAGTGATGACATTTCGGGCTTATGTTGAAGGCAGGTTGCATTGGCAAACACCATACAAAGGGAACTCCATGGCTATTGAACGTCCTACCATTGAACAACTGCAAGCGCTCGCCAGTCGGCTAAACATACGATTGACGCCTGCGCAAGCCGAAGAATATCTGGCGCTGATGCAGGCCAATTTCGACGCCTATGATCTCATCGACGCCCTGCCCGATGAGATCCCCGCGGTGCACTACCCACGCGCCGCCGGCTATCGTCCTGAAGGCGACGAAAACCCGCTTAACGCCTGGTATTACAAGACCGAGGTAACAGGTGCAGCAACAGGTAAACTGGCCGGCCGCACCGTGGTGCTCAAGGATAACATCGCGCTGGCTGGCGTACCGATGATGAACGGCGCCTCGACGCTGGAAGGCTTCGTCCCCCTCTACGACGCCACCGTTGCCACCCGACTGCTGGATGCTGGCGCGACTATTCTCGGCAAGGCGACCTGCGAGCACTTCTGCTTGTCGGGAGGCAGCCATACCTCCGATCCGGCGCCCGTGCATAACCCGTTGCGCCGCGGCTACTCGGCCGGTGGCTCATCTTCTGGCAGCGCCGCTTTGGTCGCTTCCGGGGAAGTCGATTTGGCCATGGGCGGCGATCAAGGGGGCTCGGCGCGTATTCCCGCCGCATGGTGTGGCCTCTATGGCCTGAAACCGACCCACGGTCTGGTGCCTTATACCGGCATCATGCCGATCGAAGCCACTTTCGACCATACCGGGCCGATGACCCGCAGCGTAAAAGACAATGCCTTAGTCCTTGAGGTCATTGCCGGCGCGGACGGATTGGACCCACGTCAGTATGCTCCCAAAGTGGAAGCCTATACCGAGGCGCTCGGTAAGGGAGTCCGTGGCTTAAAGATCGGCATTATGGCCGAAGGTTTTCAGTTGCCGAACCTGGATGCGCGAGTCGCGGAGAAAGTTCGCGCTGCCGTCGCCCGTCTGCAGGAATTAGGCGCGACGGTCGGCGAGATTTCGGTACCGGAGCATAGCCTGGCGGGTGCGCTCTGGTCCCCTATCGGCTGCGAGGGGCTGACCGCGCAGATGATGCATGGCAACGGCATGGGCTTTAACTGGAAAGGACAATATGACGTGGCGCTGCTGGACAAGCACGCCCAGTGGCGTGACGACGCCGATGCGCTTTCCCCATCGCTGAAGATATGCATGTTCGTCGGCCAGTACGGGCTGGAACGCTACCATGGCCGCTACTATGCCAAGGCGCAGAATATCGCGCGTCGCGCGCGTGCGGGCTATGACCGGGCGCTGGCGGACTTCGACCTGCTGGTGATGCCCACTGTACCGCTTGTCGCTCAGCCATTGCCGGAACCTGACTGCTCCATTACCGAATACATCTCCCGCGCATTTGAAATGATCGGCAATACCGCGCCGCAGGATATTACCGGCCATCCGGCAATGACTCTCCCTTGTGGGCTGGTCGACGGCTTACCGGTAGGAATGATGTTGGTAGGACGCCACTTCGCCGAAAGCACCCTTTATCAGGCCGCCGCCGCATTTGAAGCTTCCGGCGACTGGCGGATGTTTTAACCCTTAACCATCGGGAACCATAAAATGAGCCATCAACACGACCACGACCATACTGAACCACCGGCGGACATCGAGCTACGCGTCCGGGCGCTGGAATCCCTGCTACAGGAGAAAGGACTGATTGACCCGGCGGCACTGGATGAACTGATTGACACTTATGAGCACAAGGTCGGCCCCCGTAACGGCGCGCAGGTGGTCGCTAAAGCGTGGAGTGATCCGGAGTATAAACGTCGGCTGCTGGAGGACGCCACAGCCGCCATCGCCGAGCTGGGTTTCTCCGGCGTGCAGGGTGAAGACATGCAGGTAGTGGAGAACACGCCGGACGTGCACAACGTGACCGTCTGTACATTATGTTCCTGCTACCCCTGGCCGGTGCTGGGTCTGCCACCGGTGTGGTACAAATCGGCCCCCTATCGCTCGCGTATCGTTATCGACCCGCGCGGCGTTCTGGCCGAATTCGGGGTAAACATTCCAGAAAGTAAAGAGGTGCGCGTCTGGGACAGCAGCGCGGAACTGCGCTATCTGGTCCTGCCAGAACGTCCGGCGGGTACCGACGGCTGGAGCGAAGCGCAGCTGATCGAACTGGTCACCCGCGATTCCATGATCGGCACCGGCCTGGTCGCCGCGCCATAATAAGAGGAGAAAACCATGAACGGGATACATGATCTGGGCGGTATGCACGGCCTCGGCCCGATCCTCAACGAGGAAAATGAGCCGTATTTCCACCATGAATGGGAGCGCCGGGTATTTCCGCTGTTCGCCTCGCTGTTCGTCGGCGGACATTTCAATGTGGATGAATTCCGCCACGCCATTGAACGCATGGATCCAGCCCACTACCTGGAGGCGAGCTACTACGAGCACTGGTTGCACGCATTTGAAACGCTGCTGCTGGAAAAAGGCGTGATCACCGCCGAAGAACTCTGGGGTGGCTCGACCCCTGCCCCCTGCGCGCCAGGCACGCCGGTGCTGACGCAGGACATCGTCGCGATGGTTGTCAGTACCGGTGCCTCCGCGCGCGTCAGTCACGATGTTGCTCCCCGCTTTAAGGCCGGAGACCGGGTTCGGGCAAAAAACTTCAACCCAACCACCCACACCCGCCTGCCGCGTTACGTGCGCGGGAAAATCGGCCGTATTGAGACCGATCACGGCGTGTTCATCACGCCGGACACTGCGGCGCACGGTCTGGGCGAACATCCTCAGCACGTCTACAGCGTCAGCTTCACCGCACTGGAACTGTGGGGCACGCCGCGCCCGGACAAAGTGTACATCGATCTGTGGGACGACTATCTGGAGGAAGCATGAGCACTGCGACACAGCATGATTACGCCGCCGTCGGGTTACCCCGCGACGAGGAGGGGCCGGTTTTTGATAAGCCCTGGCAGGCGAAAGCATTCTCGCTGATCGTCCATCTGCACCGGGCGGGGCTGTTCCCGTGGGCAGAATGGGTACGGACATTCAGCGAAGCGATCAAGGCGGCTCCGGCGCAACCCGGCGAAAGCGTGAACGATGCCTACTATCGCCAGTGGGCGACAGCAATGGAGAACATGATCACCACCCTCCACCTGACCGCGCCGGATGACATTGCCCGACGGACTCAGGAATGGCGGCTGGCGTATATCAACACGCCGCATGGTCAGCCGATCGTCCTGGCCAATGCCAGCTGTCCGCCAGCGCATCACCACCACTCGCTTCCACTCGGCGTTCCGGTCACGGTGAGCCCGGCACAATCTTCCATCAGCCAAATTAACAACGGAGTCACATCATGAGCGATATCACCCTTACCGCCAACACCCCGGCCACTCCGATACCGGTCGCGGCGCTGTTGCCCTGGGCACTGTTTACCACCCTGCTGGCGCTGTTAGCGATCTATTTCGTCGGTGCGGAACAAGGTGCGACGTCGATGTTTTCCGGCACCCAGGTGCATGAATTCTTCCACGACGCACGCCATCTGCTGGGTTTTCCCTGCCACTGAGGAGGCGGACATGATTGGAAAACTATTATTCAAGGGGATGATAGCAGGCATTCTGGCTGGACTGGTGGCATTTGCCTTTGCACACCATTTCGGCGAGCCGCAGGTCGATCGCGCTATCGGGATTGAAGAAAGTCTGGCCGCGCATTCACACCAACACAGCGCGTCGGCTGACGGCGGTGAAGAAGAGGTGTTTAGCCGTCAAACCCAGTCCGGGATTGGGCTAATGGCCGGCATGGTGCTGTTCGGCGCAGCGCTGGGCGGCGGTCTGGCGCTGAGTTGGGCCTTTAGCTATCAGCGCTTCGGACCATCGAACCCGCGTCTGTTAGCGTTAGGTCTGGCGCTGGTCGGCTTTCTGGTGATGAGCCTGATGCCTGGTCTGAAATACCCACCCAATCCGCCCGCGGTCGGTAACCCGGAGACCATCGGCTATCGTACCGAACTGTACTTCGTCATGATGTTGCTTTCCATCGGCATCGTCATCGCGGCCGCGTGGTTATCACATCAGCTAATACCGCGCCTCGGCAGAGGGAATGCGATGATGTGGGCAACGCTGTTCGCGGTGGCGCTGATGCTCGTGGTTTGTGCCCTGATGCCGACAGTGAACGAAGTGCCCGAACACTTCCCGGCGGACCTGCTATGGCGTTTCCGTATCAGCTCCTTCGGCACGCACCTGGTGCTCTGGGGCGTCATCGGTGTGGCGTTCGGTGCCTTAGCCGAACGCACGCCGGCGACAGGTGTGCAGCGCCCAGCCTTCCGTCGCGGTTAACACATCATGAGAGCGTCGCTAACGTTGATTTGTCAGGGAGAAACGGCTGCGTCCAGAGGTTCACATTTCCCCTGTGATGACCCTCTGGAGGCGCGGGAATGGCAGCGGGCGCGTCAGTTACAACGCCGTGTCGCCCGTTGTCACCGCGTCTGGATCTCCCCGGAGACCGCCGCCCGACAAACTGCCGCAGCGCTCTCTTTACAGGGTACCCCGGTGATGGAGCTGGCGGAGCCCGACTACGGCATCTGGGCCGGTCGGCCAGTACGTGAGGTGATGACGCAAGACGCCGACGCTTTCCTGGCCTGGCTGGAGGGCGATCCGCCGCCGGGCGGAGAGTCACGTGCTCAGTTGCTGGCGCGCTGTGGCCGTTGGCTGGCAAAACACGTCGATATTCCAGGCCGACACGGTGTAATTGCGTCGGCCTCCACTATCCGTGCCATGCTCCTCAACGTTCTCGGCGCCCCACTTCACTCATTTGCACGTATCGACGTCCACCCGCTCAGCATCACCGAGTTGCGCAGTGACGGACGGCGCTGGAATTTTTGTTTATTAAGAGATGATATAAATGGCGAATGTTCGACGGTGTCCCGCTGAAACCGTCAGCCAGTAAGCGCTTGGCCATTGATGGATCCGTCCACTGGTCTTGCATCGCTAAACCCAATGCCATAGAACCGCTCAGCGCGCTTCACGCCCCGTCCTGCGTAAAAAAGTAAATCTCCCTGACCATGTTTATTTATACTCAGAAAACATGTCATTAAGAAAGGAAGCAACGCGTTGAAATGGGTAACGTGGTTAAAACGTATCGGGTTATCCCTGCTGCTGTTGATCGTTGGCGCTCTGGGACTACGCCTTTATGACATTCAGCGCGGACCCGAGCTGCAGCTCTGGCATACCTGGGTTCCGCATGAGATGGACGCGGATGAAATCGACAATGCTGACTGGAACGATTACATCAAAAAAGAGAATGCGCTCTTCAGTGAGGTAAAACGCCAGGTTACCGATAAGCTGGACGCTGAGCAGCAAACCGAACTGAACCGTTACTATCGTCACAGCCCCATCTATCCGGACTCGTTTCCAACCAACTGGAATCGGTCATATATCATGATGCCGGATGGCAAACCGAAAGGCGCCGTGGTGTTGCTGCATGGTCTGACAGATACGCCCTACAGCCTGCGGCATATCGCTGAAAATTACCGGCAACAGGGTTATGTCGCCATCGGTATCAGATTACCAGGCCATGGGACGGTTCCCGCCGGGCTGACCGATGTGGACTGGCAGGACTGGCTTGCCGCCACGCGCCTTGCGGTGAGAGAAGCGAAACGACTGACGGGTAATGATGCGCCCCTGCATATCGTCGGATTTTCCAACGGCGGCGCGCTGGCAATGAAATATTCGCTGGACGCGCTGGATAATGCCGAACTGGCAAAACCCCAGCGGGTGATCCTGATTTCTCCGATGATCGGTATTACCAGCTTCGCGCGTTTTTCCGGCCTCGCAGGCTGGCCCGCGTTTCTTCCCGCCTTCTCGAAAGCCGCATGGTTAAACATCATGCCCGAGTTTAATCCGTTCAAATATAACTCCTTCCCGACGAACGCCGCCCGGCAGTCCTTCCTGCTGACCAAAGCGCTGCAAAAGCAGATAGTGACTGACTCGAGAAATCACAGGCTTAACAGCTTACCGCCGGTATTGACCTTTCAGTCCGTTGTGGATTCAACGGTCAGTACGCGGGCGATCGTGACGGCGCTGTATAACCGTTTGCCGGAAAATGGCAGTGAAATTGTCCTCTTCGATTTGAATCATGCCGTCAGGTTTAATTCATTATTACGCCGGACGTCTTACACCGCGCTGGCACGGTTGCTGCCCGCGCCGCCCCGCGCTTATCAGACCACGATCATCACTAACGCGAATTCAGCCAGTACCGATATGGAAATCCGCACAACACCTGCCGGGAAAACAGACACCGCAGTGGAAAAACTGCAGGGAATGCGCTATTTGCCGGACGTATACTCCCTTTCTCATGTCGCGCTCCCCTTCCCGTTAAGCGATTCGCTGTACGGGCGCTATCCCCATCCGCTGAATCAATATGGGATCAGCCTCGGCACGTTTGCAGCTCGCGGCGAGCGTTCGGTGCTGGTTGTGGGTCTGGACTCGCTGATGCGTCAGTCTTCCAATCCGTTCTTTCCCTATATGATTAAACGAATTGACGAAGGGATCGACACTCGCACGGATGTCTCCGGGAAGTAGCACCTCAGGATAAGTGGCCGTAATGGCCACTTTTTTGCCAACACGAGTGCGTAAAAACTACGCTTTTGACGACGTCGACAGCCACTGATACACCGCTGACAAATCCTGTCCGGCATATCCCGCGTCCGCCGCCTGCTGCCACAGTTCGGCAATGTTATCCAGCCCCGGCATGGTGTGCGGCTCGGCCAGGGATAGCGCCAGCCGGGCATCTTTCAGCGCATGCGCCAGTTGCATCTGCGGCGCGAATTGCTCGCTGGCGATGGCATCCAGTTTCACTTTGACATACGGTGCGGCCAGCGGGCCGCCTTCCAGAGCGCTCCAGAGCTGGTCGGGGGTAAAGCCCAGCGTCTTCGCCAGCTGGGCGCTTTCCGCGATGCCCTGCATCATCGAAATCAGCCAGGCATTGAGGACCAGCTTCATTTTCTGGCTGTTGCCCGCCTCGCCAAACCACTGCGTCCCGCGGGAGATAGCCGCAAACACCTGTTCGGCAGCAGCACACTTTTCACGATCTCCGCTGGCGAGCACCAGGATCTGCGCCTTCTCCGCCGGGGCTTTGGTCCCTGAAACCGGGGCATCGACGAAGGTCATCGCCGGCTGAAGCGCCCGCAGCAAGGCGATAGCCTCCTGCGTCTCCGGCAGGCCGATGGTGCCCATCTGGCAATAGATCGCCTGCGGCTGACAGGCAGGCGCTATTTTCGCCAGTACCTCAAGGGTGGCCTGCCCATCGGCGAGCATACTGATGATCACCTCGGCATCGGCGACCGCCTGCTGCGGCGTGGTATGCAGGGATAATCCCTGCGCCTGTAAATCTTCGCCGCGTGCTGGCGAGCGGTTCCAGCCAGCGACGGTAAAGCCTTTCTTCAGCAGATTGCTGGCAAAAGCATGTCCCATGGCGCCGAGTCCCAGCACCGCGACCTTTGGTAATGTACTCATCTTGTCTGTCCTGATTAGCGTCTGAATAAAAGCGGACCTCTACTATCGCATCTCTGACACGAATGTCAGTAGCCATAGCAGGCATGTAAAGTGACACTGTCACTCATGTTCTCACGGCTGTCGGAGCCACGCCAGCAAACGGCGCATCGCTGGCGTCAGCCGGGCATCATCCTGATAACACAGGCACAGGCGGCGCTGTGCCCAGCGATCCTGCAGTGCGATGACGGCAAACCGGTAGCGCTGCTGGTAGCGTTCGGCAATGACGCGGGGCAGGATAGCCCCGCCGGCGCCGTGAGCCACCATCTCGCAAAGCCCTTCAAAATGGCTCATCCGGACCCGGACGTTTAGCGCCTGGCCGAGCCCGGCGGCATGTTGTTCAATATGCTGCTGCAGCGCGCTGGTCTGGTAGAGGGCGACCAGCGGCTCATTGATGACCGCCGCAAACGCCACTTCATTCGCTCCGGCCAGAGGGTGAGCCGGCGGCACAATCAGCACCAGGGGATCATCGGCGACAGGATCCAGATGCAATGGCCCGGGGTCGACGGCATCAGAGACCACTCCAGCCTGCGCCACACCCGCCAGAATGCTGCTGACGATATCCGCGCTGGTGCGCTCTTCGGTGTCGATCTGCACCGCCGGATGCGCTGCCATCCAGGCGGCGAGCTTGCCCGGCAGAAAAGCCGACATCGCCGAGGTGTTGGCGAACAGCCGCAGCGTCCCCTGCTGACCGCGAGCGAAGGCGCTCATCGCCTGGCGCAGACGCTGCTGCTGCGCAAGAAGCGGGCGAGCATGGCGCGCCAGTACCTCCCCGGCCTCAGTCAGCGTTACGCCGCGGGCATGACGCTGCAACAGGGGAACACCGACCTCTGCCTCCAGCTTGCGCACTCTTTCGCTGGCGGAGGCCAGAGCAAGATGGGCCATAGCAGCCCCACCGGTAATACTGCCGGTATCCACGATGGCGATAAACAGTCGCAGATCGGCCAGATCCATCCGCATCACACCCTCCCCACCCTTCGGTTTTCCCGTAGTCTTAGGGCAACATACCGCATTGTGGCTTCAGCGACCAGTGGTTTCAATGTCCCTTTCTACCCTGAAAAGTGAGCCATGATGTTCGATCTTCACATCTTTTATTTACTGCTGATCTTTATCGCCGCCGGACTGGTCAAAGGGGTGACCGGCATGGGATTACCCACCGTGGCGATGGGCCTGCTTGGTCTGCTGATGCCGCCGCAGGCCGCAGCGGCGCTGCTGGTGCTTCCCTCGCTGCTCACCAATCTCTGGCAGTTGCTGGCAGGCCCCGCGCTGGCGCAGATTGTACGCCGCCTTTGGCTTATGATGACCGGGATTATTATGGGAACGCTGGCGGGGTCGTCACTGCTGATCAGCCTCAATCCTCGGTGCTCAGCGCTGGCGCTTGGCACCGTATTGATAGCCTATGCCGGGTATGCGCTCTGTGGCCCGGCGTTGCAGGTTTCCGCCCGCGTGGAGAAGTGGCTGTCGCCGCTCATGGGCGGGCTGACCGGCGTTATCACCGGGGCGACCGGGGTATTTGTTATTCCGGCCGTTCCCTGGCTGCAGATGCTGGGCTTTCGTCGAGACGAGCTGGTGCAGGCCCTGGGGTTGTCGTTCACCCTCTCCACCCTGGCGATGGCGGCCGGCCTCTCCCTGCACGATGGCTGGCATGCTGATTCGCTGCAGCTGTCGGGGCTGGCGTTGTTGCCCGCGCTACTCGGCATGTGGCTGGGACAGTGGATCCGCTCGCGTCTCAGCCCGCGACGCTTTCGTCAGGGTTTTCTGCTGTTCCTGCTGGCGCTGGGAATGGAGCTGATCGCCCGGGGATGGCTGATCTGAATCCGCTAGCGGCGGGTAATGTGCTTCACGTTGTACTTACTGGTGTTCTGGTAGATCTCTGATAAATCGACGATCGCCCGGTTTTGCGCATAGCTGACAGACTGCACCCGCAGCAGGAGGCTGTTTGGCGCTACCTGAAGCAGCTCGGCCTGCTCGCGGGTCGCCAGCACCGGCGTATAGCTGCGGTGGCTCTCGATGATGGTGATATGACACTCTTTTTTGAAATAGTTGAATTTAGACTGCTCGAGGTTACCCACGCTGAGCCAGGGAAAGGCGGCGAATGGAATATAGCTGTTTTCCACGAGGATCGGGACCTCATCAATCAGCCGCAGCCGTCTGACGTAGTAAACTTTTTCCCCCGGCTGGATCTTTAACTGCTGAGCGATGGCCGGTGGGGCATCAAGCAGCGTGAATTCAATGACTTTGTTACGGTAGTTGGTGACGCCTACCACCTGCATCTGGTAGTTAAAGCCCTCCAGTTCTCCGCCGTGATAGTTACTTTTACGCACAATGCAGGTTCCGCTGCCGTGCCGCCGCGCGATCAGCTTTTCTTCCTCCAGTAGCGCCAGCGCTTTGCGCAGCGTCATCACCGAGACCTGCAGCTCCGCAGCGAGCGCTTTTTCGCTGGGCAGCATATCGCCCACGGCATAGTCGTCGCTGTTGATGCGGGCCTTCAGTTCAGTGGCAATCTTTTTATAAATCACTTTTAGATGTCTCGCTAAGGTGGCGCTCGTCAAACAGATAAGAGAATAACTTAATGTAAATAAAAGATTATTTTTACATTGCAGCGAAAATTTCAACACTAACTCATCTATAAATCTCGCCATATTTATATATCTGTCCGACAACAATATATATGACTTTCATCACAGATGGCCCTTTTCCTGCTCGGGATCCCGGTGGTCTGCTCCTAGTCTGATAAGCCTATTCATCAGGTCTGCGAAGACGAGAGGACAACCATGATTGGCGTGAAAAAGCTTCAGGACTTTTCCAGGGCAATGATCGGGCCGGTGCTATATCTGCCGGCTATCGGCCTGTTGATCGCCCTGTTCAGCATGACCACCAATCGGCTGTGGGTGGATGAAAGCAGCGCGCTCTACCTGTTGGGGAAATTCGTCTCCAGCATGCTCTGGGCGCTGATGAACCATCTCGGGTTTCTGTTCTGCCTTGGGCTGGCCAGCGGCCTGGCGAAAACCCGCAAAGCCGAAGCGGCCTTCGTGGCGGCGATGACCTGGCTGGTGTATCTGGCGGCGAACAATAGCTGGCTGACCCTGACCCATCGCCTGGCGGCCGGGGCCACCAACGCGCAACTGTACGGCAGTGGACAAACCTTTATCTTTGGCTTTCAGGTCATTGATATGGGCGTGTTCCTTGGGATTATCCTTGGCTGCGCCGTCGCCTTTGTCCACAACCGCGTGGTCGGCATTGAGTTTCGCGGCGCGCTGTCGATCTACGGCAACAGTAAGCTGGTGCTGATCGTGATGCTACCGCTGGTTGGCCTGTTTGCTATCGCCACCGTCTATCTCTGGCCGGTGGTTGAGCTGGGCATTTCGGCGCTGACCGGCTTTATGAAATCCTTTGGCGCCATCGGGGTCTTCCTGTACGGTTTTCTCAACCGGTTCCTGATCCCGACCGGGCTGCATCATCTTATCTGGTCGCCGTTTGTCTTTACTTCCATCGGCGGACAGCTGCTGATTGATGGTCAAACGGTTATTGGCGCCAAGCCTATTTTCCTTGCCGAAATCACCCGTCATCCCATCGGGGCGCTGAGTGATTCCGCCCGTTTTCTCACCTATGGCATGGTGAAGATCTTCGGCACCGCCGGCATGGCGCTCGCCTTCTACCGTACGGCGAAACCGGAGAATAAGCAGCGGCTTAAAGTCACGCTGATCCCCTTAATTGTGACCTCCGTTCTGGTGGGGATCACCGAACCTTTTGAGTTCCTCTTTATCTTCACCGCCCCGCTGCTGTGGCTTATCTACTCCCTGCTGGACGGTTTTTTCCAGATGCTGGCCTGGCTGCTTCACGTGCGGGTCTGCGCCACCAACGGTCTTATCGATTTCGTCGTCTATAACCTCCCTGCCGGCGCCAGTGCCACACGCTGGCCGGTGTTTGTCGCCCTCGGCCTGCTGGAAACCGCCACCATGTACCTGGTCGGCACCTTCTGTATTACCCGTCTGCGGATGCTCACCCCGGGCCGTGAATCGGCTGCCGATGCGGAGACTTCCGAGCAGACGGGCCAGGCAAGCGAGAGTGCCGATAAAGGTACGCTGGTGATTGCGGGACTGGGCGGAAAAGAGAATGTCTGCGTAGTGGAAAACTGTTTTACCCGTCTGCGGGTCGATGTGCGCGACCCCGCCCTCATCCAGCCGTCGCTGTTGAAAGAGAGCGGCGGGAGCAGCGTGCTGATCAAAGGCAACCATGTCCAGGTGATCTATGGCCTGGGGGTTAACAAAATTCGAACGGCGGTCAACGCCAATCTGGGTGTTACTGAATAACGAGGTGGTAAATGAAAGATAATTTTGTGGTCACGATTGCCGGCGGCGGCAGTACTTATACCCCAGGGATTGTAATGATGTTGCTGGAAAATATGTCGCGCTTTCCCTTGCGGGAGATCCGTCTGTACGACAACCATCACCAGCGTCAGAAAACGATCGGCGACGCCTGCGCCATTCTGGTGGCAGAACGTTTCCCGCAGGTGACGTTCAGCTATACCACCGATCCGCAGGCGGCCTTCACTGACGTCGATTTTGTGATGGCGCATATTCGCGTCGGCTTGTATGAGATGCGGGAAAAAGACGAAAAGATCCCGTTAAAATATGGCGTGCCGGGCCAGGAAACCTGTGGTCCGGGTGGGATTGCCTACGGCATGCGCTCCATTGCCGGGGTGCTGGAGCTGGTCGATTATATGCAGCAATACGCTCCGAACGCCTGGATGCTCAACTATTCCAATCCGGCGGCCATTGTGGCGGAAGCCACCCGTCGCCTGCGACCCGACGCACGCATCATCAACATCTGCGATATGCCGGTGGCTATCGAGGGGCTGTTTGCCGACATCCTCGGCCTGCCGTCGCGCAAGGCGCTGAACGTCCGCTACTATGGCCTGAACCATTTCGGCTGGTGGACCCGCATCACCGATAAAGCCGGTAACGATCTGATGCCGGCGCTGAAGCGTCACGTGGCGGACCAGGGGTACAGTAGCCCAAAAGAAGATTTTCAGCATAAAGCGCCAAGCTGGATCGAAACCTTTAAAAAGGTGAAGGATGTGTTTGCCCTCGATCCGTCGACGCTGCCTAACACCTATCTGAAATACTACCTCTATCCTGACTATGAGGTGGCGCACGCCGATCCAGACTTTACGCGGGCGAACGAGGTGATGGCCGGACGTGAAAAAGAGGTCTTCGATATGGCCCGGGAGATTACCCGTCGGGGCACGGCGGAAGGCGCGCATTTTCATGCCGGGGCCCATGCCACCTTTATCGTCGACCTCGCCTGCGCCATCGCCTTTAACACCCAGGAGCGGATGCTGTTGATCGTGGAAAACAACGGGGCGATCGCCAACTTTGATGAGACGGCGATGGTGGAAGTCCCCTGCCTGGTGGGCGTCAATGGCCCGGAGCCGCTGGCGATGGGGAAAATCCCGTCGTTCCAGAAAGGGTTGATGGAGCAGCAGGTGGCGGTCGAAAAACTGGTGGTTGACGCCTGGGTTGAGGGTAGTTACCAGAAACTGTGGCAGGCCATCACGCTGTCGAAAACGGTGCCCAGCGCCGCGGTGGCGAAAGCCATCCTCGATGAACTGATCGTCGCCAACGAAGGCTACTGGCCCGCACTGCACTGATCTTTTTCGTGATGAGTAAAATGCAGAGGATCCCCCTTCTCTGCATTTTTACCCAGCGTTCCCGCCGGCCACACATTCATCCTATAACCTCCCCACGGGCTTTCTTCCCCTCCAGACCGATGCCAGAAGGCCGCCATCCTCGTTTTACCCTGATCACAGTAATGAAATATAAATTCTATTCTTCGATATTATGGCGTAAAAATGTGATCTGCGTTGTATTCTTTGATTTACATTAACCCACTGAAAACAACATCATTATTACCATGATGTAAATTTAACCTGGTTTTCATGAGGATATGCGCCCTGTATCCTTTGTGATTGGCTTCATGCATTTACCATTCTGCAACACCAATTTGAAATTAAATTTTCATAATGTGATCTTGTTGCATGTTCATTCCATTTCTTTGTGCCATATTCATGTCACGCTAAAACACCGGAACGACAGCAACGAGCCGCACCAGGGCGCTGTCCACCGGCAGACGTCGGTGCATCCGGCGCAATTAAGACCGCTAATAACCCGAAAGGAGAACGGATATCGACTACATCCATGTCAACACCAAGCCGTAAACCTCTTTGACCGCCATTGCTGAGCGTACCCTGCCATGTGCTGAGCAATTACACAAAGAAGAAAAATCATTTAGTTCAGTTAGATACGACAACACAGGCGTAATAAATCCTGACTGGGGAGATGTATTTTTATCTTGTGTCGTTCAATAAAATAAAGGGACTACCATGTCATTTATAACAAACCTGAACCAGCAACAGAGAAAACGACTTCATCAGATTACCTTAGTGGCCACCTTCGGCGGCCTGCTTTTCGGTTACGACACCGGCGTAATTAACGGCGCCTTTTCCTCACTGAAGCAGTATATGGCGCTGACCCCAACCACCGAAGGGCTGGTGATGAGCGTCCTGCTGATCGGCGCCGCGCTGGGCAGCGTGTTTGGCGGCAAGTTTGCCGATTTCTTCGGCCGGCGCAAATATTTACTCTTCCTCTCCTTTATTTTTCTTATCGGCGCCCTGCTATCCGCCGCGGCCCCCGATATCACCACCCTGCTGATTGCTCGTGCCCTGCTGGGATACGCCGTCGGCGGCGCGTCGGTCACCGCCCCCACCTTTATTTCTGAAGTGGCGCCTACCGAGATGCGCGGCAAACTGACCGGCCTGAATGAAGTCGCCATCGTCATTGGCCAGCTGGCGGCGTTTGCCATTAACGCAATAATCGGCATTATCTGGGGCCACCTGCCGGACGTCTGGCGCTATATGCTGCTGGTACAGGCCATTCCCGCTGTCTGCCTGTTTGTTGGCATGTGGCGCGCGCCGGAAAGCCCGCGCTGGTTGATCAGCAAAAACCGCCACGAGGAAGCGCTACATATTCTCAAACAGATCCGCCCGGCGGAACGCGCGCAGAAGGAGTATGACGACATCTCCACCCTGATCAAAATTGAAGCCGGCAATAAGTACAGCGCCCAGGGCACCTTCACGACTATCCTCAAAACGCCATGGATCCTCAAAATTTTGCTGGTCGGTATTACCTGGGCTGCACTGCAGCAAACCACCGGCGTCAACGTCATTATGTACTACGGCACGGAAATTCTGAGTGCCGCCGGCTTCTCAGAGCGTACCTCGCTGATCTGTAACGTGCTGAACGGTGTCTTCTCCGTCGGCGGTATGCTGATTGGCGTGCTGTTCCTTGTCGATCGTTTCAAGCGTAAGACGATCATTATCTACGGCTTCGCCATTATGGCCACGCTGCACCTGATTATCGCCGCTGTCGATTACACCCTGGTGGGCGATCTGAAAGCCACCGCCATCTGGCTGCTGGGCGCGCTGTTCGTCGGCGTGATGCAGGGTTCCATGGGCTTTATTACCTGGGTGGTATTAGCCGAGCTGTTCCCGCTGAAATTCCGCGGGCTGTCGATGGGGATCTCGGTATTTTTCATGTGGATCATGAACGCGGTGGTCAGCTACCTGTTCCCGCTGCTGCAGGCGAAACTGGGCCTTGGGCCGGTCTTCTTCATCTTCGCAGCCATCAACTACTTAGCGATTCTGTTCGTGGTCTTCGCCCTACCAGAGACCTCCAATAAATCGCTCGAGCAGTTAGAAGAAGAGCTGTCAGCGAATCATGAGGGTAAAAAATCTACGCGTCTCACCAGGGAGGTTGGCTATGATCGATAACATCACGCTGGATAATCTGCATATCGGCTGCAAGGCCAGTAATAAAGCGGAAGTGATCGCCATGATTGGCGCGGAGTGTAAAGCCAAAGGGTATGTGAATCAGGAGTGCGTTCATTTTCTGCTGGAGCGTGAACATCAGGTTTCCACTTTTTTGGGGAATGGCATCACCCTGCCGCATCTGCCGAAATCCGCGACGGATATCATTCTCAAAACCGGCATTGAGATCTTTCAGTTTCCTGATGGCGTAATCTGGGATCGCAGCAACGTCATGTTTATTGCCATCGGCGTCATCGCGAAAGAAAAAGAGCATATTGATGTGCTCAAAGAAATTGCCTCTATATTTAGCGATGAGTTGATCGCTAACGCGCTGTCATTAATTTCAGACAAAAATGACTTCCTGAAAATTCTGCAACATAACGCCTTGCCTCATTAGGTACGACGTCAGCCGGAGCTGAGGCTCCGGCTGTTTCAGACCACTTCCGCAAACGGCCAGCGGTTAATAGTGAATAGCTTTTAATTTAGCTGGTGATAGAGCCAGATAAAATAATAACAATGGAAATTAATGCCATTTTCTTAAATTGATTGATGAGAATATTTCACCGCATCAGGAAATTAAAAAATGCAATAAAAACAATTAGTTTTGTGTTTTTATTCACTTATTCTCTCTCCTTTCTATTGCCATTCCGCGATCGCCGAATGCCAGTGTTTACTGCGCTATCCCATTAATATTGATTTATATCAATACCTCGTCGGGCGTTAAACTGCATTTTACAGCGCGATTATTTTGGCAAGGTGTATACGACATTGGTTTTACGACTTGGATATTTCTTTAGCCGTCCCTCAAGCCTGTGGGGATGGTTGATGTGTAACGCGCTTAACGGTATCGCGATTGTGCTCTGCTTTCGCGCGATAAGCATCGTGACGGGCTTTAGCGAAGTGGTCTGGCAGGTCATCATCACGCTGGCTATTATTATATCAACCTGGTACAGCGCTAATTATTTCGCTGCGCTGGAAGCTCGACGCGATAAACGACGCTTTCTGCTGCTGGCCTGGGTGGTCATCACCATTCTGTTAAATTTCATTCACCTCGGCGGTGGTTAACGCTGTTAATGCAAGGATCATCTCATGACGCTGGCGATGCTGTTGGTGCTTATCAGTCATCATAAAGGGCTGACGCTGTTACTGATCGTGGTTATTGCGCTGGTGTTTATTGCGCTCATCCCACTGGTAAAAAGGCTGTTGCGTAGCATCAACGGCGATCCCTGACCGTGCTCTGATGGCCGCCGACAGGCGGCCATATATTCTCCGTTTTGACGTCTTCCGCCACCAGCCCCGCCCGGCATTCCACGCTGTCCCAAAGCGCTTAAAAGAAATGAGAACCATTATCAAACAAGCTGTGTTACCGTGTCTGCCCAACAACAATGACAGATCAAAGAATACAGGGGGTTAGACAAGGTGAAGCGGAATTCAGGGAGCATCCGGGCACGCGGGCTGCTGACGCTGGCGGTTGGCATGCTCTTCTACAGTAGCAGTAGCGCCGCCCGGCCGGACCTTCAGCCGCTGGGGCCAAACATCGCGGATAAAGGGTCAGCGTACTATCATTTTACGCAACGTCAGTATGACTCCGCCGATGGCGAACGCCACTACCGGGTGTGGACTGCCGTGCCGGACAAAGCCCCGCCCGCCGCCGGCTATCCTGTGCTGTATATGCTGGATGGTAACGCGGTGATGGATAAGCTTAACGACGCCCTTTTGCAGCAGCTCTCCGCTGGCTCCCCGCCGGTGATCGTCGCTATCGGTTACCAGACGACGCTGCCCTTCGATACCGCCGCCCGGGCCTGGGATTACACTCCGCCGCTAAAGACCTTCGAACCGCGAGCCGGGAAACCCGCGCTGCCGCCGCGAAAAACCGGAGGTAATGACCTGTTTCGTCAGTTGCTGACCGACACGATGGTGCCGCAAACAGAAGCTCACCTGAAAATAGATCCCCACCAGCGCGCGATCTGGGGCCACTCCTACGGCGGGCTGTTTGTGCTCGACGCGTGGCGGAAGACCTCGCTGTTTCACCTCTATTATTCAGCCAGCCCGTCGCTGGGCCAGGCGCAGGAATCTCCGCTGAAGGGCAGCGAAGCTTTAAGCGCCACCGCCTTCTCCGGGAAATCGCTGTATCTGCTGGAAGGTGATGGCAAAGCTGCCCGGGAACCCACCGGCCACGTGGCTTCCCTGAGTGTTTTGCGACAAACCCAGCAGCAGCTGGCCGACAAAGGCCTGACGGTGGCTTTCTGGCGCTTCCCTGGTATGACGCATGGTCAGATGTTTGACGTCTCGCTGCAGTCGGCTCTGCTGCATCTTTCCGGGCAGGCTCCGCTGGCGCATCAGTAATGACGCTGCGCCCACCCGCAGCCGGTGGGCGTATCAGGACGACGGAGGCAGGTGTTTAATACCCACCGGCTCGCCGAACAGAAAGCCTTGCATCTCGTCACACCCCTCCTCTTCGAGGATCTGCAGTTGCCCGGCGGTTTCCACACCCTCGGCGATAAGCGGCGTATTAATTGATTTTCCCAGCGAAATGATGGCCCGCACGAATGAGCGGACCTGGGGATTACTCTCCACATCAAGCATAAAACTGCGGTCGAGTTTAATCACGTCAAAATGGAAATCGCGCAGCATGCTCAGGGAGGAGTAGCCGGTACCGAAGTCATCGAGCGCGATACTGATCCCCATTTTTTGCAGATGATGCAGAACGCTAAAGGCCAGCTGCTTATTGATGATGAACGCCGTCTCCGTCACTTCAAACTCAAGGAGGCTGACCGGATAGGCGGTACGCATCAGGATCTCGCGGACTTTTTCAATAAAACTGCGGTGGCGCAGTTGCACCGGCGAGATATTGACCGAAATTTTTTTATTCAGCCGATTTTCCAGCGATTCGCTACATACCTGCTCCAGCACCCAGTAGCCTAAGGGCACAATAGCGCCGCTCTCCTCGGCAACAGGAATAAACACATCGGGCGGGATCGACCCCTGCTGGGGATGCTGCCAGCGCAACAGCGCTTCGTAACCCGTGATCCGGCGATCTTTAATATTGCGGATCGCCTGATAGTGAAGCGAAAATTCTCCTGCATGAATACCGCGCCGGATGTCGGCGGCCATCATATTGCGCTGCCGCGTCTTGTCATCCATCTCGCGCTCGTACCAGCAAATCTTGGTGTCGAGACTGCTTTTCGCCCGGTACATGGCCAGGTCGGAATTGCTCAGTACCGTATTAATATCCGTGCCGTCCTCCGGGTAGACCGAGATGCCAATGCTGGCGGAGAGAACCACTTCCGTTGCGGCAAACGTCTGCTTACCGCTGAAGCAGTGCCAGAGTCGGGTGGCAAAGGCATCTACCTCACTCTCATCGGCGAAAGGTTTAACGGCTACAAACTCATCGCCGCCAAAGCGCGCGACCATCTCCTCCTTCTGCAGCGTTTTCAGCACTGCGCCTGCCACACGCTGCAGCAGCTGGTCGCCAATAAGGTGTCCTTCAAGATCGTTAATCTCTTTAAACTTGTCTAAATCGATGGTGAAAATGGCAAAGCGGCGGGCATCATTACCGGTGATCAGCTTTTCCACCCGCTCAAAGAACTCCACCCGGTTAGGTAAACCAGTCAGCGCATCGTAGCGCGCCATCCATGCGATGCGGTCGTTAATCGCTTTTTGTTCACTGATGTCACGAGTGATTTTGGCAAAACCCAGCAGGGTGTTCTGCTCATCGCGGATGGTGTCGATCATGACGTGCGCCCAGAATCGGGAGCCGTCTTTGCGGTAACGCCAGCCTTCCCCTTCGAACTGCCCGCTACGCAGGGCGATTTCCAGGTTTTTCGCGGGTACACCGGAGAGTTGCTCAGCTTCGCTATAGAAGAGACCGAAGTAGCAACCGATGATCTCGTCGCTCAGGTACCCTTTTGCCCGGCGAGCGCCCTCATTCCAGCTGATGACCATACCGTCGGTGCTCAACATGTATATGGCATAATCTTTAACACTTTCAATAAAGTGACGATAGGCAATATCCGTCAGGTGTTCATTACTCATGGTACAGCGCTCTCTGTGGCTCGGTCGTGGCAAAACCCACTAGATATAGCAGAACAACGCCCATGATGAATACAAGGTGAAGCGTTTTGTTGCCGCCTTTCTGGCCCTGGCAACCGCAGATAGCGCGGCGGACAGCTCTGTTAAGCGTAGTGGAATCCACTGCGCCGGGTGATGACAATCTGACGATTTTTGCACTTAGGTCGCCCACTAATAGTTACTTTTATTGATTAAAAAGTTTGATTGAAAGAATAAATAAAAGGAGTAATGTTAATAATACTTTCTATGGAGGTTAAATATGTTGCGTGATTATTTAAAAGTGGAAAAAGAAGATCAGCTTGTTGAACAACAGAGCCGTCATGACAATAGCCAGCATTATTCTGCGGTGACTGAATGGGTTATTTTGAGTAAAGATGGTCAGCGTAAAGGTCGGGTATCCCTGTTCGACCGTTTCACCACCCGCCGCTCCTGGAGCGACAGCTTTCGCATTACGCAGTTCGATAATGCGGGTAAAGTGGTGGTGGATAAACTCACTGACGCGCTATAACTCCCCCGGATTCCCGGCCTGACGGGAGAATATTCATACGCAAAATTAACACCTGCATAAAATATAGTGATGCGCCGCGCTTCGCCGCCGTCATGTTATTTTCATTCTGCATACCGATAATCTAATGGGTATTTTCGCCATGGTGAATGGCGCGAATGATTAACCCGAAAAAAATGCTGAAAATAAGCCCGCTGGTCGGGCTTTTTTGCGTGGGCCTCTCGCCTCCCCCCCGGTCACGACACAAAATGCCCATGACATCCCGTGCCGGTCTGTATACGATACATATACGAATCATATATGGACTGTCTCTATGGGAATCGTCAAAATCTCCGATCTATTGCACGATGATATTCGTGATGCCAGCAAAGCTATGTCCCGCTCCGTCAATGCCCAGGCGGAATACTGGATCCGTCTGGGCATGATGAGCGAGCTCTACCCCGAGCTTAACCACCAGCAGATCAAACTGCTGATGCTGAAATCCGGCTCTGACCGTCTGCTGGAGGTAATCAATGCCATCAATAATCATTAAAACCGCCGATGAACTCGCACGTCAGCGCCATGCCGGCCAGCTGCTGGCGTCGGTGTTTGATATGCTGGATACCTTTATCGTTCCCGGCGTAACGACGATGGCGATTAACGATCGAGTGGAAGATTTTATCGTCAACCAGCTGCATGCCCGCCCGGCCAGCAAGGGGCAATACGATTTTCCCTATGTGTTGAACACCTCCATTAACGATGTGGTGTGCCACGGGATCCCCAAAGCGACCGAACATCTGCGCGCCGGGATGATTGTTAACGTCGATATCACCCTGGAGAAAGCGGGCATGATTGCCGACTCCAGCAAGATGTACCTGATAGGCGACGTCTCTCCGCTGGCCCGCCGGCTGGTAAAAACCACCTATGAAGCGATGTGGAAAGGCATTGAGGTGGTAAAACCTGGCGCGACGCTGGGCGATATTGGCCACGCTATTCAGCGCTGGGTCGAGGACCATGGCTACAGCGTGGTCAGAGAATATTGCGGTCACGGCGTCGGCCAGGAAATGCATGAGGAACCGCAGGTGCTGCATTACGGCCGCCCCGGGGAAGGCGCCGTGTTGCGCGAAGGAATGGTGTTCACCATCGAACCGATGGTGAACCAGGGCGACAGCCGCATCAAAACCAAAAAAGATGGCTGGACGGTCGTCACCCGCGATAAAAAACTCTCCGCACAATGGGAGCACACCGTGGCCGTCACCGCCGACGGTTTTGAGGTGCTGACGTTACGCGACGACGAGCAGTCGCGGATCCGCTAAGTTTTCGTCTCCCGGTATATTGGCATAGCCGACATTTCTCGCTGGCGAGTACCGCCCTTCGCCAGCGCACTTTATCCCCTGACCTCTATTGTCCCCAGCGTTCTCCACACCGCGCCGGGAGTGTCTGCTTTACCCCTCATAAAGTTAATTATAAAACGATAAAAACTTATTGTAAAACGATAAACAACAGGCTAACCTGCGCTCACTTTAACACCAGGGAGAAGCAGTATTCGCTCACCTGGATTTCGTACCGCGTTAAGGAGAAAACATGCGCTGGAACCGCTATCGCCGGGACAGACAGATCATTGCCGCCGTGCTGGTTTTTACCGTCATCGTGGCGGCAGGAATCGCCCTGCAGCCCGGCTTTCATCCCCCCAGCTCCCGGACGACGGGGGATAAACAGCTGGTCTCGATATTAACGCCCCTGCTCAATGGCGCCCGCGGACAGGTCGCCGCAGCGCTGATTACGCCTCAGGGGGTGCGCTACGGTCTGTGGGGGAGCGAGTATACGACGCAGTATGAGATCGCCAGCCTGAGCAAAACCATGACCGCCAGCCTGCTGCTGGAGGCTATTCGCCGCGACGAAGTCACCGCGCAGACGCCGGTGTCGGCGCTGGTCCCGGAGATTGTCAGCCCGGTGCGGGATGTTACCCTGGAGCAACTGGTTTCTCACCGTTCAGGACTGCCACCGCTCACCGCGTCGGTTGGGCAGCGGCTGGCTATTCTGAGCGATATTGCCCGGCGGCAGAATCCCTGGCGCTACGATCGACCCGCGCTGATCGCGATGATGAACCAGGCCACCCTGCAGCCGACGAAATGGTTTGATTATTCCAACGCCGGGTTTGCCCTGCTCGGACTGGCGCTGGAGCGAGCGTCCCATCGCGATTTTGCCACACTGATGGCGCAACGGGTCTTTGCCCCCGCCGGAATGCAGGGCGCGGAAGTGGCCCGGCACAATACCCCAGCCTCGCCGACGTTTACCGTGGGCTGGTCAGCCTCTGGTTTCCCTCAGCAGCCATGGGTGATGGACGCCTTCGCCCCCGCCGGCGGCGTACGCGCCACGATTGTCGATATGGCGAAATATGCCCATGCGCTGCTGGCAGGAAACCTGGCGGGCAGTGAAGGCATGCCCCCCCTGTTCGCCACCGATGATCCCGATTCCCGGGTGGGTTATGCCTGGTTCACTACCCGCGTCCGCGGACGGGAGATCGTCTGGCATGACGGGCAGAGTGGCGGCTTTGCGGCAATGATGGCCTTCGACCGACAGCGACAGACCGCGGTAGTGATCCTCTCCGATACCGCCTGGCCGGTGATCGGGCCTGCCATCAAGCTCTTACTGGCTGCCACCCCTGATGAACAGGAGGCGCGTAATGAACGGAATTGACATCCTCTGGGCGCTGTTAACGCTGTTGTCGGTGATCCTGTTTATTTCCGGCGACTGGCTGGCGCAGCGAAAAATACGCCTGCTCAATTATGTTTTGCTGGCGACCGGGGTTATTTATCTCGCCGAGGTTTTCCAGACCCTGCAGAATCTCGGCAAAATGGGCTACCTGTTCCGGATGCTGACCTGGACCATCCAGGCGTCATTCATCACCCTCAGCCTCTACCGCGTCTGGACCCGCCCGTGGTTTGCCAGCCGTCGTCGCGGCGTCCGGGCGATGAGCGTTGTCTTCGCCGTGGCCCTTATGTCATGCTTGACGCGGCTGGTGCTTTAATTATTCTCATCAATCAGGAAGGTAAATTGTGAAGCAATCCAGAACCCGGCTGAGTCTGGCTATTATTAGCGGCATACTGCCCCTCTTTTTTATGCTCGCCCTGATCGTGCCGCTGTGGATCTTCTTTACCGGCGAACGTTATTTTCTTTCCACCCTGCTGCACTTTGCTGACGTGCCGTTAACCGACAACCCGGCCCAGACGCCGGGGATGGCGAGACGTTTGCTGCTGCTGGCCCTGCTGTATCTTCCGGCCGGGCTGTTCGCGTTTGCTATCTGGCAGGGCATGAAGGTGACCCATAGCGTCCGCCAGCGCAGCGTGCTCAGCCTCTCCCTGGCGCACAGCGTTCGTTACATCGCTCTGGCCATGGTGGGCATGGGGATCCTGTTGCCGGTGTGTCGCTTCCTGATCCCGCTGCTCGCCTGGTGGCCACAACCTTATTATCAGGTGGTGTTTCTGCTCAGCGACGGCGTGCTGCTTCTGACGGGAAGCTTGCTGTTTGTGACATTTCACGCCATGCTCCACGGGATCCGTGCGGAAGAAGAGAATAAGGAGTTTATTTAACGATGGCTGTGGTGGTGAATCTGGACAAACTGCTGGTGGAAAAAAAGATGACGTCCAGGGCGCTGGCGGCCTTTGTAGGCATTACTGAACAGAACCTGTCGCTGCTCAAGTCGGGAAAGGTCAAAGGCATCCGCTTTGATACTCTGTCCCGCATCTGCGAGGCGCTGGAATGTCAGCCCGGTGATATCCTCGCCTGGGAACCCGACTGACGCCATTGCCGCTGCCGGGCGACGGTAAGAATTGTTTTCATGAATCATTCTCTACGCGCGCGTCGCCCCAGTGGTTCACTGCTGAGCGCGCCTAAACCGTCCTACTGTTTTCGTCCTGCATCCGCTTACCCTTCACCGCGTTTTTCTGACCTTAACGATAGCGAATAATCACATCCGCTTCACTGTGCTGTGTATTTCGCCAGTGGAGACTGACCTCACCGCGGTTATCCGGCATCGTATAGCGAGGTCGGTGGCCAGCCAGGGAGACCTGTTCCGGTGAACGGTGCTGGCATGAAACATCGAGATGATCTTGCTGCGGGGCGATAAGACAGGCTGGGTTGAGGATATGACCCGAAAAGTGTACCTGGCCGGAGAGCGCAGCAGACGACGCCAACGGCGCCAGACACAGACATAACAGAGCGAGACGGGACGGAAACATAGCAATCTTCCTTGATAGCGGGTGACACTGAGCGGCACACAATGGTTTCTGTGCCATACAACCTGCGGCTTCCTGCCGTCACTCCACGCTACTGCAAAATAGCGGCAGCGTAAATGATTATTCCGGACTGCCCGGTCAACTGCCGGGAATAACAGCAACTCGTTGGCAACAAGACTTATTCCTGGAATAATGCACTCTGTGTATAGAACTCAATTATAATATCAAATGAGATTATACTTACACTAAAAAATAAAGAATGTTACAGCTTAACACACCTTATCAATGGGCCTTTACGATGTTCTCCGTATAATCCCGCCCCCGACGGCAGTATACATTAGCGATGCTTACCGTTTTTTTGTGAACAGAAATAAAAAACATGCTTTAAAAATGTTAAACGATTTAATTAACTTGTGATTATTTAATAGGGTTTGAGTATGAAAGAAAAAGGCACCCTGCTGGTTGTGGGTTCACTGCTGGCCTTAAGTCTGGCTACTGTGACCACCGCCCGCGCGGCGGGAACACTGAATTTCACCGGTAAAATTATTAACGAGTCCTGCCAGATCGCTAACAATGGTGGCGATGTGAATGTCGATTTTGGCAACGTCGATATGTCGGCGCTGAAATCACATGAAGCGAAAACCGCAGAAACGCCGTTCACCATCAACCTGACCGGCTGCCCGCTGGCACAGAACATCAGTATCAGCCTGGAGGGTACCCCGGACACCAATGCTAACGGCACCAGCGCCGCCGTGCTGGCGCTTTCCGACGCCGCGGATACCGCCAAAGGCGTGGGCATTGAAGTCTTCTCTTCTCCTGATGGCTCAACGGAAGGCACTCAGCTGACCTTTGACAAGCAGAGCAAAACGGCGGTTTCGCAAGCCGACGAAAACGGTGATATTGCATTTAACTTTATTGCCGATCTGAAAAGCGATTCCTCACAGGATGTGACTGCCGGCAATATTAATGCCACAGCCAATATTGATATTGTTTATGAATAGAATGTTCTGATTTCCGCCGTTATCAAGGGCAGTTCCCCTGCCCTTATTTTCACTTCTCGTGACCGGATCCTCAATTATGCAGTGTTATAAAGTGGCTTTTATCCTGAGCCTTCTCTTTTGCCCGTTCCTGGCGTCTGCCGCCGGGGTTGCCATTGCCGGCACACGTGTTATTTATAATGAACAAAGTCATGAGGCCGACATTACCGTCAAAAACACGAATCCTCACGATCCGGTGCTTATTCAGAGCTGGGTTGACGATCTGGCTGATAATAATAAATCACCCTTTATCGTCACCCCGCCATTGTTCCGTCTGGACGCCGGAGACAGCAACGATCTGCGCGTGCTGTTAACCTCGCCGCAACTGCCGCATGACCGGGAGAGTTTATTCACCCTGAACATCAAAGTGATTCCCGCCAATACCGCGCCGGCTGGCGAGAACATTCTGCAATTTGCCATTAAGAATCAACTTAAGTTAATTTATCGCCCGGCAGGGCTCCCCGGCTCGGCGCTCGACGCGGCGCAGCACCTGCGCTGGCACGTCAGTGGCAACCACCTGCAGGCGGAAAACGCCTCTCCCTATTATGTGACTATCACCACGCTCAGCTGCGCGGGCCAGAACCAGAAAACACCGCTTGAGCACAGCGTGATTGCCCCTCACAGCCGTGAAGAGTATGCCCTGCCCGGCGAGGCCTGCGCCCACGAGGTGAGCTGGCGCATACTGGATGACTTTGGCGCTGTGCAGACGTTTAGCGCCCCCGTCCCGGCGCACTAACCGCCTGAAATCGCGATGCGCCACGGCCCGGTTCATACCGTTACCGTCGTCAGCCTCTCCATCCTGCTTGCCGGACAGAGCGCCCCCTTGCACGCCCAGGCGACCTTTAATATGGATCTGCTGGAAAAAAACGATCATTTGCCGGCGGTGGATCTTCAGCGCTTCAATCAGCAAACGAGCCAGCCGCCTGGCGACTATCCGGTGAACTGGCAGGTCAATGGCGTCACGCTGGACGCCCGTAAGATCATCACGTTTCGCCAGAACGATCGCGGACAGTTGACGCCCTGCCTTCAACGGGAAGACCTGGTGCAGGCGGGGGTTAATCCGGCGGTGCTGGCACAGGCACCCGGCGCAACGCCCCGCTCATGCCCCGAACTCACCACGCTACTGCCGGGCAGTACGGTCAATTTCGATTTTGCCCATCAACGGCTGTTAATGACCCTTCCCCAGGCGCTGATGACGCACCAGGCGAGGGATAATGTTCCTTCTGCGCTGTGGGATGAAGGTATCAGCGCCCTTCAGAGCAATTACCGCTATTCAGGCGCCAGCCAGCGTACCCGCGAGGGCAGCACCGAGCGCGATAACTATCTGATGTTGAAAAGTGGCGTGAACGCTGGCGCCTGGCGCCTGCGCGCCAGCAACAGCCTGACCGCCAACAGCGATGACAAGCCCCACTGGACCACCAGCGGCGCCTGGCTTGAGCGCGATCTGACGCGCTGGCGGAGTGAACTGACGCTCGGGGATACCTTTACGTCGGGCGATGTGTTCGACGCGGTACAGTTTCAGGGAATTGCCCTCGCCTCCAGTGATGCGATGCTCCCGGACTCGCAGAAAGGTTTTGCCCCGACCATCCGCGGGATAGCCAGAACTAACGCCCAGGTCACGGTTCGACAAAATGGCTACGTGCTGTATCAAACCTATGTTACCCCCGGCGCGTTTGTGATTGACGATCTTTATCCCACCGCCAGTAGCGGCAATCTTGAGGTTGCCGTCAAAGAGTCGGATGGCGAAATCCGCCGGTTCACCCAGCCGTATGCTTCGGTGACCAGCATGCAGCGCGAAGGCAACCTGAAATACAACCTGGTCGCCGGGCGCTATCATAGCGACGATGCCAGCCAGCAGCCGTTGATGATGCAGCTGTCGCTGATGCGCGGATTTGCCCACAACCTGACGCTGTTTGGCGGGCTGCAAAGCACGGGGCAATACCACAATCTCTCGGTCGGTGCGGGACAAGGGCTGGGCGATGTCGGGGCGCTCTCGCTGCAGCTGTTAAACGCCCGTGACGGGCAGCAGCAGGATCCGATCGATGGCCGGGCCTGGCAGCTCCAGTACAGCAAAGGTTTTGACCGTCTTGGCACGCAGTTCACCTTCACCGGCTGGCGTTATTCACATCTGCGCTATGCCACGCTGAGCGAGGCGTATTCCAGCAAGGATCCCGACGCCGACTCGCAGGATAACGACAACAAAAAAGCGACTCTGCAAATCACCGCCAGCCAGAGCCTGCCGTACGATATTACCCTCTATCTGAGTCTCGATCAGGACAGCTACTGGTCAGGGGGTGCCCCGCAGCGTACCGCCAATATGGGGATCAGCAGCCAGTTTCACGGTATCGCGTGGTCGCTCAGCTACAGCGACTCTCACAGCAGCGACAGTGACGAGGATGACGACGAGCCGCACTCCGATAAAGTAGTGACATTGTCACTTTCAGTGCCGCTGAGCCACCTGCTGCCGGGCAGCTATGCCGGCTATACGCTGACCTCCTCCCGCCACAGCGCCGACAGTCAGATGGTCAGTCTCAACGGCACCCTACTGGATAATCACGCGCTCAGCTACGCCGTCAGCCAAACCCTCGATCAGCAGAACGGGCACAGCGGCAGCCTGACGGCCGGCTACAGTAGTGGAATGGGCGATCTGAATCTCGGCTACAGCCGCGATTCGCAGGCCACTCGCCTGAACTACGGCGCCAGCGGAGGTATCCTGATTCACCGCCACGGGGTGGTCTTTACGCCGGAAATGAATGGTTCGGTTGTACTGATTGACGCCGGTGGCGCCAGCGGTGTGACCCTGGCCAACCAGAAAACCATTGCCACCAATCGTGACGGGTACGCCGTGTTGCCCTTTGCCACCGCCTATCACCGCAACGACGTCTCCCTCGACAGCCACTCGCTGCCGGAGAATGTGGATCTGGCCAACAGCACCGTGACGCTGGTGCCCACCAAGGACGCGGTGGTGCTGGCGCGTTTTCACACCCACGTTGGTTATAAAGCGCTGTTTACGCTGCAGTCGCAGGGACAACCACTGCCCTTTGGCAGCGAAGTACGCGCCAGGAACACCAGCAGCATCGTTGCCAGCGAGGGGCAGGTGTACCTCGCTGGCCTGGCGCCGAAAGGCACCCTGTATGCACAATGGGGGCCAGGCCCTCAGCAGCACTGTACTGCCCGCTACGATCTCACCCCGACGCTGGCGCAGACACCCCATCCACTCATTTTACAGCAGACGTTAACATGTCCTTTTTAACTCTCCTGCGTCGGGCCGCTCTGACGCTGTTACTCGCCCTGTTACCGGCCGTCAGCGGATGGGCCTGTACGCCGGTGTTTGTCCGCGGCCAGGCCAGCACCCTTCGGCTGAACGTGGGGCAACTCACCGTGCCGGCTGACGCCAGACCGGGCACCCCGCTGTATCACAAAAGTTTTGCCTGGAATCGCCTTAGCGACGGCGGCGAACAGTGGATCCGCTGTGCGGACGACCCGCGTGGGCTGTCGCCGCTACAGCTGAACAGTTTGCTGTCCGGGGGAGCGACGCGACCGACGGTTTATCAAACCAATCTCGCCGGTATTGGCGTTCACGTATCGCTGCGCGCTATCGGCGGCTATGGTGGTTTTCCTGACCGGCCGACGCCCTCGCCGTTTAGCCAACGGGTGAACAATCCGGCCATATTGCCTGATGCGGTGTGGAAACTGGGCTATTTCCGCCTGACGATTGAGCTTATTAAAACCGGTCCCGCGGCGACACCGGGCGAGCTTGAGTATCACAGCGAGCACTTTTTAATGGCAGAGCATACCCCGCTGGCCGCGTTAGACTTAAGCGGCAGGGTCAACACCGCGGGATGTTCCGTGAATGACACCACGCCAGCGCTGATTAAGCTGCCCGCCGCGATGCTTGACCACTTCGGCGGCGTCGGCAAAACCACCGGCGATACCCCTTTCGCGCTGCAGCTGGATTGCAACAGCGCGGTTACGGTTTCCCTGCGTGTTGACGGCGCAGAGCCCCTCACCGCCCGGGGGCATGGCGTTCTGCGCAATGACGCCACTGACGACCGGGCGCAGGGTATCGGCGTGCAACTGCTTTACCATCGTCAGCCGGTCGCCCTGAATCATGAGATGACGCTGGGCAGCGCCAGCCCGGGACGGTTTACCCTGCCGCTCACTGCCCGCTACTACCAGACACGTCCCCGGATCACCGCCGGCCAGGTATCGGCCGTCGCGACCTATACCTTGCATTATGACTAGGCGATGACGAACCGGCGGATGAAGGAATTGCTCTGACCCACGAATCGTAAGAGAATAGCCGCTACACGCGACGATCTGAGTACACGGGAGTTCATCATCAGCCATTCTCGTCGATTCCCCTTAGCCAGCAAAGTGGCGCTGGCCGGTGCGGCCGTCATTGCCGCGGGCATGCTGTTCAGCTGCACCAGTAAGGCCCCTAAATCCCTTGTCACGGCGCCGAACACTACCGCCGTCAAAGCCAGCCAGACGCACCGGGAGCCGGTACGCGGCGTGTGGCTCACCACCGTGTCGCGCCTTGACTGGCCGCCGGTCGGGTCGATTATCGCCAGCACGCCGGAAAGCCGCATCACGCAGCAGAAGCTGGCGCTGATCGCCAAACTCGATAACCTGCAGCGCCTGGGTATCAACACCGTCTTTTTCCAGGTGAAACCCGACGGCACGGCGCTCTGGCGGTCAGATATTCTGCCGTGGTCCGATATGCTGACCGGCAAAATCGGCGAATACCCCGGCTACGATCCGCTACAGTTTATGCTGGATGAAGCGCACAAGCGCGGTATGAAGGTTCACGCATGGTTTAACCCCTATCGTGTCTCGGTCAACACCAAACCGTCGACCATTGCCGAGCTGAATAACACCCTCACGCAGGTGCCGGCCAGCGTGTTCGTCCTGCACCGTAACTGGATCCGCACCGCCAGCGATCGCTTTGTCCTCGATCCAGGCATTCCCGAAGCACGGGATTGGATCACCAGCATCGTCGCTGAAGTGGTGCAGAACTACCCGATTGACGGCGTGCAGTTCGACGACTATTTCTACACCGAAACCGCCTCTTCACCGCTTAACGACAATGAAACCTTCCGCCGTTACGGGCAGGGTTACGCCTCGAAGGGCGACTGGCGCCGGCATAACACCCAGCAGCTCATAGCCCAGGTTTCCACTACCATCAAAAAGCTCAATCCGAACGTCGAGTTTGGCGTGAGCCCGGCCGGGGTGTGGCGCAACCGCTCGCACGATCCGGCGGGGTCGGATACCCGTGGCGCGGCCGCGTATGATGAGTCCTATGCCGATACCCGCAGCTGGGTGCAGCAGGGACTGCTCGACTACATCGCGCCGCAGATCTACTGGCCGTTTGCCCGCGATGCCGCGCGCTATGATGTGCTGGCCAACTGGTGGGCCGAGGTGGTTAAGCCGACGCATACCCGGCTGTATATCGGCGTGGCGCTGTACAAAGTGGGTGAGCCGTCCAAAAATGAGCCTGACTGGACGGTGGATGGCGGCGTGCCGGAGCTGAAAAAGCAGCTCGACCTCAATGAAACTCTGCCGCAGATCCAGGGCACGATCCTGTTCCGCGAAAATAACCTCAATCAGCCGCAAACCCGACAGGCGGTCAACTATCTGCGCAGCCGCTGGGGGCAGCCGCAGAGCTAACCGCTAGCCGGCTTCGCTATAACGCCTGCAGCCCTTGCTGCAGGCGGGCGTGCAGTTTCAGCATATTTTCCGTAATGGCCCGCCAGACGTGGGTGGAAAAGTCCGCCGGCAGCGTCCGGCGAGCGCTTTCGATAGCCTGCGGCACGCGCTCGGCAAACTCATGAAGGATCGCCAGCATCTGCTCCCGGGGAAAGTTCACCGCTTTGGCGGTTGCCAGAAAATGTCGCGGATAGATAGCGTTAATCTCCGTTTTCCGCCCTTTTGTGGCATTGAGCCCCATCGACAGCTTCAGATCGCGCAGATGCAGTCCCGTGCCGCCCAGCACCGGAAACGCCGAAATGATGTCGTAGAACGGCGTTAGCCGGTAGCTGCCGCCGGGCAGCAAAAAGAGCGAGAAGTTCTTCGCATGCCCGTCCGTTGCCCCAACCAGCCACTGAAAGACCATGAATTTCATAAAAGCATCGCGGTCTTTCAGGGCTTCACTGGAGCCCAGCAGAAAGGCCATGATTGCCGCAATACCCGGCCCGCCGTCAGATTCATATTTCATCGACGACGGTATGCCAAAGGCCTGACACAGATCCTCCTGTGGCAGACGCAGCAGTACCCGTCCCTCCTGCGCCCAGCGCCGGTCAAAGCGGGTCACCGCCAGCGCGCGGATCCGCGGCGTGGTGATAATCTCTGCCTCCGGCACCGCCAGGCCCAGTTCCCTGGCCAGCGCCAGGCACAGAAACTCGTTATCCACGCTTTCACGCAGATCCAGCGTCGCATTAGGCTGCTTTATCTCGCCAATGGGCAGTTTAATAATATGCGTGGTCGGCGTGGTGCCCTGCGGAATACACCAGTGCTCGCCCATCCGCAGCAGCGCCGTTTTCTCCTGGGCGCCGGCCACCGAGATACGGAAATCATCCTGGCCGGTAATCATCCCGAGAGGAATATCCGACTGGTAGGCGGTCAGCAAAGCGGTGAGCTGCGCCTCGTCCAGCGTCTGCCAGCGCAACCCCTCGAGGTGCGCCTCTTCTCCCGGCGGTAGCAGGGTCACTGCCCCTACGCTATCCCTTCCCACTTCGGCCAGCAGATCGAACGGCTGCTTCGAGCGCGCCTGATAGCGCCTGACAATCCGATCGCGAACCTGCGGGCTGTCGGGCAGCAGATTATCAAAATAGTGATACACCGCGTCGGCGGTGATATTGCCATACTGCAGCGGCAGCGAGAGGGAGAGCGGTCTGGCACGCGGGCTGCGCAGCCACTCTTCGTCGTAGCGAAAACTGTGCGCCCCGTTAGCCTGGCGGGTTAAGATTCCCACGCGCACATTGTTCATCCAGGTGGTAAGCGTCGCCATTACCAGTCAAGGTCCGTATTGTTATCGGGAGCCGGCGCCGTCTCTGTGGCTTTGGCGTTCAGCGTCATCACCACCCCTAGCGACTGGAGGATCTTAAACAGCGTGGTTAAGGTGGTTTTGTCGGGGTGATTTTCAAAATTGGACAGCGTCGCCTGCTTAATACCGATCCGCCTGGCCAGCGCATCCTGGGTCCAGTGGTTCTGCTGGCGCAGTAGCTTCAGATAATTGGCCAGCTGCACGGGACTGTATATCTGCGGGGAAGTCATCGCCTTGTTCCTCACCATCATTTATCCCCCTATCGGGATAAACTTGGTTTTATACCCTATAGGGGATAATGTCAAGGTTATCCCCTGGTAGGGATAGGAGAATAATTATCCTTGTGTGGGGATAAAACAGGAAGGATGATAGCCGGAGACACCTGTACATGCCCGGTGGCGGCTGCGCCTTACCGGGCCTACGGGCTGTCTCTGCCCGCGCCGTAACGATCCAGGCCGGGCAAGCGCAGCGCCGCCCGGCAACAGGCAGCCGGGTTTAGCTGCCGCGATAGGTCGACCACCCGCCCGGGGCGATGAGAAACGGCAGATGGAAATGGTCATCTGCCGCCTCGCCGATGACAAAATCAATCTGCGCCCGGGTAAAGACGCTCTCGCGCCCGGCGCGGGTAAACCACGCCCCGGTTTCCGCCGTTAAGCAATAGCTCCCCGCCGGCAGCGGTGCGGCGCTAAAGGTGGCGATACGTCCCTGGGCGTTGGTCACCAGGGTCACCAGCGTCTCGCCCTCCCGACTCAGGCTGACCGTCACGCCTTCCGCCGGCGTGCCGGTGGAAATATCCAGAATATGGGTGCTCAGGGTACTCATTCGCCAATCACTCCTTCCAGTCTTAACATCGTAATCTCTCGCAGCTGGGCAAGCGCCTCAGCCACTTCTTCGTCGGCGGTATGCTGCAGCCGGCGCGTCAGCGCCTGTAAAATCGCTTCGCCGCTGCGCCCTTTGGCGCGGATTAAAAACACCCGGCCAAAACGGGCCTCGTAGCGGGCATTGCCCTCCTGCAGGGCCTGCGCGAGCCGCTCATTCTCGCTGTCCACCGCCGACTGTTCCTGGCGCGACAGCGCCGCGTGCGCCTGGCTGCCGGTCGGCTTTTCACCGATTCGCGGATGGGCGCTGAGCGCCGCGTTCAGCTCGTCCTCTCCCCAGTAATCCATCGCCTCACGGGCGGTCTGCAGTAGCGCCTGGCGGCTGGCGAAAGGTCGCAAGCTCACCAGCGTCTCGCCCCAGGCCGGGATCGCCACGCAGGGGGCCAGCAGCCCCACCGCCTCATCTTTACGCAGGCCGTTAAACTGACTCAGCACGATCATCCTGACTCCTTATCGTTTTCGTCGCCGCCTGCTCCTGCGGCAGAATAAGGTTCAGCGCTATCGCTACCAGCCCACCGCTGGTGGCCGCCGAACCGAACAGATCGCCGACCATCGGCGGAAAATGGCTGAGAAACGCCGGTACTGACTCGACGCCAAGGCCAGCACCAAACGCCAGACCCACAATCAGCACATCGCGACGGCTCAGCGGGGTCTGGGTAATAATCCGGATCCCGGCCGCCACTACACAGCCAAACATCACCATCGTGGCGCCCCCCAGCACCGGCGCCGGGATCTGCCGCAGCAGTTCGCCTACCGGGGGAAACAGTCCAAGCAGGATCAGAATCACGCCAATGTAGCGTCCGACATAGCGGCTGGCCACCCCGGTCATCTGGATCACGCCGTTGTTCTGCGCGAAGGTGGTGTTCGGAAAAGCACAGAGCATGGCGGCCACCATACAGCTGACGCCGTCCGCCAGGATACCGCCCTTCAGCCGGTTACGAAAAGCATGGTCATCAATAGACTGTTGCGAAATCAGCGAGTTGGCCGTCAGATCGCCGACCGCCTCCAGAATACAGACCAGCGACACCAGGGCGACCGGCAGAAATATCGCGCTGTTAAACTGAAAGCCGAACGGAAACAGCGTCGGCAGGCGAAACAGAGTGTCGCCCAGGCTATGGAGATGGAACTGACCGCTCAGCCCTGCCGCGACGCAGCCCACGGCAATGCCCACCACCACCGAGGAGAGCCGCAGCCAGCGGTTTTTGGCGCAGCTCAGCAGGACGATAACCCCGAGGGTGCCCGCTCCGAGCGCGATATTGCTCATGCTGGCGAAATCCTCGGCCTTTTCCCCACCGCACCAGTTGATGACGCTGACCTTGATCAGGCTGATGCCGATCAGCGCAATCACGCTGCCGGTAATGATGGGAGTAAAGATTTTCTTCAGCGGTTCGATAAAGCGGCTGACAATCACCGGCACCAGAGCGGCGACAAAGTTAACGCCAAACAGCATCGCCATCATATCCTGCGGCCCGCCGCCCTGCGCTTTTACCCACATCCCTCCGGCCACCGTCACGCCGAGGAAGGCGAAGCTGGTGCCCTGCATGCAGATCATCCCGGCGCCAACGCCCCATACCCGACTGGACTGCAGAAAGGTGCCAATGCCCGAGGCCAGCAGCGACATACTGATGAGATACGGCAGCCAGTCGCCAAGCCCGAGGGTAGCGCCGATGATCAGCGGCGGCGTGATGATCCCCACCAGGCCCGCCAGCACATGCTGGAGAGCGCTGAAAAAGGCCGGAAGCGGTGGGATCCGCTGTTCAAGGCCGTAAAGCAGGCCACTGTGATGTTCGTCAGACATGGTGTAATCCCATAGCAAAGAGAAGTGCATGGGCTAGTGCACAAAGCAGGCCAGAGACGACAAAAACGACCAGAAAATTTCATTAATTCTGCAAAATCATTAACTTAAATTACTCTATTTACCTATACCTCCCCACCGATGCTGAACCAGAGCGATGAAACGATAGATTCTCAATGCGACATTGAGAAACTTTTGATTCATAAAAAGGCAACCAATATGTCACATTGCACCGATGCGGTGCGTCATGACCTGTCTCTGTGCCTCTGGCAGGCGGTTTTCCTTCCTCCGGCGAACTGGTACGCAAATTGCTGTAGTCAGTCACAACATCGGGAGAAGGAGAAAAAAATGAAAGCAATCGTGATTGGCGCCGGCATCGGCGGCTTAAGTGCGGCAGTGGCGCTCAAACAGTCGGGGATCGACTGCGACGTCTATGAAGCGGTGAAAGAGATCAAACCGGTCGGCGCGGCGATTTCCGTGTGGCCCAACGGCGTGAAGTGCATGGCCCACCTCGGCATGGGCGACATCATGGAGACCTTCGGCGGGCCGCTGCGCCGCATGGCGTATCGCGACTTCCGCAGCGGCGAGAACATGACCCAGTTCAGTCTCGCCCCGCTGATCGAACGCACCGGCAGCCGGCCCTGCCCGGTTTCCCGGGCAGAGTTGCAGCGGGAAATGCTGGATTTCTGGGGACGGGAAAGTGTGCAGTTCGGCAAACGCGTCACCCGCTGTGAGGAAGATGCCGACGGCGTGACGGTGTGGTTTACCGATGGCAGCAGCGCCAGCGGCGATCTGCTGATTGCCGCCGACGGCAGCCATTCCGCACTGCGTCCGTGGGTGCTGGGCTTTACCCCGCAGCGCCGCTACGCCGGCTACGTCAACTGGAACGGTCTGGTGGAGATAGATGAAGCGCTGGCACCCGGCGATCAGTGGACCACCTTTGTCGGCGAAGGCAAGCGCGTCTCGCTGATGCCGGTCTCCGACGGCCGGTTTTACTTTTTCTTTGATGTGCCGCTGCCGGCGGGTCTGGCGGAGGATCGCGACACGCTGCGCGCCGACCTCAGCCGCTACTTTGCCGGTTGGGCGTCGCCGGTGCAGCAGCTTATCGCCACCCTCGATCCGCAGACCACCAACCGTATTGAAATCCATGATATCGAGCCGTTCAGCCGCCTGGTGCGCGGCCGCGTCGCGCTACTGGGCGACGCCGGACACAGTACCACCCCGGATATTGGCCAGGGGGGCTGCGCGGCGATGGAAGATGCGGTGGTGCTGGGCGCCGTTTTCCGCCAGACCCACGATATTGCGGCCGCCCTGCGCGAGTATGAAGCCCAGCGCTGCGACCGGGTTCGTGACCTGGTGCTGAAGGCGCGCAAGCGCTGCGATATCACCCACGGGAAGGATATGCAGCTCACCGAAGCCTGGTACCAGGAGCTGCGCGAGGAGACCGGGGAGCGCATTATCAACGGCATGTGCGACACCATCCTCAGCGGGCCGCTGGGCTGACCGTCGCCATGGATTCAATCACCGCACTCAGCGTCTGAATGGCCATTTGCGCGGGCCGCGAAAGCTGACGCGAGGGCGCGGTGCACAGCGCCAGGGTCAGCGGTCGCAGCAGCGTACTGCGCAGCGGGATAAAGGCCAGCTGTCCGCGCTGGACCTCGTCCAGTACGTCGAGCAGGCTGAGGAGCGTCACGCCGCTGCCGCGCAGCACCAGCGACTTGATGAGCCGGATATCATTGCAGCTGATGGTATTCTCCGGCGCAAAGTCATGGTGGCGATAGAGGAGCGCCACCCGCTCATGGACGATCAGCGGCGCGCCGGGCACGATATGCCGCTCCAGGCTGAGCTCGCCCAATGACAGCGCTTTCGCCCCCGCCAGGGGGTGGTCCGGGCGCATCACAATCCCCACTTCCAGTTCGGCAAAGGCCAGCACGCTGAGTCCGGCCTGCCCCTGCGGATCGAGGATCAGGCCGACGTCCAGGTCCGCCTGACGCACTTTCTGGCTGACGGTGTGGCTGTCGGCCACCTGCAGATCCAGTTCCAGCCACGGCCAGCTGGCGATGATCTCAGCCAGCGCGGCGGCGAAGCCCCCTTCCGCCAGCGCCTGCACCATCCCAACGCTGACGCTCCCGCGCTTCATCCCCTGCAGCTCATCAAATTTCTGTCGGGTCTGACGAAATTCCTTCTGCCAGCGCAGCAGATTGTCATACAGCAGTTCACCGGCGGTGGTCATCCGCAGTCCCTCCGGCAGGCGCTCGAACAGCGGAGTGCCGAAGGCCTCCTCGGCCTGCAGGATCTGGCGGTTAATTGCCGAGGCGGAGATATGCAGCTGCTCGGCGGCCCGGCGCAAGCTGCCGCAGCGGGCCACGGCGATAAAATAGTGCGCGAAACGGGAAAATGGACTCATGGCACCCCTGTACTCTTTTTTGCAACAGCTGAGTGAATTAATGGTGATGGATGTGAACACCCTAATATGACAACAATAATCTCACAACAATAAAACAATCACCGATGTGAGCAGGAAGAGAAATCATGAAGACAATCACCCCCACGCCCCCCGCCCATTGCACCTTTGATCCAGAGGACTGGCTGCGGCTGGCCCGCTGCTGGCACCCGGTGGCCCGCGCCTGCGATATTACCGGCGCCCCGGTGAAAGCCACCCTGCTGGACGAACAGCTGGTTATCTACCGTATTAAAGGCCAGGTGGTGGTCGCCCGCGACGTCTGCCCGCACCGCGGGGTGCCGCTGACCCTGGGGTTTCATGAAGAGGAAGGCATCGTCTGCCCCTATCATGGCCTGCGCTTTGGCGAGGATGGCCGCTGCAACCGTATCCCCTCCAGCCCGGGGCAACCCATTCCGGCCAAACTGCATCTCACCAGCTTCGCCGTGGAGGAGCGCTACGGGCTGATCTGGACCTGCCTGGCCTGCGATCCGGACAATCCGCCGCCGTTACCGACCATGCCGCACTGGGACGACGCGGGATTTCAGCAAATCAACTGCCCGGCCTTCGAGGTGAAGGGGTTTGCCGGCCGCCAGGTCGAAGGCTTTCTCGATGTCGCCCACTTCGCGTGGATCCACACCGACACCTTCGCCGATCCGGACAACCAGCAGGTGCCGGACTACACCCCGCAGGAGACGCCGTTCGGCTTTGTTGCCGACTACTGGAGCTCGGTGGGCAATTACCCGGCCAGCTCCGATTTCCGCGCGCCGGAAGGGTTCCAGTGGCTGCGTCACTTTGAAATGCATCTGCCGTTCACCGCTACGCTGACCATCCATTTTCCCGCCGACGCCAGGCTGGTGATCATGAACGCCGCCTCGCCGGTATCGTCACGGGTGACGCGGATGTTTGCCCCTATTGCCCGCAATTTCGACCTGCACGTGCCGGTGGAAGACGTACATGCGTTCAACCTGCGGGTGTTCGAAGAGGACCGCCTGATGGTAGAAACCCAGCGTCCGGAGCGGCTGCCGCTGGATCTGACCCTTGAGGCGCATATTCCGGCAGACCGCAGCTCCATCGCCTACCGGCGCGGGCTGAAGAAGATGGGTTTTGGCGATTTCTTTCTGGTATGAGTGGAGGTCATATGCGCGACATATTCCCCGTGGTGGTCGATGGCCTGTGGCGTCAGGGCGCGAAAAATCTGGCCGTTCGTCTGGTGAGCGCCGAGGGGCAATCGCTGCCGGCGTGGACGCCCGGCGCCCATATCGATCTCCATCTTCCCTGCGGGCTGATCCGTCAGTACTCCCTGACCGGCAACCCGGCCGAACGGGATCACTATCTGCTCTGCATCGCCCGCGAGGCGCAGTCCCGCGGTGGCTCAGGCTATGTCCACGACACCCTGCGCCCGGGACAGCCGCTGATGATCTCTGCCCCGCGCAACCACTTTCCGCTGCACGAGGGCGGCCATGTGGTGCTTCTCGCCGCCGGGATCGGCATTACGCCGCTGCTGGCGATGGCCCACGCCCGGGCGGCGTCCGGCGCCAGCTTTACGCTGCACTATTACGTTAGCCGTGCGCAGGAGGCCGCCTTCACCACCGAGATCGCCCGCCAGCTAACCGGTGGAATCTGCCAGATCCACAGCTCAGATGAGGGGCAGAGTCCGCGCCAGCGGCTGGCACAGGATCTGGGGGCGCCGGACGCCGACACCCGGGTCTACTTCTGCGGTCCGCCCGGATTTATGGCCCGGGTTCGCGATACCGCGCGGGTGGCCGGATGGGAGGAGGTACAATTGCACAGCGAAGCGTTCCAGCCACCCGCCCCGACGGCAGCGTCGGCGGCGGACGGAACCTTCACTATCACCCTCGCCTCCACCGGGGAGCGCTGGCCGGTCCCGGGGGACAAAACCATCGCCCAGGTGCTACAGGAGCATGGCGTCGCGGTGCCGCTCTCCTGCGAGATGGGGATCTGCGGCGCCTGCCTGACGCCGGTGCGGGAGGGAATTGTCGACCACCGGGATACCGTGCAGTCGGAGGCGGAAAAACGGGCCGCAGAGCAGCATATTGCGCTGTGCTGCTCCCGCAGCCTGTCGGCCAATTTAGTTATCGATCTCGCGGGATAAGCGGCCCGTCTCCGGCTGGTCAGCGCTGGCGACCGGTTTCACCCGCACGGCGGCGAAGACAATCACCATCGCGCTCAACAACAGCAGACCGCTGCCGGTGAAGACGCCGCTGGCGCCGTGCAAATCAAATACCGCCCCGCCGCCGGCGGCCCCGGCGCTGATGGCCAGCTGAATAGAGGCGACCAGCAGACCGCCCGCGCTTTCTGCTTCATCCGGCACGGTGGTGGCAAGCCAGGTGGACCAGGCCACCGGCACCAGACCGAAGGCAAATCCCCACAGGGCGACCAGCAGCCCGTCCAGCACGGTCAAATGGCCAAACGTCACCATCAGCAGCGCCAGAACGCTCATCATCAACGGCACCAGCGCCAGGGTCAGGCGCAGGCTACGGCTCAGCAGATAGCTCGCCACCGAGGTGCCGATAAAGTTAGCGATACCGAAGCCGAGCAATATCAGCGAGACGCCTTCGACACTGGCCTGCGCCACGGTCTCAAGGAACGGCCGCAGGTAGGTAAAGAAGGCGAAATGGCCGCTAAAAATCAGGATCGTCGCCAGCATGCCGCCCAGCATACCGGGACGGCGCAGCACCCTGAACAGCGTGGAGAAGGTCCCGACGCTCTCCGGACGCATGGAGGGCAGCACCCACAGTTGCCAGAGCAGCGCCAGCAGGCTGGGTATCGCACAGAGAATAAACACGTTGCGCCAGCCGATCAGCTCGCCAAGATAGCTGCCGAGCGGCGCGGCTACCACCGTAGCGACAGACACCGCGGAAAAGATGATCGCCAGCGCCTTCGGCACATGGGCCGCCGGCACCAGACGCATCGCCGTGGCAGTGGACATCGCCCAGAAGCCGCCGATGGCGACCCCCAGCAGCAGACGACCCAGCAGAAGAAACGCCAGCGAATCGGCAAAAGCGACCATCAGGCTGGAGACTATTTGCAGCACGGAAAAGAACATCAGCACCCAGCGGCGATCGATATTGCGGGTGGCGGTGGCGATCAGCAGGCCGGTGACTAACGCCACCAGCGCCGTCGCGGTGACCGCCTGTCCGGCCATCCCTTCACTGACGCCGAGGCTGCTGGCCATCGGCGTTAACAGGCTGGCGGGCAGAAACTCGGCCACGATCAGGCCGAACACCCCGAGGGCCAGGGCATAGACGGCGCGCCAGGCAGGTTTGGCGGGAGACAGGCTCGCGTCAGCAGCTATGCAGGAACTCATATACAACTCTCCAGTTTTATTAACATCCTGGTCATCTTAGGGACTTACCTTCGGACGATATATGATGCATACTCTTCAGTTATTGATTATTCGTCCGGAATTACCATGAGCCAGCCTACTATCGACCTGACCAGCGAACTGTTACGCGGTATGCGCCTCTCCGGCGTTAACTACCGGCGCATCGAAACCGCACGCCCGTTCGGTGTCGGCTTTAGCGCCGTGGCGGGCAAAGCCCAGTTCCATTTCATCAGCCGCGGGCCGGTGCTGCTGCGCATGGCCAGTGGAGAACAGTTCACCCTCGAGAGCGGCGATGCGCTGTTTATTCCCAACGGCGACGGGCACGCCCTGCTCTCGGATCCGCAGGCCACGGTGGTCAATGTGGCCCAGCTACCCAGCGAAACGGTGTGCAGCACAGTGAGCTGTATCAACGCCGGCGGCCGCCCGGACTGCCCGGAGCGCGCCGTCATTTTCAGCGGTTGTATGGACTTTGAGCTCGGCGGCATGCAGCCGCTGGTAAAGGCCATGCCCGAGGTGATGCGGGTCAGCAGCCTGCTAAACACCTGGCCGGAGATCCAGCCGCTGCTGGTGGCAATGGAGCGGGAATCCCTCACCCGCCAGGTAGGCTATGCCGGGATCCTCGCCCGGCTGGCGGACGTGGTGGCCGCGCTGATTGTCCGTGGCTGGGTAGAGTGCGGATGTGGCAACGCCACCGGTTGGGTACAGGTCCTGCGCGATCCCCGGCTGGCAAAAGCGATCTATGCCATGCATCAGCGCCCGGGGGTCAACTGGAAAGTGGAAGATCTGGCGCGGGAGGCGGGGCTTTCACGCTCGCTGTTCGCGGAACGTTTTCTCGCCGCGACAGACACCACCCCCGCCCGCTATCTGACCGAGCTGCGTATGCGGCTGGCGGTGCAGTACATTACCCACGAAGGCCAGGCGCTGGAAACGGTCGCCTTCAGCCTCGGGTATCAATCGCTGGCGGCCTTCAGCCGGGCCTTCAAACGCATCACCGGCCAGCCGCCGGGGGCCCTGCGCGCCACGGCACGCTAGATTCAGCTTTTATGTAAAGCGATACACGCCGTTGCCGACGCGAAAGCGCTGTCCCTTAAGCGCCGGGTTGGCGACGCGAAACACCAGTTCGGTCAGCTGGTTGGCGGGTCCTTCGCGGAAAGTAAACCACTGGCCGCCCACGTCCAGTCCCTGCTCCCCCTGGGGCGGGAAGCCCAGCAGCGCCTGCCAGCGATCGCGCACCGCCTGCGGATTGACCACCTCGAACACCGCCTGCTCAAGCGCAATGTCGCCCAGCGGATGCGGCACGTCCAGCTCCTGGGAACGCAGCCGCGCCAGCCGGGTGGTATCGTCTTCTCCCCACTGCAGCACAAATGGATAGACCAGCCCGTCAGTGTCGCCATCGATGGTGAAGATCCGCCAGCGGATGACATTGCCCTGCGGATCGTTGCGCTGACCATCGACAATCGGTGACACCGCCAACCCCTTGCGACGCAACTGGTCATGAGTGGCCTCGATGTCGTCGCTGCGCAGCGCTACCCGAAACAGCGCTTCGTTCTCCGGCAGCAACCGCTCGGCATCCCGCGAAAGCAGGAACCTGTCCGTCGCGGCGCGCAGTTCGTCCGGGTCGGAAATGGCGAGGAATTCGATATAGGTCAGGCCAAAATAGCTCAGCGCATTGCGGGTTCCCCACCCCGGATGCCGCCCTCCGGCTACCGCCCGCAGCTGCTGGTCGGCAAAGGTCTGAATGGCCGCTTCCGGCTGATTCACAAACTGTACTGCGTGGTCCCACTGCAAGGTTGCCATGATCTCTCCCGCGATTGTGCCTGTTCAGGCGCCTGCGGCAAAAGATAGTGCTGGGGTGAAGGGAATGGCAAACAAGAATTAAATATATCGAAAGCAGGATAAGTGATTTATATCAACGCGGTATGTTGAATCTGACCGGTGATGAAACGGCGGGCTAAGAACCGCCCGCCGGGAGGATCAGACCGACCCTTCTTTCTCGATCACCAGAATACGCGCCGCCCCCTGCGGATGGGCGACATGCTCGCATCCCACCTCGGCGTAGAAGATATCGCCAGCGTTCAGCATGATGACCTGCTCCTCGCCGTCGACTTTCACATGCATCGCCACCTGACCATCCATCACGGCAAACACCTCCTGACCATCGTTGATGTGCCAGATATAGGGTTGGTCGGTCCAGTGCAGACGCACGGTGGTCCCGGAAAAATTGGCGATATCCAGCGCGCCCCACGCGCGGTCGGCGGTGAAATCTTTACTGCTCCAGCTCTGCATGATGGTGTCCTGTGGTAAGGGTTATTTTTTCTGCCAGTTTGCCCAGGGATCCGCTTTCTCCACCGGCGCGTCATCATCAAGGGAGGCGAGATACATGGCCTCCACCTCTTTGCGCGCCCACGGCGTCCGGCGGAGAAATTTGAGGCTGGACTTAATGCTGGGATCGCTTTTAAAGCAGTTAATGTTGACCTGGCGGGCCATTTCCGCCCAGCCATAGCGCGCCACCAGGGCATTGAGCAACGCTTCCAGCGTCACGCCGTGCAGAGGATCTTTCGAGCTGTGCATTACGATACGTCCGTTCCGCATTAAAAAAGTGCGCCTACCTTACTGGCTCTGACCGACGGGCGCAACCGGCTTCATTACGCGCTTCGCGCCTATATCTATTTAACGCAAAAGCACTGAACCCCGCGCGGTCATAAATTAGAAAATAACGTTATTGGTTGCTTATTTGGCCTTGAGGCAAGCTGTGTTCAGCCCCGGACAGAGGAAATCACCATGCGCTGCTGTTGTGCCCGAACCCTGAACCTGAATCGATCCATAACTTATTACCCCGTTTTCGGAGAACACAATGAACGCGACCACCCTGCCGATTCTCGACCTGGCCCGCTACTCGGACCCCGCGGATAAAGCGGCCTTCCTGGCCGACCTACGTCACGCCGCCCGCGACATCGGCTTCTTCTATTTGATCAACCACGGTGTGGACGACGCGCTTCAATATGAAGTTCAGCGCCAGTCCCAACGCTTTTTTGCTCTCGATGAGGCGCAAAAGCAGCAGGTGGCGATGATCCACTCCCCCCATTTTCGCGGCTATAACCGCGCGGCATCGGAGCTAACGCGCGGCCAGCCTGACTGGCGAGAGCAGTTTGATATCGGCGCCGAACGTCCGGCGCTGACCCTCAGCGACGACGCCCCGCGCTGGCAGCGCCTGCAGGGTCCGAATCTGTGGCCTGCCGCCCTGCCGTCGCTTAAACCGGTGTTACTTCACTGGCAACAGCAGATGACCCAGGTGGGCATCCGCCTGCTGCGCGCTTTTGCCGAAGCCCTGCAGCTCCCGGAGAATGCCTTTGACCGGCTCTACGGCGAGAAACCCAACGAGCATATCAAACTGATCCGCTATCCCGGCCAGCAGGAGACCCAAAGCAGCCAGGGCGTCGGCGCCCATAAAGATTCCGGTTTTCTCAGCTTCCTGCTGCAGGACGAGCAAAAAGGACTGCAGGTAGAGGTCGCGCCTGGACAATGGATCGACGCCGTGCCGCTGGCCGGCAGCTTTGTGGTCAATATTGGCGAACTGCTGGAGCTGGCGACCAACGGGTATTTGCGCGCCACCGTCCATCGCGTGGTGTCGCCGCCGGCGCAGCAGCAGCGCCTCTCCATTGCTTTCTTCCTCGGTGCCCAGCTTGACGCAGTGGTGCCGGTTTACACCCTGCCGCCCGAACTGGCGCGTGAAGCGCGAGGTCCGGACAGCGACCCGCACAATCCGCTGCTGCGCGATGTCGGCTGGAATTATCTCAAGGGCCGTCTGCGTTCCCATCCGGACGTGGCGGAACGCTACTATCAGGACGTGTTTCGCGAACGCGCCGAGCAATTGATCGTTTAACCATAACTAAAAAGGAACACACCATGAAATATGCCGCTTTTAAACTGGCAGGGGTCGCACTGTCTCTTTCTCTGGCATGGACGTCTGCCCAGGCTGCCGCGCTGCGCGTCGCCGCGGACCCGGTTCCCCACGCGGAGATCCTCAACTACATCAAAAAAATCGATCCAAGTCTCGATCTGAAGGTGGTGGAGCTGACCAGCGGGGTCAACGCCAATGAACTGCTGGCCAGTGGCGATGTGGATGCCAACTACTTCCAGCATGTCCCCTATCTGAAGGATCAGGAAAAAGCACTGGGTAAAACCTTTGCCGTCGCGGCCACCGTTCATATTGAGCCGCTGGGGATCTACTCGCACAAGCATAAAGATTTCTCATCACTGCCGGAAAACGCCACCGTGGCGGTGCCGAATAACACCACTAACCTGAGCCGGGCGCTGTTCCTGCTGCAGGCGCAGAAGCTTATCAAGCTGGATCCCAAATTTAGCGACCCGGCCACCACCCTGGCGACGCCGAAGGATATTGTCGAGAACCCGAAACACCTGAAGATTCTGGAGATTGAATCACCGCAGATCCCGCGTTCTCTCGACGATGTCGACCTGGCGGTGATTAACGGCAACTACGCCCTGGAAGCCGGCCTGGTGCCAGCAAAAGATGCCCTGGGGCTGGAAAGCGCCGAGCATAACCCGTACGCCAATATTCTGGTGACCACCCCAGCCCTGGCGAATGACCCGCGCATTAAGGCGCTGGCGAAAGATCTGACGTCACCGCAGGTGGCGGAGTTTATCCGCAAAACCTACAACGGCTCGGTGATCCCGGTGGCCCCTCAGTCATGATAACCATCGAAGGGCTGAGCAAAACCTACGCCGGAACCGGCCGACCGGCGCTGAACGATATCGCGTTGCAGATACCGAAAGGGGCAATATACGGCATTCTCGGGCGCAGTGGCGCCGGCAAAAGTACGCTCATCCGCTGTCTCAATTTACTGGAGCGGCCCACCTCGGGCCGCATTCTGGTGAACGGACAGGATATTACCCAGTTGAACAAGGCGGCGCTGCGGGATTATCGCCTGCGTACCGGGATGATTTTCCAGCACTTCAATCTGCTGCATGCCCGCACCGTCGCCGACAACGTCGCGGTGCCGCTGGAGATTGCCGGGGTGCCGAGGGCCGCTCGCGAGGCTCGGGTGCGCGAACTGCTGGAGCTGGTGGATCTCAGCGAAAAGGCCGCCGCCTTCCCGTCGCAGCTTTCCGGCGGGCAAAAACAGCGCGTCGGCATCGCCCGGGCGCTGGCCGCCCGGCCGGAAGTGCTGCTGTGCGACGAGGCGACCAGTGCGCTGGATCCCGAGACCACCGCCTCGGTGCTGGCCCTGCTGGCGGATATTAACCAGCGCCTCAATCTGACCATCGTGCTGATTACGCACCAGCTGGAGGTGGTGAAAACCATCTGTGACCATGCGGCGCTGCTGGAACAGGGCGAGATTGTCGAGAGCGGTAAACTCGCCGACCTGCTGGTGACCCCATGGTCGCGGCTGCGCCAGTCGCTGCTGCACGACCCGCAGGCTGAACAAGATTTTCTTACCCGTCACGGCGTTCAGGGGAGGCCATTATGCGGAGTAGCATGAGCTGGGAAGATTTGTGGCCGTTATTACTCGACGGCACGCTGGATACGCTTTATATGGTGGGCCTGGCGGCCCTGTTTACCGTGCTGATCGGGCTGCCCACCGGCGTGCTGTTATTTATTTCCCGCGCCAACGGGCTGGCGCCGATGCCGAAACTGAACGCGCTGTTAGGCGCGGTGATCAACATCGGCAGGTCGCTGCCGTTTATCGTGCTGCTGATCGCCCTGATCCCCTTTACCCGCCTGATCGTCGGCACCACGCTGGGCAGCACCGCCGCCATCGTGCCGGTGACCATCGGCGCCTTTCCGTTCTTTGCCCGTCTGACGGAAAACGCGCTCGACGAGGTGGACTACGGGAGAATCGAAGCCATTCTGTCGATGGGCGGCAACGTCTGGCACGTGATTTTTAAATCCCTGCTGCCGGAAGCCCTGCCAACGCTGCTGGCCGGGATCACGCTAACCATCGTGATGCTGATTGGTTTCTCCTCCATGGCCGGCGTGATCGGCGGCGGTGGACTTGGCGACCTCGCCATCCGCTACGGCTATCAGCGGTTTAATAATGAAGTCATGTTTGGCACGGTGCTGATCCTGGTGGCGATGGTCCAGGGGGTGCAAATGGCCGGCGATCGGCTGGTGCGCAGCCTCGCTCACCGTCGCTAACCGTCAGACATTAGTTCCAGCCGCACTCTGCCGCCAGCTGGCGCACCAGACCGGCGGCGTCACCCTCGCGGATCAACCCCACACCCTGCCCGGCCCAGTGGGCGCCATACTCATGGACGCCCTGGGCTTTCGCGGCGGCGGCCAGCGCTTTGCCGATATCATACGCCAGCGGATAATCCGGCACGGCGCTCGCCTGACAGGCTTCCCCCAGCGCACAGAAGGCATTCGCCAGACAGCGTGCCGGACGCCCGGATATCGCGGAGGTTAGCACCGTACGCCCGTCAATGCTGTTGTTGATCGCCGCGCGATAACCGGCGTCGGCGGCCGATTCCGGACAGAGTAAAAACGCCGTACCGAGCTGAACGCCCTGCGCGCCCAACTGCATTACGCTGGTGATCCCCGCCCCGTCCATGATGCCCCCGGCGGCCACCACCGGGATGGTTAGCCGACGCCGCAGAAGTTGCACCAGGGTGAAGGTGCTCAGTTGGGCATCAGGCTCCTGCGGAGCGAAGATCCCCCGGTGCCCGCCCGCCTCATAGCCCTGAGCGACCACCACGTCGATCCCCTGCTGCTCAATCAGCAGCGCCTCCTGGAGCGAGGTTGCCGTCGCCAGGGTGACAATCCCCTGCTGTCGCAGACGCTGGATCGTCTCACGTTCAGGAAGACCAAAATGAAAACTCACCACCGCCGGCGACAGGTCGAGAAGCAGCTCCAGCATCGGCGCATGACCGATAAATGTCTGGTAGATCTCGCTTAACGAATCCGGTGGCGTACTGCCATAGCGGGCAAAATGGGGGCGCAACGTCTCTGCCCAGTCGGCTTCCCGCCGGGCATCGCGTCGCGGCGACGCATGGCAGAACAGATTGACATTGAACGGGCGGTCCGTCAGCTGGCGGGTGGCGACTATCATCGCTTCCGCCTGGGCAACGGTTGAAGCGCCCAGCCCCAGCGAACCCAGCGCGCCGGCATGACTTACCGCGGCAGCCAGCGCGGGGGTGGAGACGCCCGCCATCGGGGCCTGAATCAGGGGATAATCAATATCAAGAAGCGAAAGCAGCGGGTTGCTCATGGTTTCCTCATGCATTAGCGATGCCGGAGGCTTACCATCTCCTTTAAAGATGATAAGATCAATATCATTTTCATATTGAGAATAAAAATATGAACCACAGCACACTGCAGATCTTTATCCAGGTGGCAGAAACGCAAAGCGTGACGCAGGCAGCGAAACGGCTCGGCCGCGCGCAATCCAATATCACCACCCGTATTCAGCAGCTGGAAGAGGAACTTGGCGTGGAACTCTTCGTCCGTAGCAACAAAAAGATGGTGCCATCCCCGGCAGGCATTCAGTTTCTCAGCTATGCCCGGCGGATCCTGAGTCTCGCGGAGGAAGCAAAGCAGGCCCTGCATCCAGCGACGCCCGGCGGTACCCTGCGGCTGGGCGCGATGGAGGCAACCGCCGCCAGCCGTCTGCCGCCGCTGCTGACTCGCTTTCAACAGCGGTGCCCGCAGGTAGAGGTGTTGCTGATCACCCAGCCTACCTGCCAGCTGATCGAGCAGGTGGTCAACGCCAGCCTCGATGCCGCGCTGGTCTGCCTGCCCCCGGGGGCTGATGGTCAACCCGCGTGTCCGCCCGAACTGGAATCAGCCCCGGTGTTTTATGAAACTCTGATGGTGGTCCGTCCGCAGACCCCGGGCCCGCTGCGGTTCGCGGCATTCGCCAGCGGCTGCAGCTACCGCGCGCTGGGCGAACGCTGGCTGGCGGCGCAGCAGATGACCGTCGAGGTACATGAGGTGAACTCCTATCACAGCATGCTCGCCTGCGTGGCTTCCGGACGCTACGCCGGCCTGCTGCCGCAGAGCGTGCTGGCGCTGATGATGCTTCCAGAAAACTGCCTTAGCGAACCGCTGTGCGAGGCGACCACCCAACTTATCTGGCGCAACGGATTCAGCGTCCCCGCCCTTAGCGAGTGGCGCAAGCTGTTGCAAAACGTGGCGAACGACTAAGCTGAAAAAGGAAACCGCGATGCACTCGTATGAGGCGTACAAGGGCTCTTCCAGACAAACGCAGGGGCGTTTTACCGCTACAGTATCAACTCGCGAAAGAATCGCTTTTTTGCCGGGTGGCGGCTACGCCTGACCCGGCCTACAGGGCTGCGCTTTCAGGCCAAAGCGATTCTTCGGTCCGTAGGCCCGCGCAAGCGCAGCGCCGCCGGGCGCCAGGTCGCGGCTATGATGCCGCTTTTTTGCCGGGTGGCGGCT